>NZ_AEEC02000035.1 GCF_000300975.2 Herbaspirillum frisingense GSF30 | reverse complement strand
TGCCTTCTTGGCGGCGGCCTTCGGAGCTGCAACCTTCTTCGCTGCTGCCTTCGGAGCGGCTGCCTTCTTGGCAGCTGCCGGCTTGGCGGCGGCCTTCGCTACGGTCTTCTTGGCAGTAGCCGCGACGACCTTCTTGGTGGTTTCCTTAGCGGCTGCTGCCTTCTTTGCCGCCGGCTTCTTGGCCGCGGGCTTCTTTGCTGCTGTTGCCATTTTGTTTCTCCTTCTTCACGTGAATGGAAAAAATCAAGCTTGATATAAGCAACCCGCAAGCGACATCGCGATGACGCGGGCGGGTTATTCATCGGCACAAGCAGCCTGTCGCTTGCGCTAATGAATTCGGCACCAGCTGAACTGCTGCATCCCCTCACCTATGCAGCGCTTCAGCTATCTTGGCGACGCCCCTCCGGTAGTGCCCGCGCAATGGCGCAGGATGAAGTCGACTACGGGAGCAGGCGCGACACCAAAAAAAACGCCAGCGTGTTCAAACGCTAGCGTCGGAATCGCGTTCCTGAAAAACTTCGGCGTTTTTCAAAGGAAAAGCCGCCTGACCCGACACGATGGGGTTAAGCGGCGATAACAGAGAAGAATGGTTCGGTCTCTGACTGTTCATTAATTTGGCGTATGCCTTTCAGTTTCAGCGGCCGGGTATCTTGCAAGCTACCCGACCACCGTTGTGCATCCTGTCTCGCGGAAGAGTACTTCGAGACTGCACGTCATTCCCAACTCAGCGCGCCCCCGGTTTGGTATTCGATGACTCGGGTCTCGAAGAAGTTGCGCTCCTTCTTCAGATCAATCATCTCGCTCATCCACGGGAACGGATTTTCTTCTTGTGCGAACAGCGGGTCCAATCCGATTTGCTGTGCGCGGCGGTTTGCGATGAATCGCAGGTAGCCCTTGAACATGGTGGCGTTCAACCCGAGCACGCCTCGCGGCATTGTATCCTCTGCGTAACGATATTCCAACTCCACCGCGCGTAAAAACAACGATTTGATCTCTTCACGGAATTCAGGAGTCCACAGGTGCGGGTTCTCCATCTTCACGGTGTTGATCAGGTCGATGCCGAAGTTGCAGTGCATCGATTCGTCACGCAGGATGTACTGGTACTGTTCGGCCGCGCCCATCATCTTGTTCTGGCGACCCAGCGCGAGGATCTGCGTGAAGCCGACGTAGAAGAACAGACCTTCCATGATGCAGGCGAAGACGATCAGCGACTTCAGCAGCTTCTGGTCATTCTCCATGGTGCCGGTCTTGAACTCGGGATCGGTCAGCGTATCGATGAAGGGGATGAGGAACTCGTCCTTGTCGCGGATCGACGCGACCTCGTGATAGGCATTGAAGATCTCGGCTTCATCCAGGCCCAGCGACTCGACGATGTACTGGTAGGCGTGGGTGTGGATGGCTTCCTCGAAGGCCTGGCGCAGCAGGTACTGGCGGCACTCGGGTGCGGTAATGTGGCGATAGGTGCCCAGCACGATGTTGTTGGCGGCCAGCGAGTCGGCGGTGACGAAGAAGCCCAGGTTGCGCTTGACCAGACGACGCTCGTCCTCGGTCAGGCCGTTCGGATTCTTCCACAGCTCGATGTCGCGCTGCATGTTGATTTCCTGCGGCATCCAGTGGTTGGCGCAGCCGGCCAGGTATTTGTCCCAGGCCCACTTGTACTTGAAGGGGACCAGCTGGTTCACGTCGGTGTGGCCGTTGATGATGCGCTTGTCGGCAGCGTTGACGCGACGGGTGGTATCGACCGCGTCGGCCTTGCCGGCCATGAGCGCCGGGTTCAGCGCAGCATTGGACTGCTGCACGTTGCCGAAGGCAGGTTGCAACTGCGGCTGCGCCATGTTCGGAGTGCGCGGCGCCTGGGTCGGCTTGGCTTCATCATCCCAAGAAAGCATCTGTGGTTCCTCTTTACTGTGTCGGAAGCTGCCGGCCGGTGACACTGGCTCGGCGGAGTTCCGGGTATCTATCAGGTGACAACGGCGCATCCGGTGAAGTTCACCGCGATGCGCCGACTAGGTTGGGTGGGGCTGGGGGACAGTGTAGCTGCCGGCATCTCGGACGACCTTGATCATCCTCATCGGCAGGCCATCCCGGCCCCCACCCGGGTTGCTTACTGGCAGGCCTCGCACTCTTCGAAGCCGGCGTCGCCCGGACGCATGGTGCAGACCGGACCGTCGGCTTCGATGGAAGCGCCCGGAGTCGGCATCACGTAGGCCGCCGAAGCGCTGGCTGCCGAGGCGATGGGGGCGGCCGGAACCGCATTGCCCGAGGCCGAAGCCATGCTGCCGGCGCCACCGTCGACTGCCACGGCGTTCAATGCACCCGCGCGGGAAGTGGACTTCTCGGTGTGGGTGGCACCGATGGTGCGCAGGTAGTAGGTGGTCTTCAGACCGCGCAGCCAGGCCAGCTTGTAGGTCTCGTCCAGACGCTTGCCGGAGGCACCGGCCATGTAGATGTTCAGCGACTGGGCTTGGTCGATCCACTTCTGGCGACGCGAAGCGGCTTCCACCAGCCAGGACGGATCCACTTCGAAGGCGGTGGCGTAGATGTCACGCAGGTCTTGCGGGATGCGGTCGATCTTGGCCAGGCTGCCGTCGAAATACTTGAGGTCGGCGACCATCACTTCGTCCCACAGGCCACGGGCCTTCAGGTCACGTACCAGGTACTCGTTGATTTCGGTGAATTCGCCCGACAGGTTCGACTTCACGTACAGGTTCTGGTAGGTCGGCTCGATGCAGGCCGACACGCCGATGATGTTGGAGATGGTCGCCGTCGGCGCAATGGCCACGCAGTTGGAGTTGCGCATGCCGTGTTCGGCGATGCGCGCACGCAGGGCAGCCCAGTCCAGGGTCTCGGTGGTGTCGGTTTCCAGGTAGCCGCCGCGCTCTTGCGCCAGCAGCTTCAGGGAGTCCTGGGGCAGGATGCCGCGATCCCACAGCGAACCGCGGTAGGAGGCGTAACGGCCGCGCTCTTCAGCCAGTTCGGTGGAGGCCATGTAGGCGTAGTAGCAGACAGCTTCCATGGAGCGGTCGGCGAACTCGACAGCGTCCATCGAGGCGTACGGCACGCGCTTGATGTGCAGGCAGTCCTGGAAGCCCATGATGCCCATGCCCACCGGACGGTGACGCAGGTTCGAGTCACGGGCCTTCTTGACGGCGTAGTAGTTGATGTCGATGACGTTGTCCAGCATGCGCATGGCGGTGCGGATGGTCTTTTGCAGCTTGGCATGGTCCAGCTCGCCATTGACCAGGTGCGCCGGCAGGTTCACCGAACCCAGGTTGCAGACCGCGATTTCGCTGTCGTTGGTGTTCAGGGTGATCTCGGTGCACAGGTTGGAGCTGTGGACCACGCCCACGTGTTGCTGGGGCGAACGGATGTTGCAGGGATCCTTGAAGGTGATCCAGGGGTGGCCGGTCTCGAAGAGCATCGACAGCATCTTGCGCCACAGGTCGTTGGCCTGGACCTTCTTGAAGAGCTTGAGCTCGCCGCGGGCGGCCTTGGCTTCATAGCCGGTGTAGGCTTCTTCGAAGGCACGGCCGAACTTGTCGTGCAGGTCCGGGGTGTCGGAGGGCGAAAACAGGGTCCACTCGCCCTTTTCCATCACGCGCTTCATGAACAGGTCGGGAATCCAGTTCGCGGTGTTCATGTCGTGAGTGCGGCGGCGGTCGTCGCCGGTGTTCTTGCGCAGTTCGAGGAATTCCTCGATGTCCATGTGCCAGGTTTCCAGGTAGGCGCAGACTGCACCCTTGCGCTTGCCGCCCTGGTTGACCGCCACGGCGGTGTCGTTGACCACCTTCAGGAAGGGGACCACGCCTTGCGACTTGCCGTTGGTGCCCTTGATGTGGGCGCCCAGGGCGCGCACCGGGGTCCAGTCATTGCCCAGGCCACCGGCGAACTTGGCCAGCAGGGCGTTTTCCTTGATGGCTTCGTAGATGCCGTCCAGGTCGTCGGCCACAGTGGTCAGGTAGCATGAGGACAGCTGCGAGCGCAGGGTACCCGAGTTGAACAGGGTCGGGGTCGAGCTCATGAAGTCGAAGGACGACAGCAGGTCGTAGAACTCGATGGCGCGGGCTTCGCGATCGATCTCGTTGAGCGCCAGGCCCATGGCCACACGCATGTAGAAGGCCTGCGGCATTTCGATGCGGGTACCGCTGATGTGCAGGAAGTAGCGGTCATACAGGGTCTGCAGGCCGATGTAGCCGAACTGCAGGTCGCGCTCGGGCTTGATGGCAGCAGCCAGCTTGGCCAGGTCGAACTGGGCCAGCTTGGTGTCGAGCAGCTCGGCGTCGATACCCTTCTTGACGTATTGCGGGAAGTATTCCAGGTACTCGGCCGGTGCATCGGCTTGCGCCACTTCCTTGCCGAAGACTTCCTTGCGGATGGTATGCATCAGCAGACGCGAAGTCACCTGGCTGTAGGCCGGGTCCTTTTCCATCAGCGCGCGGGCAGCCAGGATGGCGGACTTGTACAGCTCTTCGACGGGCACGCCGTCGTACAGGTTCTTGACGGTCTCGGCGAGGATGGCATCCGCATCGACATGACCGTCCAGGCCGACGCAGGCGGCGTCGATCAGGGCACGCACTTCGGCGATCTCCAGCGGGCGGCTCTGGCCATCTTCGGTCACGTGCAGTTGCGGGGCGACCACTTCGGTCTTGTTGGCGGCACCCTGCTGGGCGCGCTCTTCCATGCGCTTGGCACGGTACAGCACGTAGGCGCGGGCCACGTCATGCTCGCCCGAGCGCATCAGGGCCAGCTCGACCTGGTCCTGGATGTCTTCGATATGGAAAGTGCCGCCGGCGGGCTGGCGACGCACCAGCGCCGACACCACGTTGGCGGTCAGTTGCTCGACCATCTCGCGCACGCGCGCCGAGGCCGCGCCCTGGCCACCGTTGACGGCCAGGAAGGCCTTGGTCACGGCGATGGAAATCTTGGAGGGCTCGAAACCGACCACGGCGCCGTTGCGGCGGATGATGCGGTATTCGCCCAGACCAGCGGACTGGGATACGACGGTCTGGCCTTCAGCGGAGCCTTCCAGCTCGGCGGACACGCCAAACGGGGCAGGCGATTTGACGGAAATTTCTTGGGTTGAGCGCACTTAGCCTCCTGGATACATGGAGCAGACGAGCGGGGTGATCGCCTGCGTTGCTAATAACTAAACAATTCAATCCCGGCTGCAGGGATTGGAAAACGACGGAAGCGCCGCACAATGACTATCCCTTGCGTGGACATTCATGCTGACGCAAAAACTGCTTGAACCTGATGAGTGGAACGACGGAAATAAAAGAAGGATGAACCGCGGGCGTTGTCGTACTTGGTTACTGCCTCGTGGGTCTTTCACCTTCTGAAGCACTGCCGAAACGGGCCATCTGTGGATGAAGACCCTTGTACAAAAATAAGTTCACCAGAACACTACATCTAGTATCAAAACATCGATTGGGACTAATTCTAGTGGCGCCACTTTGATGATGCAACCGCTATTTCTAGAATTTTTCGTCCGTGGAAGCTTGACTTTTGTGTAGCCCAAGAGGGAAGCGCAATTGCGCCCCGTTAATGATTTTCATCATTTCCTCCCGATAGCGGTCCCAGTCGAAACAGGGACCGGGATCGGTCTTGCGCACCGGCGCGATGTGTTCGTGACCGGCGACAGAGGTGAGTCCATAGCGGGTGGCCAGGGCCTGGGACAGCTTCGCCAGGACCGGATACTGGGCCTCGGCAAAGGGTGCGAAGTCGGTCCCTTCCAGCTCGATGCCGATGGAAAAGTCATTGCAGCGCTCACGGCCATCGAAGACCGACACCCCGGCATGCCAGGCTCGGCGGTGAGCGGGGACGAACTGCACGACCTCGCCGTCGCGGCGGATCAGGAAATGCGCCGAGACCCGCAACGGCCGCAACTGGTCGAAATAGGGATGGGCTTCGAAGTCGAGACGGTTGCAGAACAGGTCTGCTATATAAGGGCCACCGAACTGACCGGGCGGCAGGCTGATGTTGTGGATCACCAGCAGGTCCGTCACCACGCCCGCCGGCCGCTCATCGCAGTTGGGCGAGGGCTCGCGGCGGGCTTGTCGGCACCAGCCCTCGTCGTCGATATCCCATGTACTCCAGGTATCGGCCTCGGTGATGGGTACGCTCATGGCTCAGAAGGAGGCCAGGCGGCGATGCTCTTCCGAGCAGTAATAGGCGCCCGAGGCATGCACCACCGCTTCCGAGGCGGGGAAATGGATGCCGCAATGGGCACATTGGACCATGGTCTCGACGTTGCTGTCGGTGCGACGCCGGAAACGCGAGGGCTTGGGGCGCGGCATGCCGGGTTCGGCACCCGCCTCGCCCTCGCCGGCCGCGTCATTGCCGGCCAGCATGGATTTCTTGGCGCGCTGGAACCACACCACCACGGCCAGCAACACGACCAGCCAGATCAGATATTTCATGTCAGTACCCGATGCAGCACGACTTCAAGCACGAACCGGCTGCCCACATAAGCCAATAAAAGGATGGCGAAGCCGGCCAGCGTGAAGCTGAGCGCAGTCCGCCCCCGCCATCCCTGCCAGCGACGGCCGGCCAGGAGCAGGCCGAACAGCAGCCAGGACAGCATGGTGAAGACCGTCTTGTGGTCCCACCGGAATGGCGTCCCGAACAACTGCTCGGAAAAGACGACGCCCGATAGCACGGTCAGCGTCAGCAACGCGAAACCGAAGGCAATCAGGCGGAACAGCAATTTTTCCATGGTCAGCAGCGCCGGCAGCCGGTCCAGCGCCAGGCCGAACCAGCTGGCCTGGGCAGTCGGCCCGGGACGGGTATGCAGGCGCGACTCCTGCAATACCATCAGCACCGCATGGAAGGCAGCAATGGTCAGCGTGCTGTAGGCCAGGATGGAGATGGCGATATGCGCCAGGAACCAGTCCGACTTGCCGGCCAGCGCCACCAGGTTGCCGGGGAAGACGCTGGGCAGGATCACCGACAGTGCCGCCACGGGCAGCACCAGCACGCGCATGCTGTCGAGCGAGAAATTGCGATTTTCCAGCCAGTAGGCGGCCACCGAAATCCACAGCGTGGAAGAGAGCATGACCGCAAACCCCACCCGCACGGCGTCGGGCGCGAACATGTCCGACAGCAGCGCCCCACCATGCAGCATCCAGCCAACCACGATGCCCAGCGAGATCGGCATGCGCCGCTGCGAGGGCATGAAGGCGCATGCCAGGTAGAGCAGCGCAGCCAGGATGAAAAAATAAGTTTGCATCGCCCAAGTTTACACTATCTCGGCCGACGACCCGGTTGCGCCTGGTCAGACAAACCGTGCGGATGGTCCCCGCAAATGCGACACGGCAGGACTGGCCTGCCGTGTCCAGAGGAGTACCTCGACCCTCAATCGACGGCCGCAGCCTTCATCTCGGCATTGTGATGGCGCTGCTGCTCTTCCATCACCAACTGGCCCAGTTCACGCTTCAAGGCATTGAAGTCGGGATCGGCCGGATCGCGCAGCCGCGGCAGGTTCACCAGCATGTCACGCTTGACCGTACCGGGACGGTAGGTCATGACCACGATGCGGTCGGCCAGGTAGATCGCTTCCTCGATGCTGTGGGTGACGAAGACGATGGTCTTCTTGAACTCGTCCCAGATCCGCAGCAATTCGTCCTGCAGGTTGCGACGGGTCAGCGCATCCAGGGCACCGAAGGGCTCATCCATGAGCATGATGGGCGAATCCAGCGCCAGCACCCGGGCAATCGCCACCCGCTGGCGCATGCCGCCCGACAGGTCCTTGGGGAAACGGGTGCGGAAGTCGATCAGGCCCAGCTTGTCCAGCAACTGGGTCACGCGCTGGACGATCTCGGCCTTGGGCGTTCCCTTGATCTGCAGACCGAAGGCGACGTTCTGCTCCACCGTCATCCAGGGGAAGAGCGCATATTCCTGGAACACCATGCCACGATCCGGCCCCGGCTCGCTGACCACCTTGCCATCGGTGAGGATTTCCCCGGTGGACGGCAGGGCGAAGCCGGCGATGGCATTGAGCAAGGTAGACTTGCCGCAGCCGGAGGGTCCCAGCAGGCAGACGAACTGACCGTCGGGAATGTCCAGGTTGATATCCTTCAAGGCGACGACTTCGCGGTCATCGGTCTTGAAGACCTTGTGCACGCCCTGCACGCGGATGCGGGGCGAAGAATTGGCTTGGTTCATGTCAGTTCTCCAGCCCGCGATGCCAGCGCAGCATGTAATTGTTGAGGCGGCTCATGCCCAGGTCGATGGCCAGGCCCAGCAGGCCGATGGTGATCATGCCGGCGATGATCTTGTCCGACCAGAAATACTCACGCGCTTCCATGATGCGGAAACCCAGGCCATTGCTGACGGCGATCATCTCGGCCACGATCACCACGATGAAGGCCGTGCCGATACCGATACGCACCCCCGAGAGGATGTAGGGCACGGCTGCCGGCAACATCACCCGCAGGAACAGCGTGGACTGGCTGGCGCCCAGGTTGCGGGCTGCACGCAGGTAGATGCTGTCAACCTGGCGCACCCCGGCGATGGTGTTCATCAGCACCGGGAAGAAGGCCCCCAGCGAGATCAGGAACAACGCCGGCGGATTGCCCAGCCCGAACCACAGGATGGCCAGCGGGATATAGGCAATCGGCGGAATCGGGCGGATCACCTGGACCGTCAGGTTCATGAGGCCATAGATGCGCTGGCTCGACCCCATCAGCAGGCCCAGCGGCAAGGCCAGGCCGGCGCCGATCAGGAAGCCTGCCACCACGCGATAGAGACTGCCGATGGCGTCCATCACCAGTTCACCCGAGAACACCCAGGCCAGCCAGCTGCCGGCCTCGGGGTCATAGGGCTTCAGCGGCGAGGCGTATTCGCCCCACTTCTTGAGCACCGCCCAGGGCGAGGGCAGGATCTGCGGGTTGATCCAGCCGGCGCGGGAGGCCCCCTCCCACAGGGCGATCACCACCAGCGGCACCAGCAACCCCTGGAGGAAGCTGCCATTCTTGTTCTTTGCCATGCAGGATTCCCCTTCTTACTTGAGGTTCATGCTCTTCTTGGCCTGCTCCAGCAGATCGGTCTTCACCCAATCCTTGGCCACGGGCGGCTTGGCCATCTTGCCGGTACCGTACTTGGCCATGGTGTCGGTGGTGACCTGGATGTGCTCGACGGTGATGTCGTAGGCGTAGGGCGAATTGCCGATGGCGTCGTAGAAGTCTTCCTTGCTGATCTGGTTCTTGAAGATCACTTCACGCACGTACTTCTCGGCCACTTCAGGCTTGTCGATGAAGGTCTTGGTCGCCTCCAGGAAGCAGCGCATGAACTTCTCGGCCAGCGGGCGCTTCTCGGTGTAGAACTTCTCGGTCATCACCATGGTGCGGTAGGGTTCGCCGATCGGGGTGTCGTAGGGCTTCATCACTTCCACGCCGAAACCCTTGTTGATGGCCTGCGAGGATTGCGGTTCGCTCTGCATCATGGCGTCGATGTTCTTGCCAAGCAGGGCTTGGTTGAGGTCGGCGAAGGCCAGGTAGACGATGGTCACATCCTTGGGCGTGAGGCCGTTCTGGCCCAGCTCGGCATCCAGCAGCACTTCATGGATGCCACCGCGGGTCACACCGACCTTCTTGCCCTTCAGGTCCTTGACCGACTTGATGCCCGAGTCCTTGCCCGCCACCAGACGCGCACCGCCCTTGGCGAAGCCGGCCACCACATAGATCGGTGCGCCGTTGGCGCGGCCCGAGATGGCAGCTTCCGAGGCAGTGGTACCCACGTCGAGCTCGCCGGCCAGGATGCCCTGCATCACGTCGGGACCCTTGGCAAAGACCTTTTCATCGACCTTGATGCCGCACTTGGGCGCGATCTCCTTGATGTAGGACACCGCACCATAATGGGCGAACTTCAGGTTGCCCAGGCGGATCACATCGTCTGCGGCATGGCTGGCGGTCGCAAAGCCGGCGCTTGCCAGCAGGGCCAGGGCGATCAGTTTCTTGTGCATTTCCTCTCTCCTCTTGTGTATATCGTTCTTGATGTGGCGGGCCGGCGGCGGCGATGCCGGACCGGCTGTCTCGATGGCGTTGGCCGCCGCTGCATGGCGGCTGGCCTTGATTATTATTTGCGCTCGGAAATTCAGCGCCCATGTATACACAAAGAGGACGGCCTGTACAAGCTGTTAATTTTACGTAGCAGCCCCATCTGGGCCTGCAGGCCGGCTTGCCGACGCGGGCGCGGCAGGGCTCTTCGGTTAAAATGCAGGATTGCCCGTCGCCTGCGGCGCCACCTTGCCGCTCAAGTCCTGGCCCGCGGCCATCCACTCATTTGCAGATATCACCATGCTAGACAACCTGACCCAACGCCTCGCCAAAGTCGTCAAAACCATGCGCGGCGAGGCGCGACTGACCGAATCCAATACCGCCGAGATGCTGCGCGAAGTGCGCCTGGCCCTGCTGGAGGCCGACGTGGCCCTGCCGGCGGTGCGCGAATTCATCGCCAAGGTCAAGGAAAAAGCCCTGGGCGAGGAAGTCATCCGCTCGCTGACTCCCGGCCAGGCCCTGGTGGGCGTGGTACAGCGAGAACTGGCCAGCCTGATGGGCGCCGATCTGGGCCCGGAAGCCTCGCAACTGAACTTCGCCACGCAGCCGCCGGCGATCATCCTGATGGCAGGCCTGCAGGGTGCCGGTAAAACCACCACCGTCGGCAAGCTGGCCAAATACCTGCGCGAAACCACCAAGAAGAAGGTGCTGACGGTATCGGCCGACGTCTATCGCCCGGCCGCCATCGGCCAGCTGCAGACGGTGACCGGCCAGGCCGGCGCCGACTTCTTCCCCAGCCAGGCGACCGACAAGCCGGTCGATATCGCCCTGGCGGCGCTGGACTACGCCAAGAAGCATCACCACGAAGTGCTGATCGTCGACACCGCCGGCCGTCTGGGTATCGACCAGGCCATGATGGACGAAATCCGCGCCGTGCACGCCGCCATCAAGCCCATCGAAACCCTGTTCGTGGTCGACGCCATGCTGGGCCAGGACGCCATCAACACCGCCAAGGCCTTCAGCGACGCCCTGCCGCTGACCGGCGTGGTGCTCACCAAGCTGGATGGTGATTCGCGCGGTGGTGCGGCGCTGTCGGTGCGTCACATCACCGGCAAGCCCATCAAGTTTGCCGGTGTGGCCGAAAAGCTGGACGGTCTGGAAGCCTTCGACCCCTCGCGCATGGCCAACCGCATCCTGGGCATGGGCGACATCCTGGCCCTGGTCGAGGAAGCCCGCAAGGGCGTGGACATGGCAGCCGCCGAAGGCCTGGCCAACAAGATCAAGGGCGGCGGCAAGTTCGACCTCAATGACTTCAAGGCCCAGCTGTCGCAGATGAAGAAGATGGGCGGACTCACCAGCCTGCTGGACAAGCTGCCGGCGCAGATGCAGGCCGCAGCCGGCAACGCCAACATGGACCAGGCCGAGAAGCAGGTGCGTCGCATGGAAGGCATCATCAATTCCATGACCCCGCAGGAGCGCGCCAAGCCGGAACTGATCAAGGCTACCCGCAAGCGCCGCATCGCCGCCGGCGCCGGCGTACAGGTGCAGGAAGTCAATCGCATGCTGTCGCAGTTCGAGCAGATGCAATCGATGATGAAGAAGCTCAAGGGTGGCGGCATGATGAAGATGATGCGCGGCATGAAGGGCATGCTGCCTGGCGGCATGCGCTGACCGGATCACCGGAATCCCTTGCTGGTGCTGGCTTTGCGGCTGGCACCAGGCATTTTCCGCACGATCTTCCTGCTGCCTTTTCCCGCTGCCCTGCCCCTCCCCCGCTGTATTCCTCCCCCCGCATTTCCCCCCTCTCCGGATCACTGGCAGATGCCCTCGCGCGCGGCTGCGGTCATGTCCTTTTTTCATCTTCCGGGCGGCCTCGCAAACCGCACGCGAGGGGTCCTTCCACGACCCGCCGGCATCCGCCGCGATCCCTTTACCGGCGCGGCTTGACGCCGGATCGGGGCGGCTCGTTGTTTCCTGGTTATTTCATCCGGAAATCTGCCAAAAAATACTTGCATGGCCGTGCAAAGAGCACCACTATTAGCGGTGCGTAAATTGACGCATTCATCTCATTCTTGTGAGGAGTCTTTCAGATGGCCACAGCAAAAAAAGCAGCAGCCGCAGTAAAGAAGCCAGCAGCAAAACCCGCCGCCAAGCCGGCAGCAAAACCGGCAGCTAAGCCTGCCGCGAAAGCCGCAGCACCGAAGGCAGCGCCAAAGGCAGCGGCCAAGCCCGCAGCCAAGCCGGCGGCCAAGGCAGCTCCGAAAGCCGCACCCAAGGCAGCCCCCAAGAAAGCCGCAGCAAAACCGGCTGCCAAGCCCGCCGCCAAGAAGCCCGCTGCAAAACGTACTCCCAACGCCGCCTTCATGAAGCCGCTGACGCCGTCGGCAGCACTGGGCGAAGTGGTCGGCGCCAAGCCGCTGCCGCGCACCGAAGTGACCAAGAAGGTGTGGGAATACATCAAGAAGAACAAGCTGCAGAACGCCGAGAACAAGCGCAACATCGATGCTGATGACAAGCTCAAGGCGATCTTCGGTGGCAAGAAGCAAGTCACGATGTTCGAAATGACCAAGCTGATCTCGGCTCACCTGAGCTGATCGACGCCCGCGGTTTGCAAGCGACTTGCAAACAAAAACGCCCGCAGAAATCATGCGGGCGTTTTTGTTTCTGGATGTTTCAGAACGGCCCACTTCCACGCAGCGCGGTCGCAGGCAGGCTTGGCAGACAGCGATCCGCTTCGGACAATCTCAACGCTTCCGCTTTTCCGACGCCCGTTGGCGGGCTTTTCTGATGGCAGTCACCGTAGCGATCCCATAGGATGCATGTTCTGCACTGGTGCGCGTGGCAAGGAGCTCTTGCTGACCTCTTGCTCACTCTCACCTCCCATCCCGCAGAACTGAACAAGCAACGCCGGGTCTATCAATATGCCATCCACTGATGAGCTTGGAAGCTCATTACCAAGAGAAAGGAAATGACCATGCCAAACCACACCCACAGCCTGCGTCACCAGGTCCTGCGCTCGGCCAGCGCGCTCGTGATCGGCCTGGCCGCCCTGGGCGGCGCCTCGCATGTATTGGCTGCCGGCAAGGCAGGCAATACGGAGTACCAGCAACAGATCGCTGCCTGCAAGAACGGTAGCTCCACCGAAGACCGTGCGACCTGCCTGCGTGAAGCAGGCGCCGCGCAACAGGCGGCCGCGCGCGGCACGTTGACCGATCCGGGCGCGAGCCAGCTGAAGGAAAACGCGCTGCGCCGCTGCGAAGGCCTGCCGCAATCCGATCGCATCGATTGCGAAAAGCGCGTCAATGGCCAGGGGCGTACCGAAGGTAGCGTTGCCGACGGCGGGATCCTGCGCGAAACGGTGACCATCGTTCCGGCGAAGTAAGACGGCACAGCTGCTCCAGCTGCGACCAAAACAAAGGCGGACGCCGTGGCGTCCGCCTTTTTCATTACTGCGTCACCGCAGCACCAGGGTGGCTCAAGCTGCCAGCTTGCCCTGGATGAAGGCCAGCGCCTCAGCCAGCGGGACCTGGGTGGCTTCGCTGTCGCGACGGCCCTGGTATTCGATGTTGCCATCCTTGAGGCCACGATCACCGACGACGATACGATGTGGCACGCCGATCAGTTCCCAGTCGGCGAACATCGCGCCGGGGCGTTCGCCACGATCATCCAGCACCACATCCACGCCTGCCTCGGTCAATTGCGCATACAGCTTGTCGATCTCGGTCTTGACGGCTTCGCTGCGGTCATAACCCATCGGGCAGAGCACGACCTCGAACGGTGCAATCGAAGTCGGCCAGATGATGCCACGCTCGTCGAAATTCTGTTCGATGGCCGCGCCCAGGATGCGGGTCACGCCGATGCCGTAGCAACCCATCACCAGCGGTTGCGGCTTGCCGGCCTCATCCAGATAGGTCGCCTTCATCGCCTCGGAATAGGTCGTACCCAGCTGGAACACGTGGCCCACTTCGATGCCGCGCTGGATCGCCAGCACACCCTGGCCATCCGGCGAGGCGTCGCCTTCGACCACGTTGCGGATATCGGCCACCACCGGTTCGGGCAAGTCACGGCCCCAGTTGGCGCCGGTGTAGTGGAAATCAGCCTCGTTAGCGCCGCAGACGAAGTCGGCCATGTTGGCGACGGTACGGTCGGCCACAACCTTGACCGGCTTCTTGGTACCGATCGGGCCCAGATAGCCTGGGGGCGTGCCGAACCATTCGACGATCTCGGCTTCGTTGGCGAAACGATAGGTGGCCAGACCAGGGATCTTGCTGGCCTTCACTTCGTTGAGCTCGTGGTCGCCACGCAGCAGCAGCAGCCAGATTTCCTTCTTGGCAGGATCATCGTTGTCCACGGCCAGGACGATGGACTTGACGGTGCGCGCCAGCGGCAGGCCCAGCAACTCGGCCACCGCCTCGCACTTGGACTTGCCGGGCGTGGCGGTCTTTTCCAGCGCCTGGGTAGCGGCGCCACGGGCGCTGTCCACCGGCAGGGCTTCGGCCGCTTCCATGTTGGCGGCGTAATCCGAGGTGGGGCAATAGACCAGTGCATCTTCGCCGGTGGCGGCGATCACGTGGAACTCATGCGAACCGGAACCGCCGATGGCACCGTTGTCGGCCGCCACCGCGCGGAACTGCAGTCCGAAACGGGTGAAGATGCGCACGTAGGCGTCATACATGGCCTGGTAGGACTTCTTCAGACCGTCGATGTCGCGGTCGAAGGAATAGGCATCCTTCATCGTGAATTCGCGCCCGCGCATCAGGCCGAAGCGCGGGCGACGCTCGTCGCGGAACTTGGTCTGGATGTGATAGAAGTTCACCGGCAGCTGCTTGTAGCTGCGCAGTTCGGAGCGCGCCACGTCGGTGACCACTTCCTCGGAGGTCGGCTGGATGGCGAAATCGCGACCATGGCGATCCTTCACGCGCATGAGCTCGGCGCCCATCTTGTTCCAGCGCCCGGTCTCCTGCCACAGCTCGGCCGGCTGCACCACCGGCATCAACAGCTCGACGGCGCCGGCACGGTTCATTTCCTCGCGCACGATGGCTTCGACCTTGCGGATCACGCGCAACCCCATCGGCATGTAGGTATAGATGCCGGCACCCAGACGCTTGATCATCCCGGCCCGCATCATCAGCTTGTGGCTGACGATTTCAGCGTCGGAAGGGGCTTCTTTCAGGGTGGAAATAAAAAAACGTGAGGCGCGCATGACGGTCGGTTCTTTTTAAAAAGAGGAGGGTTATAATCGTTCTAATTTTAAAGGATTAGCTGGCTGATGCGCCCTTTCTTTGCAGATTTGCTCCTAGTTTCAATGACATCCGTGCATCGATGTGATTGCTCCTGACCCGCCTGGCGCACCGATTTCCATCGGCGCGCCCGCAGTCGCATGAGCCTGCCCGAAAGGCACTTCCAGCCGCAGAAAGTTTGAGGATCACCATGCTGGATCGAGAAGGCTTCCGCCCGAACGTCGGCATCATCCTGCTCAACGCCAATAACGAGGTGTGGTGGGGCAAGCGCGTACGCGAGCACTCCTGGCAATTCCCGCAAGGCGGCATCAAGCACGGCGAGACCCCCGAACAGGCGATGTTTAGGGAACTGGAAGAGGAAATCGGCCTGCGGGCCGAGCACGTCAAGATCATCGGTCGCACCCGTGACTGGCTGCGCTACGAAGTCCCCGACCATTTCATCAAGCGCGAAGTGCGCGGCCATTATCGCGGCCAGAAGCAGATCTGGTTCCTGCTGCGTATGGTCGGGCGCGATTGCGACGTCAACCTGCGCGGCACCTCGCATCCCGAGTTCGATGCCTGGCGCTGGCATGACTACTGGGTGCCGCTGGACGTGGTCATCGAGTTCAAGCGCGAGGTCTATCAGCAGGCGCTGCAGGAATTGTCGCGCTTCCTGAATCGCGCCGGCCATGCCGTGCGACGCGGCGAGCCACCCGGCCGTCCCCTGCCTCCCCACAAGAAAACCGGCCCGGCCACGCAGGCCCAGCCCCTCAACGGCGCCTCCACGCCCGAATCCAAGTGAGCCCCATGCCCTCTTCCCTGCAGAACGCACCACAACGTCCTCCGATCACCCTGCGTGGCCTGCGCCAGGCGGTACTGGCCTGCTCGCTGCTGGCCGTTTGCGCCGGTGCCCTGGCACAGAGCTTCGACGAGGAATTCGACGACGAGGAAAAGCCCTGGCAGGAGATCGCCGTACAGCTGCCGCCCACACCGCAACAGCAGAACCTGGCCGAGTTCTACCTCAGCCCGAACGCCACCATGAAGGCGTACGTGGACCTCAACTCGGTCTCCATCGGCACTGACAAGGTGGTGCGCTACACGGTACTGACCAAGACCGAGGGCGGTGCCGTGAACGTGATGTACGAAGGCATGCGCTGCGAAACCTGGGAGAAGAAGACCTATGCCTTCGGCCACCCTGACGGCAAATGGTCGCGCTCGCGTCGCGACAAATGGCAGCCGATCCGTGATATCGGCGCCAATCGTATCGATGGCGCCCTGTTCCGGGATTATTTCTGCGACGGCAAGATGATCGCCGACAACGAAAACCTGAAGAGCATCGTCAATCGGCTCAAGACCCAGACCCGTATTGACCCGGTGCGTCGTTGATCGCGACGGCACAAGCAGCAGCAACAAAGAAAAAACGCGGCCAGGCCGCGTTTTTTCATATCTTTTACAGGATTTATATCGTTTATATCCTGCCCACCGAGTGACCCGCCACTCAGAGCAGGACCAGGTTATCCCGATGCACCAGTTCAGGCTCTTCCACGAAGCCCAGGATGGCCTGGATTTCGGAAGACGGATGACGAATGATGCGACGCGCGTCCGAGCTGTTGTAGTTGCTCATGCCACGCGCAATGGCGCGTCCGGCTTCATCAACGCAGGTGATGACATCACCGCGGCCGAATTCCCCGGCCACTTCCACCACGCCGATGGGCAGCAGCGACTTGCCTTCCAGGCTCAGCTTCTGCACCGCGCCGGCATCCAATACCACGCGCCCGGCGGTCTTGAGGTGATCGGCCATCCACTGCTTGCGCGCCGTCAGTTGTGCAGTCTCGGCGTTGAGCTGGGTACCGATGGCTTCACCGGCTGCCAGACGGGTCAGGACCTGGTCTTCACGGCCCCAGGCGATGACCGTATGCGCGCCGGAGGTGGCCGCGCGCTTGGCCGCCAGGATCTTGGTCAGCATGCCGCCGCGACCGATGCCGGTCCCGGTGCCGCCGGCGATCAGCTCCAGCGACGGGTCGCCAGCACGTGCCTCGGCAATAAGGGTGGCCTTGGAATCCTTGCGGGGATCGGCGGTAAAGAGACCGGGCTGGTCGGTGAGGATGACCAGCGCATCGGCTTCGATCAGGTTGGCGACCAGGGCACCCAGGGTATCGTTGTCACCGAACTTGATTTCATCGGTGACCACCGTGTCGTTTTCATTGATGACCGGCACCACGCCCAGTTGCAGCAAGGCAAACAGGGTGGAACGGGCATTGAGATAGCGCTCGCGATCCGCCAGGTCAGCATGGGTCAGCAACACCTGTGCGGTGTGCAGGTCGTGCTTGCGGAAGCTGGTTTCGTAGATTTGCGCCAGACCCATCTGGCCCACTGCAGCGCAGGCCTGCAGATGATGGATGCCGGTGGGACGCTTGTCGAAGCCCAGGCGCTGCATGCCCTCGGCGACCGCGCCGGAACTGACCAGCACCACTTCCTTGCCGAGTGCGCGCAATTGCGCGATCTGCTCGGCCCAGCGGGCGATGGCGTTGGCGTCCAGGCCCTTGCCGTCATTGGTAACCAGCGAGGAACCGACCTTGATGATGAGCCGCTTGGCGCTTTGAATGACCGATTGCATAGTGTTCCGGATTCTGATTCTTCTGGGGGGAGTCGGAAATTCCGACAGGCAGAGATGATAGCCCGAACCGCCCCCGCTGCGCAGCCCCGCTAGAGGCCACGCAGCGACGGAATCAGTCCAGGACCTTGAAGCGTGGATCGTCCGGATCGATGCTGGAGATGGCGCGTGCTTCCTCGGTCATCTGCGTCTCTTCGGAGCGATGCTCCTCGGCGCGCTTGGTTTCGAGGTAGCTGTAGATCTCGTTGATCAGGTCTTCGCAACCGTCACGGTTCAGGGCAGAGATCTCGAACACGGGGCCCTTCCAGCCGAAGCGCTTGACGAAATCCTTCACGCGCTTGGCGCGCTCGGCCTCGGGCACCACGTCCAGCTTGTTCAGGACCAGCCAGCGCGGCTTGTCGAACAGGGACTGGTCGTACTTCTTCAGTTCCTTGACGATGGCCTTGGCTTCCTTGACCGGATCGACTTCCTCGTTGAAGGGCGCCAGATCGACGATGTGCAGCAGCAGACCGGTGCGCTGCAGGTGGCGCAGGAACTGCACCCCCAGGCCAGCACCGTCAGCCGCACCCTCGATCAGGCCGGGGATGTCGGCGATGACGAAGCTCTTTTCGTGGCTCACGCGCACCACACCCAGGTTGGGATGCAGCGTCGTGAAAGGATAGTCGGCGATCTTCGGACGGGCGTTGGAGACGGCCGTGATGAAGGTCGACTTGCCTGCATTGGGCATGCCCAGCAGACCGACGTCGGCCAGCACCTTCAGCTCCAGGCGCAGTTCGCGGCGTTCGCCTTCCTTGCCCTCGGTCTTTTGACGCGGAGCGCGGTTGGTGGAAGTCTTGAAGTGGATGTTGCCCCAGCCGCCCTCGCCACCCTTGGCCAGCATCACGGTCTGGCCGTGGAAGGTCAGGTCGGCGATGTGCTCGCCGGTGTTGATGTCCACGATCAGGGTGCCTACTGGCATGCGCAGATAGACGTCGTCGGCGCCCTTGCCGTAGCAATCGGAACCGCGACCATTTTCGCCACGACCAGCGCGATGCAGCTTGGCGTAGCGGTAGTCGATCAGGGTATTGACGTTGCGATCAGCCACGGCCCAGATGGTGCCGCCCTTGCCGCCGTCGCCGCCGTCGGGACCGCCGAAGGGGCGGAATTTCTCGCGGCAGAAGCTGGCGACACCGTTGCCGCCATCCCCCGCCACGACTTCAATGCGTGCTTCGTCGATGAATTTCATGATATTGACGCCTCGTGGGAGCCGCTAACAAAACGTCGATGCGTCGATGCACCCTTGCCACAGCAACGGGTGGATCTTCAGCCTGACCAACCCCGGCATCCCCGAGAGGAGACAAGGCTCGGCGCTTTGTTGACGGCTCTTCAAAAAACCAAAAAGGCTCCACCATCGGCAGAGCCTTTTTTATGCCTGGTTTCCGGGCGAACCCGGATGACAGGAACGCTTACGCCGTAACGACGGTTGCGTATTGACGCTGTTGCAGGCCCTTGACAACGAACTTGACCTTGCCGTCCTTCAGGGCGAACAGGGTGTGGTCCTTGCCGACGCCGACGTTTTCGCCAGCGTGGACGCGGGTGCCGCGTTGACGGACGATGATGCCGCCAGCGTTGATCACTTGGCCGCCATAAACCTTGACGCCCAGGCGTTTCGATTCTGAGTCACGGCCGTTGCGCGTAGTGCCGCCGCCTTTTTTGTGTGCCATTTAAAACTCCTTGATGACTTTGGATGAGCAGTTCGACCAGTTCAACGCTTAGGCGTTGATCGAGACGATTTGCAGTTCGGTGTAGTTCTGACGATGGCCTTGACGCTTTTGGTAGTGCTTGCGACGACGCATCTTGAAGATGCGGACCTTGTCATGGCGACCTTGTGCTACCACAGTAGCCAGCACCGTAGCACCTGCGACCAGCGGCGCACCGAACTTCACGGTTTCGCCTGCGCCCACTGCGAGCACTTGATCCAAAGTGATTTCGGAGCCAATGTCAGCCGGTATCTGTTCTACTTTGAGTTTTTCGCCAGCAGCAACTTTGTATTGTTTGCCGCCGGTTTTTATGACCGCGTACATGTGAAACCTCACGAATGAATGAATAAGAACGATTTTCCCCTGACGCGCCCGGGACACAAAACCCCTTGGCGAAACAGGAAAACCCCAAATTATACATGCACTTAGCTGCAGGGTCAAAAGGCTTGACACTTTGGCGGGCTGATGAACAACAGAGTTTCCGCCAGGACAATGACCACCACCCGTCCCCAGAGAGAGGACCACAAGCCCCGGTGTTTCCCTGCCGACAATGCTCATCTGCCGCGCGGGCGAGCATGGTCTTTGGCGTGCGCCCGCCTTGTCGTCGTATAATCCCGGGAATAACCATTTTCCACAGGTTCCGCCTTGTCTGCCGCCGTACAAAACGCTTCGCAACAAACCATCATGCAACCGATCCTCTCCGACATGGAGGCGGTCAACGCAGTCATCCGTCGGCAGCTGTATTCGGAGGTGCCGCTGGTCAACCAGGTCGCCGAATACATCATCAGCGCCGGCGGCAAGCGCCTGCGCCCGGTGCTGGTGGTGCTCATCGCCAATGCCTTCGGCTACAAGGGCGAGCATCACCACACGCTGGCCGCGGTGATCGAGTTCATCCACACCGCGACCCTGCTGCATGACGACGTCGTCGACGAATCCTCGTTGCGCCGTGGCAAGCAGACCGCCAACGCCATGTTCGGCAATGCCGCCTCGGTGCTGGTGGGTGACTTCCTCTACTCGCGCGCCTTCCAGATGATGGTGACGGTGGGCAATCCGCGCGTGATGGAAATCGTGGCCGACGCCACCAACGTCATCGCCGAGGGCGAAGTCCTGCAGTTGCTCAACATGCACAATCCCGACGTGGACGAAAACGGCTACCTGCAGGTGATCCGCTCCAAGACCGCCAAGCTGTTCGAGGCCGCCAGCCAGATCGGCGCCCTGATCGCAGGTGCCGACGAAGCCGGCATTGAAGCCGCGGGCGAATATGGCCGCTCCATCGGCACCGCCTTCCAGCTGATCGACGACGTGCTGGATTATTCGGGCAACAGCGCCGAGATCGGCAAGAACGTCGGCGACGACCTGCGCGAAGGCAAGCCCACCCTGCCGCTGATCTGGCTCATGCAGCACGGCACGCCGCAGCAGCGCGACCTGGTCCGTACCTGCATCGAGAACGGTGACGAACAGCATTTCGACGAAGTGCTCTCGGCCATCACCCATTCGGGCGCACTGGCCTACACGCGTGAACAGGCGGAGATCGCCGCCCGCCGCGCATCAGACGCGATTATTTCACTTCCCGATAGCCAATTCAAAAAATCCCTGTTAGAATTATCGGCTTTCGCAGTAGATCGAAATCACTGACATTAGATCTCACTCGACGGGGTGTAGCTTAGCCTGGTAGAGCGCTACGTTCGGGACGTAGAGGCCGGAGGTTCGAATCCTCTCACCCCGACCAGGAATTCCCATGCAAAAACAGCGAGTCAAACGACTCGCTGTTTTTGTTTGTGCGCTCGGCAGATCGCAGTATCGCTACCCACCTCCACGCATCACACCTCTACCTCCACAATACTTCATCACGACGGCATCGGGCGATCCAGTGCGGGGTCAAGATTGTCGATGACTGCCCTGGCCCAGGCCATGCCGCGCACTATGGCGAGCGCAGCGCTGTCGGAACGTCCAGGGAGATGACGACGGGGAAACAAGGCAGGCGCCAGGCCACTGATGTCGACAATGTGCACCGTACTCACTTCCCACTGGCCATGCCGTCCACTGCATCTCAGCGACACGCGGAAACCCTTGTACTGCTCCAGATGATCGACCGGAAGATGCATATTCTTTTTCTTTCGCAAAACCGATCCATGAGCGCGTGCTCGCCAGTCACGCCGGATGGCGTGGTGGCATATCCAGGCGACGCGAAGCGTCGCGCCAGCGATCAGCGGCGACGGAAGCCCGGACGGGGGCCGGAGGGGCCGCGCTGCTCCAGGTGACGGAAGATGATGCGGCCCTTGTTCAGGTCGTAGGGCGACAGTTCCAGGGTGACCTTGTCACCGGCCAGAATCTTGATGAAGTTCTTTTTCATGCGACCAGCCGTATAGGCGATCAGCGAGTGGCCGTTGTCCAGCGCGACACGGAAGCGCGAGTCAGGGAGGACTTCGGAAACTTGTCCTTGCATTTCAATCAGTTCTTCTTTTGCCATTTTCTCTTTCTTGTGCATGAGCGCGCGACCTCCAGCGAGGAAGGGCTCGGGGATTTGCAATCTCTGGCTTTGACGACTGGCCACGCAAACAGGCGGCCGGGAGCGTTAAGGTCGGAGGACAGGCGAACGCGCTTGCGGTGAGACCGATAGCGTTGGTTCTTTACTCGGGGAAGCGGATGAAGATGCGGATCACGCGGATTGCAGGGATCGGACTGCGGCAAGGCGCGTGGAGATCAGGATTTCCGCTCTTTTCTTGAGCGATCCCCTCATTATACGCGAATTTTGCCTTGAAGGCCAATCAGTCCCCGGCGCTGCGCTCATCTGCGCCACAGCAGAATCGGCGCCGATTGATTCATCCGGCAGATAAGCCACCATGAGGCTGCCGTCAGCTCACCCTGCCGACCAGAAAAAAACGCCACCGCGAAGGGTGGCGCCAAAGACTGCCAGAGGTTCTGTCATTGGCTGCAATCGGCCAGATGATCCGGCTGCGCCATAGGAGCAGATCACCCGCCGACCTCGCCTGCACGGCGAATCATCGTTCGATGGTGCGGCTCCAGCGGGTATTCCAGACGGCACGGTTCTTGTTGATCTCATCCCAGTCCACCGCCCGCGCCGCCTTCACGAAGCCATTCATGCGGGCCTGTTCGGTCGCTGCCGGGCCGCTGACCTGGACCTTGGTATTGGTCGGGTTGTAGTTGCCGTTTTCCAGCGCCAGGGCTTGCGCCTGCGGCGAGAGCAGGTAGGCCGCCAGTTCCTGGGCCAGTTGCGGCTCGGTGTTGTTGGCGATCACGCACTGCGCCACCATCAGCACGATGGCGCCTTCCTTGGGCTGCACATATTCCACCGGCACGCCCTTGCTCTTGAGGATGGTGGATTGGGTCGGGGTGTAAGGGAACAAGGCGGCTTCCCCGGTCTGCGCCATCTCGGAGATCTTGGCCGAGTTGGAGATGTACTCCAGCACATTGGGGCCGATGGTCGATGGCCATGCCTTGAAGCCCGGATCGACGTTGGCATCGGTGCCGCCCTTGAGCTGGTTGAAGGCAAGGAAGGCATGCAGGCCGAAGGTCGAGGAAGGCAGCGACTGGAACACCACCCGCCCTTTCAGTTTGGGATCGGCCAGGTCCAGCCAGGAGGTCGGCGGCGCCCAGCCCTTCTCTGCATAGACCTTGGTGTTGTAGGCCAGGCCGGTGACGCTGATGGTCACGCCGGTGGCCATGTCGTCCTTGATGTGCGCCACCGGCAGCAGGTTGGCCAGGTTGGCATTGGGCTTCTGTTTCTCGCACAGGCCCATGCCGACGGCCCGGTACATCACACCATCATCGAGAAACATCAGGTGCATCTGCGGCTTGTCCTTGGCGGCCTGGGCCTTGGCCAGGATATCGGCGGAACCGCCCGGCACCACGGCGATCTTGACGTTGTACTTCTGCTCAAAGGGGCCAAAGACCGCTTGCGTGAAGGTCTTTTCCATGTTGCCGCCGTTCATGCCGATGTAGAGCGTGCGGGTCTGTGCCTGAGCGCCGCCACAGGCCAGCAAGGTCATGCCAAGGGCGGCGGCCAGCGCGCCGGGACGGGAAAGCGACATCATGAGATCTTCCTTTCAGGGTGGGAGGACAGCAGGTCGGAGGTATCTGTGCCATCGGTGCCGACCACGGAGATAGTGGAGACGGCAGGCCTCGGCGTAAAACGGGCAATCGAGAATGCATCCAGGTCGATATTGCTGCGGCCATGCAGCACCAGCTCGGCCAGCGCTTCGCCGGCAGCCGGGCCGATCTGGAAACCGGCGCCGCAGAAGCCGAAGCCATGCAGCAGGCCCGGCTGCGTGCTGCTGGGGCCGATCACCGGGTGGTGGTCCGGCAGGTAGCCTTCCACCCCGCTCCAGGTGCGGATGATGTGGACGTGCCGCAGCGCCGGCAGCAAGGCCGCCGCCTGCGGCAGCAGGCCGAGGATGGAGTCGTGCGAGGCGCGGGCGCGCTGTTCATCCAGCACGTAGCCGCGACCACCGCCCAGCACCACGTTGCCACGGGCCACCTGGCGGCAGTAGATCGATCCCCCTTCCACGCCCAGGCTCCAGGGCAGGAAATGCGGGATGGGCTCGGTCACCACCATGCTGGGATGACCGCTGGTCAGGGGCACGGCCTCACCGAAGGCTTGCGCCACCCGGTTGGCCCAGGCGCCGGCGCAGTTGATCAAGACCTCGGCGCGCAACTGCAAAGGCGCTTCGCCGTGCCGTGCTTCGGCCACGAAACTCTGGCCGTCATGGCCCACCTGCAATACTTCGCAGCCCTCGATGATGCGCGCCCCGGCCGCCTGCGCAGCGCGGGCGAAGGCCGGCGATACCAGACGCGGATTGGCCTGGCCGTCTTCCGGACACAAGGAGCCGCCGACCGCCGCGCCGCCCAGCCAGGGGCATTGCTCACGCAGGCGCTCGCCGCTGATCAGCTCGATGCCCAGCCCATAAGGCCGGCTCAGTTCGGCGTAGGCTTCCAGGGCCTGCATGTCGGCTGCGCTACGGGCCAGCTTGAAGTGGCCACTGCGTTTATATTCGCCGGTCGTGCCGATGAGCGACTCCAGCTCGCCCCAGATCTGGTGCGCACGCTGCGACAGCGGCAACTGCACCTCGGGACGACCCTGGCGACGCACGCCGCCATAGTTCACGCCACTGGAACGCGAACCACAGAGATCGCGCTCCAGCACCGTCACGCGACGGCCGGCCTTGGCCAGCACCAGCGCAGCCGATGCGCCGACGATGCCGCCGCCGATGATGAGCACTTCAGTGGAAACGGTATTCACGATGCATCCTCCCCGGCATGCAGGGCAATGACCTGCGCCGACGGCAACGCAGCCGCCGGCACATGCATGCCCATGGGAATGGGCTTGATCGGCGCCTGACCGCGCAGGCGACCGACCTCGGCCACCGGTATCGCAGCCGCATGGGCCAGGATCTCCGCTGCTGCGGCACCGCACATGCGCCCCTGACAGCGCCCCATGCCCACGCGGGTCAGGGCCTTCAGGCGATTCATTTCAGCTGCGCCTTTTTCGCGCACGGCTGCGCGCAATTCTCCGGCGCGGATGTTTTCGCAGCGGCAGATCACCAGATCATCGGGGGCGTTGGCTGCCCAGTGCTCCGGGAAGGGAAAGGCCCGCTCCAGCCCCACGCGGAAGGCGCCGATCTGCGCGAGCGTGGCCTCGATCTGCGCCACCCGGGCGCCATCGACGGTAATGCCGCGATCCTGCAACAGCGCCAGCGCGGCACGCTCACCGGCCAGTTCGGCAGCGTCCGCACCCATGATGCCGGCGCCGTCTCCGGCCAGATATACGCCCGGCACGCTGCTGCGGGTAGCGCGATCGCGCACCGGCAGATGCGCCCGCTGCAGCGGGTCGAACCGGAAGCGGCAACCCAGCAGGTCGGCCAGTTGCGTTTCGGAGCGCAGGGCATAACCGAAGCCGACGGCATCACAATCGATGCGCCGCTCGGCACCTGCCCTGACGCCCGCGCGGGCAGGCTGGTGACGACGCCAGACCACGCTCTGCACGCGCGACTCGCCCTCCACCCGCAGCACCTCGGCATGGGTGTGGACGGGCACGCCATGCAGCCTCAGCCAGGCCAGATAGTAGATGCCCTTGGCCAGCAAGGCCGGCTGGCCCAGCATGGCTGGCAGGGCCGCGATGCGGTCGACCAGGCTGCTGCTGTCGAGCACGGCGGCCACATGGGCACCGGCCTTGGCGTATTGATAGGCCACCAGATACAGCAGCGGGCCATTGCCGGCCAACACCACCGAGCGGCCGATGGCGCATCCCTGGAACTTGAGCGCAACCTGCGCGCCACCCAGCGTATAGACGCCCGGCGTGGTCCAGCCCGGAAAAGGCAGGACCCGGTCGGTGGCGCCGGTGGCGACGATGATGTCTTCCCAGGCCAGGGTGGCCGCGGACTGGGCCTGGCCATCCATCAGGTCGAGCAGGCCGGGCTGGGCATTCCACACCAGGGTCTGCGGACGATAATCGATGGCCTCGCGCAAGGCATGGAAGGCGGCATGCACCGACTGCGCGCGCCCGGCCTCGAAACCATAGAGCGTCTTGCGGCTGCGCCGGAACCCGCCGGGCGGCTGACGATAGATCTGGCCGCCCGCCTGGGCCGCCTCGTCGATCAGCACCGGCCGCAGGCCATGGGCCAGCAGTGTCTGCGCCGCACGCACGCCGGCCGGTCCGGCGCCGACGATCACGGGAGGAAGTCGACTCATATGCCCTCCCCCTGGCCGCTGCGCAATTGCATGCCGGCGCGGATGAAGGTGGAGCAGGCACGCAGGCGTTCACCGCTGTCGGTGGCGATCCAGCAATCCTGGCAGGCGCCCATCATGCAGAAGCCGGCGCGAGGCTGGCCGCTGAATTCATTGCGGCGCAGGCTGCCGGCGCAGGTCAGCACGGCGGTCAGCACGGTATCGCCTTCCAGCGCGGTGACGGCGCGACCATCGAGGGTGAAGCTGACGGTGGCGCGATCCTGCTCGGCCAGCCGCACCAGCTGCGCATCCTGGGGAGAAGCGAAATCGCTCATGTGCGCCCCACCAGTACGCGGTCCAGGCCGTAGACCCGATCCAGAATGATCATCGCCACCGCCGTGATGGCCACCATCAGGGCCGACACCGCCGCCATCATCGGATCGATGGATTCGGTGGCGTACATGTACATGCGCACTGGCAGCGTCACCGTCGAGGGCGAAGTCACGAAGATGGACATGGTGACTTCATCGAAGCTGTTGATGAAGGCCAGCAGCCAGCCACCGGTGATGCCCGGCAGGATCATCGGCAGCGTGATGCGCAGGAACACCGTGGAGCGACTTGCCCCCAGCGACAGCGCGGCCTGTTCGGCACTGCGGTCGAAACCGATCAGCGCGGCCATGATCAGGCGCATGGTGTAGGGCGTCACCACCAGCGAGTGCGCCAGCACCAGCCAGCCGAAACTGCCGGCACCGCCCACCACCGAGAACAGGCGCAGCAAGGCCACGCCCAGCACCAGGTGGGGAATGATCAGCGGCGACAGGAACAGGCCCTGCAAGGCACCCGACCAGCGATGCGGATAGCGCACCAGCGCCATGGCTGCCGGAATGGCCAGCACGGTGGAGATGGTGGCCGCCGCCAGCGCCAGCCACAGGCTGTTCCAGAAGGAGCTGACGAAATCGGGGAATTCGAATACCGCCTTGAACCAGCGCAGCGAGAATTCCGGCCCGTTCATGGTGAGGGTGTTTTCCGGGGTGAAGGCGATCACGCACACCACCAGGATCGGCGCCAGCGTGAAGAGGATCACCAGCGCATTGAACAGCAATGCAATCGGTCCGTTCTTGTTCATGGTTCAGCCCAGCGCTTTCTTGTAGCGACGTTCGATCATGCGGTTCCAGCCCAGCATGATGACCAGGTTGGCCACCAGCAGCAGCAGCGCGATGGCCGCGCCCAGGGGCCAGTTCAGTTCGTGCAGGTATTCGTCGTAGATGATGGTGGCCATCATCTTCAGACGACGTCCGCCCAAGAGACCTGGAATGGCAAAGGAGCTGGCCGACAGGCCAAAGACGATCAGGCTGCCCGAGAGGATGCCCGGCATGATCTGCGGCAGCACGATACGGCGCAGCACCGTCATGGGCGAGGCGCCCAGCGACAGCGCGGCATTGGCCACACCACTATCGAGCTTTTGCAGCGAGGTCCATACCGGAATCACCATGAAGGGCAGCATCACGTGCACCAGGGCGATGACGATGGCCGTCTCGGTATAGAGCAGCTTGACGCGACTGAAACCCAGCGCCATCAGCAAGCTGTTGATCAAACCTTCCGGTCCCAGCAGCATGCTCCAGCCGAAGGCCCGCACCACCACCGAAATCATCAGCGGCGCCAGCACCACCAGCAGCATGACAGAGCGCCAGGGCTTGCGCATGCGATTGAGGATGTAGGCTTCCGGCGCGCCCAGCACGATGCAGATCAGCGTGACCAGGCCCGATATCCACAGCGTGCGCCAGAAGATGGCGTAGTAGTAGGGATCGGTGAGCACCGCCTGGTAATGCTCCAGCGTGAACGTCCCGGCCTTGGGACCGGTCTCGGCGTCATAGGCATTGAAGGACAGCACGAAGGTCAGCAGCAGCGGGACCAGCAGCATCACCGTGCACAGCAGGATGGCCGGGGCCGACATCAGCCAGGGCAGGCTGCGCTGGCCGGGGGCCTTGCCGCCTTGCGGTGCCGTCACGACGGGTGCCACCGCCGGCGAGGTACCGGCCGCACTCATGCCGGCACCCGTTCGTCGCTACGGGCGGTGGAGACCAGGCGCAGGTTGAAGTCGCTCCAGACCAGGCCCAGCGTCGCGCCCTGCTCCAGCGCCTCGGCGCCATCGTTGGGGGCCAGCACGGACAACAGTCCCAGCGGCGTCTGCACCTCGTACATCCACTGGCTGCCCAGGAAGAAGCGACGCACCACCTCGCCATTGCAGCGGCCCTGGCCGGGCTCGGTACAGCGGATCTTTTCCGGACGCAGGCCCAGCACCACGCGACCACCGCCACGCAGGCCACTGTCGTTGCTCTCCAGGCTGAGCATCATGCCGCCCACGGCGATATCGGCGCGCTCGCCGGCGGCGCCCACCACCTGGCCTTCCAGCAGGTTGGCCTTGCCCACGAAGGTGGAGATGAAGCGATTGGCCGGATGTTCATACACATTGATCGGACGGCCCACCTGGGTGATATGCCCGGCCTCCATCACCACCACGCGATCGCTGATGGACATGGCCTCGCTCTGGTCGTGGGTCACCATGATGGTGGTGGTACCGACCTTGCGCTGGATGTCGCGCAGTTCGAATTGCATTTCCTCGCGCAGCTTGGCGTCCAGGTTGGACAGGGGTTCGTCCAGCAGCAGCACGGGCGGTGCGATCACCAGCGCGCGCGCCAGGGCCACGCGCTGACGCTGGCCGCCGGACAGTTCACGCGGATAACGGGCGCCATGCTTTTCCAGGTGCACCAGGGCCAGCGCCTGCGCCACGCGGTCGCGCTTCTCGGCGGGCGCGCACTTGCGCATCTCCAGGCCGAAGGCCACGTTCTGCTCCACCGTCATGTGCGGGAACAGCGCATAGGTCTGGAACACGATGCCCAGGCCACGAGTATTGGGCTTGGCATGGGTGATGTCGCGGCCATCAAGTTCGATGCGGCCGCCGCTGACGTTCTCGAAGCCCGCAATCATCTGCAGGGTGGTGGTCTTGCCGCAACCGGAGGGTCCCAGCAGGGAAATGAATTCCCCCTTCTCCACCGTCAGGTTGAAGCCCGATACCGCCTGGGTATCGCCGTAGAACTTACTGACATTGGTCAGCGTGAGAAATGACATTGCAAGCTCCCTGTCGCAAAGTTCGGGCGCTGCGCGGCTGGCGGGCTTGTCGGCCGGCGGGCACTCCGATGCATTCATCTGTAAAGTCGCATCCACCTCAAGGACTGGGGTGATATGCGCGTCTCCTGTTTCGTTATTGATGCAATTTCGGTGCCAATTCTGCTATCGTATTTCGACAGACAGGAAATTTTTAATAATTATTTCGTCAGCTGGAATAACTCGGAGGGCAGGACGCCACCGATTCCACCCAGCAGACAACAGCCCCCTCATGAACGACGACAACGACGAGGCCTCCTCGACCACCGCCCCGGCCACCCTGCCGGTCAACGGCATCCAGCGCACCTTCGCGGTGTTGCGCGCACTGGCCGATGCACCACCGCAAGGCATGCGGGTGACCCAGGTGGCCAAGGCCATCGGCCTCACGCAAGGCACCACGCACCGTCTGCTGCAGGCCCTGGTCAGCGAAGGCGTGGTGGAGCAGGATGAACGCAGCAAGCTGTACCGCCTGGGGATGGACCTGTTCGCGCTGGCCGCCCGCGCCGGCAATGCCTCCGACCTGCGCAGCCTGTGCCGGCCGGCGCTGCTGCGCCTGTGCGGCAGCCTGGGCGACACTGTCTTCCTGCTGGTACGCTCGCGCTTCGACGCGGTCTGTGTGGACCGGGTCGACGGCCCTTTCCCGATCCGTGCCTTCACCGGGGACATCGGCGGCCGGGTGGCACTGGGCGTGGGCCAGGGTGCGCTGTCCATCCTCGCTTTCCTGCCGGAGCAGGAGCGCGAGGAAGTGATCCGCTACAACGTGCCGCGCCTGCGCGAGTTCGGGGTCTATGACGAGGTCTACCTGCGCACCGAAATCGAGCGTGTGCGTGAAACCGGCTACGCGGCACGCCAGGCGGGTCTGCTCGACGGCATGGCCGGCCTGGGCGTGCCACTGTTCGACTGCAGCGGCGCCATCGTCGGTGCGCTCAGCGTGGGCACGCTGACCTCGCGCCTGACCGAGGAGCGCCTGCCGACCGTGGTACAGATGTTGCAACGGGAAGCCGCGGCGCTGTCGCGCCAGATCAATCCCTTCGATCCGGCATTGCGCCGTCCCATGCATCAGGCCAATCCTGTGGAGCCCCGCCCATGAGTTCTTCCTCCCCCGTACTGCTGGTCAAGTCCGGCGGTGCCGCCGCGCTACCGGAGTGGCGCGCCAGTTTCCATGAGTTCGCCCCCGGACTGGGACTGGAGGTGTGCGCCTGGGACGACCCTGAAGTCGATCCGGCCCGGGTGGAATATGTCCTGGTCTGGCAACCCGAAGCGGGGCGCCTGGCCCGCTTCCCCAACCTGAAGGCCATCATCAGCAGCGCGGCCGGGGTCGACCACATCCTGGCCGATCCGCACTTGCCGGACCTGCCCATCGTGCGCATGGTCACGCCCGAAACCCAGCAGCGCATGGCCGAATTCACCGTCATGAGCAGCCTCATGCTGTTGAAGGACATGCCGCGCATCGTTGCCCAGCAGGCAAGGGCGCAATGGCTGGAGTTCTCCACCCCGCGCACCGCCCTGGAAACCCGGGTGGGCGTGCTCGGCCTGGGGGCGCTGGGGCTGGCCACGGCGCGCATGCACGCCACCATCGGTTTCGACACCGCCGGCTGGGCGCGCTCGCCGCGCAGCGAAAAGGGACTGAGCTGTTATGCCGGTGCCGACCATTTGCCTGCCTTCCTGGCGCGCACCGATATCCTGATCTGCCTCCTGCCGGAAACCGAGGACACCCGCCACCTGCTCGACGCCGACCTGCTGCGCCAGTTGCCACGCGGCGCGGCCGTCATCAACGTCGGGCGCGGCAGCCACCTGTGCCTGCCCGACCTGCTGGCCGCGCTGGACGAGGGCCAGCTGTCGGGCGCCGTGCTGGACGTGTTCGATGAAGAGCCCTTGCCTGCCGACGCGGCGGTCTGGCGCCACCCCCGCGTGCTGGTGACGCCGCATGCGGCGGCGACGCCGTCGCGGCGGGAGCGCGCCCGCCAGGCGGCGGTAGCGATCTCGGCCATGCTGGGTGGGCTGCCGCCACCGCATCTGTATGACCGTGTGCGGGGTTACTGAGGGGCAAGCGCTCCCTTCCGCGCCGGCCCGGCTTGCGGGATAGGCCCCCATCGTCTAGACTTTGGCGCTCGCTGGCCGCCCTGCCCGCCCTGGCCACAGGCAAGCAGGTCCGCCGAATCCCTCCCGTGCGCGAGGGCAATCAACCTGACGGCAACGTTTGGATACCGTACCCATATGGGTGCAAGCTCTTGCACTCCTGATCCTGATCCTGCTCTCGGCCTTCTTTTCGATGACCGAGACGGCGCTGATGGCCGCCAACCGCCATCGCCTGCGGCACCTGGCCAAACAGGGCAATCGTGCCGCCATCACCATCCTGTGGCTGCTCGATCGCACTGAACGGCTGCTGTCGCTGATCCTGATCGCCAATACCCTGATCAATGCACTGGCCACCGCGCTGGTGACGGCACTGGCCATTACCGCCTTCGGCAACCACCAGCGCGTGATCACCGCCGCCACCGCCTTCGTGGCGGCCTTGCTGATCATCTTTGCCGAAATCGTCCCCAAGGTGATCGGCGCCACCTATCCCGAACGCATTGCCCTGTTCACCAGTTTCGTGCTCAAGCCGCTCATGCGGCTGGCCAAGCCGCTGATCTGGTTCGTCAACATCTTTGTCTCGGCGATCCTGAAGCTGTTGCGCATCAAGACCGGGGCGCGGGCGGCCGAACAGCGCATCTCGCCGGAAGAACTGCGCTCCATCGTGCTCGAAGGCGGCAGCTTCATCCCGCAGAAACACAAGAGCATCCTGCTGAACCTGTTCGACCTGGAAAAGATCTCGGTGGAAGACGTGATGACGCCGCGTGCCCAGGTCGAGGCCCTGAACCTGGCCGCACCGGTGGAAGAGATCCTGCACCAGCTGGCCACCTGCTATCACAACAAGCTGCCGGTCTACGAAGGGGAAATCAACCACATCGTCGGCATCCTGCATGTGCGCAAGACGGTGTCGCTGTTCCGCCAGGAAGAGGACATCAGCCACGACGATATCCGTGCCCTGCTGTCGGTACCGTATTACGTGCCGGTGGAAACCGACGTCTTCACGCAGCTTCAGTATTTCCAGGAGAATCACGAGCGCCTGGGCATCGTCGTCGATGAATACGGCGAGGTGCAGGGCCTGGTGACCCTGGAAGACATCATCGAAGAGATGATCGGCGAATTCACCACCTCCTCGCCCGGCTCCTCGGGTGAAGGCTTTGGCTGGGACAAGGACGGCAGTTGCCTGCTCGAAGGCAGCACCACCCTGCGCGACATCAACAAGCGCCTGGGCCTGACGCTGCCGCTGGATGGCCCCAAGACCATCAACGGCCTGCTGCTGGAAACCCTGCAGGACATCCCCGAAGCCAGCGTGGCCGTGAAGTTCGAGGGCTGCGTGATCGAAATCGTGCAGGTCCAGAACCAGGCGATCCGCATGGTCAAGCTGATCGCCATGCCGCAGTCGCAAACGCGGGGCGACTAGGGCCTGTTCCTGTATCGAACTCTGCCGACTTTGACGCAGGCAATCGGCCAGCCCGCTTGGCCGCGCGCAAGCTTGCGTGGGAGACTGGCTCCCCTTTGCGCGGAGGAGTCCCATGCCAGTCATGCAAGCTCAAACCCCGGCGGTGGCCGATGACGATGTCCCGGTAGTACGCCTGCTGCACAAGCTGCTGGCCGACGCCGTCGGCATGGGCGCCTCCGACCTGCATTTCGAACCCTTCGAACATTTCTTCCGCGTGCGCCTGCGCGTCGATGGCGTGCTGCACGAACTGGCGCAGCCACCGCTGACACTGCGCGACAAGCTGGCTACCCGCCTGAAGATCCTGGCGCGTCTGGACATCGCCGAAAAGCGCCTGCCCCAGGACGGCAAGATGCGCCTGGCACTGGCCCAGCGCAGCATCGACCTGCGCGTCTCCACCCTGCCCACCCAGTTCGGCGAAAAGATCGTCCTGCGCATCCTCGATACCGCCCAGGCCAGCTTCTCCATCGCCGAACTGGGCTATGAACCGGCCCAGCAGGAAGCGCTGCTGCAAGCCATCGCCCGACCGCATGGGCTGGTGCTGATGACCGGCCCCACCGGCTCGGGCAAGACGGTCTCCCTGTACGCCTGCCTGCAGCGGCTCAACCGCCCCGGGGTCAACATCGCCACTGCCGAGGACCCGGTGGAAATCAACCTGCCCGGCATCAACCAGGTCGGCATCAACGAACGCGCCGGGCTGGACTTCGCCACGGCGCTGCGCGCCTTCCTGCGCCAGGACCCGGATGTGCTGATGGTGGGCGAAATCCGCGACCTGGAAACCGCCGACATCGCGGTCAAGGCGTCCCAGACCGGGCACCTGGTGCTCTCCACCCTGCACACCAACGACGCCCCCTCGACCCTCACGCGCCTGCTCAACATGGGGGTGCCGGCCTACAACATCGCTGCGTCGGTGAGCCTGATCGTGGCACAGCGGCTGGTACGCAAGCTGTGCCGCTGCCGGCGTCCGGCGCCGGGCAAGCCATCCACCTATATCCCGCAAGGCTGCCAGGCCTGCAACCAGAGCGGCTATCGCGGCCGCACCGGCATCTACCAGGTGATGCCGGTCAGCGCCGCCATGCAGGCGCTGATCCTGGCCCAGGCCGGCACGCTGGAGCTGGCGCGCCAGGCGCAGGCCGAGGGCATCATCGACCTGCGTCGCGCCGGCCTGCTCAAGGTCCTGCGCGGCGAAACCAGCATGGGAGAGATCCTTGCCGGCACCTGAACCAAAACACTTCCGCTGGGAAGGCCTGGATCGGCACGGACAGCCACAGCGCGGTGTCCTGCAGGCCAGCGACGAAGCCCAGGCACGCGCCCAACTGCGCCGCCAGGGACTGCGGGTGGCGCGCCTGCGGCGAGAAGCAGGTAGTGTCGGTAGCAGCACTGCCATCCCGGTCACTCCACGCAAGCCCTCCCGCGCCCGCATCAGCGACAAGCAGATCGCGCTCTTCACCCGCCAGCTGGCCACCATGCTGCAGGCCGGCCTGCCGCTGCTGCAGTCGCTGGACATCGCCATCCGCGGTGCCGGCCAGGGGCCACTGGCCGGCCTGCTGGGCGAGGTGCGGCAACAGGTGTCACGCGGTGACAGCCTGCACGCGGCGCTGCAGCGCCATCCGCGCCATTTCGATGGCCTGTTCTGCAACCTGGTGCGCGCCGCCGAGGAGGCCGGCATGCTCGACAGCATGCTGGAGCGCATCGCCCTCTATCGGGAGAAGTCGCTGGCGCTGCGGGGCAAGGTCAGGGCGGCGCTGGCCTATCCGGGCGCGGTGGTGCTGGTGGCGATCGTGGTGACCGCGGTCATCCTGCTGTGGGTGGTGCCGGCCTTCGAGCAGATGTTCCAGCAGTTCGGCGCCGAACTGCCGCTGCCTACCCGTATCGTGATGGCCCTGGCGCGTACGCTGGGCTGCTACTGGCCCGTGCTGTTGCTGGGCCTGGCCGTGAGCGGCTTGCTGGCCCTGCATGCCTGGCGCCGCTATCCGGCGCTGCGGGCGCGGGCGCAGCGGCTGAGCCTGTCATTGCCGATCTTCGGCAGGCTGTTGCGACAGGCCGCGCTGGCGCGCTGGAGCCGCACTTTCGGCACACTCTTCGGGGCCGGCATCGCGCTGGTGGAAGCGCTGGAGACCGTCGCCGGCGCGGCTGGCAACGTGGTCTTCGCCGAGGCCTCGCTGGCGGTGCGTGATGCGGTGCGTAATGGCGCATCCCTGCATGGGGCGATGCAGGCCACCGGCGTCTTCCCCGACCTGGCGGTGCAGATGACCGCCGTGGGCGAGGAGGCCGGCGCGCTGGACGCCATGCTGGGCAAGATCGCCGAACTCAACGAACGCGAGGTCGACGAAGCCGTCAGCGCCCTCACCAGCCTGATGGAACCCGTTATCATGGCGGTGCTTGGCGTGGTCATCGGCGGGCTGGTGGTCGCGATGTATCTGCCGGTATTTCGCATGGGTTCGGTGGTGTGACGGTAGACGGCACGACCGGCCTGCTGCGGCTACTCCCCCCTGCGGCCTGACTTCACGACCCGATACGACTGAACCCGACGATGCATTTCCTGGAAGCCTACGCCCTCCCCGGCAATCCCGCCCTGGCCGGCCTGGCGGCCCTGCTGGGCCTGCTGGTGGGTAGCTTCCTGAACGTGGTGATCCACCGCCTGCCCATCATGATGCTGCGCGAGACCGCCAATTTTGTGGCGATGGAGCGCGGCGAAGCCCTGCCGCATCAGGATCGCTACGACCTCTGGCTGCCCCATTCCGCCTGCCCGCACTGCGCCCGGCCGCTGGCGCCGTGGCACAAGCTGCCGGTGCTGAGCTGGGTACTGCTGCGCGGCCGCTGCAGTTTTTGCCAGGCCAGGATCAGCGCGCGCTATCCGCTGGTGGAGCTGCTGACCGCGCTCCTGTTCGCCCTGGTGGCCTGGCGCTTCGGACTGGGCGCCACCGGGCTGGCCGTCATGCTCTGCAGCGCCTTCCTGATTGCGCTCGCCTTCATCGATGCCGACACCATGCTGCTGCCCGATGACCTGACCCTGCCGCTGCTGTGGCTGGGGCTGCTGGTGAACCTGAACCATCGCCTGGTGGCGCTGCCCGATGCAGTGCTGGGCGCGGCCGCCGGCTATGGCGTGCTGTGGCTGATCTTCTGGATCTTCAAGCTGGCCACCGGCAAGGACGGCCTGGGCTATGGCGACTTCAAGCTCATGGCCGCCCTGGGCGCCTGGCTGGGTTGGCAGGCGCTGCCGCTGGTGCTGCTGCTGGCCTCGGTGATGGGCGCCCTGCTGGGCCTGGCGCTGATGGTCGGCGGGCGCCACCAGCGCGGCCAGGCCATTCCCTTCGGCCCCTGCCTGACCGGCGCCGGCCTGCTGGCCCTGCTGCTGGATGGAACCTGGCTGAACCTGACTCACTTCGCTTACTGAACCTATTCCATGACTTCCTTGACTGAACGCTTCACCATCGGCCTGACCGGCGGCATCGGCAGCGGCAAGACCACGGTGGCCAATCTCTTCGGTGAACTGGGCGCCTCGCTGGTGGATACCGATGCCATCGCCCATGCCCTGACCGCGCCCGAGGGCCTGGCCATCGCCCCCATCCGCGCCCATTTCGGCGACGAATTCATCGATGCGCGAGGCGCCATGGACCGCGCGCGGATGCGCCATCACGTGTTTTCCCATCCCAACGCCCGCCATGCGCTGGAAGCGATCCTGCACCCGCTGATCCGCAGCGAGACGGTGCGCCAGGCCGAGGCTGCCACCGGCAGCTACGTCATCTTCGTGGTGCCGCTGCTGGTGGAATCCGGCACCTGGGTCGGGCGCGCCAGCCGCATCCTGGTGGTCGATTGCCCGGAACAGGTACAGATGGCCCGCGTCATGCAGCGCAACGGCCTGCAGCGCGACGAGGTGGAAGCCATCATGGCCGCCCAGGCCAGCCGCCAGGCGCGTTTGGCGGTGGCGGACGACGTCATCGACAACGGTGGTGACAATGCCGCGCTGCCCGAACAGGTGAATGCGCTGCATGCGCGCTACCTGGCCCTGGCGGGCGCGGTGTGATTGATGGCGGGGGTGGTGGCGGCAGCAGCGGCGCCACGTTACCTAAGGCTTCATTTGATGAGGCCTGCATTTGTAATTTTCTGCTGCATGGGTCAGAATCACAAACATTGCAATGTTGACGAGGTATTTTGCACCAGCGCGCCTGTCAGCGGCCTTCAACAAGTCCGGTTCACCGATAAAGGGATCATGCTTTGATCGTCTACGAATACCCTTTCAATGAGCGTATTCGCACGCTGCTGCGACTGGAAGACCTCTACGAGAAATTCGTCTTCTTCCTGCACCAGGAAAGCCCGCATCAGCATCACATCGCCCTGGCCACCATTTTCGAAATGCTGGAGGTAGCCGGACGCGCCGATCTCAAGTCCGACCTGCTGCAAGAGCTGGAACGGCAGAAACAGATCCTGCTGGCCTATCAGTCCAATCCCAATGTCGAGCCGGAGATGCTCAACGCCATCCTGGCCGAAGTGGACCAGGCCAGCACTGCCCTCTCGGCCGCGCAAGGCAAGACCGGCCAGAACATCCGCGACAACGAATGGCTGATGAGCATCCGTGGCCGCACCATCATCCCGGGCGGCGCCTGCGAGTTTGACCTGCCGGCCTATTACGCCTGGCAACAGCATTCCTTCGAGCGCCGCTTCCAGGACATTTCCAACTGGTTCGCCCCGCTGATCCCCTTGTTCGACGCCATCGGCATCGTCATGCGTCTGCTGCGCGAATCGGGCCATGCCGTAAAGATCAACGCCGAAGGCGGCAGTTACCAGCAGATGCTGCAAGGCAAGGTCTACCAGATGCTGCGCCTGTCGCTGGACATCGAGCTCGGTGCGATCCCCGAGATTTCCGCCAACAAGTACATGCTGTGGGTGCGTTTCACCCAGCAGGATGGCGACGAGAAGCCACGCTCCTTCGAGGGTGAAGTCCCCTTCGAACTGGCCCTGTGCGGCTTTTGACCTGTAACGAACGAATTGAAGTAACGCGTATGGCGACGATAGTGGATTGCCCGACCTGTGGCACCAAGGTGGAGTGGAGTGAAAAGAACAAGTATCGGCCGTTCTGCTCCGAGCGCTGCAAGCAAATCGACCTTGGAGCCTGGGCGGAAGAAAAGTACACCATCCCCGCAGTGAACCTGCCGCTGGAAGACGAAGGGGGCAAGCCCGTACAGTGATGACGGGCTTTTTCCTTCACATTTGCTCAAATCCCCGCTTTTGAATCCTGCATGGCTGGCAGTGCCAGGGCCAAGGCTTGAGCACGCTCACGCCGGCTCGCCGTAGCGCAACTGGTCCAGCCACTGGATCAGCGGAATGGTCGCCGGCAGCAGCGGCTGCACGCCCACGCTCCCCTGCCAGGCAAAGGCCTGGCCTTCCAGGCTTTGCGGCTCGCCGCGCCACTGGCGGCTGATGTAGAAGTGCAGGCGCACATGGGCATGCGGATAGACGTGTTCGACGCCGCACCAGGGTTCGCCGTCCAGCACCTCGATGCCCAGCTCTTCCTTGAACTCCCGCTGCAGGGCCGCGAAGATGCCTTCGCCCGGCTCCACCTTGCCGCCCGGGAACTCCCAGTAACCGGCATAGGGCTTGCCTTGCGGGCGCTGGCCCAGCAGCACGTCACCGTTGGGCTGCATCAGGATGCCCACGGCGACGTCGATCGGCTTGGCGTTCTGGCTCATCAGGCCTGCGCCTTGCCGGCGTAATCACGGGCGAACTGCCAGGCCACGCGGCCCGAGCGGGAACTGCGCTGCAGCGCCCAGCGCAGCGCATCGGCACGGGCTTCGGCGATCTGGGCGTCGGTGCAACCGAAGTGGCGCAGCCAGTGGGCGACGATGTCGAGGAAGTCGTCCTGCTTGAAGGGATAGAAGGTCACCCACAGGCCGAAACGCTCGGAGAGCGAAATCTTTTCTTCCACCGTCTCGCCGGGATGCAGGTCGCCATCCTCGGTGTGGGTATAGGTGCTGTTGTCGGAGAGGCGCTCCGGCATCAGGTGACGGCGGTTGGAGGTGGCGTAGATGAGCACATTGTCGGACTGGGCCGCGATGCTGCCGTCCAGCGCCACCTTCAGCGCCTTGTAGCCGCCCTCGCCTTCCTCGAAGGAAAGATCGTCGCAGAAGACGATGAAGCGCTCCGGGCGCGCCGCCACCAGTTCGACGATGTCCTGCAGGTCGTGCAGGTCGTCCTTGTCCACCTCGATCAGGCGCAGGCCACGGTCGGCGTACTGGTTCAGGCAGGCCTTGATCAGCGAGGACTTGCCGGTGCCACGCGCGCCGGTCAGCAGCACGTTGTTGGCCGGGCGGCCTTCGACGAACTGGCGGGTATTCTGGTCAATCTGTTCCTTTTGCGGGCCGATATTGTGCAGGTCGGACAGGCCGATCCGCGAAATCTGGCCCACGGCCTGCAGGTAGCCGGCACGCTGGGCGGTGGCACCGCGCCAGCGGAAGGCGACGGCGGCGTTCCAGTCCGGTTCGCGGGCGGCGGCATTGGGCAGGATGGCTTCGACGCGCGCCAGCAAGGCTTCGGCACGCTGCAGGAATTGGTCTAACTGGGTCATGGTGATCAGTGCTTGGGATGGGCTTGAGAGTAGATGCGACGCCACATTGTGGCGCAACACGGCAGCGGCCGGCGTGAATTAAATTGTTCCGAGGGCGCGGGCATTCATGTTGCCGCCACCATCCCGGGCACGCCGCCAGCCCGGGGATGGTGGGCTGGCGGGCGCGCGGTGACAGGTCCTGTCAGGAGATCAGGAACGGTAGTCGGCGTTGATCGACACGTAATCGTGCGACAGGTCGCAGGTCCAGATGGAGGCCTTGGCCGTGCCGCGCGCCAGCTTCACACGGACCACGATTTCGGCCTTCTTCATGACGCGCTGACCGTCTTCCTCGCGGTAGTCAGGGTTGCGGCCGCCGTCCTTGGCGACCCAGACATCGTCCAGCCAGAGGTTGATCCTGGACACATCCAGGTCGTCGATGCCGGCATAGCCGATGGCAGCCAGGATGCGGCCCAGGTTCGGATCGGAGGCGAAGAAGGCGGTCTTGACCAGGGGCGAGTGGCCGATGGAATAGGCGATCTGGCGGCATTCCTCGACGCTCTTGCCGTCTTCCACGGCCACTTCGATGAACTTGGTGGCACCTTCGCCATCGCGCACGATCTGGTGCGCCAGGTGTTGCGAGAGGTCGGTGACGGCGGCGGCCAGTTGCTTGTAGTCGTCGCTGTCGGCACTGGTGATCTCCAGTTCGCCGGCGCCGGTGGCCATCAGGATGAAGGAATCGTTGGTCGAGGTGTCGCCATCGATGGTGATGCAGTTGAAGGAGTGGTCGGCGGCGTCCTTGACCAGCTGGTTCAGCAGCGCCTGCGGCAGCTTGGCGTCGAAGGCCAGGAAGCCCAGCATGGTGGCCATGTTGGGCTTGATCATGCCGGCGCCCTTGCTGATACCGGTCATCACCACCTGCTTGCCGCCGATGCTCAGGGTGCGCGAAGCGGCCTTGGGCTGGGTGTCGGTGGTCATGATGGACTCAGCCGCGTTGAACCAGTTATCGGCCTTGAGGTTGCCGATGGCCTGCGGCAGGCCGGCGATGATGCGCTCTGCCGGCAGCGGCTCCAGGATCACGCCGGTGGAAAACGGCAGGATCTGCTGCGGCTCCACGCCCATCTGCTGGGCCAGGGCGGCGCAGACCGACCTGGCGCGCTGCAGGCCTTCTTCACCGGTGCCGGCGTTGGCATTGCCGGTATTGATGACCAGCGCACGGATGGGCTTGGCGGCGCTCAACTGGGCCAGGTTGGCCTGGCAGATCTGCACCGGTGCAGCGCAGAAGCGGTTCTTGGTGAATACGCCGGCCACGGTGGCGGTCTCGGCCAGCTTCATGACCAGCACGTCCTTGCGATTGGCCTTGCGCACGCCCGCCTCGGCATGGCCGAGTTCGATGCCGGCAACGGCTTTGAGGTCGGAAGGGACGGGGATCGGGGAATTGACGGCCATGGCGAGCTTTCAGCGTAAAAATCGGAACGCGTATTTTAAACACTTTCCGTCACCGGCTGATGACGCAGGAAGCCGGTTTCGACGATCTCGGCGCACATCATTGCCCATTGGGCATACTGGCCGGGGCCGGGGTGGAAGCGGTCCAGCGCCATGTCGTGCGGCAGCGTCCATTGCAGCGAACAGTAGCGCAACGCCGGGTCGCGCCCTATCCAGGCGCGCAATGCGCCATCCAGCTTGCGGGCGCAGCGGCCCAGGTACCAGCGCAGCGGCTGCGGCGCCAACGGCAGCAGATGCATGGGGGGCAAGCCGGAAAAGACGATGTGTTCCACACCGGCCTGCGCCATCAGGCGCTCGCTCAGCTGGCGCAGGTTGGCGACATAACGGCGGGCCGACATCTGCGAGGTCACGTCATTGACGCCCAGCGCTACCACCAGCACGGTGGCCGGGCCGATCTCGTGACGCGTCAGCAGGTCCAGGGCTTCCAGCGAATTGACGCCGCTCTGCGCCACCAGTTGCCAGGCCACCGGCCGGCCGCTGCGGGTGGCGAGCTGGCGCGCTAGCGGCTGGGCCAGCGCCTGCTCCTGATGTTCCACACCGACACCGGCGGCCGAGGAATCCCCGACCACCAGCACCCGCAGCGGCGCGGTGGCAGCGCTGGCGCTGACATAGCTGGCCGGTATCTCCACGCCGCTGCGCGGGCCGCTGGCCTCGGGCAGGCGCAATGCGGTCTTGCGCAGGCGCCTGCCCTGCAGCAACAGCAGCGGTCCGAGCAGGATCTTGGCCAGGATCAACATGCGATGTGCCGATCAGGGCAGCAGGTTCTTGACCACCACCAGCCAGGGCCGCTGCGCGATCGGCTGCGCCCGGCCCTGGTCATCGACCGGAATCAGCGATTCGGACACCGAGTTGAAGACATTGCCGCCGATCACCCCGGCCCAGCCGTCCTCGGCATGGACTTCCACCACCATGTCGCAATGCCCTGCCAGGCCGGGGCGTATCTCGTCGATGGAGGTCGCATTGTTGTTGCCGCGTGGAGCGCAGATCAGGTCGCCGGGCGTGAGCGGTTCACTCTCGGGCGGGCGCAGCACGAATTGCGGCGAGGGACGCGACTGGCGGTCCTTGAGGAAGCTCAGGTAGTTGAAATGGGTTTCGTTGGGCGCGAAGTCCTGCGGCGCCACATTGCTGCTGACCATCAGCCAGGAAATGAAGGCCGCCGACCAGGCCTGCTGGCAGTCGGCACCGGTCAGGTTCTTGCCGACCGCATGCCAGTATTCGGCCACGCGCTGCACCGCCTCGCCTTCATCTTCCAGCAGGCCCAGGCGCGGCGCGCTGAAGGGATCGTGGCGCATGTCGATCTGCTGGTTGCCGAAGAAATCCCACTCGGCCCTGGCCGCCGCCACTAGCGCCGCGCGGGTGGGCGCGGCAGTGCTGATGGCCACCGCTGGCACGCCGGTGTTGGTGATGGGGATGGAGGGCGTGACCGGGGCATAGCCGGCGTTGTCGCTGTCGCGCCATTGCGGCAGCGGCGACGAGGCGCAGCCGGCCAGCAGCAGGGCTGCAGCCAGCGCGCCGCAAAGGGCGGGACGGAAAGACGTGGCGGATATCATCTTCTTGTTCTCCTGGAGGGCTGACAATCTGGCGGGGCCTGGCGGCCGGTGCGCTCATCATAAGGCCTGAAGCACAGCAGCGCGTAGCGACAGCCACCAGCAAAAAGGCCGTTCACCCGGGCGGGGGAACGGCCTTCTCTTCGACAGCGGGCGGACGATCAGGTGATCAGGCCAGCTTGCCGTGGCATTGCTTGTACTTCTTGCCGCTGCCGCATGGGCAGGGGTCGTTGCGACCGACCTTGGGGTACTCTGAACCATCGTCGCTGTCGGCCAGGGCCGTCGGCGCCAGCAGTTCCTCGGGCGCGGCTTCGGGATTGAAGTCGGCGTGCTGGTAGTTGACGTTGATGGGCGAGCCACCGGACATGCTTTCCTCGGCCGCTTCGATTTCCTCGCGGCTCTGGATGCGGACCGTCATGACCACCTTGATCACTTCGTTCTTGATCAGGTCCAGCATCTGGGCGAACAGTTCGAAGGCTTCGCGCTTGTATTCCTGCTTGGGGTTCTTCTGCGCATAACCACGCAGGTGGATACCCTGGCGCAGATGATCCAGCGCGGCCAGGTGTTCGCGCCAGTGGTTGTCGATGCTCTGCAGCATGACACTGCGCTCGAAACCGGCGAAGGCCTCCACGCCGACCACGGCGACCTTGGCGTCGTAGGCGTCCTTGGCAGCGGTCAGCAGGCGCTCCAGCAGGTCTTCGTCGGACAGATCGGGCTCGGCTGCCAGCATCGCTTCCAGCGAGACGTCGAGCTGCCATTCGCCGGTCAGCGCAGCTTGCAGGCCCGGGATGTCCCACTGCTCTTCCATCGACTCGGCCGGCACGTACTGGCGGAACAGGTCGGTGAAGACGCCATCGCGCAGGGAGGCGATCATCTCGGCCATTTCCACCGATTCCAGCAGCTCGTTACGCTGCTGGTAGATCACCTTGCGCTGGTCGTTGGCGACGTCGTCGTATTCCAGCAGTTGCTTGCGGATGTCGAAGTTGCGGGCTTCCACCTTGCGCTGGGCCGATTCGATGGAGCGGCTGACGATGCCGGCCTCGATCGGTTCGCCTTCGGGCATCTTCAGGCGGTCCATGATGGCGCGCACGCGGTCGCCAGCGAAGATGCGCAGCAGCGCATCGTCCAGCGACAGGTAGAAGCGCGAGGAACCCGGGTCGCCCTGGCGGCCGGAACGGCCACGCAACTGGTTGTCCACGCGACGCGATTCGTGACGTTCGGTACCGATGATGTGCAGGCCGCCGGCATTGACCACGTGGTCGTGCAGGGACTGCCATTCATCGCGCAGCTGCTGCGACCTGGCGGCCTTGTCGGCGTCCGACAGGGACTCGTCGGCCTCGATCAGCTGGATCTGCTTGCCCATGTTGCCACCCAGCACGATGTCGGTACCGCGACCGGCCATGTTGGTGGCGATGGTGATCATCTTGGGACGGCCGGCCTGGGCCACGATCTCGGCTTCGCGAGCGTGCTGCTTGGCGTTCAGGACGTTGTGCGGCAGCTTGGCCTTGGTCAGGATGCCCGACAGCAGTTCCGAGTTCTCGATCGAGGTGGTGCCCACCAGCACGGGCTGGCCGCGCTCGTAGCAGTCCTGGATGTCCTTGACCATCGCCATGTACTTCTCTTGCGCGGTCTTGTAGACCTGATCCTGGCGGTCCTTGCGGGCATTGGGACGGTTGGGCGGGATCACGACGGTTTCCAGGTGATAGATTTCCTGGAATTCGTAGGCTTCGGTATCGGCCGTGCCGGTCATGCCGGAGAGCTTGCCGTACATGCGGAAGTAGTTCTGGAAGGTGATCGAGGCCAGGGTCTGGTTCTCGTTCTGGATCTTCACGCCTTCCTTGGCTTCCACCGCCTGGTGCAGGCCGTCGGACCAGCGGCGGCCGGTCATGAGACGACCGGTGAATTCGTCCACGATCACCACTTCGCCGTTCTGCACCACATAGTGCTGGTCGCGGTGGTACAGGGTGTGGGCGCGCAGGGCGGCGTACAGGTGGTGGATCAGGGTGATGTTGGCGGCGTCGTAGAGCGAGGCGCCTTCAGCCAGCAAGCCCATCTGGGTGAGGATTTCCTCGGCCTTGTCGTGACCGGCTTCGGTCAGCAGCACCTGGTGGCTCTTCTCATCCTTGGTGTAGTCACCCGGGACTTCGATCTTGCCCTTGCCGTCGGGGGTTTCCTCGCCGATCTGCAGCGTCAGCAGCGGCGGCACGGCGTTCATCTTGTGGTACAGCTCGGTGTGGTTCTCGGCCTGGCCGGAGATGATCAGCGGGGTACGCGCTTCGTCGATCAGGATCGAGTCCACTTCGTCGACGATGGCGAAGTTCAGGGCGCGCTGCACGCGGTCGTCGGCATCGAAGACCATGTTGTCGCGCAGGTAGTCGAAGCCGAATTCGTTGTTGGTGCCGTAGGTGATGTCGGCGGCATAGGCCTCCTGCTTGACGTCGTGTTCCATCTGCGACAGGTTCACGCCGGTGGTCAGGCCCAGCCAGCTGTACAGGCGACCCATGTCCTCGGCATCGCGCTGGGCCAGGTAGTCGTTGACGGTCACCACGTGCACGCCCTTGCCGGCCAGGGCATTGAGGTAGGCCGGCAGGGTCGCCATCAGGGTCTTGCCTTCGCCGGTACGCATTTCGGCGATCTTGCCGAAGTGCAGGGCCATGCCACCGATCAGCTGGACATCGAAGTGGCGCATCTTGAGCACGCGACGGCTGGCTTCGCGGCAGACCGCAAAGGCTTCCGGCAGGATCGCGTCGAGCGCTTCACCGCCGGCGATGCGTTGCTTGAATTCGGGCGTCTTGGCTTGCAGTTCAGCATCGGTCAGCTTCTCGACCGAGGGCTCCAGCGCGTTAATCTGGCGGACGATTTTTTGATATTGTTTGAGCAGACGCTGGTTACGGCTGCCGAAAATCTTGGTCAGGAATGACATGCTTGGATTCTATAAAAGCGCCGATGAATGATCCGGCAGATAGACGTTTGGCACCCGGCCGTGGGGTTCCGGCCGACAACGCCCGAAAATAAACCATGGATTTTAGCACGCAGGCCCGCGCCAATGGCTTTACGGCCCGGCCCGGGGCGGTAAAGCCTTAGATCGGGCAGGTTTGCAAGGTTTCAAGGTGGAAGGGGCGCGTGAAGAAATATTCATGCCGGCGCGCCCGGCCGGAGGCCAGGGCTCAGCGACCGGCCACGAACACCGGCATCTGCTTGGGCTGGTTGCCACCATTGGCGCCCAGCGCCAGGAACTTGCGCGGGTCCTGGGCGATACCACGGATGCGCACCTCGAAATGCAGGTGGGCGCCAGTGGAACGGCCGGTGGAGCCAACATCGGCCACATGCTGGCCGCGCTTGACGATGTCACCCACCTTCACATAAAGGCGCGAGGCGTGGGCGTAACGGGTGATGATGTTGTTGCCGTGGTCGATTTCCAGCATGTTGCCAAACTGGTAATGATATTCCGAGGCAATCACCACGCCGGCCGCCGCAGCGACGATGCGCGTACCGACCGCAGCGGGGAAGTCCAGGCCTTCATGGAAGGCGTTGTGGCCGGTGAAAGGATCCAGGCGCCAGCCGAAGCTGGACGAATTGTAGGCGACGTTGACCGGCTGGTTGGTCGGCAACAGGCGCGACTTGATCTTGTCACCCATCAGGGTGGATTCGACGGCGTTGAGGTAATCGGTGCGATGCCCGGCATCCACGGCCAGGTTGTCCAGCATGCGGCGCAACTCGTCCAGGCCGACATCGCGGCCCGGACCGGCCAGGCTGGAGACTTCGGCGCCACCGCGACCGGGCGACTCCTTGAAGTTGAATTCCTCGGGACGGATGCCGGCCAGGCCCTGCACCCGCTCGCCCAGCGCATCCAGGCGCATCATCTGGGCCTGCATCTCGCCGACCTTGACGGCCATCATGGCCAGGTTTTCCTTGAGGAATTTTTCGTTGCGGCCGTCCTCTTCCTGGCTCATCGATACCGCCAGCTTGTGCAGCAGCGGGGAGGCATCGGGGTCTCCGGCCTGGCGCAGCAGGAAGTAGGTGATCAGTGTCGAGGAGCCGGCGATCAGGCCGACCAGCAGGAACATCAGGATGAACAGGTGCTTGCTGCCCAGCGTGACGGAACGGGCTTTGGTGAAACGGGGGTGCAGCAGGATAATTTGCATCTTTGCTCCTTGGTCTCCGGCCGGTCAGACACCGGATGTGATAAGGTTTAAAGATGAAGTACCCATCTACGTTCACCCCTTATCGGCCTGCCCCCACGAGCGCCCAACGCATGGCGAAGAGCACGAAGGGAGCCGCGGATTTCTTGCGGTCGAATTCGACGATGGCGGCGCTCTTGCCCGCCCTGGCTCGCATGGGCACGCTGCAGCAGTCGGTCGCCGCGTCGTTGCCGGCGATGTTTGCCGCGTGTCAGATCTTGCAGTTCGAAGCTGGCGTGCTGGTCATGAGCGCGCCCAATGCAGCGCTGGCGGCCCGGTTGAAGCAGCAAACCCCGAGGCTGCAGGACCGCCTGCTGAAGGACGGATGGCAGGTTAATTCAATCCGAATCAAAGTGCAAGTTGGCAAAACTGCCCCTCCGCCTCCGCCCAAACGGGTGCTGGAGCTGACCGAGGGCGCCCTCTCCTCCTTCGCCGAGCTCAGCAGTACGCTGGCCAGCGACCCCCGCAGTCAAGGTCTGAAGGATGCGATCGATGCCATGATACGGCGTCGTGACGGGCGCAGATCGTCCAAGCAGGCAGGGGAATCGTCGCCATTTCCCGAGGGAAGCTAGACCCGCCCGCCCCTGTCCTGATAAAAGATTTACAAGATTTTTTACCAGCCCACTCTGCAGCGCCAAAAAGAAACACCCCGGTCCAGGCCGGGGCGTCTGCATTCAGGGCTGCTGCTGTGCGGTTAAGCGATCAGTTCAGCGCCCACTCCTGCTTGGCCTGCATGACGTAGGTCTGCGGCGCCTGTTCCAGCTTGTCGAAGCTGACGATTTCATAGGCGTCGGGTTGCGACAGCAGTTCGCGCAGCAACAGGTTGTTCAGTCCGTGGCCGGACTTGTGGGCGTCGTAGCTGGCCAGCAAGGGATGGCCGATGATGTAGAGGTCGCCGATGGCGTCCAGGATCTTGTGGCGCACGAACTCGTTGTCGTAGCGCAGGCCATCGGCGTTGAGGATGCGGTATTCGTCCATGACGATGGCGTTCTCGAACGAACCGCCCCGCGCCAGGCCCATCCCGCGCAGGGTTTCGACGTCCTGCATGAAACCGAAGGTACGCGCGCGGGCGATTTCCTTGACGTAGGAGTCGATGCCGAAATCGACCTCGGCGACCTGGCCGGTGCCATCCACGGCCGGGTGGTTGAATTCGATGAAGAACTTCAGGCGGAAGCCGTCATAGGGTTCCAGGCGCGCCCATTTTTCCTTGTCACCGCTGCCTTCGCGCACTTCCACCGGCTTCTTGACGCGGATGAATTTCTTGGCCGCATTCTGTTCCTGCAGGCCGGCCTGCTGCAGCAGGAAGACGAAGGACGAGGCCGAGCCATCCATGATGGGGATTTCTTCGGCGGTCAGATCGATATACAGGTTGTCTATGCCCAGGCCGGCGCAGGCCGACAGCAGATGTTCGACGGTGGAAACCTTGGCGCCATCCTTGGTCAGGGTCGAGGCCATGCGGGTGTCGCCCACGCCAGTGGCCATCATCGGCAGCTCGACCACCGGGTCCAGGTCGACGCGACGGAAGATGATGCCGGTGTCGGGCGCGGCCGGGCGCAGGGTCAGCTCGACCTTGGTGCCGGAGTGCAGACCGACGCCCGTGGTCTTGACCAGATTCTTGATTGTGCGCTGTTTCAACATCCGGCCATTATAGCCAAGATGCCCTCCCCCCGCCCCGCCACGGCGCGGCTTTGTTGCAAATCGTTCCCATCTGCAAAGACCCGCCGGTGTGGTCTCGCAACGACTTCTTGCAGGACTTGCCATTTCCACAAAGCAAAACGGCATGCCGCAGCATGCCGTTGCAGGATTCCCGGAGGAAATCAGCCAAGTTGGCCCAGCAGGGTCTCGGCGTTGGACACCTCGAACTTGCCCGGTGCTTCCAGGTTCAGCTGCTTGACCACGCCATCTTCGAGCAGCATCGAATAGCGCTGCGAACGCACGCCCATGTTGCGTTCGGTCAGGTCGAACTCCATGCCCAGTGCCTTGGTGAAGGTAGCGCTGCCGTCGCCGAACATGCGCACGATGCCGGTGGCCTTCTGGTCGCGGCCCCAGGCGCCCATGACGAAGGCGTCGTTGACCGAAAGGCACCAGATCTCGTCCACACCCTTGGCCTTGAACTGATCCGCCAGGGCGATGTAGCCCGGCACGTGCTTGGCCGAACAGGTCGGGGTGAAGGCGCCGGGCAGGGCGAACAGGGCAATCTTCTTGCCCTTGACCAGGTCGGACACCTTGAAGGCGTTGGGGCCCAGGCTGCAGCCTTCGGTCTCGGTCTCGATGAATTCGGTCAGGGTGCCTTCGGGCAGGCGGTCGCCGATCTTGATGGTCATGGTGTTTCCTCGTCTGGTTGTATAAGTGATCTAGGTGATGAATCTGGCCCGATTGATCGATCGGACAGATGAGTTGCCCGCAGGCGACGCACGAAAAAACGCCGCGCACCAGGCGCGGCGTTAGTATGCCTCGGAACCGGCCGGCCTGCTTCGACTGCGCAGGTCAGCGGCGAACACCCGACTCAGTCCGCCTGCTTGCGCAGGAAGGCCGGGATGTCGTAGGTTTCCATGCCGTTCTTTTCCAGCGCGCGCACGGTGTCGGAAGCCGACTCGCGACGCCACACGGCCGGGGCCTTCAGGCCACCGAAGGCCGCAGCCGGTTGCGCTGCGCCTTGCGGCATGACGCCACCGACGGCCATCATCGGTTCGTTGTGGGTACCGGTACGCATGACCGGGGTCTGCACCAGTTGCACGGCCTTGCGGGCACGGCCCAGGCCGGTGGCCACCACGGTGACGCGGATCTCGTCGCCCATGCTGTCGTCGTAGGCGATACCCTGGGCGATGGAAGCGTCAGGGGCAGCGAAGGCACGCACGGTCGCCATCACTTCCTTGATTTCCTTACCCTTCAGGCCACGGCTGGCGGTCACGTTGACCAGCACGCCGCGGGCGCCCGACAGGTCGATGCCATCCAGCAGCGGCGAGGCCACAGCCTGCTCGGCGGCCACGCGGGCGCGGTCCACGCCGGCAGCGGTGGCGGTACCCATCATGGCCTTGCCCTGCTCGCCCATGATGGTCTTGACGTCGTTGAAGTCGACGTTGATGTGACCCGGGACATTGATGATCTCGGCGATACCGGCCACGGCGTTGTTGAGCACGTCGTCAGCATGGGACAGCCATTCGATCATGCTGTCGTCTTCGTAGATCTCTTCCAGCTTTTCATTGAGGATGATGATCAGCGAATCGACGTGCTGGGTCAGCTCTTCCAGACCGGCGTCGGCGATGTCCATGCACTTCTGGCCTTCGTAGGAGAACGGCTTGGAGACCACGGCTACGGTCAGCGCGCCCAGCGACTTGGCCACCTGCGCCACCACCGGTGCAGCACCCGTGCCGGTGCCGCCACCCATGCCGGCGGCGATGAAGACCATGTGCGCACCGCGCAGGGAATCTTCGATGCGGGCACGGGTTTCCTCGGCCAGACGGCGCCCGACGTCAGGCTGCATGCCGGCGCCCAGACCGGTATCACCAATCTGGATGACGTTATGCGCCTTGGATTGCTTGAGCGCCTGGGCATCCGTGTTGGCGGCGATGAATTCGACGCCAGAGACACCCTTGTTAATCATGTGCTGCACGGCATTGCCGCCAGCACCGCCAACGCCAACGACCTTGATGATCGTCCCCAGCGTCGCATTGTCGACCATATCGATTTCCATGATGACTCCTTTAAATATATGTGTCCTGCAGCTGGCAGTTGATAGGCATCACGCGGTGTGACGACTAGCAACTGATCACTGCTGTCTATACGTTCAATTCCCTGTTGTTGCTGCTTTAACTTTTGAAACCAATACTGCCGATGCCACGAATGCTACGAATGCTACGAATGAATGTCGCGAGTCATGCCTGCTACCGCTATCCCAACAAAACCGTCCTGCCCATCTGCTGGCGTCCCGTCCATGTCGACTGCCTGAACCCTACAGCCGTTACGCCAGCGCCCACCAATGCTTTTACATCCTGATGCATTCCACAGCCCGCCCGTATAGCCCGCGGGACGCGGTCCTCAGAAGTTGCCGAGGAACCATTCCTTCATGCGCTGCCAGACCGCCTTCACCGAGCCTTCCTGGCGGGTCACGATGTAGCCGCGCAGGTATTGCTTCTTGGCTTCCTGCAGCAGGCCCAGGACGGTCGAGTAGCGCGGGCTGCGCACCACGTCGGCCAGCTGGCCGCTGTATTCGGGAGTCCCCAGGCGGGCCGGCTTCAAGAAGATGTCCTCGGCCAGTTCGGTCATGCCCGGCATCATCGCCGAGCCGCCGGTGAGGACGATGCCGGAGGACAGCACCTCTTCGTAACCCGACTCGCGCACCACCTGGTGCACCAGCGCGAACAGCTCTTCCACACGCGGCTCGATGACCGCCGCCAGCGCCTGACGCGACAGCGTGCGCGGATTGCGGTCGCCCAGGCCCGGCACTTCCAGGGTCTCGGTCGGATCAGCCAGGATCTGCTTGGCCACGCCATAACGCAGCTTGATCTCTTCGGCCTCCAGCGTCGGCGTGCGCAGGGCCATGGCGATGTCGTTGGTGATCTGGTCGCCGGCAATCGGAATCACCGCGGTGTGCCGGATCGCGCCTTCGGTGAACACCGCCACGTCGGTGGTGCCGCCGCCGATATCGACCAGCACCACGCCCAGCTCGCGCTCGTCGGTGGTCAGCACCGAATCGGCCGAGGCCATCGGTTGCAGGATCAGGTCCGATACTTCCAAACCGCAGCGGCGCACGCACTTGACGATGTTCTGGACGGCCGAGACGGCGCCGGTGACGATGTGGACCTTCACTTCCAGGCGGATGCCGCTCATGCCGATGGGCTCACGGACATCTTCCTGGTTGTCGACGATGAATTCCTGCGGCACCGTGTGCAGCAATTGCTGGTCGGTCGGGATGTTGACCGCCTTGGCAGTCTCGATCACGCACGCGGGAGACGTCGGCCGCCGTGACTTCCTTGTCCTTGATGGCCACCATGCCGCTGGAGTTGAAGCTGCGGATGTGGCTGCCGGCAATGCCGGTATAGACATTGCGGATCTTGCAGTCGGCCATCAGCTCGGCCTCTTCCAGGGCGCGCTGGATGGATTCGACGGTGGCTTCGATATTGACCACCACCCCCTTCTTGAGCCCCTTGGATTCGGACTGGCCCAGCCCGATCACTTCGTGGCGGCCGTCGGGCAGCACCTCGGCCACCACCGCCACCACTTTCGAGGTGCCGATGTCCAGGCCGACGATCAGATTTTTTGCGTCTTTTGTCATAGCGTTCCGCTTATTTCTTTTTCCCGTTCATTGCCGCCAGCACCATGCCATCCGCCTTCAACGCCATCCCGTTGGGATAGCGCAAGTCGACACTTTCTATCTTGCCCTGCAATCTTTCCAGCAGTTGCGGATACACCGCCACCAGCCTTGCCACACGTTCCTTCAGGACCGCATCGCCCTGATCACGCCCCAGTTCGACCGTCATGCCGTTGTCCAGGCGCACCGTCCAGGCATAGCGATTGGACAGCACCAGCGACTCCGGCTCCAGCTTGATCGGTGCGAACCACTGGCGGAACAGCGCCAGCCGCGCCACTACCTGCTGCTCGCTGCCGGGCGGGCCATCGAATTCCAGCAGGTCACCGTCGTCCTCGGCCTCGGCCAGGTTGGCGGTAAACACATCGCCCTTCTGCGACAACAACTTGCCATCTTCACCCCAGGTACCCAGGGCCTTGTGTTCCTCGATCTTCACCACCAGCCGGTCCGGCCATTCGCGCCGCACCATGGCCTTGCGCACCCAGGGCACGGCCTCGAAGGCCGCCCGCACCGCCGTCAGGTCGGCGGTGAAGAAATTGCCGTGGATGCGCGGCACCGCCGTCGCCCGCACCGTCAACGCATTGACCTTTTCCAGCGGCAACTCGCCGGCGGACTCGATACGTATCGTGTGCAGCGTAAACATCGGCCGCTGCGCCACCCACCACAAACCGGATGCCACCAGGGCCAGCAGCACCAGCGCAATGAGCGCACTGCTGATGGCGTTGAGCATCTTGACGTCCTGCCACATCGACGCGCGCGCTCCCTTAGACCCGAACCATCACGACTGGCCCGCCTGCGGCGTCCAATCCTTGGAAGGCGTCATGTCCAGCGCCGCCATCTGCAGGATTTCGCAACACAGGTCCTCATAGCTCATGCCCACCGCCTTGGCCGCCATCGGCACCAGCGAATGACCGGTCATGCCGGGCGAGGTGTTGATTTCCAGCAGATAGGGTTCGGCCTTGCCATCGGTCTCGCGCAACATGAAATCGACCCGGCTCCAGCCGCGGCAACCCAGCGCATTGAAAGCCTGTACCGCCAGATCACGCAGATGGCGCGTCAGTTCCTCGTCAAGCGGGGCCGGACACAAATATTTCGTGTCATCGGTGAAATACTTGTTCTGGTAATCATAGTTACCCTCCGGTGCGCGGATCTCGATGACCGGCAAGGCACGCGCCTCACGGCCCGTTCCCAGCACCGGCACGGTCAACTCGCGGCCGCGGATGAATTCTTCGGCCAGCACCACGCTGTCGTAGCGGGCGCACAGGTCGAAGCCTTCCTGCATGTCCGAATAGCCGTTGACCTTGGCGATGCCGATGGTCGAGCCTTCGTGCGGGGCCTTGAGCATCAGCGGCAGGCCCAGTTCGTCCGGCACCAGGCGCAGCTGCTCGCGGTTGGTGGCCTTGGCGTCCAGCGTCAGGAAGCGCGGCGTGGGCAGGCCGTGCGAGAGCCAGATGCGCTTGGTCATGACCTTGTCCATGGCGATGCTCGAAGCCATCACACCGGGGCCGGTATAGGGCAGGCCCATCTGTTCCAGCGCACCCTGCAGGGTGCCGTCTTCGCCATAGCGGCCATGCAGGGCGATGAAGACACGATCGAACTTCTCGGCCTGCAGTTCGCCCAGCGAGCGCACGGCAGGGTCGAAGGGGTGCGCATCCACGCCCTTGCTGCGCAGGGCCTGCAGCACGCCATTGCCCGACATCATCGACACTTCACGTTCGGCCGAACGGCCGCCGAAGAGCACGCCGACGCGGCCGAAGGCCTTGATCTGGTCCTGGCTGATCATGCGCCCCCCTGTTCGTTCTTGCCACCGGCCTGTGCCACCAGGCGCGCCGGTACGGCGGAAATCGATCCCGCACCCATAGTCATGACCACATCGCCATCGCGTACCACGTTGCGGATGGTCTCCGGCATGTCGCCGATGTCATCGACGAATACCGGCTCCACCTTGCCGGCAGCACGCAGGGCATGCGCCAGCGAGCGGCCGTCGGCGGCCACGATGGGCGATTCACCGGCCGCATAGACCTCACCCAGCACCAGCACGTCCGGCGAAGACAGCACCTTGACGAAGTCCTCGAAAAGATCGCGGGTGCGGGTATAGCGGTGCGGCTGGAAGGCCAGCACCAGGCGGCGGCCCGGATAGGCGCCACGGGCGGCGGCGATGGTGGCGGCGGTTTCGACCGGATGGTGACCGTAGTCGTCCACCAGCGTGAAGTGGCCGGCCGGCTTGCCCTGGGCATCGGTGATCGGCACTTCGCCGTAGCGGGTGAAGCGGCGACCGACGCCATTGAATTCGGTCAGCGCCTTCTGGGTGGCGGCGTCATCCACGTCCAGCTCGCGGGCAATGGCGATGGCGGCGCAGGCGTTCTGCACGTTGTGCATGCCGGGCTGGTTCAGGCTCACCTGCATGGGTGCATAGCCGTCCTGGATCACGGTGAATTCCATCTTGCCGTCCACCGCCTTGGCGTCGATGGCACGCACATCGGCATCTTCATGGAAACCATAGGTGAGGATGGGCTTGGAGACCATCGGCATGATCTCACGCACATGCGGATCATCCAGGCACAGCACGGCCACGCCGTAGAACGGCAGGCGCTGGGTGAATTCGACGAAGGCCTGCTTCAGACGCGCGAAGTCATGGTTGTAGGTCTCCATGTGATCGGCGTCGATGTTGGTGATCACCTCGATGACCGGCATCAGGTTCAGGAACGAGGCATCGGACTCGTCGGCCTCGGCCACGATGAATTCCCCGGTACCCAGCTTGGCATTGGCGCCGGCACTGGTGAGACGACCGCCGATGACGAAGGTGGGGTCCAGCCCGCCCTGCGCCAGCACGCTGGCCACCAGGCTGGTGGTGGTGGTCTTGCCGTGGGTGCCGGCGATGGCGATGCCCTTCTTCAGGCGCATCAGCTCGCCCAGCATCACCGCACGCGGCACGATGGGGATGTGTTTCTTGCGCGCTGCCAGCACTTCCGGATTGTCGCCCTTGACGGCGGTGGAAGTGACGAGGGCGTCGGCGCCCTCGATGTTCTCGGCCGCATGGCCGTAGCGGATGCAGGCACCCAGTTGCGCCAGGCGCTGGGTGGCGGCGTTGCTGCCCAGATCGGAGCCGGAGACGCCATAGCCCAGGTTCAGCAGAACCTCGGCGATGCCGCTCATCCCGGAGCCGCCGATACCGACGAAGTGGATGTTCTTGACGCGATGCTTCATGGTGTTACCAGTCCTTCCAGCACGCGCGCGATTGCCTCGTTGGCATCGCGCCGGCCTTGTTCGTATGCCGCCTGCGCCATTTCATGGCATGCAGCGCGGTCCAGTTTCTGCAGCAAACCGGCCAGGTGTTCCGGCGTCAGTTCGCGTTGGGGCAGGTGGATCGCCGCCTTGTTGGCAGCCATCCACCTGGCGTTGTCGATCTGGTGCGAGGTCGTCGAGACCGCCAGCGGTACCAGCACGCTGGCCACGCCAGCGGCGGTCAGCTCGGAGACCGTGATCGCGCCGGCGCGGCAGATCACCAGATCGGCCTCGGCGTAGCGACGCGGCATGTCGTCGATGAAATCGAGCACCTCGGCCTGTACACCGGCAGCGTCATAGGCCGCGCGCAGCGCGACGATATGCTGCTTGCCGGACTGATGCGTGACTTGCGGGCGCAACTCGGCAGGCAGCCGGGCCAGTGCGGCAGGCACGTTGTCGTTCAGTACCTTGGCACCCAGGCTGCCACCCACCACCAGGATCTTCAGCGGGCCGGTGCGCGCGGCATAACGCTCGCCCGGTTGCGGCAGGGCGATGATTTCCTTGCGCACCGGATTGCCGGTGACCTCGGCCTTGCCGGCCGCCCGGCCGAAATCGGCGGGGAAACCGAACAGCACCTTGTCGGCCAGCGGCGTCAAGGTCTTGTTGGACAGCAGCAGCGCCGCGTCGGCATTGACCAGCACCAGCGGCTTGCCGCGCAGGCGCGCCATCGCACCACCCGGCACGGTGACGTAGCCCCCCATGCCCAGCACCACGTCCGGGCGACGCTGACCGAGGATGCTGAAGCAATGGAAGAAGCTGGCCGCCAGGCGCCACACGCCCTTGACCGTATGCATCAGGCCCTTGCCGCGCAGACCGGCGAAGACGATGCTGTCCATCTCCACGCCGTGGCGCGGCACCAGATCGCGCTCCATGCCGTGGGTGGTACCCAGCCAGGATACCTGCCAGCCACGCGCGCGCATGGTCTCGGCAATGGCCAGGCCGGGGAAGATATGACCACCGGTCCCGGCCGCCATGATCAGCAACTTGCGCGGCGCGCTCATAGGCGACCTCCGCGCATCAGGACCCGGTTTTCGTAATCGATGCGCAACAGGATGGCCAGGCCGACGCAGTTCAACAGCACGCCCGATCCCCCGTAGCTCATCAGCGGCAAGGTCAGGCCCTTGGTGGGCAAGAGACCCAGGTTCACGCCCATGTTGATGAAAGCCTGCACGCCCAGCCAGATGCCGATGCCCTTGGCCACCAGGCCGGCAAAGGTCAGGTCCAGCGCGATGGCCTGGCGGCCGATCTCGAAGGCGTGCTTGACCAGCCAGTAGAACAGCAGCACCACCACCAGCACGCCGACGAAACCGAGTTCCTCGCCGATCACCGCCAGCAGGAAGTCGGTGTGCGCCTCCGGCAGGTAATGCAATTTTTCCACGCTGCTGCCCAGGCCCACGCCGAACAGCTCGCCCCGCCCGAAGGCGATCAGCGAGTGCGACAGCTGGTAGGCCTTGCCCAGTGCATTTTCTTCTTCCCAGGGATTGAGGTAGGCGAAGATGCGCTCGCGCCGCCAGGGCGAGGTCACGATGACCAGCGAGAACACGCCCACCAGCGTGGCGCCGATGCCGCCGAACCAGACACCATTGATACCGCCCAGGAACAGGATGCCCATGGCGATGCAGACGATCACGCCGAATGCACCCAGGTCGGGTTCCAGCAGCAGCAACAGACCCACTAGGCCGACGGCCGCGGCCATCGGGAAGAAACCCTTGACCAGCTTGTGCATCACCGCCTGCTTGCGCACCGTGTAGTCGGCCGCATAGAGGACGATGAACAGCTTCATCAGTTCGGAAGGCTGCAGGTTGATGATCTTCAGCGAGAGCCAGCGCTTGGCGCCGTTGACGCCCTTGCCCACGCCCGGCACCAGCACCATCAGCAGCAGGATCAGGGTGATGCCGAACAGGTAGGGTGCCCACTTCTGCCAGGTCTCGATACGCACGCGGAAGGCCAGCGCGCCAGCGATGATGGAGACCACGATGAAGATCGCCTGGCGGATCAGGAAGTGGTAATTCGAATAGGACGCGTACTTGGGCGAATCCGGCAAGGCCACCGAGGCCGAATACACCATCACCATGCCGAACAGCATCAGCAGCAAGACCACCCAGATCAGCGGCTGGTCGTATTCCATCATGCGCGAACGCTGCTCCAGACCGATGCTGCCCGATGCGCTGCCACGACCGGCACGGACCCGGCCGGCTGCTACCGGCGCAGCCTCCTTGAGGCCACCCAGCAAGCTGCGCATCGAGGACAGGTTCAGTTTCATGCCAGTACCTCGCCACGCGAGAGCGCCAGCTCACGCACCGCATCCACGAAGACCTCGGCACGATGGGCGTAGTTGCGGAACATGTCCAGGCTGGCGCAGGCCGGGGACAGCAGCACGATGTCGCCGGCGCGCGCGATCTCGCCAGCTTTTTCGACGGCCGCTTCCAGGCTGGCGCAATCGATCAGATCGACACCGCTGTCGGCCAGCGCTGCCCGGATGGCGGGGGCGTCACGGCCGATCAGCAGTACGGCGCGGGCATATTTCTGCACCGGCAGGTCCAGCGGCGAAAAGTCCTGGCCCTTGCCATCGCCACCGGCGATCAGCACGATGCGGTTCGGACGACCACCCAGGCCCAGTCCGTTCAGGGCCGCCACGGTGGCGCCGACATTGGTGCCCTTGCTGTCGTCGTAGTAATCCACTTCCTGGATCACGCCGACCAGCTCCACCCGGTGCGGCTCGCCGGTGTAGTCGCGCAGGCCGTGCAGTAGCGGCGCCATCGGCAGGTCGATGGCGCGGCACAGGGCCAGCGCGGCCAGTGCATTCATGGCGTTGTGGGCGCCGCGGATCTTGAGGGCATCAGCCGGCATCAGGCGCTTCAGGGTGACCGGCGGCGGCAGCATGTCCT
>NZ_AEEC02000036.1 GCF_000300975.2 Herbaspirillum frisingense GSF30 | reverse complement strand
TGCAGCGCCGGTGATCATGTTCTTCACATAGTCGGCGTGGCCTGGGCAGTCAACGTGCGCGTAGTGACGGTTGGCGGTTTCGTATTCGACGTGCGCGGTGTTGATGGTGATGCCGCGGGCCTTTTCTTCAGGCGCTGCGTCGATCTGGTCGTATGCCTTCGCTTCGCCGCCGAACTTCTTCGACAGAACGGTTGCGATTGCAGCGGTCAGGGTGGTCTTGCCGTGGTCAACGTGACCGATGGTGCCGACGTTCACGTGCGGCTTGGTCCGTTCAAACTTGCCTTTTGCCATCTTAGACTCCTAGATTTGATGAGAATGTCCAGGCAACACGCCCGACTGATTACTGACTTGTCAGCGATACGACGAGAAACTGGTGCCCTTGACGTGGATTGAACACGTGGCCTCTCCCTTACCAAGGGAGTGCTCTACCACTGAGCTACAAGGGCATTTTTCCGACTGCACAACAACCAAACATGCAACCGGACCAAAACTTGGAGCGGGTGAAGGGAATCGAACCCTCGTCTTAAGCTTGGAAGGCTTCAGCTCTACCATTGAGCTACACCCGCGAGGAAACAACTTTCACTTCACAACCGCCGCGTCTTTCGATCGCGCATGTACTGCAGGACTGCTTTGACTCCCGGCCTAATGGTGGAGAGGGCTGGATTCGAACCAGCGTACTCGCAAGAGGGCAGATTTACAGTCTGCTGCCATTAACCACTCGGCCACCTCTCCGTGCAGGGAACTCAAAACTATAGAGGAACATCTTTGGACTGTCAACTATATTTTCGCTTCAGGGCTAAATATTTATCGACTGCCGGATATTGCTCAGAGGAACGACCCGCGACGTTTTTTCGAATCTTCAGGCTTTTTGTGTCTGCGACTCAACCGGCTTTTCATTCCAGGGCGCAATTCTAGGCAACATCAGCATTCCAGGCAAGGCCAGAACGAAGCAAATCAGAAAAAAATTTAACCAGCCGGTGTCGGCGACGATATAACCGACCGAAGAATTGACGAAAGTCCGGGGTACGGCCATCAAACTGGTGAACAGCGCAAACTGGGTGGCGGTATAGCGTGGATCGGTCTCGCGCATGATATAGGCGACGAAGGCCGTGGTTCCCAGGCCGACGCCGAAGGCCTCCAGCCCGATCACCACGGCCAGCACCGGCAGGCTGGCGCCGACATGGGCCAGCCAGGCAAAGCCCAGGATAGGTACCGCCTGCAGCACGCCAAACACCCACAGACCACGATTGATGCCCAGCCGCACCATCCAGATGCCACCGATGATGCCGCCGGCCACGCTGGCCCACAGACTGGTGGTCTTGGAAACGACGCCGATCTCGGTCATCGAGAAGCCCAGATCGATGTAGAACTTGGTGGCCAGCGCCGTGGCCATGCTGTCGCCCAGCTTGTAGAGGAAGATGAAGCCCAGCACCCAGAGCGCATTGCCCCAGCCGCCACGGGCGATGAATTCGCGGAAAGGCAGCACCACGGCTTCATAGAGGCTCTTGGGCGGCGTCCCATAGACCTTGGGCTCCTTCACCAGCAGCGAGCAGAGCAGCCCCGGCAGCATGAAGGCGGCGGTAATCCAGAACACGGTGGACCACGGCATCTGGTCGGCCAGCACCAGCGAGAGAGCGCCGGGCACCATGCCGGAGAGCTTGTAGGCGTTGACGTGGATGGCGCTGCCCAGGCCCAGTTCAGCCTCGGGCAGGATTTCACGCCGGTAGGCGTCGATGGCGATGTCCTGGCTGGCCGAGAGGAAGGCCACCACCGAGGCCATGAAGGCGATCGTGGTGACATCGGTCAGCGGGTCCAGCATGCCCATGCCGCCGATGGCGAGGAACAGCAGCAGCTGCGTGAACACCATCCACCCGCGTCGCCGGCCCATGCCACCGAAGTGGAAGCGGTCCATCAGCGGCGACCAGACGAACTTCCAGGTGTAGGGAAACATCACCAGCGCGAACAACCCGAGGGTCTTCACGTTCAGACCGGACTTGGCCAGCCACGCCTGCAGCAGGCTCAACAGAATGAACAGCGGAAGGCCGGAAGTGAAGCCGAGGAAGACGCAGATCAGCATGCGCCGGTTCAGGTATTGGTGCCAGGAAGCGGCGGGTGCAGTCATGGGCGGGTCGGCTCGAAAAACGCGGGATATGAAAGAAAAAACGCCGGAGGCCAGCGATGGGGCGCTGCCGGACCGGCGTCTGCGGGGCATGTGAAGCTGAGCGCTTATTTCTTGCGCAACCTGAACACAGCCAGGCTGCCGCGCCAGTTGGGCAGGTAGCGTACCGGCTTGCCGTCCTTCAAGGCCACGCATTCCAGCACCTCCAGCCCGACCTGGTTGGCCAGCGCCTCGAAGTCCCTGATCGTGGCGCAGCGCAGGTTCGGCGTATCATACCACTGGTAGGGAAGGCTTCTGGAAACCGGCATGCGCCCCCGCAAGAGCGCCACCCGGTGCGGCCAGTAGGCGAAATTGGGGAAGGACACCGTCACCTCACGCCCGACCCGGGCGATCTCGCGCAACGTGCCTTCCACGTCCTTGACCATCTGCAGCGCCGACAGGCACAGCACGGTATCGAAGGCATTGTCCTCGAACATGGCCAGGCCGCCATTCAGGTCCTGCTGGATCACCGAGACGTCGCGCGCCACGCACTTGGGAATCTGTGCATCATCGATCTCCACCCCATAGCCGGAACAGCCCTTGTCGGTCTGCAAATAATCCAGCATCACGCCATCGCCACAGCCCAGGTCCAGCACCTGCGACTTCTCACGCACCCAGTGGGCGATGAAGGCCAGATCGGGGCGCAACGCGCTCAATTGTTCGAAAGTCATGCGCGGCCCTCCTGCTGCAGTTCGGTCCAGATGCTGGCGTAGTATTCGCGCACCACCTTCATGTAGCGCGCATCATCGAGCAAGAAAGCGTCATGCCCGTGCGGCGCGTCGATCTCGGCATAGCTCACGCGGCGCTTGTTGGCCACCAGCGCCTGCACCATCTCGCGGCTGCGTTCCGGCGAGAAACGCCAGTCGGTGGTGAAGGACACCAGCAGGAACCTGGCCCGTGTGCGGGCGAAGGCCTTGGCCAGGTCGCCACCGAATTCACGCGCCGGGTCGAAGTAGTCCAGCGCCTTGGTGATCAGCAGATAGGTATTGGCGTCGAAGTAGGTAGAGAACTTGTCGCCCTGGTAACGCAGATAGGACTCGATCTCGAAGTCCACGCCGTAGCCGAACTGGTACTGGCCGGAGCGCAGGTCGCGGCCGAATTTCTCGGCCATGTCGTCATCCGACAGATAGGTGATGTGACCCACCATGCGCGCCACCCGCAGACCGTTCTTGGGCACCACGCCATGCGCATAGAAATCGCCGCCATGGTATTGCGGATCGGTCAGGATGGCCTGACGCGCCACGTCGTTGAAGGCAATGTTCTGGGCCGACAGCTTGGGGGTAGAGGCGATCACCAGGCAATGGCGCAGGCGCTCCGGGTACATCATGCTCCAGGCCAACGCCTGCATACCGCCCAGCGAGCCGCCCATGACGGCGGCAAAGCACTCGATGCCCAGGCGGTCCGCCAGGCGTGCCTGGGCATTGACCCAGTCTTCCACCGTCACCACTGGAAAATCCGCGCCGTAGGGCTGGCCGGTGGCCGGATTGGGGTGCATGGGGCCGGTGGAGCCGAAACAGGACCCCAGGTTGTTCACGCCGATGACGAAGAAGCGGTCGGTATCGAGCGACTTGCCGGGGCCGACCATGTTGTCCCACCAGCCGACGTTGTCGGGGTCGTCGGCATAGACGCCGGCCACATGGTGGGACGCATTGAGCGCGTGGCACACCAGCACGGCATTGGATTTGTCGGCATTGAGGGTGCCGTAGGTTTCATAGGTCAGCGAGTAATCGGCCAGCGCGGCGCCGCTCTGTAGCGGCAGGGGCTGGTCGAAATGCATGACCTGGGGCGATACGATTCCGATCGACATGATGTTTCTGCGTAAGTGACTCGGCGCCAGGCGATCCTTGTGGGTCAGGGCTGGCGGTCGCTTCGCCGGAATGAGCTGGAGCCCGTCTTCGGAGCGCTGGTCACGGGCAACAAAAAAGCCCGGAAGCAATGCTTGCGGGCTCACTCATCGATGGGGCTGGGGCTGGTCTTGGGAAGAACTGCTGATCCAAGCTCGCTTTAGCCGCATTTAGATGGGATCAGGATCCCGGCGCCCGCAAGCTGAAGTTGGTCAAACCGTTCAAATCGGCGCAGTGGCGTAAGAATACCCAAGTCGGGCAGGCCCGTCAAACGACCCTGCCCGACCAGCGCGGCGCAGCTCAGCGTCGCCTTGCCAACTTGGCTTCGACCGCCGGCACTTCGGCGTGCAGGGCCTGCAGTTGCGCCATGGCCGCGCTGATGGCGGACGGTTCGGAGGCGCGCAAGACCTTCTTGACCTGTGGTTCCAGCAGACGCAGGTCGCTGTTGAGGATCTCGTTCTTCACCGACAGGATCTGCGAGGGATGCATGGAAAATTCCAGCAGGCCCATGCCCAGCAACAGGCGCGTCCATTTCAGGTCGCCCGCCATTTCACCACAGACCGACACCGGAATGCCGGCCTTGCGCCCCTGGGCGATCACCGTCGAGAGCAGGAACAGCACGGCCGGATGCAGCGGGTCATAGAGATGCGCCACTTCGTGGTCGACGCGGTCGATGGCCAGCGTGTACTGGATCAGGTCATTGGTGCCGATGGAAAGGAAGTCCAGGCGCTTGATGAACAGGGGCAGTGCCAGTGCCGCCGCCGGAATCTCGATCATGGCGCCCACCGGGATGTCCTCATCGAACTTCTGCTTGCGATCGCGCAGCTGCTGCTTGGCCTGCTCGATCATCGCCAGGGTCTGATCGATCTCGAAGGCATGCGCCATCATCGGGATGAGCAGCTTGATCGGCCCATACGCGGAAGCACGCAGGATGGCGCGCAACTGCGTGAGGAACATCTGCGGCTCGGACAGGCAATAGCGGATGGCGCGCAGACCCAGGGCCGGGTTCAGGGCGGTTTCCTCATCCTCGTCCAGCGGCTTGTCGGCGCCCACGTCGAGCGTACGGATGGTGACCGGCCGCCCCTTCATGGCGATGACGACCTGCTTGTATGACTCGCACTGTTCATCCTCGGAAGGGAATTTCTCCAGATGCCCGGCGCGCCCCATGAACAGGAACTCGGAGCGGAACAGACCGATGCCCATGGCCCCCGCCTCGAAGGCCGGCGCGGCATCGCCCGGCAATTCGATGTTGGCCAGCAGCGTGATGGGTTCGCCATCCTGGGTGATGGCGGGAGTCTTCTTCAGGCGCGAGAGCTTCTTGCGCTCGCGCAGCAGGCGCTCCTGGCGGGCACGGTACTGCGCCAGCACCAGCGGTGAGGGATCGACGATGACCACGCCGGCATCGCCATCGATGATGAGCACGTCGTCGTGCTTGACCAGTACCGAGGCGTTATGCATGCCCACGGCCGCCGGAATGGCCAGGCTGCGGGCGACGATGGCGGTATGCGAATTGGGCCCGCCCAGGTCGGTGACGAAGCCGGCGAAGGCGTTCCCGCGGAACTGCAGCATGTCGGCCGGGGAGATGTCGTGCGCCACCACGATGATGTTGGCGGCGGCCTCCCCGGTGGGGGGAAGATGACTGGCGCTACCGGTCATGACCTTGAGGATGCGCTCGCCCACCTGCTGGATGTCGGCCTTGCGCTCGCGCAGGTAGGGGTCCTCGATTTCGTCGAACTGGGCCGACAATTCCTCGATCTGGGTGACCAGCGCCCATTCGGCGTTGTAGTAGCGGTGACGGATGATGTCCTGCGGCACTTCGGCCAGCATCGGGTCTGACAGGATCAGCGAATGTACGTCGATGAAGGCGCCCAGTTCCGGCGGCGCATCCTTGGGCAGTTCCGAACGGATGGTGTGCAGTTCCTGGTGCACTGCCTTGACGGCGCCCTTCAGGCGCGCGATCTCGGCTTCGACCTGGTCGGCCGCGACCAGGTAATGTTTGACGTCCAGTGCGGCCGGCGCCATCAAGTGCGCGCGTCCGATGGCGATGCCTTGCGACACCGCGATTCCATGTAAGCTGAAAGAAGCCATCGCGTATCTCCTGCCTGTGTTCTTATATTCCGCCGTGTTGCCAGCGCGCGGTAGCCTGGAGCAAGTTACCGAACAAATAGCGGTTTGGCAATCGCGACCGGGGACATCGCGGCGGAGTAGGGTGACAGGCAGCTGGGGTGAATATTGTTTCACGTCACGCAACATGCACGTGACGATCCTCACATCGCAAGAAGCATTCCAGCCGCGCCGCGATGTTGCGGCGCAAAACCGCGGGCGCGGTCGGGGAGGATTACTGGCCTTCGCCGAACTTGTCGGCGATCAGCGCTTCAAGCGCCGTGAAGCATTCCTGCTCGTCGGCGCCATTGGTTTCCAGGGTCACCATGCTGCCCTTGCCGGCGGCCAGCATCATCACGCCCATGATGGACTTGGCATTGACGCGGCGCTTGTTGAAGGTAAGCCAGACTTCGCACTTGAACTTGCCGGCCAGCTGGGTGAACTTGGCCGAAGCACGGGCATGCAGGCCAAGCTTGTTGACGATTTCGAGTTCTTTTTGAATCATGTTCCGCTTTCGTTTTTATCTTGTTGGCGCGCCGTCCGCGACCGCAGTCCACTGCGGTCACAACGATGGATCAGGCCGAGGCTGCCACGCGGATGCGATTGTCGATCCGCACTGCACCATTCTGGCCTCCGGCCAGCGCCATTTCAACCACTACATCCAGCGTGTCATTGCGATAGGTCAGAGCCCGTAGCAGCATCGGCAGGCTGATGCCTGCGATCACCTGGACGTTGCCCAGACCACACAGGAAGCCCGTACAGTTGGAGGGCGTACCGCCCATGACATCGGTGATGACCAGCACACCGCTGCCATCATCGAGGCGACCTACCGCCTCGATGGCGAGTTTTTGCACCTCCGCCGGATTCTGGTCGGCGATCACGTCAATCGCCTCCATCCGTTCGGGACGGCCGCGGAAGACGTGCGTTGCGGCGGCCAGGAAAGCTTGCCCCAGCGGGGCGTGCGTCAAGAGAAGAATACCAACCATGGATTTGTTGCCATCTGATGCGACGCGCTTTTCCCCGAGCAGCCCGTCATGCTCTGTCGATCCCATTATCCGATCGACCCTGTTGCCTCTGCTGCCCCTGCGGCTGCCTCCAGCGCGTCCACGAACATCGCCGCCACATCAAACCCGGTCTGCTGGGTGATTTCCTGGAAGCAGGTCGGGCTGGTCACGTTGATCTCGGTGAGATAGTCGCCGATGGCGTCCAATCCTACCAGCAACAGGCCACGTTCATACAGGACAGGACCCAGCGCTTCGCCGATCTCGATATCCCGCGCCGATGCCGGTTGTGCCTTGCCCAGACCACCGGCGGCCAGGTTGCCGCGCACCTCGTTGCCCTGCGGAATGCGTGCCAGCACATTGGGCACCACCTTGCCGCCGATCAACAGGATGCGCTTGTCGCCTGCGCTGATCTGAGGAATGAAACGTTGCGCCATGATCGTGCGTTGACCGTTGTCGGTCAGGGTCTCGATGATGGAGCCCAGGTTCATGCCGTCGGCCTTGACGCGGAAGATGCCCATGCCACCCATGCCGTCCAGGGGCTTGAGGATCACGTCCTGGTGCTCACCGTGGAAATCGCGCAGGCGCTTGGCATCCCGCGTGACCAGCGTCGGCGCGGTGTATTGCGGGAACTGGGCGATGGCCAGCTTCTCGTTGTGGCTGCGGATCGCAGCCGGCTTGTTGAACACGCGCGCGCCCTGCTTCTCGGCCAGCTCCAGCAGGTAGGTGGTGTAGATGTACTCCATGTCGAAGGGCGGGTCCTTGCGCACGATCACCGCATCGAATTCGGAGAGGAAGGCCGAGGCCGGCTTGTCGGCTCGGTACCAGTCATCGGCATCGCCGGTCAGCGTCAGCTTGAAGGCATTGGCGGTCACCAGCCCGCTTTCCAGCACCAGGTCGCCCTGTTCGAAGGCATAGATGGCGTGACCACGCCGCGCGGCTTCGCGCATCATGGCAAAGGTGGAATCCTTGTACGTCTTGAACGTATCCAGAGGATCGGCGAGGAAAGCGATTTTCATGAGACGGGTGTCCTGTTGGGCCTGGCGCAGGCCCGATATTAATAAACTTCCGGGTTGGGATCGGTCTTTTCCATCTCTACCGATGCCGCCAGCAGCGCCAGTCGCGCCACCACGCCATACATGTAGAAACGGTTGGGCGCGGCCGTCCCCGGCTTGGCGTGCATGTCCGGCAGGGCGTGCTGCTGGGCGAAGGCCAGGGGCACGAAATGCGCGCCGGGCGCATTGAGGTTCTCGTTCACGCCACGGTCGGCATGTACGCGGTAGAAACCGCCCACCACGTAACGGTCGATCATGTAGACCACCGGCTCGGCCACGGCCTGGTTGATGCGCTCGAAGGAGTGCACGCCTTCCTGCACGATCACCTCCGACACTTCCAGCCCTTCCTTGCCGGCCAGCATGCCGGTGCGCTGCTTGCGATTGAGGTCCTTGATCTCGCTGGCGTCCTTGACCGTCATGATGCCCATGCCGTAAGTACCGGCATTGGCCTTGATAAAAACGAAGGGTTGTTCCTTGATGCCGTATTCCTTGTACTTCTTGCGGATCTTCGACAGCAGCGAGGACACGCTGTCGGCCAGCGCGTCGGTACCGGTATTTTCCTGGAAATCGATGTCGCCAACCTTGGTGAAGAGCGGATTGAGCATCCAGGGATCGACTTCCACCATCTTGGAAAACTTCTTCACCACCTCATCATAGGCAGCGAAGTGATTGCTCTTGCGGCGCATTGCCCAGCCGGCATGCAGCGGCGGCAGCACGCTCTGCTCATGCAGGCCCTCAAGCACCGACGGAATGCCGATGGACAGGTCGTTGTTGAGCAGCACCGTACAGGGATCGAAATTCTTGAGGCCCAGGCGACGACCATTGGCCGAACGTTCCAGCGGCTCCAGGGTGATCTGGGTGCCGTCGGGCAACTCCATGTGCTGCGGCTTGGTCACGCCCGGCGCCAGGGTCCCCAGGCGCACGTTCAGTCCGGTCTGGCGGAAGATCTGCATCAGCCGGCCGATGTTTTGCAGGTAGAAGGTATTGCCGGGCTGGTTTTCCGGGATCAGCAGCAGGTTGCGCGCGTCCGGACAGTATTTCTCGATGGCGGCCATGGCCGCCTGCACTGCCAGCGGCAGCATTTCCGGCGACAGGTTGTTGAAGCCGCCCGGGAACAGGTTGGTATCGACCGGCGCCAGCTTGAAGCCGGCGTTGCGCAGATCGACCGAGCAATAGAACGGCGGCGTATGTTCCTGCCATTCCATGCGGAACCAGCGTTCGATGGCCGGCGTGGCGCCCAGGATTTTCTTCTCCAGCTCCAGCAGGGGACCATTCAGAGCGGTGACGAGATGCGGGACCATAAAAAACCTTAACGAGATGTAAATGCCGGCAGCGAGTGACGATTTTAGCGGATTCCTGCATCCGTGTTGCGACGCGGTATAAGCCGCTGGGCTGCGCTGTTGCCATTTCAGCCATGGCCCTCACCGGCCACGGTCGCTGCAAGGGCGTGGCTGGGAGACTCCAGATGGCGATGATGAAGGTATTTTAAAGAGCCCGAGTCAAATAGTCGGGAATTATTGCGCGGCGATGCAAAAGCGCATCACTTGCAGCATTGCCATGAAGAAATCTTCACTAACCTTTCTCTTCCTGGCGGCCGGAAAATGAAAAAAGGCGCCCGAAGGCGCCTTATAAAGAGGCCGTTTCCAGCCCCGAAGGAATACTGCAGACTCGTTACAGCTGATGCTTAGTGGTAAGCCGATTCGCCGTGGCTGGAAATGTCCAGGCCTTCGCGTTCTTCCTCTTCGGTCACACGCAGACCGATGACGACGTCGACGATCTTGTAGGCGATGAAGGAAACCACACCCGAGATCACCACGGTGGTCAGCACGCCCTGGAACTGGATCCAGACCTGGCCGCCGATGGAGTAGTCCGGTGCCACGGCATTGGCGACGTAGTCGTAGATGCCGGTGCCGCCCAGGCTCGGTGCAGCGAACACACCGGTCAGGATGGCACCCAGGATGCCGCCCACGCCGTGCACGCCGAACACGTCCAGCGCGTCGTCCGAACCCAGCAGCTTCTTCAGACCGCTCACGCCCCACAGGCACAGCAGGCCAGCCAGCAGGCCCATGACCACGGCGCCGATGACGCCCACGAAGCCGGCCGCCGGAGTGATCGCCACCAGACCGGCGACAGCACCCGAAGCAGCACCCAGCATGGAGGGCTTGCCCTTGCCGATCCATTCGCCGAAGCTCCAGGACAGCACGGCAGCAGCAGTTGCCAGGATGGTGTTGACGAAGGCCAGGGCAGCGCCACCGTTGGCTTCCAGACCGGAGCCGGCGTTGAAGCCGAACCAGCCGAACCACAGCAGCGAGGCACCGACCATGGTCAGGGTCAGGCTATGCGGCTTGAAGGCTTCCTTGCCGAAACCGATACGCTTGCCGATCACATAGGAACCGACCAGGCCAGCGATAGCGGCGTTGATGTGCACCACGGTGCCGCCGGCGTAATCCAGCGCGCCCTTCTGGAACAGCCAGCCCGAGATCGCAGTCGCCTTTTCAGCGGCAGCAGCGTCGGTGAAGGCGTCCGGACCCGGCCAGAACCAGACCATGTGGGCCATCGGCAGGTAGGAGAAGGTGAACCACAGGATCGAGAACAGGATCACGGCGGAGAACTTCACGCGTTCTGCGAAGGAACCGATGATCAGCGCCACGGTGATGGCTGCAAACGCACCCTGGAAGGCCACGAAGACCAGTTCGGGGATGACCACGCCCTTGCTGAAGGTGCCGGTGTTCGAATCACCGGTCAGGCCATGCAGGAACAGTCGGTCGAAGCCGCCGAAGAATGCTCCGCCCTCGGTGAACGCGATGCTGTAGCCGTACACGAACCACAGGATGTAGATCAGCGAGAAGATCATGAAGCACTGCATCAGCACCGACAGCATGTTCTTGCTGCGCACCAGGCCGCCGTAGAACAGGCCTAGGCCCGGCAGGGTCATGAGGATGACGAAGGCGGTGCAGACCAGCATCCAGGCGGTATCGCCCTTGTTGGGCACCGGTGCGGGTGCGGCGGCAGCGGCCGCCGGGGCGGCAGGAGCAGCAGCGGCAGGAGCGGCAGCTTCAGCCTTGGGTGCAGCCGGAGCGGCAGCGGCCGGGGCAGCGGCGGTGGCCGCAGCTTCAGGCTTGGGCGCGTCCTGCGCCTGGGCCGGGGCAGTAAAACCTACTGCAAACAGCAGCGCGCCAATGGCGAGCGCGCCGGAAAACATTTTCTTCATGCTCATTAGAATTCCCCTTTTTTTACAGAGCGTCTTTGCCGGTTTCGCCGGTGCGGATACGGATCACATCCAGCAGATCCTGGACGAAGATCTTGCCGTCACCGATCTTGCCGGTGCGGGCTGCGGTCTCGATGGCTTCCAGCGCGCGCTCGACGATGGCGTCGTCCACCGCTGCCTCGATCTTGGTCTTGGGCAGGAAATCGACCACATACTCGGCGCCACGATAGAGCTCGGTATGGCCTTTCTGACGACCGAAGCCCTTGACTTCGGTCACGGTGATGCCTTGCACACCGATCGCGGAGAGGGCTTCACGCACCTCGTCCAGCTTGAACGGCTTGATGATCGCAGTGATCAGTTTCATACGAACCTCTTGTTAGAAAGTTTTGCTGATGGAGACGACGACGCCGTTCTTGCCGACGTTCTTGGCACCGTCCGATGCCGGAGTGGTAGCGAAGCCATCCTTCATGTCGGTACCGACATAGGCCACGCCCAGGGTGATGCCGGCGACTTCGTCGAAGGTCTTGGACAGGCCGATCTTCCAGTCGGTGTAGCTGGCCTCGCTGGGGTTGCCGCGCACGTTCTGGTGACCCACGTGCAGACCCAGCATCACGCCGTAGAAGGTCTCGAAGTTGGCACCCAGGTCGTAGTACTGGCTGTACTTGCTGTTGACCGCGCCGAACAGGTTGGTCAGCGATTGCGAATACTTGAAGTAGGCCGGGCCGTAACCGATCTGGCCATACAGTTCGAAGGTATTGGCGTTCTTCAGGCCGGCATTGGCCAGGGTGTTGCCCGGGTAGTAGTAGTACAGGCCGCCGACGTCGTAGGTGAAGCCGCCGCCGATGTCACCGCGCTTGCCGCCGTAGATATCCCATTCGACATCGCCCTTGGTATCGGTACCGGCCAGTGCGCCAGCGTCCTTGATCCACTTGATGTTGGTCAGCCAGGTGCCGGCGTACAGGCCGGTCGGGTTGTGCGTGTAGTCAGCGCCAACCTGCAGGGCCGGGTCGAAACGCGTCTGGGTCAGGCCGCGGTAGCGGTAATCGCTCACGACCGCAGCGTTGAAGCTCAATTCATTGTCTGGCTTGGCGTCCTCTGCACGGGCCACGGTAGAAACGAAGGATGCTGCGATGGCTGTTGCAAGAATCAGTTTCTTCATGACTTTCCCTCTGGTTTGTGTTTAACAGTTAAGTCTTTTAGTCTTTTGCCCAAACCATGTAGCAGGAGCCGTGCCATGTCCTTTCGGCAAGGCAGACTTGTGTTTTTGCTGGAAAGCGGAGATTTACAACGATTTTTTTCGACACCAGCTTCAAAATAGTGCACTCGAAGCGAAAATGCACGACCGTGGTGCGATATTGATTGCTTTTTGATAATCCTGCGTCAAACGAGGCAAACACATTTTGGTGCGTGGGCCCGGGGCGAAGCCAAAGTCACCAAGTCGGAGCATTTCCTGAAGGAAAATTCTTCACTTTCCGGCACCCGCTCGCAAAAAAACGGTCTCATCAGGGCATCGCGTTTTGAGGATGGCTGCGAAACCGCTAAACTTGCAGCTTAGCTATCTGCCAAGGAGATCCGACATGGACAAGCCCCCATTTTTTGAAGACCTGCAATCCAAGATCAACAAGGCGATCGAGAATTCTCCGGCCAAGGACATCGAGAAGAACGTCAAGGCCATGCTGAGCCAGGGTTTTGCCAAGCTGGACCTGGTCACGCGCGAGGAATTCGACATCCAGGCCCAGGTGCTGGCCAAGACCCGCGCCCGCCTGGAAGCGCTGGAAGCGCGTGTTGCCGAGCTTGAGGCTCAGCAAAAACAGACCCCATGACCCTGGCGACAACCCTCACTTCCCTTCTTCCCCCTCCCCTTTTCCCTTCCAGCACACTGCCGGGCTCGTTGCGATGAGCCTGGCGGTCTTGCGCAGCCGCGCCCTGGCCGGCATGGCCGCCCCACCGGTGACGGTGGAGGTGCATCTGGCCAATGGCCTGCCGGCCTTCACCATCGTCGGTCTTCCCGAAGCCGAAGTGAAGGAAGCCAAGGACCGGGTCCGGGCGGCGCTGCAGAATGCGCGGTTCGAATTCCCGGCGCGACGCATCACGGTCAACCTGGCGCCTGCCGACCTTCCCAAGGAATCCGGGCACAGGTTAGTTGCCTCTCATTTATTCCACTAGATTAGCTGCCGCCATGGACGAACTTCCCATTTGCTATTAAAAGCTAAACGCTCGCCACACAAATTCACTGACAACTGTTGCTTGGTCACAAACTTTCCTTCTTCGCCCGCCAGAAGATAGCTACGCGGTCACACGATTTCTCACCCGATCCTCCAGGAGCTCCAGACATCAGTCGTAAGACGGCCGCCCAGAGGCTGGAAGATAATCGCCATCTTGTCTCCCCAATTGGCCAAATAAATAAAATGACATCGGCGGTGACTTTGGCCGAATTCGAAGCCCAATCGCTAGGACCGCATATTTGTGAAAACCGCAATCGGTCAAGAACGGACCTAGTCCGGATTGCTTGCGATCATTTCTCGCTAATCGGGAAATCTGGCAGAATTGATGTGGGGATTGACGAGGAGAACCCTCCAACTAAACCTGGGGACTGCGATGGCAGTATGCCGGACAGAAAAGATTTTAATTCTGGCGAAAACTTATCCTTCACCGAGTGCGCAGTACATGGAAACATCGTGCGTCGCCGGCATCAACCAGGACGGCGTGATGCGACGCTTGTACCCGGTACCATTTCGGATGATTGAAGATGGACAACAATTCAAAAAGTGGCAATGGATTGACGTCATCGTCGAGAAAGCCAATAAAGATCATCGACCTGAGAGCCATAAACTCTACGTTGACACGATTAGCTGTGGCGACTTGATTGAGACGAAACGAGAATGGGTCCATCGCCGCAAGTGGCTCGATAAAATTCCAACGTTCACCAGTTTCGATGCTCTTGAGGCCGATCGGCTTAGCAGTGGATTATCTCTGGCCCTTTTGCGGCCTAAACAGCTCCTCCGGTTAGAGGTCAGTAAAGCCAAAAATCAGGACTGGACCGATGACGAACGTGAGAAACTTGCTCGAGAACAGATGCAGGGAAATTTGTTTTCAGAGGTGGAAGTCAAAAAGGAAGTCAAGACGCTCAAAAAGGTCCCATATGATTTCCACTACTGGTATCTATGCGATACGCCCGATGGCGAGAAGGAGTTCAAAAACAAAATAGTCGATTGGGAAGCCGGTGCGCTTTACTGGAATTGTGTGAAAAGCTACCGGACAGATTGGGAGACTCAGTTCAGAAAGAAGCTGGAAGAAGACTTTGCTTCCAAAGATCTGATGTTTTTGATGGGCAACCAACACCGGTTTCAGGATCAATGGTTGATCATCAGTCTCATCTATCCGCCTAAGCAAAAAACTCACGAACTTGCGCAGTCGTCTTTGTTTTAAATAAGGCTGTCGGCTTCTTTATGTGGCTAATTTGAGTTCCAGCGAGAGCTTGAACCGCGTTGGCCACCATAGAGCGGTGGCAGAAGTTGTGATCAGCCTCATAGCATAAGAGTGCGCAATTGGACGAGTTGACCAGATCGCTTAGTTCGGCAATGGCTTCATCTTGCGTCTTTAGGTATTTCATGAAACCATCGGTATAGCGTTTCCAGCTACCGTCTGCGCGATACTGATCTCGTACATTCCTAGGGCATCCCAGTTGCACCATGTGCAAATAGTCGAGCCCCTGAGAATTCACCGCACCGGCCAATGCTTTCTTCGAGAATCCCGGCTTGCGGGATAAGGGCAGCTCACGGATATCGACCAATGTCTCAATGTCGTGTTTTCGAAGCAACATTAAGAACTCGTCGATATTCAAACCTTCGTAACCAATCGTGAAAACTGTCATTTTTCCCTCACCGAATACGAGATTCTAGCCCATCGACTACCTTCGGCAAATAAACTTAACCGGCGCGCTGTAACCGACAATTGGTTCTGTGGGGCATTTGAACGCTCCAATTTCTCATCAGGGTATTTGATCCGCTAGGTCTGAGGGGAAAAGTAGTCTAATTGGATGCCTGAATAGAACGAAAAGCCACCCGCCGGGTGGCATTTCTCATTTGGAGCGGGACGCCAGTATCAATGCTCGACCAACTTTATTCATCGTGATCGTTTTTTATAGAAATGGCGCCCTAGTATCTTTGTTGATTTAGTGTAAAGTAATTGAAAATCACTGCAATAGAACAACAACTATGGATGAAATGGGGCTTTCCTTCAGTGGATCGGCAGAGGAATTGGAGCGGCGGTTCTCCACTCTCGAGGGAAAATGGGACAACGAGGATAAAGGGATCCTTCGGTTTAGAAAAATCGGAGGAGGCGTCGTCAGTTGGTATCCCCCAACTGGAAAAATCGTTTGCCAAGGCAAGGTTAAGATCCTGGATGAGTTGATCAAACAGGTCGCTGCTGCTTTGTCCGATGAGCAGCGTGTGCAAAAAGCAGAGGGCGAAGCCATAGCCACTGCTAAGAGCAAGCCCCAACGTGCTGCGACCAGCAAGGTCCCCAATCCCGAACCCAATGGCCAGACATACAAGCTTGATCACGACTCGGAGCTAGTCATTGGCCTAGTCGGAGCTGTCGGCACGGATCTGGAGCACGTCACAAAGATACTTTCGGATCGCCTCGGAAAGTTTGAATACACGACCAAGTCGATCCGCATATCGAACGACATCATCACGCCAGTGGCAGAAATTGAGCAGACCAAGGACAACTACCAGCGCATTGATCGCTTGATGACTGCCGGGAATAAGCTGCGCAAGGATGCCTCTGACAAAGCACTGTTGGTCAAAGCTGCCGCAGCAAAGATAAGTCAGATCCGTGTCGATATCAACAAGAAAGAAGAACCGCTGAAGAAGCATGCCTTCATCATTTCTTCGTTAAAGCACCCTGATGAAGTGCAGGCGCTCCGCAAGATTTATTCGAACGGCTTCTTCTTGATCGGAGTATTTGCCGCGGAAAGCAGACGCGTAGAGTATCTCATCAAGAACAAGGACATCTCGCCAGAGAATGCCGAGTTATTGATCAATCGCGATGTCGATGAATCGAATCCGTTTGGTCAGCATACTCGCAATACGTATCACCTCTCAGATTTCTTCATTAACTACGACGGCAACATTGATCGCCTGCAGCACGATCTCTGGCGTACATTGGACCTGATGTTTGGCAGTCCCTTTGTTACGCCTACTTTCGACGAATTCTCCATGTTCATGGCATTTTCAGCGTCGCTACGTTCTGCTGACCTTTCTAGGCAGGTTGGGGCCGTCGTCACCAAGAACAAATCCATCGTGGGCACTGGCGCCAACGATGTCCCCAAGTATGGGGGAGGCCAATACTGGCCGGAATCCAATGGGAAAGAGATCCTCGATCAGAAGGGTGGGCGAGACTACACGCTAGGGAAAGATCCGAATGTCGCCGAGCGGCAGGCGATTATTGATGACATTCTTCGTGGCATACCTGCGGATCAACACGGAATCGTGCGCGATGCCTTGAATCAAAGTAAACTACGCAACCTGACGGAGTATGGTCGAGTTGTTCATGCAGAAATGGATGCACTGTTATCGTGCGCCCGCGAAAGCATCGGCACTCAAAATGCTGAGCTGTACTGCACTACATTCCCTTGTCACAATTGCGCTAAACACATTATCTCTGCCGGCATTAAGAGAGTTGTGTACGTGGAGCCATACCCGAAGAGTAAAGCGCTTGATTTCCATGGCGATGCGATTACTCTAAGTACTGAAGGGCCGCAAAATAAAGTAGTTTTCGAACCATTTGTAGGTGTTGGTCCTCGAAGTTTCTTTAATCTGTTCTCTACGAATCTTGGCAGTGGTTATCCGATACGGCGCAAAGAGGATGACGGTAGTACGGCCGAATGGGATCCCCACAATAGTCGGTTACGCATGCAAATGCTTCCAACGTCCTACATCGAACGCGAAACGGCGGCAGCTGCTGAGCTGAAAGAAATACTGGAGAAAATAAAATGAATGCCAAAACCGGATTCTGGGCTCATCTGAATCGTTCCAGTGCGATAGTGAAAGAATGGCCAAGCTGGAAACAGCCGCCCGCCGAGGGAAATCATCCCGCCAAGGTAGAGGTGGCGCAAAAACCAGCCCCAATGGAAGTTCAGCAGAAGGCCAAGAGCCGCTGATTCCAACAAAAAGACCCGCAAATTGCGGGTCTTTTTGTTTTTATGGGCGCGATCCGAATGTCTGCCCATATGCTCCCAATTACACCTCTGTCGTCACCAAATTAAAATGACTAGTGTCTTCCGAACAGTCAAAACTGGACAGTTTCTTGCTTGGTCGAAAATGGACTTCACCGGCAAAAATCACCTCATCCGCTCAGGCGTTCCAGCGCGATATGTGGGCGAGCTGGCATCCGCCATGAATATGCCAAAAGAAGTTCTGATGAAGTCGCTAGGTCTTTCTGGCACCACCGTCAACCGTAAAATGCAGTCTGCGTGGCTACTCTCGCCTGGAGAGTCCGAGTGAGTGATAGGTAGCAGGTGCTGCTCGACTAGGTGCTGACCATGATCAATGCCGAGAGCCCGTCGGAATTTAGTGCAGAATTGCCTTGCAAGCTGGTTGCTTACGCCTACTTCACAAGTCATAAACCGCTCCCCATTTTTTTGATCTTTTGTTGTTGTACATCGCTTCCCTCCTAGTATGGCGTAATAAGCAACCATGGGTAAAACTTGCACCCTAGTGAAGGCGCGATTAATGAACGACAAAAGAAAATTCATTTAGCGCGCAGGAGAACCCCAAAATGGAAAAGGCCGCTTTCCCCTAAAGCGGCGCTGTAATTACACTACGAGCCCTCGGTGTGATCTTTGCAAAAGCATGCTCCGGGCACATTACGTTTTTATTGGGTAAATACCCGAATATCCATTCCTTCTTGAGCCGCTTGGGAGGCTTGCTCTGAGGGTACGTCTTTTTGCATCGGCCCACACGATACAACGCTATATTTCGAAGGAATGTAAACATTGTCGATCGCAGAGCGATTTTTCACAAACTGCTCGAACGATTCCTGGATAGACAATTTTTTATCAATGAGTACTTTGTTCTGATCTTGGCCAAAGAATAGATAGCTCTTACGCTCCTCCTCAAGGCTGCTGGAATTGACGCAATAGGCCGCCTCACTGAAATCTAGGTAGTGTGCCAATTTATAGGCCTTACTCCTGATTTGATCATCGCCAAACGCCACATGTGTTAGCCACCAAAAATTGCCGGCAACCAAGAGCGAGCTTACGATAAACATGAGGGAGTTCCAAGGAAACAGAAATACGTCCTCTTTATTTCGAGCCGCGTTCCAAACCACCATCCCGTGAATTACCGCGAATAAGGCCAAAACAAAGAGGAACGGGGTGCACATTTTCAAAAAGAAAACTGCAGAAAGTATCGCTCGGGTGTAGGGCAAATTTGATCCGTCAATCTGGAAAATCGAATTCAACTGGCCGCTTGCCTGTGAACTGGCATAGATGACTGCCGCAGAAAATATCAGCGCACAAAGCACCTTTGCTGAATTGAATTTCAAGATGCGACTTATTGGCAAGCTTCGCTCCATCGAGGCAGCTGCAAACATCACAGTTAAAACAAATCCCATAACGAAGAAGAAGTATGAGTAAGTACGCCACCACTCCCAATCGCTATTGGTATTCGCAGCTAACAGCACTAGGATCAGCCCCAAAACACCTATTGTTCCTAGTGAGATACCTTCAGACCGCTCTCGATCTTCGCGTCGATTCTTATCCGCCCAATGGTGGTCATTCAAATTTTTATATATAGATGCGAGGTACCCTTTAATCGTCTGCTCGGGACGTTTTTCTCTGTCAGTCAAAGGAGTGATACTGAGCTCTTCATATATCGCCGACACAGTTTCTTCCGGGGTCTTCGGCTTGGTGTAGTGAAATTTTCTGCTGTCGTAGCTGTCCATCGTTTTTTCTCGTTTCGAATTCTTTAGATGATGCAAGTTAAAACCCATTCGGTATCTGCCAATAGTCAACTTGAGGCTAAACGCACCACATGATTTTTCCGTTACGAACCCAGAAATGAGAGCGGCACCCATCTCTTAGCCAAACAGATGGCGTCAATGTCGGCCGTCCCCCCGTGCCAATGTGTAACTCCCAATGCGGATTGGCTTCCCGTACTAACAATAATTCGATGGTTCGCCCGCAGCCGCATGGGCATTTAAATCCAACACTCCAGTGCTCCCCTGCATCGTGAACGAGAACCAGATTTCGCCTAGGCATTTGGGAGGGAAGGAAATCACCTTTTGCCATTTCAATCCGCCGATCAACCCAGCGCTCTTCAAATGCCGCCCGGAATTTATTCCAAAGTGCTTTGAGCATTGTTTACTCCTGGAGCAAGGAAGCAATGTTGGGAGGTGCGCTCAGGTAAGGCATACCAAGCAAAGGCTCACCCCCACCCCTCGCCAAAAGCGGGTTATTTCCAATCTCGAATTTTTGTTCTGGAATGAATTCCTCTTCGCCGGCGGCGAAGCTCAGTTCTCGGCGACTGTAGTTTCGATTTGAGGTATGCCGGAATGGATATACACGTGCGATGTATTCCAACATCAGATCGGCTGCGGCCCTCATGTTTAGTGAAATTACCGAAGGAGCTTCTTCGATGGCACCTTTTATGTAGCCATCTTGCAACTCCTTCTTATACTGTTCGGGCGCTACTCGTTGCAGATGTTCAGCACGCAACCCTTCAAGCGTATAAACGCCGCGATCAAAGAGCGTCGGCCCTCCTGGGCGAACATAGTCAATTCGCGCACAGACATCCAAAATTGCCGCCTCCCCCTGCTTCTGGCGCGTAGGAATACACACACCGACATCAAATATGGGAATCAGAAAGGCCGAGGAAATGAGATCCACGACCTGCCTCCCCTCTTTAGAATCAACGCAACAAAAGATGACGTCGGCTTGACTGACTTGCAGAACCGTGTCCCGGTCCAGAATGGAATTGGGAATGGGAACCGCAATATCTTCGCCGCGGTGTGATGCGATCGCTTTGGCAAGTACATTGACTTTGTATAGCCCCACGTCCCCAACACCTGAATTAAGGACCCGATTGAGGTTCTTCAGCTCAATTTTGTCAAAGTCCACTAGCAGGACGTCACCGAATCCCAGCCGGGCACCCTGTTCAATCGCAATCGATCCAGTGCCTGACGCTCCGATAAACGCAGCTTTAATCCTGTTCATTTCGTGACGCGACTCCGAACTGAATGCCATTGGACGCCGGCGAAATTTCTCATCGGACCACCAAAGATGGATATCGTCTGCGGCCACGGTCACCAAATCAATTTGCTGACACCTCATGTCGCCGCCATAAACTCGCGCGCGCATTTCCCCACTAGGGACCATGATGGCGGATCCGTGAATTTGACCAACTGCCTGAGAAATACATGGAATGGTTCGTTGATCGCTACGATCATCTAGCGATGAAAAGTTGAAATATCCTCCAGGGTGAGAATGCAGCAGAATTAGGCTTAGACCTTCCTGTTCTGCCATGTCAATCGCGCTTTCTATAGCCATTCCTGGCCACTGCAGAAAATCCGCTTCTCGTTTGCATTCTGCGTGGGGCACCATGGCCACACCGCGAACGATCAACCGGAGACGCGGGCCGGCGCCGCGGGCGCAGAGCAGAATTGCCGCAGCCTCGAGCCCGTCTCCGGGAAACAGATGACAAAGAAGCCGTTCATGATGCTCTTGCGTCATCACCAGAACAGACTTAGATGTCATGGCTGCACCTCTTTAACCACCGCCGACTCCACAAGCGCGAGATGCGTCATGACGTTGTCGATCCCAGGGCGCCATTGCGAATTTCCGCCACGATGGCGCGACCAACGCTGGTAAGAATTGCCCTGAATGGCCTCTCTGTATTCCGTTGCTGGGATCATGGCGCCCGACAACACCGCCACGGCGGGAAACAGATAGAACATATCGATCTGCTGCATCGGGTACGTTGTAGGTATCTCGATCGCCAGTGAAACGAAATGCTCCGAGTAACCTGACGGGAGGGCGTACTGCGGCAAAATTACCCACTGGCGCCCGTTTTCAAGAATGGCTTGCCAGCTGGGGTAAGTACTGTCCAGATAAGCCTCATCGTTCGGCAATAACCGGAACTGCCGAAGCAGCTCGGCGCTCGCTTCGCCGTTGGACACATCCTTCGGTGTCAGGCGAAGCTTTTCAATGCCTGGGGCCGTCAGATCGATCTCGTCATCCAAGGTCACTTCTCGTTTATCTTGACCCTGAACGATCAAAAAGATGTGCCAACCTTGGTTCGCATCCACCCCCGCCAGCTCCAAAGCTTGGCGTACTTTGACCTTGGGCGTATTCAGCGTGAGCACGACGCCCTGGACATTCAGTTTCCAGGTCGGCACCTTCGTCACTAGGTTTTCGACTCCTGCCAGGGAAAGATCCAGTACGGTGCCCTCAGCCTGCAGAAGTTCGCCGCGATCGGGATCCACAAGAAAGATTTCCTTATTCGCAGGCACAGACGCCAACATGCGAATAACACTTACAGGGATACGTGGCGCAGGCCAGTCGTATCGCACGCCGTCGATGATGAAGCGAGAACTACCATCACTTTCTGCCACGATGAATCGCGAATTGCCATCAGGCAAATTCACGGTCTCAGTCGGGCGGATATCTTCCAGACCATGTTTCAGCCATTGGAGCACCGTAATTTGCGGTGTTGGCGCAAATCCGGCTTTTTCTGCGAGCTGCATTCCAGTTGGCTTATCGTCCTCGATGAAAGCGACGCTCGGCGTCAAATTGAGATCGTAGAGGGTGATTTCGTGACGACCGCGTTGGTGCAAATTTTGTTGCGAATCCATTTCGTACCTCTTAGCAAGGAAAACTCGAAGATCGGCCATGTCACGACTGAGCATGTATGCGCCGGCTGATCAGTGTTCTCCCTCTTGCATAGACTTCCTGCAATGCCATCATCAAAAGTTCGGAACTCCGATACTTTTCAGTCTCGCATTATTTTTCACGGAACGTCAAGATAAAAAGTTCGGAATCGTGGTATAATGCGCTTATGTTTCACTAGGAGGATTCCGTCCATGCCCAACCAATTGGGGGAAAAGCTTCGTGCTTTACGCAAGGAAAAGAAGCTGACCCTTGATCAGCTGGCCGCTCAGGCCAAGCTAAGCAAGAGTTATCTCTGGGAACTTGAAAACAGAGAGTCACAGCGCCCATCCGCAGAAAAACTGACTGCTCTGGCGGACGTGCTAGGAGTAAGCACTGCTTATTTTTTAGAAGATGACGTACGCCAGCCTGAAGAAAAACATCTTGATGAAGCCTTTTTCCGGGGCTATCAAAACCTTGATCCAACAGGAAAAGAGCAGTTAAGAAAAATCTTAGAGACGTTTAAGAAATCGTGAGCTTGGACACTTCAACGCCCCAGAGAGCGGCGATTCAGTTATACAAAATCATTGATGCCTACAGTGCCGCCACCGGAACCTCTCCGTTTCCAATCGATGTGAAGCAGTTGGCACTGAACATCGCCGAGCAGTTCAAATGGCCCGATCCGATTGTAGAAGTGATGCCTGCAAATATCCAAAAATTTGAGGGAGCACTCTTTTCTAACGACAGGGGCGATAAATGGATGCTTGCCTACAATGATAAGCTTGCTTCTCCTGGCCGTATTCGCTTCACTATGGCGCACGAACTCGGCCACTACGTGCTGCATCGTTTAAAACGTGCAAAATTTGAGTGCGGACAGAAGGACGTCCTCAACGGGCTTGCCGATGAAAAGAACATCGAAGCGCAAGCGGACCAGTTTGCATCCTATCTTTTGATGCCACTGGATGACTACCGCAAGCAAATTACTACGATGGTGGATTTTGATCTGCTAGGAAAATGCGCCGCTCGGTATGACGTGTCGCTCACTGCTGCTGCGCTCAAGTGGATCAATTTCACGGAAGAAAAAGCTGTCCTGATCAGTCACAATGACGGATTTATCAATTGGGCATGGTCAAGCCTGTCCGCTCGCGAAGCTGGTGCCTTTTTTAAGACTAGCCAAAGCCCAATTGAAATTCCGTCGGGATCTGTGGCAGCAGAAGAGTCTCTAAAGCATGAGCGCTTGGGTGTACAGATCCCTTTGAGCACCTGGTGGCCAAATGCGGAAGAAGAATCGCAGATTCGAGAAATGAAAATCTCCGCGGATCAGTATGGAAACATACTGACTCTTCTAGTATTACCTCGACTGGCGAAAGCCTGGCCAAAATGGCGCCCCCGTTAAGCGGTCGTTAGTGTGAACGAGCAAGCGTTCGCTCACACTCCATTCACCTAGAGAAATGGTGTTGTAGATCCCGGGATCGAGTATCCTTGATCGCCTTGGCCCAGTCTGCGAACTGCTCCAATGACTCAACGTCAGTCGCTACTTCGTTCAATTGACGCTTCGGCCTTACCGCCTTCCACCGAACGACTAACCTTCCCTCTGTCGTCATATAGATAAACTGCACAGATCTGGTGACCCCACCATTTCCTATGTAAGTGGAATGCGGCCGAATATCGGTAACGTTCATATCATCTCTCATCCTGCGTAAGACGCACAGAATCCACCTGCACGTGGTCAATAGCAATGTAAGACCAAGAAGGCCGCAATACTAAGGAAGTCTTAATACATCGTCAAGTGCATCCTAAGAAACTCTTAGGATGACATCGCGGCAAAACACCTCAGATCCTTTTCCAAAACGCCTTAAGAAGGCAAGGCTCGCTGCCGGCTATACTCAATTTGCTTTGGGTGTCGCTGCAGGAATCGATGAATACAGTGCCAGCCCCAGAATTAACCAGTACGAACGCGGTGTTCATAGCCCTGATAAGAACATGGCAGGCCGCCTAGCAGATGTTTTGGGCGTCCCTCTGAGCTATCTACTAGAGCCTGATGAGAATTTGGCCGAGTTCATCTTGCTGGCAGGAAGACTTGGAAGCGAAGACCTATTGAGGCTAACGATCTATTTAAAAGAAGCACTTGAATAGTGTGTGCGTATTTCAGTGATTGTGGACACTTCTAGTTCAATCGACTTGGATAGCTGAAAGGCTCAAAAATTACTTAGCGCCGACGACTTATCGCTATAAGATGTCCGCTATCGGCCAGAAGCTGCCCTCACTAGAACGGGGACCCCGCGCGATACAATCCCTTTAGGAAAAATACAGAAAACATCTATGCGAGTGTTTTTAGACGATGAGCGGGCAACTCCAGTTGGCTGGGTTCGAACCTACTGGCCGGAGGAAACTATTGCCTTGCTCGAAGCTGGAGGTGTCGTCGAGATCAGTCTTGATCATGATCTAGGCGATGACGAACATGGGACCGGCTACGACGTCATCGTGTGGATAGAGGAGGCTGTTGCAACAAGAAACTTCACGCCCCCGATCATCAAAGTGCATTCCGCTAATCCATCCGCACGTGAAAAGATGCGTGCTGGAATCAGGGCAATCGAAAACCTCGTGCAACGCCTAAAATAAGCCCGCAACCGGCCAGAAGCGGATATCGTCCGTCCCCAAAGAGCGCCCGAGCAGGCCTTTTATTAAACCAGATGGTCTCATCTGGAGACCGCGCACCTATCCGTACCAAGCTCTAGCAGAACCGCTTTCATGGCCGAAGGTGCATCGAGCGATTTGCCGCTGGCAGGAGAGGTCGTTTCAAGGTGCCCCTGCGGAACCAAGCCGGAGTGCTATTAGGGTTGCCTTCTTCCATGCGCGAAGGCGTCGAGGGCAAGTCTGATGCCGAGAGCGGCGACGGGCCCGCTATCTATGTCTCTGCTTATTCCGACTATCATCCTCCATCTTCTACTCCTGACTGATACCACGACCATCTGCCGCGATGGCATCAAGCGTCGCGCTAACGCTTGAAAGCAAATCTGGATGGTGCCGCTGAAGATGCAGACGGATATTTTCGTTGCGAAGAAGACGATTGATAAAACCTTTGGCCACGACAAGGGAAAGCATCGTGTCTCCAATCGTATCCTCTACAGCAAGACTGTCATGTTGCAGCCGTTCCATCTCGGCTTCCATACGAGTAATGTCCTCGGGTGAAATGTTCTTACCGACCTGGCTTTTCGCTTTTTCTAGCAACCCTTCTGGCCGCGTAGTCACGAGTATCATGTCCGCATAACTTTTCGCGAACTTATTTGCCGCTATCATCATTTCTGCAGCTTCGATTTGCCGTATGGGTTTCATTTTTCTGAGTACCCTGAAGACTTCAGGTGAGACTTGTCTATCCCTAAGAAGTCTGGCAGCCTCTGGTGCAATTCCATCGAGTAAATGCGCTTTCTCCCGTACTTTTTTGACGTCTATAGCCAAAACCTTTGCGATTCTTTCCTCGGAGGCTCCCTTCGCTAGCGCTGCTCGAATCATCCGGTATTCCTGAACTGAGGCAATCCGATTTATTTGCTTATTGTAAGTAAAGCTCTCGTCATCCAGTGCAACCATACAGCGAACGGTGCTCTGGCCAAGTGATTTCAACGCTTCCAGCCTGAGTCTTCCATCTAGAAGATCAAAATAGTCTGGTTGTCCTTGGGAAGGATGTACCGCTAGTGGTTCGATGATGCCAAGCTCTTTCACTGAACTTAAAATGCTTCTAAATTTCGGGGTCAAAAGAACTTGCTTCTTAAGTGGTACCAACACGCGAATTTTGTTAACTTCCAAATCTAAGATAGCGCGGTCAAAGCAGTGTTTGATATGGCTCATGGCAGCAGATCTCCTGGTAGACGCCTAGCAATGACTTCTGGAATGTCGTTTACCTGTTCAGCACGAAGAAGAGTTCGAAAGTGTTCGTCAGATAAAAAATGTCGTATTGCTGAAATGATGAGTAGAAGGCGTTCTTCTTGAACACGAGCCTTTTGAATGTTCAGTTGCTGCCGACGGACTTCGGTTTTATATATCCGGAGCAGCTTCTGTGGTGTCGGACTATCTTGATCTCTCTTGCGCTTGGGATACGCCGATTTTCCTAGCGCTTCTCGCTTGCTGATTATTTTTCTAACGACAAGAAGCTCGTCACCTTTTAGCGTGCCGTCTTCATATGCATCCATCAGCGCCTTCTGCACCCCGTCGTTAGACGCACGCGAAATTTCGACGGCAAGCCAGACCGGTACTTGAGACTTTTCAACTGCGCGCAGAAGCCTTTGTTCGCCGTTATCGAGGAGATGGAGAATACTGCGAACATAGCTTGTCTCTAGATTTGTTTTGATAGCAATCTGCTCTGTACTGTATCCTTTTTGTCGTAGCACGAGAATGCCGCTGAGCAGTTCCTCGGTAGTGTGCCTTCGCCTAGCGATATTTTCGGTGAGCGAGATTAGGAAACGATCTATTTCAGGTGCGGCCACGATGCAGCAAGGTATCTCAGTCTCGCCAAGGTGTTTCAATGCCTCAAATCTGCCCTGCCCGCACAGGACTTCGTACCACTCACCTGTTGCGTCTTTTCCCCCTATGGCGACGGTAACAGGGCGTTTTAATCCTAGTACCGAAATGTTCTCAACAAGTCGAGAAAAAATGAGTGGATTTCTGCTGCGCGGATTCAAAATCCGAATACGGTCGGCGGGGATAAGCGAAATTTGTTTGGACGCGTCTAGATGTTCCGAATGAAGCTCTCGAGGATTTGCCATATTTCTCTCTTAAAGCGCTATTCGGCGCGCTAAATAGGTAAGCATGGAGAGGTCATCATAGCGGTACGCATCGAACCCATTTTCATTCGCCTCCCCAAGTCGGAGCTTTTGAGAAAAGAGGTCTATATGGGGAAGGAGATAATAGTCTCGGATCGAGCATGCATCCTCGCTCATCCGGACTGCAATAGTGATTTCAGCTCGTACTAAATTGTCGAATCGTAAGACCCATCTGTTGCCGCCGTTAGTCAGACTGCGGCAACGACATAGCACAAGTGCTGCACTAAACTCCCTGTTGATCCACAGTAGATCGGATTTCTGGTCTTGTTCAGCCGTTGCTCCAACCGCATGTATCGCGGTAATCGCCGCGGAGACGATTTTTGGATGAGCTTCCCGGAGCTTTTTGTTTATTTCAAGATAGCGATAGTCCCGCCCAGGATCGTAACCAATAAGAGTATATGTTCTAATGAGGCTACCGAAACGGCTGGCGAATGCGCTGCTAGACGGGCATCCATTAGATTCGTCAATGATTATTCCTGAGAGCCGTCCGTGTTGATGCAATAATCGTTTCAGAGCAGCCAGCATTTCATCGTCAGTAAGCCGATAAGAGCGGGCCAAAATGATCTGACGTGCTGCATTGAAAATGAGGCGGTCTACAACAGCAGAAAAGGCACCCTCAGCGCGGGCCCAAGCAGCTGGTGGATTGTGAACACGCTCCAACTTAAGCTTGAACGATGTACGGTTCCAGACGTTATCCCCTACATACTTCTCATTAATCAAAATCTGATGAACCGTGCCACGAGTCCATGGTGTCCCACGGTCTGTTAGCTTTCCCTGACCGTTAAGGTTGGCAGCAATTTCAGCCTCGCTCAAACCGTCTTCGACAAATGCGTTGTAAATCCATCGAACTGTTTCCGTCTCGTCTTCGGGTCCTGGTACTAGGATTACCCGGTCTGTTTGAATAGATTTATGTTGGCCAGCCTGCAGTATTCCTTTGTGGTTCCCAGTGTGATCAATCAGCATTCTTCTGAGGCCATATCCAGCAGCGCCGCCTTGTCGAACACCGAGTTGGATCAGCCGTAGCTGCCCTGCATGAACCTTTACACTTAATTCGCGGCTGTACTCTCCTGCCATTGTTCGTTTGACATTCTTGATGATGCTAGAAACGGCACTCCCGTCATTTTCAAATTGTTCTGCACAATACAGAACTCGAACACCGGCTTGCTTACAACGAATCTCGTAGCTAGCGCTCTCATCTGGATCCTGAAAACGCCCCCATCGGCTGACGTCGTAGACTAAAATAACTCCGAATTCAGCGAATCCAGACTCTACGTCATTCAAAAGTGACTTTAACTGGTCACGACCTTCTAGTCGTAATCCACTTTTACCCGCATCGGTGTAGACCTTAGTAATTTCAAGGTTTCGTGACAGAGCGAACGCCGTTATTACATCGAGTTGATTTTCGGTCGAATATTGCTGGTGCTCAGTGGACATACGTACATACGCAGCAGCGCGCTGCTGAGTTAATTTGTCCTGGGTGCGATTTGCGGGTCTGTTTGTAGACATCGCCTTCACCTCATCTAAAGCATCTGCGCTACGACCTAACCTCCTATGGATTGGGATCAATATACTTTCGCCGAGGTGAAATATGTTGCGAGAAGAACGCAAAAAATTGCGGAATGAACCTCCCAAAAATTTAACAGCTCATGAGTATGCGATAGCGATTGAGGTCGCGCTCAAGCGAGAGATTGGGGCATCTCGGCATGCGGTGAAGACGCTTTGCAAGCTTACAAACGCAAGCGAGAGGACTGTGCAGAACTGGTTGGCCGGTGTGAGAGGGCCGAGCGCTGTGCATCTGATATTGTTAGCGCAAAATTTTTCTTCCGTCCGATCTACGATCATGTTTCTTTCTGGACAGGAAGGACAGTATGCCGTTGGATCAGAAATAATCGTTGACCTCTTATTTGAGGCCATTGCGCTACTTACTCAGCAGTAGGGTTTAGCCTCCTAGAAATGAGCCAAGTTTGGAGTGCCCCCCTCGGACTAGACAAGGATTGAGCGAGAACTAAGCCGCTTGCTGAGCGAGTTGTGCTTCGAAATGATTAGGTGATTGATAGCCCAGTACAGAGTGCGTGCGCCGCTCGTTATAGATCTCTCCGATGAGTATGGCGGTCTCGCCGCCACGTCGTCGAATTGCTCATAGCCGGCCAGATAAACTTCTTCGACCTTGATCGTCTTCATGAAGCTCTCCTCGTGCGCGTTGTGATACGGATTAGCTGGCGCACTCATCGATCCTATCAAACCAAATTTTTCCAGAAAGTCCCGGTACAAGGCGCTGGCATATTGGCACCCGCGATCCGTATGGTGAATGCACATGCCGCGCGCCGGTTTGCGAATTTTGTAGGCAGCTTTCAGCGCTGCCAGAGCCGAAGGTGTGTTGATATGCTTGGATAAAGCATAACCAATTACCTTGCGACTGCAAGCATCTGGCTACTTATCCAGGTTTCGAGCTTAGTCCATTCCCGCGAGATTCTTCTTCAGGCTAAGATGTCCGCTATCGGCCGAGGCTGTGTAAAAACGTAAAACATTGGAAAATTCATGGATAGGGACACCCCTTCCCGACATCGAGAAAATTGAATGTAGGCGTGTCTAAGAGGTCGATTTTTCGATTGATTAAGAATTCCTACGTTTTTACACAGCCTCGGCCGGAAGTGGACTTGGCAGTCCCTAGCGTCACCACGCTGGCCGATGGCATGTCACGGTTGCGCTGAGCAGTTGGACTGCCAGCTTGCGGAGATTATGGTATGCGTCCATGGATAAAGGCAACCAGCAGGAGAAAACAACATCGCCTCTGCCTTGCCCGCCGACTGCGACATGCTTTGTCGCAGTCGGCGAACAGGATCAGGTTATCGCCAGGCGTACGAACAATGACGGCGCACCGTGACATTGCCATGGCTTCGCGGAGGACGCGGGGACCGCACACGCACGACACACTATCGATAGGGGAATGATGAGGGCATTCAACGACTGGCAGTCGCTTCTTACCGAATATGACGACAGTGTCAGCAGCGACATGAACGTGGACCCGCTAGGCATGCTGGTGATCTGGTCGGCCTATGGACAGAAGATCTTCAGGAACCGCATCAGCTCGATCTCCAATGATGTGCGCAATTTTACGATCAACCTGTTCAACCACGCCGTCATCCGGCAGGTGATGGAAGACGACGATATCGCGCTAGCCGCAGCGCTGCTCAGGGAAAAGGACTACGCCGGGTATGGCAAGCAGGCCCTGCCCTTCCGGCAGGCTTGCTTGGTCTATCTCGAAAACCTGTATGCCTTTTCGATGGTCGCGGCGGAAGCCCGACCAATCCCCGGCCTTGCCACTGGCGGCGTGCTGGGTATCGCCAAGGCACGGCGCGACTGGCGCGCACACGATAACAATCCTGAACTGTTGTTCAGCCATCGGAAAGAGGCACATGTCCTGGTGCGCCAGCATTCCCTGGGCATAAGCGGTCGGTACAAGACACCGTTGGTGCAGATGGGCTTCTTCGATCATCGCTACGATAGCCGGGCCGCTAATTGCCAGGCACTGTGGGATAAGGTCGAGACGATGCTGTTCGGACGCTGGCCTGCGCTGGCCGCGTTGAAGAAGATGGCGGTCATGCATCTGAAGGAGGTCGTCGCCACGCCCAATGCGCCGCCCAGGATCAGGCTCGACGCCATCCCGCGCGCCTTGCGCAACTCGTTCGTCGCCACCTTCCGCTCGCCGCAGGCGGTAGGCCAGCATGCGCGCGATTTCTGGCTGGAAGTCAGCGAACTCAATCGCGGTGCGGCCGGCGCCCTCTATGCAGTGCTCCAACAAGAATGGCGGGTGGACGGTACAAGCGATGCAGGCCGAAAGCCGGCGGAAATCTTCGCCGAAGCCCGTAAGATGCCCGGATTCGGCGCCGCCGCGCAGGCACAGCTGGAACACGTCATGCTTTTGGAACCGCTGCTGGGAGAACTCGACCTGCTGATGACGATCATGTTATCCGCGAAGTCGCAGACACTGGACGACGTCGAACGCCAGTGGCGGCACGCCGGCCGTAATGCACAGACCCTTCAGAGGATCTCCGCCCCGGTCGCAGCCAATGCCGCGATGCTGGCGGAGGCGTCCGGGACCACGGCTGCGCGCTTGAGGAAGTTGCTGGCCCTGGCCGGGGAGGTCACGCTGCACGACCAAGTCCGGCATTTGCTGACCTATCACGAAGAAGTCATGCAGGCACGCAGGCAGTCACCCTGGCTGCGCCTGAGCGCCCGGCAAGAACTGAAGAGCGATGTCGGCGTGCGTACCGTTCCCGACCAGGTCGCCCCGCCCGGGACACGCTGGGTGCATCGTTATTACTTGCCGCAATTCAGAGTCTTGCTGGCCGGCTTGAGAGGGGAAGAGCATGAAGCTGCTTGAGCAATTGCGCGAACAGGTAGCGAGCCTGGGAGAAATCAGGCGCGCGTGGTTCACCAGCTTCAACCTGAATATCCCCTTCTTCGAGACGCATCTGCTGTCGGCGCTGCTTGGCACGGACACCCCGGCTAATCGGCTCGATTATGAAAATATGCAATGGATGCTGGCCGATAGCAAAATGGATGCCAGGATCTTCTGCGACGCACGCATGCTGGAAGCTGACCAGCTCAAGCGCACAGCCATCCCGATCCATGGCATCCTGCCGCAGCGCCTTGGGCGCAAGGTGTTCCAGTCCAAATCGATCTTCCATCCCAAGGTGATCCTGCTGGAAGATAAACAAGGACGCATGGTGCTCGGCGCCGGCAGCGCCAATCTCAGCGTTGATGGCTGGGGACGCAACCAGGAGGTATTCCGGTTCCTGCCAGTGTGCACCAGCCAACAGCGCGACCAGATCGCGGCATTCTTTTCGCCCCTGTCGGAGGCCGCAGGCCTCGGACCATTCGAAAAATTCAAAGCCATTTATCACGGCGAGGATGACGCATGGCGCTTCGTGCACAGTTTCCAGGACAAGGTCTTCTTGCAGCAGCTCACGGCAGGCCTGACGGTACAGCGGCTGTCGGTGTGGTCGCCCTATTTCTCGCGCGACCTGCCGGCACTGCTGGACAAATTGCGCCCGGTCGTGGGCGAGCAGGCGGTTTTTTCGCTGGTGCCTGATCGCCGCGAAAATCACTACGTGCCGACCCGATGGACACCCAGGATCGCCGAGCTGCAGGAGCCGTCGGATCGACAGGATCAGCAGGAGGTCCTGAGTTTCCATGCCCGGCCCACCGCCCGTGACGCGCGCACCGACTTCACGCATGCCAAGATCTGGCTGGCGTCATCGGGCAAGCAAGCGCGCATGGCGGTAGGCTCCTGGAACTTCACCGGCCGTGGCTGCGCCAGCCTGGACTGCCGCAATATCGAGGCCGGCATCGTGTTCGACGTCAACGCCCGCACTGATATCACCGGTGCAAGGGAGCTGCTGCAGTCCGATGCCTTCAGCGATAACGCTGCACTCGACGCCGACGCGCTGGACCTGCAGGACTACCCTCTGCCGTTCGATCTTTTCGTAGTGTACGACTGGGAGAAATGCGCCTATGCCATCACCGGCAAGTGCGATCGGCGTTTCGATGCCGGCGTCTATACTTTGCGCCTGCCGGGCGTAAGCAAGCGCCAATCGCTGTACAGCATGACCAACCTGCGCGGCGATACGATTCCCCTGGCTGCGCTGGCGCTGGAGCCTGATGACGATGGCGTACTGCTGGCCGACCACAGCTATGAAGTCTGGCAAGGCGGCGAGATGCGATACCGCGGTCTGATTCAGGAAGTCAATGTCAAGTACCGGCGCGGGCAGGGTTATGACTCGCTCAAAGACTTGCTCAACGACCTCGTTGATGGTGCCGATCCGGAGCGCAGCAGCAACACCCGCTTGCGCGAAGCGCTGCGGCATCAACCGGTTCCGGGTGAGGAGGAAACATGGGTCCCGCCCGCCGTCGATAGCCAGGGCATGAGCTATTTCCGGCTGTTCCATGCCTTTGCACAGTTTCGCGCCAGGCTGGCTGCCCCCAGCCGCGCGGCACTGGAGCACATGCTGTTCGTGTCCCCTGGTTGCCTGCAGGAGCTGGTTAGCAAAGTCGATGAACAGATCAAGCAAGACGGCAATGCCGTCTTCAACTGGTTCCTGCTGCAGGAAACCCATGCGTTGTATCGCGCCGCCTGCGCGGCCTATGACGCCACGCGCGAAAAATACCAGTCCAAGGCGCCCCCAGACAACTACCGCTGGCGCAGCCTGTGGCTGGATCCCCATTCGGTGCGCTTGCCGCGCGAACTCGGCCGAAAACCGACCATGAAACAGATACTGGACGTATGCAATTATGAAGCGTGATCAATGGGGTGGCCTGACACCGGAACAGGTAGCGCGGACCATGAGTTTTCAGCGTGACGACCCAAGCTGGACCTACCATAAGGACGACCGAACCATGCAGGCCCGCCAGGCGGAAGGAGTGGCCGGCCTGTGGAACAAGCTGGCCCAGCATGACGCTGCCCTGCTGGCCGATGAGGTCGGCACCGGCAAGACCCTGCAGGTCCTCGGTGTCATGGCCATGCTGTGGCGGATGAAGCCAGGGGCGCGCGTGCTCGTCATGGCGCCAAACCGGGAAATCTGCCGGCACTGGCAGCGCGAATACGAGCAGTTCGTCGCTAGCCACTACAGACAGTCGGACAATCGGGTACGACGCACCGATAACGGCGCTCCCGTCCATGCGGCCTTACTGGCGCCGCGCCTGGCCGATCTGGCCGACGCCTGTGTAAACCAGGAGAGCCGCTTCTTCCTCACCACCATCCATACCTTGAGCCATCTGCTGGGCAGCGAGCACGAACCGGGAAACAGTGACGCCGATCGTCCCGGGGCGGCGGCCGCGGAAGCAAGCAAGCTTCACGACCGGATCAGGGAGGCCTTCGACGGCGAAGGCTTCGACCTCCTGGTCCTGGACGAGGCGCATTACTTCCGCAACAGCCATCGCGGCTCTCTGCGGGCGGCGGCGGCCAAGGCTTTTTTCGGCCAACCACCCGGCCGCCTTGCAAGGCGATCCCTGCTGATGACGGCCACACCCAGCCATGGCTCGATGGCCGACATCACCCGTATCCTGTCACTCGTGGCCGAGGTCGAGGGGGAATCGCCCGAGCATGCCCTGAAAAAATATGCCTTGCGCCGCCTGCGACGCATGCAGGGGCGCGATACCAGCCACGACAAATATAGTTACCGCTGCGAGAAAGTGCTGCCTGTCGATTTCAGCGATCCGCGGGCAGAGATGTTCTTCGCGCTCTACCAGAAGATGCTCGTCGAGCAACAACAGGTGGCCGGCGGACGGCGCTACCTTTACGGTTACCTGGAAGGCTTCGAGTCGTTCAGCGTGGAGGCGGACAAGTCACAGGAGGATGCCCCCGACGACGCTTCCCATCCGGACTACCACGGCGCACCGGATACGCGCATACTGAAACGTCTGTCGCAGATGCTGGGCGGCCTGCCGCCCCATCCCAAGTACGACGAGCTGATACGCGCATGCGTGCCCCAAGATATATTCGCCATTCCCGACGCATCGGACAATGCGCTGCACCAACACAAACACCTGGTCTTCGTCCGCCGGATTCCGTCGGTGCGTGAGATCACTGCACGCGTCAATGCTCGCTACGACGAACAGATGGCGGCCAAAATTATAGCTGCGTGGAAGCTCGCCAAGCCCAAGTCCAAGCTGATTGCCTGGCGCGATACCCGGTGGTCGCGGGCGGCGTTCAACCGCCTTTTCCGTTTCAAGGACCAGGAGCCCAGGGACGGGCTGCCGACGGCAATGGATTCAGCATTGGCGCCTCCGGAAGAAGGTGATCCCGTCGTCTATTCACAAATTGCGCAGCTGTTTGTCGAGAAAGCCTCAGGCGAAGCTCCCACCGACTGCTCACTGTTCCGTTCACGGCTACGCCGCCCGGAAAGCGCATTTTCCCTCTTGCTGGAGCCGGCTAGCGATTACCGCCAGGGGACTTATACCGAACACCATCGCAGGCTTGCAGGCGACCGCGAGCGCGACGAATACCTGTCGGCCACGCTGGCCGCGCGTACCGGCGAAGTGTCCAGTGAGGGGGTAATACCGCTGGTCGGGTTCGCCATGCCCATGCCAACCTTGTGGGGCATGATCGTGGACCTACTGGAACGTAGCAAGGCGCCGCAGCTTGGCTTTCTCGACAAGATCATTGCCAATCCTGCGCTCGCCGAAAGTTTCGGCCAGTATGTCAAACATGGATTCATGTATGCCAGCCCGGTGATCGTCGAGCTGTATTGCTGGTACGTGGAATTTCGCAGTGGGGAAACCCAAGTGGCGAGCGCACAGGAACGTTATCTGGCATTCACCCGGTTTATCCGCCCCAGGCTCGCACAATCACTGGTGCCGGCCTACTTCTGCGCCGCACTGGAAACCTTCGAACAACTGTATCGCCGCGTGCCGGGGGTGATGCGCAAAGAATGGCGCAGCCTGATCGGATTGAGTAGCCCCGGATTTTATGCCAGTGGCGAAGTGAATGACCGGCAGCGCCTGATCATTGGCTTCAACAGCCCCTTCTACCCCAATGTGCTTGCTTCGACCTCCGTGTTGCAGGAAGGTGTGGACCTGCATCTGCAATGCAGCAAGGTCCATCACTATGGCATCGCTTGGACTCCTGGCGACAATGAGCAACGTGTAGGCCGGGTTGACCGTATGTTCGGCAAGGTCAACGCCCATCTGCAGCGCGATGGTCGAGCCGAACTGGCGATCCACTACCCCTATCTGGCGCGTTCTTTCGATGAAGAGCAACTGGCCTCCTTCATCCGGCAAAAGTATGACGTGGAGGACCGCATGGATGCGTGCAAGCAGAAGGAAGTCCATTCCGACATCGACCTGCGCCACGCGACCGATGGCTGGCAGGCCTTCTTGCGGCGTCCAGACACGGGCCGCGGCGTAGCCGACAACGGCGACCCGTATCCGTTTGAGCCAGATGAGCGCCCCAAGAAGGACTATCAGCTGGATCCGCGCGATGGCTGACTTGGGGCTGTCCGACGCGTGGCGTACTTCGTCAGCGACCTGCCCCTGGAAACCTACGAATTCGTCGCATGTGCGTATTTCCGTGATAGAGGACACCTAATTCGGCGACGTGAACGCTTCTAGTTCAGTCGACCTGGACAGCTAAAAGACCAAAAAAACTATTTGGTGCCGATGGTCTACCGCACTAAGATGTCTACAACCGGCCAATAACCGACCTCTGACGGTCCGTTCTGCCCAGCTAATCAAGGTGAGCTTTTACAGGGACCGTAGTCACATAAATGTAAGCACGCTATGATGGTGCTGATCCCTCCGGTCCGACGTCTGCGAGAGCATGCCACCCAGGGGCATGGTTTTCTAGAACCGGTATTTTGTTTGTACAAAACAGTTCTCTATGAAGGAGTTTGCTATGGCAATTACTTCCCTACACAAGCAAGAGTTTGCTCAGGATATACATAGGGCCTTTAGCTCGACCGAGAACGGGCCTGTTTTCATTACTGATCCCGACGGCATGCCAAGTCATGCTCTACTCAGCTACGTTGACTATCAACGTTTACTTGCGCTGAAGCGCAACATTGCTAGCAGCCTAGCGATGCCAAACAATTCGGACGTCGAATTTGAGGCCCCACGCATTAATATCGGTATTCAGTTGCCGGATTTCACCTGATCTTATGACTGAATACTTATGCCACCTACGATCGGAGCGGACGAATCGATAAATCGTGGGCGCCCCACACAAGCTTCTCCGTTCTGGATTACCTTTTTCTAAGCTGCCGCTACGCTAAAGCCATGTATTCATTTGATGGCTACGACATTTGAAGGAAGCATTGTTTCCAAAAATGTCACTTTTTTCGACAACTCTAGAACTCTACTATCTGCTTGGAGTAGAAGTGAGGCCATTCGGTCTCGTTGCTGCTCTAACTCTTTAATTCGGTCTTTCAACCTTCTATCGCTATCGCGATGACTCACCGGTCGCTTCTTTACGAGTAAAGAGGATGGATTTTCGAGAATCCATGCTTGGATTTCTCTAACTAATATCGGATAACGAGATTTCTTTAAAGCAGATGGATCGCAGCCGGCCTCTCTAGCAATATTGTTCTGAGAAATTTTGGCCCCCTTCGCCAAGATTATGGGCCGATTTGCCTTTAATCGGTCAAAAGCTGCGCGAAAGGCTATCTCCGCCTTGGCTAAAGTAGATTTACTATTTTCTTTTAAGGACATTTAGCGCATTCTCCGTAGCTCTCAGCTGTGCCTGAAGTGAGGACCTGAGTGGCGACGCTAGCTCAGCTTTATCTAACTGCATGCTTAAGGTCTGGCGAAGCTTCTGCATCTGCGGCACGCGGGTCTGGTCAAAAAGTGCATCAGTACAGGGCGCTTTCCCATCTCCTCCACCGCATCTTGCGACGTTATCAATCCCGCCATATTCGCAAGGCCCACTCTTTGTACAGCCACCTAATAAAGTCCTTCGCCACGCGACTCGCCCTTCTCGGGCTGCAACAAAGAGCTTTCTCTCGTCACTTTCGGAAACCAGTTTGAGAATACTTTGCTTCCGCTCATCTCCGTAAGGGCTCTGAAACCGATCTGACAGAAGCATTGCTAACTCTCGCCCCATCATCTTGTACATCGTATGGATATACTCAGCCTTAGCGCTACGGTTAAGCACTAGATGAGAATATCCTTGCCCGTAGTAGAGCGAACTAGCGACTGTGTCGTGCTTCAGCTGATACTGCAAAGAAAAGTCTGAGACAAGCCCCGAAGCCTGCATATTTACGCTTCCTGTGCGCCTCAGCTGATGCCAAGCTAGCTTCCATATCTTCCCTATTCCAAAGGCACTTTCGTCGAGAGACGGTGTTATAAGTTTCGCCAGGTTCCAATCTTCTTTCGTAATCCTCAACTCTGACAGATCAAATAATTTTGGATAGTTCTCAACCACCTCCGCATAAGACGGATACATACTTTGCTTTCCCCTCGCCTTAACTCTAATTGCCCACGGTTCGCATGATTGTTGGAATAAATAAATAACATCTCCGGCCGAAACATCACCATAAGACTTTTTGACACGCGTTCTCCATTGAGCAATTGCGGACATAGCATCAATAGCGATTGATACCGAACTAGAAGCAATCCACCGCGCATCATCGTCTCGGACGGTTTTGGTTGTCTCTCCACAAAGCATCGTGATTTGGCCAATTTTTTCATCTTGTTCTATATGGAGACAATCGACACATAATCCCCAAGCCTCCTGCACTCTCATTAGAGACATATTCAATATGTAGGCAAATCCGGCTCGATTTACCAAGGAGAGAAAGTTAGTGAGCGCGAAAAGTGGTAGATATTTCCGATGTGGCGTCTGCTGATACCAACGGATCAACAATTCATAGATACCAAATTTTTTGCTCAACACTTCAAATGCCCCTGCACCATCAGCAATTCGAAGTCTTTTAGGATTGTTTCGAGATCCTGCTAGTGAGCCATATCTGCGCTCATAGATATCTAAGATCGTGTTGTAACAGGCTTCGATCTCGTTCTTATAAGCCAGAAAATCGTCCAATACGGCACGAAGACGCCTTACTTGATAGGCCCAGATACGTGGGGGAATATAGGCTGTCTGCTCAACATCGTTTTCGGGAGGAAACGCCGATACTAGATCCAACAGTCCATTGCGATCCAAAAGGATAAAACCCAGCTGATCACGTTGCTCGTACAGCGCGTGTAATAAAGTGAGTGCTGATTTCTTGGCAGAAGGAGCTATCTCACGAGCAACCTCCTCAATGAGTGCGGGATATCTACTTAAATCTTTAACGTCAATGCCGTGGCGTGTGCTTACGACAAAAAGGATCTTCAGAGCTCGGTGCTGCGATACTAGGGTTGCGGCTGCAAATACACTTCTTGGCCCCCACAGCCACCAGGCAACGACCATGCGGAATACATCGGCATTTTCTGGAGAAACAGCTCCTAGGTTCCCAATAATCGGTCCGTCACCAAAGTTGATGCGTTTAGGAATGTTGGCCCAGACGCTCAAATCCCAAACTGAATCACCATATTTACTCACTACCTCGCCACTAACATCAACGACGACAGGAAAGTCTTTAGGTGGTGGCCAGCTGGGAAGATAGAAATTTATAGAGCTCGGCGTTACGATCGGTGAATCGATGCTCAAACCATATTCAGTTATTGGAAGCTTCAACGTGACACCTCGATTAGCTCAATGAACCCGCCCCACATGGGATGATAGTCAGCTTCTCTCATCCTTTGAAGAGCCGATGTAACCCAAGCATTTCGTACTGGGCCTCCTGTCTCAAAGACCTTTATTTTTTCCGTTACTCGATCTACTACCAAGGAGGCCGGGTGGATAGGATTTCTTTTGGAAGGCGGCCTGTACATTCCCATCTCAAGCGTTTTAAAGCGTCTATACGATACTAGGCACCAAACATGATCAAAACTATCGAGATCGCGTTGATACGAACAAAACATACATCCAGCCGGACTAATACAATCGGGTTCAGGTGCGCCTCGAGGTGAATTTTTGATGACAGATGGTGATGCAAATATGCAGACACCAGGGCCTGGAGATGAAAACGAAAGACTATTCTCTTCAAGAAAAAAATTTGTTATCTCGACCGCCGCAATCTGCGGATCTGGCTGTAAGTAGTTACGAAAGAGAACCTCCTTCGAGCTTTGGGCGATTTCAGCTGTTTCGTCGATACTTCCGAGCCTTCGGGCAAACCAATTGATTCGCACCTTTCGTAGCAACCTTGGAGTAAAAAACTGCGTTCCTAATATTTTAGAAAATCTCCGAACAGCTTTCAGATTTTCGCAGGTGCCTATCAGTGAGCGCTTCGAGCTAGCTTCAGCTGCGATAAAAGGAAACAAAACTAGTTCATCATGTGCAGGAAAAATCTCCTTTATCCAATTAAGATAGCGCTCGAAAAAGGGGCGATATCCTGCATAAATTTCGAATTCAACCTCTCCTTGCTTTCGCTCTTTATATACTCGGCTGACCAAGTATCCATCCGAGTGAGATTGGTAAGAAAATTGGCCTAGGCGTAGGCTCCTAACCTGAGATAAATTCATTCCCGTCTGCGCGATGAAAATGAGCATTTCAGATTGAACCCGCAAATTAATTAGCTGCTTTCTCTCGGCATTTGATGTGTCCCGCTTTGCCACATTTTCAGGATTCAACCTACCTTTTTTTCTTACGGGGACATAATCATCTAACGAAGATGGCAACAGCTCAATCCCACGGAGGCCTGCCCAATGATTGACCACTTGTCCGCCACAGAATTCGATTCTTGCGGGAAGAATTCCGCGCACCTTGCGTACTGTAAGCGCATCACAAATGTCACGAAGCATTCTCCCGAATTCCATCGCTCCCTCAATATTTATTTTCGCGTTTTTTCTCCATGAATTTCGACCGTTGCGTCGATGCCTAGTCTGGCGGGTCAAGCCTACTTCCAAGTCTAGTGCCTCACTAAGAACACCTGACACCACCGCCACTGTGCCATATGCAGTCATCTCGTTAATATCGCCAAGACGAGCTCTTTGACTTAGATGTTCGCTCCATCGAAGAAAATAACGTGTCACATTTTCCAATGTGAGAGCTACCTCTTGCTCATCTGCCCAGGAGTAAAATGTTCGAAGCTTGTCGATTGTTGTCTTTGCTGATATTGGGCTGCGGCCTGCAATAAGTCGGGCATCTATGACATCCGCAATTTTTGTTACGAGAGGCAATCGGCTTAAATCGAGAGCACCAACCATTGCCCCCATATCTGCCGTAAGAATAGTGCGCTTAACTGCGGCCCCACCTGGATACAAAAGTCGATCATAGTCATATGACCAAGATTTGAAAGCCACCGTTCGCGAAGCACCTCCGGACCCGCATTCACTGGTCTCGCTCATGACTCACTTCTTTTCTTCGAAAGCCCCTATAAAGGAACGAGTAAATTCATTAGCTATCTCGATCTTTATGGGAGTCCGTTCGACGAATCGAATGTAGTGAAGTGCACTAAGCTCGCTCCGCTGCAACAGTGCCTCCTTAACCATAGATATGGCCTCGGTTGCGTTTGCATATTTCAACGCCAGGCGTGCTAATTCCGTACCAAAAGTTGCTCTAGTTTGATGAAATTTAAATGTGCAGGCCATTTCCATACCAGCAGCTGTAGCCTTCTTTCTCAGAGCGTGCATCTCGACGTTTACTGCAACGCTTTTGTCGACACCACGTTGAGCATAAGGATTTCCATGCTTAGTAAGAAATACCAGGCGCCGATTTTCCTGCTTTGCCTTTGTTTCACGTAGAAGACGCCTCGTACCCTCAACATATGCACGCAGTTGATTTAACAAAATTCGAGGGATATAGGTAAATCCTGTAATGCCGAATTTTGTGGCTACCGGAGGGCGTGCTCCGGGGCCTATATGGAGTCTAAATAAGTCCTCACATCTCGGATCTGGAAGGGCATTTTCCAAGGTCTCGATCTTGAGGTCTGACAAGGTACCCAACCGCATACCCGTGAAAAAGCCAAGAGAAAGTAGTAGAAAAATTTCTATTGAAGATTTTTCGAGAGCAAACCGAAGAATTTCATCCCGATCATTACTGGAGACGGGCATAAGTCCATTTTCAGGCGCATCACTTGGGCTTTTACGATTAGGAATGGCAAGTTCGGAACTTAGAACAGTGTATGTCCGTGCAATGCCAAATAAATTGGACTGAGAAATTCTTACCGACTTGTCGCGCCATAGAGGCAGGAGCTGAGATAACAACCCATTTGATCTGGCCCAACGATAAAAGCTAATCACAACTCTCATCCGTTCGGACGTCGTCGATGGAGCCAAGCGCCCCGCATCTCTTGCTTCTATCAAGTCCCCTCGATAGCGGAACAGGCATCGATCCATTTTCCTATCAGGAAAATGGATCCACTCCAGGTCATTTAACTCAAGCCAAGTTGCATAGGACGCTAACGTGGTTATTTCAGCTAGTACTGTAAGTGCTTCAACATTGTTGTCAAATGCTCTTTCAAACGCCCATAAGTTAGCCTCCCTCCATGGGTTTCCATCCGTCCAAAAGACTTGCGGCAAGATATCAACCTGTTTTGATCGCCGATTGATAGACCATTCGACAGCAACGCCCGCAATGTCGCAGTAACGTCCTCCCAAACAAACTGACTCAATGCGGGCCATAGTGCGCTCCTCCAACAAAGCGACTTCGAAAGAATGCCCAAAGAAAACATTTGGGTGTATCCACCGGGCCTTGCTGTGCTGAACTCAAGTGCACTTATGGACACTTTTCGAGAATAGTCCATGAATGAGTGTGGTTTCCACTGACAACTGTGTGCATCCTAGAAAATATTTCTACGCCAGATAAAAGCTATACGCATGGCGATGTCCATATCTACATAGCTAACCTGTGGCTTGTCGCTTCGATCTGCCCATCGCGCTGGGTATCCTCGCCGCCTCCGGGCAGATTCCCTCTGACCATCTGGATGACTACGAATACGCAGGTGAACTGTCGCTATCGGGCCAATTGCGGCCGATCCGCGGTGCACTGGCAATGACCTGCGCCATGCAACACCCCGGCGAGCCGGACCGGCGGCAACGCGCCTTCATCCTGCCGGCCGGCAATGCCGACGAGGCGGCGCTGGTCCAGCAGGCGACCATCCTTCCAGCCGCGTCGCTGCTGGATGTATGCGCGCATTTCAGCGCCCGCGACGAGAGCGGCCGTCTGCAGCGCCATCGAGGCGCCACCGGGGCAGGAGCGAATGGTCAGCGCCCAGCCTATCCCGATTTCAGCGATATCAAGGGACAGCTCCGGGCCAGGCGGGCGATGGAGGTCGCGGCAGCCGGTGGCCACAGCATCCTGCTAGTGGGGCCACCCGGGGCGGGCAAATCGATGCTGGCCACGCGTTTTGTCGGCATCCTGCCGCCCATGAGCGAGGCACAGGCGCTGGAGTCGGCCGCCGTCCAATCGCTGGCCGGCCACTTCGACAGCGCCCGTTGGAAACAGCGCCCCTATCGCGCTCCACATCACACGGCCTCCGCCGTCGCGCTGGTCGGTGGCGGTGGCACACCCCGCCCGGGCGAGATCTCGCTGGCCCATCACGGGGTGCTGTTCCTGGACGAAATCGCGGAATACCCGCGCAGCGTGCTCGACGTGCTGCGCCAGCCGATGGAGTCGGGTCACATCGTCATTTCACGGGCGGCACGCCAGGCGGAGTTTCCCGCGCGCTTCCAGTTGGTCGCGGCGATGAACCCCTGCCCATGTGGCTTCTACGCCGACCCGAGCGGACGTTGCCGCTGCACGCCGGAGCTGGTCAAGCGCTACCAGCAACGCCTGTCCGGCCCCCTGCTGGATCGCATCGACATGCAATTGCAGGTGGCCGCCCTGACGCCCGCAGAGCTGGGCGCGCCGGGCCAGGGCGAATCCAGCGACGCCATCGCCGCACGGGTGGCCGCCGCCGCCGAGCGGCAATGGCAACGCCAGGGCATGCTCAACAGTCAATTGAGCGGCAGCGCGGTGGACCGGTATTGCGAACCCGGCGCCGAGGGCGCGCAACTGCTGCAACAGGCCATGGTCCGCCTGCAGTGGTCGGCTCGGGCCTATCACCGCGTGCTGCGGCTGGCGCGCACCATCGCCGATCTGGCCGGCGCACCTGCCATCCAGGCGGCGCATATCGCCGAAGCGATCCAGTACCGTCGCGCCCTCAATACGGGATGACGCCGCACTGTTGACGCCGCCAGGACCTGTTGCGATGACCATGCGGCGGCTCTGTATCTTTTGCGACCGCCCTGACGGGGCTAGTCTGTGATGGCTGGAGCGGCGATGACGCCGCTCGCGTCTTTTCCGGAAAGAGCCCGCCCATGCCCACCACCTCCACCCTGCTTGCCTTTGGCGCGATCTGCCTGGGCATGGTACTCACGCCCGGACCGAACATGCTTTATCTGGTTTCGCGTTCGGTCTGCCAGGGCCGCAAGGCCGGGCTGATCTCGCTGGGCGGCATCGTCCTGGGATCGGTCTTCTATATGCTCTGTGCGGCGGGCGGCATCACCGCTCTGGTGATGGCGGTGCCCCTGGCCTATGACGCGCTGCGCCTGGGTGGCGCGGCCTACCTGCTCTACCTGGCCTGGCAAGCGTTGCGGCCGGGTGGGCGCTCCCCCTTCGCGTTGCGCGAGTTGCCGCCGGACAGCCCGCGCAAGCTCTTTGCCATGGGCCTGGTGACCAGCCTGCTCAATCCCAAGATCGCCGTGATGTACCTGTCCCTGCTGCCGCAATTCATCCATGCAGACCAGGGCAGCGTACTGGGGCAATCGCTGGCGCTGGGCATGACCCAGATTGCGGTGGGCCTGAGCGTCAATGCCATGATCACGCTCTCGGCGGCGTCCATCTCGGCCTTGCTGGCCGCCCGCCCGGGCTGGCAGCTGGTACAGCGCTGGCTGATGGGCACGGTGCTGGCCGGGCTGGCCTTGCGCATGCTGATGGAGAGCCGCCGCTAGGCTTGTACTCAGCGCGCCGGCATGATGCGCCGTACGAAGGCCACCAGGATCAGCACCAGTGCGGCCAGTCCCAGCCATTGACCGGTGGACTCGAAGTCGCCCGACACCAGCGCCAGTGGCGCATCCTTGCCGGTGAAGCCGATCACGGCCGCCAGCAGCACCCCGACCAGGCTTTCGCCGACGATCAGGCCCGATGCCACCAGGATGCCGCGCTGGCGCGGCTTGTCGGCATAGGCGTCAAAGTCGGCACCGGCAGCCCGGGCGCGTCGGCGCAGGCCGCGTTCGATCAGCCAGCCCAGTACCGCACCCAGGAACAGGGCGCTGCTGACCATCGGCGGCAGGTAGATGCCGATGCCCACTGCCAGTACCGGCAGGCGCGCCACACCGCCACGACGCGCCAACAGCCAGTCGATCACGATCAGCACGATGCCCAGCGCCACCCCCACACCCAGCATGGTCCAGTTGAGCTCACGGGTGAAGATGCCGGTGGCGATCGCCGTCATCAGGGTCGCCTGCGGTGCCGCCAGCGCCTGTGCCGCATCCATGCCGGCTCTCGGCAAGGCGCCGGTGAAACCGTAGGCGTTGTACAGCAGGTTCAGTACCGGCGGGATGATCAGCGCACCCACCACGCAACCGACCAGCAACGCCACCTGCTGGCGCCATGGCGTGGCACCGACCAGCTGGCCGGTCTTGAGATCCTGCAGGTTGTCGTTGGCGATGGCGGCCACGGCAATGATGGCGGCCGTCACGAACAAGGCCACGGCAATGGCCAGCTTGCTGCCTTCAGGCGTGGCCAGCAGCGGATCGACCGCCCCCGAGACCAGCAGCAGGACCGACACCAGGATCACGGCGACGATGCCAATCCCGGAAATCGGGCTGGACGAAGAACCGATCAGCCCGGCCATGTAACCGCAAGCGGCCGCGACCAGAAAACCGAACACGAAGGCGAACACCACCGCATAGACGACCAGTCCGATGAACAGACCCGCCGTCACCGGCGTACCGGAGAGGAACGAGGCAAACACCACCGCCAGCAGCGCGATCATGGCCAGGCTGATGACGATGATCCAGCGCGGCGACATGTCCTGGTCGGTGCGCTCGGTGCTGCCCTGCTGGCGGCGCGCCAGCGTCGACAGCGAGGCCTTGACGCCTTCCAGCATGGGCTTGAAGAGCGTTGCCAGGGTCCAGATCGCCGCCACGCCGATCATGCCGGCACCGATGAAGCGCACCTGGCTTTTCCACAGCCCGTTGGCGAAGTCGGACAGCGCCACGCCGGCAGCATGCGGGGTCACCGCGGTCAGGTACGGCACGGCCACGCCCCAGGCCAGGACCATGCCGATCAGGATGGCAATGCCGGAGACGATGCCGATCATGTACCCCGCGCCGACCAGTGCCAGCGAAAAGCCCATCGTCAGCCTTACCACCGAGGCACCGGCAGTGAGCCACACGCTGATGCTCTCGGCGAACAGCTTCAGGCCGCTGGCGATGACGCTGAAGGCGGCCGCCAGGGTGCCGCCGAAGAGGATGTCCCGCAGCCCGCGGCGGGTCTCCTCGCCGCCATCGGCGTCGGCGCTGCCCACCCGCAGGATTTCGGCCGCCGCCACGCCCTCGGGGTAGGGCAGCGCACTTTGCACCACCATCACCCGCCGCAGCGGGATGGAAAACATCACGCCCAGCATGCCGCCGGCAGCACAGATGCCCAGCGTCTGCAGGAAGGGAAAGCCCTGCCAGTGTCCCATCATCACCAGCCCCGGCAGGATGAAGATGATCGAGGACAGGGTGCCGGCCGCCGAGGCCTGGGTCTGCACCATGTTGTTTTCGAGGATGTTGGCATTGCTGAACAGGCGCAGCACCGCCATCGAGATCACGGCGGCGGGAATCGCCGACGAGAAGGTCAGGCCGACCTTCAGCCCGAGATAGACGTTCGAGGCGGTAAATACCACCGTGATCAATGCGCCCAGCAGCATGCCGCGCAGCGTCAGTTCCGGCAGGCTGGTTTGGTTGTCGTTTTGCATATCCGTAGAGGGTTCCGTTGGGATGCGTTCTTATACCGCAAGAATTGCCGGCCGGCCATCAGACAATGGCGCTTTTTCAGCAGCCCGGGTCGGGCCTGATGCCTTTGCTATGATGGACGCCCTTCCATTCCGGTCTGCCCCATGCGCCCTGTCCGCGTCGCCCTCGTCTCCCTGAGCCTGGCCTGCATGTGCCTGGCGGCCTGTTCGCCGCGCTACAACTGGCGCGAAACCAGTGACAACGGCGCTCATTTCGTGGTGCTGCTACCGGCCAAGCCGGCCAGCGTCACGCGCCCGGTCGATCTGGACGGCCCCAAGGTGGAGATGAGCATGACCGCCGCCGAGGCGGACGGTCTGACCTTCGCCGCCGGCACCGCTGAATTGCCCGACGCTGCCAGCGCCAGCCGGGCGCTGGACGCCATGCGCACGGCCCTGCTCAACAACATCGGTGGTCAGGTTCAGTCAGGTGCGGCCTGGCCGGGCAAGACCGAGGGCTTTGCGCGCACCGTCGATCTGGACGCCCGTGGCGTCTCCCGTGGCCGGCCGCTGCGGTTGGTGGCGCGCCTGGTCGCCCGTGAGCGGCGGGTGTACCAGATCCTCATCGTGGGCGATGAAAAGGCCTTCACCGAGGAAAACATTGAAACCTTTTTCAGCTCTTTCAAACCAAGCTGAGCGGGGCCATTGCAAGATGACAGAAATCAGGCGACCGGAGTATTCTTGTCGCTGCCCGTCACTCCAAACGGGCAATCCCGCAGGAATGCGGATGCAGTCTGCAGCGCATTTCCACCATGGCCCGGCCCAAGCGGCCGCGCCCGAAGAAACGTTTTCAATCAAAGACCCTGAGGAAATATGCTGATTACATTCAAATCAAAAGCGGCTGCCGATGTGGTGATGTACGAATCACACGCCAAACCCATTCTGGACCTGCTGCACAAGGATCCCGCACGCGGCGTGATCACCGCGGCCGAGGCCGGTGACGCCGTCACCCTGCTGGAACAGCAGATCAATGCCAGCAAGGCGCACGAAGCGGCCGAAGCCCTGGCGCGCGATGTCAACGCCCACCACAACGCCGACACCGACGACCACAACCACGAAAAGATCGAGGCCGTCAGCTTCTCGGCGCGTGCCTATCCGCTGCTGGACATGCTGCGCGAGGCCAAGAAGGGCGGCTACGACATCCTCTGGGGCGTCTGACCCCGTTACGCCCCCTGCCAGTCAAGACGGCTGCCGCGATCATCCACCGCGGCAGCCGTTTTTTATTGGTGCCGGCCAGGTTACCCCGCCACACCGACAGGTGTAGGACACCTTGGCGGCTGGTACACTGGCGGCCCGCGCCCTTTCGCCGACCCATGACCGCCGCCAATACCGCAAGCCATTGCCAAGGTGCAACTCCGGTCTGCAACGGGCCTCCTAGACAAGCATAGACGTGATCCAGATTTCCCTTCTTTCTCCCTCGGCCAAGGCCGATTCGCTGGCGTACCAGCTGGCCTACGCGGCCCAGGCCGTGGCCGCCGTGCGTGCCGGTCATGCCCTGCCCCAGGCCCTGGCACAGATTTTTGCCCGTAGCGACGCCCCGGCGCCGGCCCGCGGGGCCATCCAGGACCTGAGCTACCGCGCCATGCGCCGACTGGGCCTGACCGATGCCCTGCTGAGCCTCTTGGCCAACAAGCCGCCCCAGCCTGACGTGCTCCACGGCCTGCTGGTGAGCGCCCTGGCGCTGCTGGTGGAAGATGACGAGGCCGGCTATGACAGCTTCACCGTGGTCAACCAGGCCGTCGAAGCGGCCGCCATCAGCCCCGAGATGAGCTTTGCCAAGGGCGTGGTCAATGCCATCCTGCGCCGCTTCCTGCGCGAGAAGGCGACGCTGATGCCGCAGGCCACCAAGACCCCGCCAGGGACCTGGAACTATCCCACCTGGTGGATCGACCGTCTCAAGGCTGCTTACCCCGAGCAATGGCAGGCCATCCTGCATGCCGGCAACCAGGCGCCACCGCTGACCTTGCGCGTGAACCGCCGCCGCGCCAGCGTCGCCGAGTATCTGGCAGAGCTGCAGCAGGCCGGCATCGGCGCGCGCCAGGTCGGTCCCTATGCGGTGCGGCTGGACCAGCCGACACCGGTGCAGCAGATTCCCGGTTTCGCCGCGGGCGTGGTTTCGGTACAGGACGCCGCTGCCCAGCTGGCCGCGCCGCTGCTGGATGTGGCCGACGGCATGCGCGTGCTGGACGCCTGTGCCGCGCCCGGCGGCAAGACTGGCCACCTGCTGGAACTGGCCGATCTCGACCTGCTGGCGCTGGATCACGATAGCCGCCGCCTGCAACGCATCGCCGAAAACCTCGAACGCCTGCACCTGCGGGCCAGCCTCGTCACCGGGGACGCCCGCCAGGACGACTGGTGGGACGGCCAGCCCTTCGACCGCATCCTGGCCGACGTGCCGTGCACGGCTTCCGGCATCGTGCGACGCCACCCGGATATCCGCTGGCTGCGCCGCAAGACCGACACCGCGCAGCTTGCAACACTTTCTGCGCAAATTCTGGACAAGCTTTGGCAGATGCTGCGACCGAATGGTAAATTGCTGCTCGTAACCTGCTCGCTGTGGCCCCAGGAATCGGAGCAGCAAGCGATCGCCTTCGCGCAGAAACACAATGCCATCCGGTTGCCCGCTCCCGGTCAACTATTGCCGACCGCAAACGCAGAAGCAGACGCCGACCACGATGGCCTGTTCTATGCGCTGTTCCAAAAACCTGGTGCATGAATTTGACGCAATCGGCCTTCCTCCCCTCTCCAGCACGCAGCCTGACCACGGGCGGCGCCCGACTGCTGCGCAGCGTGCTGCCATGGCTGCTGGCGGTGCTGCTGGCCTGTTCCACCCTCACCGCCCGGGCCGCCGAGATCACCGTCAGCCAGGCCAGCATCGAAGCCAGCGACCAGGGCTATCGCCTGTCGGTGTCCTATGACTTCGAATTGAATCGCGGCCTGGAAGACGCGCTTTCACGCGGCGTGCCGCTGTACTTCACGACCGAAGTCCAGCTGACGCGGCGGCGCTGGTACTGGTTCGACGAAACCAGCGTCTCGGCCACACGCACGGTACGCGTGTCCTATAACGTGCTGACCCGGCAATACCACACCGCCATCAGCGGCCAGTTGCAGCAGAGCTTCAGCAACCTGGAGGACGCGATGACGCTGATCCGCCGCCCGCCGCGCTGGATCATTGCCGACAGCAACACCCTCAAAGCCGGCGACGCCTACCAGGTCGGCCTGCGCATGCGCCTGGACGTGGCGCAGCTGCCCAAGCCCTTCCAGGTCAATGCGCTCAACAATAGCGACTGGCGCCTGTCCTCCGACTGGATCGAATTCACCTACAAACCCGAATGAGCCGCACCTTACGCTATCTGCTGGTGGTCGGCGGGGGCGTCATCAGCATCCTGCTGTTCCTGCTGGCCTCGGCCTCCGAAAATTCCGCCCTCTTCGAGCAGCACTACCCGTGGCTGCTGTTCCTCAACGGCCTGGCCGCCATCTCGCTGCTGGGCCTGGTGCTGCTGCTGCTGGGCCGGCTCTACAAGCGCTACCGGCGCGGCAAGTTCGGCTCCAAGCTGCTGGCGCGGCTGGTGCTGATGTTCGCGCTGGTGGGCATCGTTCCGGGCGCGGTGATCTACCTGATGTCGGTGCAGTTCGTGTCGCGCTCCATCGAATCCTGGTTCGACGTGCGCATGGAAGCGGCGCTGGAGTCAGGCCTGAACCTGGGCCGCAATGCCCTCGACTCCTCGCTGTCGGATCTGGTCTCGCGGGCACGCGGCATCGCCCAGGAACTGTCGGACATGAGCGACTCCGAGCAGGTGACCTACCTCTCCCGCCAGCGTGACCAGAACATGGAAATCACCATCGTCAATGGCAACGGCCAGGTGATGAGTACCGTGGGCGGCGCCATCGGCTCGCTCACGCCGGTGCTACCCAGCACCCAGGCGATGCGCCAGGCACGGGTCTCGCGGGCCTTCTCGGCAGTGGAAAGCGACGATGCCCGCCCCAGCATCGGCGAATCCGATACCGACGGCAACCTGCGGCTCCATGTGGTGGTGCTGGTCCCGGCGCCCAGTCGCGGGCTGTCCTTGCAAAGCGAGACGCGCTACCTGCAGATCCTGCAGCCGGTGCCGGATTACCTCGCCACCAATGCCGAAACGCTCAGGCTGGCCTACAACGAATACCAGCAGCGCTCGGTCTCGCGGTCCGGCCTGCGCAAGATCTACCTGGTCACGCTCACGCTCACGCTGCTGCTGGCCATCTTCGCGGCCATCGCCAGTGCCTTCCTGATCGCCAGCGACCTCGCCAAACCGCTGCTGCTGCTGGCCGAAGGCACCAAGGCGGTGGCCGAGGGCAATCTCTCGCCACGGCCCATCGTCAGTACCTCCGACGAACTGGGGACGCTGACGCAATCGTTCAATACGATGACGCGCCAGTTGCTGGAAGCCCGGACCTCCGTCGAAAAGAACCGCGCCGAACTGGAAAACGCCAAGGCCTACCTGGAATCGGTGCTGGCCAACATGTCGGCCGGGGTGATGGTGCTGGACGGCCAGTTCAACATCGTCAGCGCCAACGATTCGGTGCGGCGCATCCTGGGCTATGACTTCTCGGCCAACATCGGCACCCCGCTGCAGACCATCGAAAGCCAGGCCCCCTTCGCCCAGGCCATCATCCGCGCCTTCTCCGAGCAACTGGCCCAGCACAGCGGTGAAGCCGGCGACGGCCTGCACTGGCAGCGGCAGTTCGAACTGTCGCGCCAGCCCGGCGTGAGCTTCGAGGCCAATGACGAGCAAGGCGGCAAGCCCGACCACGACAAGCTGACCCTGCTGGCGCGCGGCTCGCACCTGCCGGTGGAAAACGGCGTGGGCTACGTGGTGGTGTTCGACGACATCAGCAACGTCATCTCCGCCCAGCGCTCGATCGCCTGGGGCGAGGTGGCGCGCCGCCTGGCGCACGAGATCAAGAACCCGCTCACGCCCATCCAGCTCTCGGCCGAACGCCTGCAGCACCGCCTGTCGGACAAGCTCATGCCGGGTGATGCCGCCATCCTGGAAAAAGGCACCACCACCATCGTCAACCAGGTCACGGCCATGAAGCGCATGGTCGACGACTTCCGCGACTATGCCCGCACGCCGCCGGCCAAGCCGGTGGCACTGGATCTGAACGCGCTGATCGAGGAAATCCTCAACCTCTACCTCAGCGGCGACGGTCGCGACGTGATCCACGCCCGCCTGGCACCGCAGATGGCCAAGGTCCTGGGGGATGCCACCCAGATGCGCCAGGTCATCCACAACCTCCTGCAGAACGCCCAGGATGCGGTGGCCGACGATGGCCAGGAAGCGCCACGCATCGACGTGCTGACCGAGCAGATCGACATCGCCGCCGCCAACGGCCAGCGCCAGCCGGCGGTGCGGCTGTCGATCATGGATAACGGCCCCGGTTTCTCGGCCAAGATCCTGGCCCGTGCCTTCGAGCCCTACGTCACTTCCAAGACCAAGGGAACCGGCCTGGGGCTGGCGATGGTCAAGAAAATCGTCGAAGAACACGGCGGTCGTATCGATATACAGAACCGTACAGAGGGCAGAGGCGCAAAAATTGTAATTTTGCTGGTAAAGTTAGCATCTATTGATCAAGAGACGGTTTCATAGGGAAACCGACCCTACGGCTCAAGATTCGACAGCACTACGCCGGGGGGACCTGGCAGTTCATCAAGGCCTGCTCGCTAACGCCGCGTTGGGCAGGCCGGCCCGGAACAAGATCGAAAACTTGGACAATGAACTAGCAGCGAGGAAAGCAGCACATGGCAAACATCCTGGTCGTCGATGACGAAATGGGTATCCGCGAATTGCTCTCAGAAATTCTGGGCGATGAGGGACATGTCGTGACCACTGCGGAAAACGCGCAGCAGGCACGCGAGCTTCGCCAGGCCGGTGTACCCGACCTCGTGCTGCTCGATATCTGGATGCCCGATACCGACGGCGTCACGTTGCTCAAGGAATGGCAGCGCGACGGTCTGTTGACCATGCCGGTCATCATGATGTCCGGGCATGCCACCATCGATACGGCCGTCGAGGCCACCCGCATCGGTGCGCTGAATTTCCTGGAAAAGCCGATCGCCCTGCAAAAGCTGCTCAAGGCTGTGCAACAGGGTCTCTCGCACAGCCGCGAGGCGGTGCGTCCGGCCAGCTATCGTCCGGCACCGGTGGCCGCCGTGGCCAATGGCGCCGGCGACAGCCTGCACTCGCCAGAACATGTGGCACCGGTGGCCGCCTACGCCCCGGCCATGGGCAGCGAAGCGCTGCACCACGGCACCCCGGCTGCCGCCCCGTTCGGCCAGGTGGCCGACAACGCCGCCAACATCTCCTTCGACCTGCCCCTGCGCGAAGCCCGCGACGCCTTCGAACGCGCCTATTTCGAATACCACCTGGTGCGCGAGAACGGCAGCATGACACGGGTGGCCGAACGCACCGGCCTGGAGCGCACCCACCTCTACCGCAAGCTCAAGCAACTGGGCGTGGAACCGGGCAAGCTGGCGCGCAAGAATCACTGAGCCAACCGAGTCCACTGGACAGGACGCCACTGTCCACCCACCATCAGGCAGTACAGAACGGGATCGCAGCGCGGTCCCGTTTCTTTTGCTACTCTGGGTTCGTCCGGCGGCAGGCTCAGAAATTTCCTGATGTTCTTTTCCCGCTGACAGCGGCATCCTGCAGTCATGGGACAGGGCTTGCCCGGTTGCAATGGATACGCTGGCTGAGCGCGCCATCGATGAACTTCCACGGCAGCGCGTCATCTACCCTCAGCAGGCAAGTGCCGGTGCAAGCCACCCAGCCATGGAATTTTGTGTGGATTGCATGACTTGCAGGCAAGGAACACGACAGGGGCCAAAGTTTTCCGCCCTCCCTGCCGTAACCAGACTCAGGAACGCAAGCGACGCGGCGTTCCCCGAGGGAGCTGTATCGAAGCAGCAGAAATGCACCAGCGGCGCGGCCCGCAAGGGTCTTGAAATTGACGGTGATGGCGCCACTTCCTTTTCGAAGCAGTATTCCAGCATAAGGAGTCACTATGAACCTGATCTACAACAGCGAGCAGTACAGCGTCGTCGAATTCGGTGCCGATACCGACCACGAAGCCTTGCGCTTCGGCGGTTACGAGATCATGGACAAGTCCGGCCAGCGCGAAATCTACATCGATGGCCCGGCCGCCGAACTGTTCCGCAAGGACGTTCAGGAGCTGATCGCATCCGAGCCGACCATGGAAGACATCGACAACTTCCTGAGCCGCTACGACGTGATGATGCGTCATCCCATGACCTTGCACTGATCGGGTCCGTCATCCCGGGTTCAACCCAGTGATCCACGCCGCGCCGCCAGCGCGGCGTTTTTATTTCCAGGTCAGCTTGCTGCCGGCGTGCCACGCGCAGAGTCCATTAAAATGGCGCTTTGTCGCCCATCCCTGGTTTTTCGTGAATTCCTCGCCCATCAGCAGCGCCCAGACCGGCGTACATGAGCAACTGGCCGAACTGGTCGCCCGCCATGCCCAGCATCCCTTCCGCAAACCCGTCACGGACTACAACCAGCGCGCCTTCGACGCCAGCATGCACGCCTGGCAGTCGGCCGGTGCGGCACCGCTGATCCTCGATACCGGTTGCGGCGTGGGTCTGTCCACTCTCAACCTGGCCACGCAATACCCTGATCATTTTGTCATCGGCATCGACCAGTCGGCCGACCGCCTGGCGCGCAACACCCACTGGGACGGCCCGCAGCCGGAGAACCTCTGCTTCGTGCGCGCCGACCTGGTCGATTACTGGCGCCTGGCGCAGCAGACCGGACTGCGCCCGGCCCGGCATTACCTGCTCTATCCCAACCCCTGGCCCAAGATTGGCCACCTGGCGCGACGCTGGCCGGGGCATGCGGTGTTTCCCAGCATCGTGGCCCTGGGCGGCCAGATCGAATGCCGCAGCAACTGGCGCATCTATGTCGAGGAATTCGCCGCCGCGCTGAACCAGTTGAGCGGCCTGTCCGTCCAGGCCCAGGCCTGGCATCCCGCCGCACCGATCACCCCCTTCGAGCGCAAGTACCTGGCCTCCGGCCATGCGCTGTGGCGCTGCGTGGCCGATCTCGACCAGGGGCGGGCGACATGAGCCTCGGCGTCATCGGCCTGGTGCTGGCCGCAGCCCTCCTGCATGCCTCCTGGAACGCCCTGCTCAAGAGCAGCCATGACCGCCTGGCCTCGCTGTCGCTGATGACCATCGGCGCCGGCCTCGGTGCCCTCCCGCTGGTTCTGTGGCGACCGCTCCCGGACGCGGCCAGCTGGTTCTACATCGTCCTCTCAGGCCTGCTGCACACCGGCTACAACCTGTTCCTGATCCGCGCCTACCGGATCGGTGACTTCGGCCAGTCCTACCCGATCGCCCGCGGCTCCTCGCCCCTGCTGGTGGCATTGGGCGCAGCCCTGTTCGCAGCTGAACAACTGGGCAGCACCACCGTCATCGGCATCGCCCTGGTATCGGCCGGCATCGTCAGCCTGGCCAATCTGCGCGCCATGCGCAGCCGCGAGCACCTCTCCGGCCCGCTGGCGGCGTTGGCCACCGGCGCCTTCATCGCCGCCTATACCATCACCGACGGCATTGGAGCGCGCCTGGCGGGCGATGCCATCGGCTATGCCGGCTGGCTGTTCGTACTGGACAGCATCCCACTGGCCCTGATCTACCACCGCAAGCACGGCCGCTCCCCGCTCGTGCTGTCGCAGAAGGAAACCTGGATCGGCCTGGCCGGTGGTGTCATGTCGCTACTGGCCTATGGCATCGTGATCTGGGCGGTCACGCTGGCGCCCATGGGCATGGTCTCCGCCCTGCGCGAAACCTCGGTACTGTTCGCGCTCCTGATCGGCGCCCTCTTCCTGGGCGAAAAGCTCACCCTGCGGCGCGTACTGTCCTGCCTGGTCATCGCCGCGGGTGCGGTGGTGCTGGGCGCGCATCATTGAGCGATCGCCGGCGGCTACATCCCTGAATAA
>NZ_AEEC02000037.1 GCF_000300975.2 Herbaspirillum frisingense GSF30 | reverse complement strand
TTGCCGCTGGCTTGCGGCAATACCGTCGTCTTCAAGGGCTCCGAAATCTGTCCGGCCACGCATGGCCTCATCATCGAAGCCATCCAGGATGCCGGCCTGCCTGCGGGCGTGGTCAACTTCATTACCAACGCACCGCAAGACGCCGGGCAAATTGTCGAGGCCATCATCGCCAACCCGGCGGTGCGACGGGTCAATTTCACCGGGTCGACCCGTGTGGGCCGCCTCATCGCCTCGCAATGCGCCAGGCACCTCAAGCCCGCCGTGCTGGAACTGGGCGGCAAGGCGCCTTTCATCGTCCTGCACGATGGCGACATCGAGGCGGCCGTACAGGCCGCAGCCTTTGGTGCCTTCGCCAATTCTGGGCAGATCTGCATGTCCACCGAGCGCATCATCGTCGACGAGCGCGTCGCCGATGACTTCGTCGCGCGTCTGGCCGCCAAGGCGCGCAGCCTGCCGCTGGGCGATCCGCGCCAGGGACCGGTGGTATTGGGTTCGGTGGTGGATCTGGCCACCGTACAGCGCTGCAACGCCCTCATCGACGATGCCCTGGCCAAGGGCGCAACGATGGTCTGCGGCGGCAAGGCCGAGAGCACGCTGATGCCGGCGACGCTGCTGGACCACGTAACGGCGCAGATGAATATCTACCACGAAGAGTCCTTCGGACCGGTCAAGCCCATCGTGCGGGTCAAGGATGATGAGGCCGCCATCGCCTGTGCCAACGACAACGAATATGGCTTGTCGGCAGCGCTGTTCAGCCGCGATGTCGCCCGCGCCCTGAGCCTGGCGCGCCGTATCGAATCGGGCATCTGCCACATCAATGGCGCCACCGTCCACGACGAGGCACAGATGCCCTTCGGCGGTGTCAAGTCGAGTGGCTTCGGCCATTTCGGCGGCAAGGCCGGCATCGCCGAATTCACTGACCTGCGCTGGGTCACGGTGCAAACCACGCCACGTCATTACCCGTTCTGAGCCGGACGAGATCAGGCGCGCAAAGATCCGGCCTGACCGAACACCACAACAATAATCGCAACAGCGGGCCGATCCGCATCGGACCCGTGCGATATCAACGAGGAGACCGCCATGACAACGACATCCTGGCTCTTGCAGCACGACTGCGCGCCCGCGCGCATCGCTTCACCCACCCCCGCGATCACCGTTGGCAACACCCGGGAGCGCGCATGAGCACCCACACCGTAGAACAAGCCAAGACCGTCGATATCGGACGCGTGCTGGATGAGGGCGCATTTACCGGTTTCCAGAAGCTGGTGGTGTGCCTGGCGGCGCTGTCGATCGTCATGGACGGCTTCGATGGGCAACTGATCGGTTTCGCCATCCCCAGCCTGATCAAGGAATGGGGGATCACGCGCAACGCCTTCGCTCCGGCGGTCGCGGCCGGCCTGGTGGGCATGGGCATCGGCAGCGCCTTCGCCGGGCTGTTCGCGGATCGTTTCGGGCGTCGCCTGGCCATCATCGGCAGTGTCTTCGTCTTCGGCCTGGCCACCAGCCTCATCTCGCTCTCGCCGGACATCACCACCATTGCCATCCTGCGCTTCTTCGCCGGCCTGGGCATCGGCGGGGCCTTGCCGACCTCGACCACCATGACGGCCGAATTCAGCCCGGCCCGCAGACGCACGCTGGCAGTCACGGCCACCATCGTCTGCGTTCCGCTGGGCGGCATGCTGGCGGGCTTGTTCGCCAACCTGGTGTTGCCGCACTACGGCTGGCGTGGCCTGTTCCTGCTGGGCGGTCTGCTGCCGGTCGCATTTTCGGTGTTGCTGTGGTTCGTCATCCCGGAGTCGCCGCGTTACCTGGCGCGCCAGCCGCATCGCTGGGATGAGCTGCGACGCCTGCTGCGGCGCATGTCGCGCGCGGTGGCAGCCGACATCCGCTTCAGCGATGCGCGTGAACAGACCACGCACCCGCGTGCCGGATTCGGCGCGTTGTTTGCCCCCGGGCAGGCACGCGACACCATGGCGCTGTGGATCGCCTTCTTCATGAACCTGCTGGCTGTCTACAGTGCATTCAGCTGGCTTCCCACGATGCTGGCCGGAGAGGGCCTGAGTCCCTCGGTGGCCGGCAGCGGCCTGACGGCCTACAACGTCGGTGGCGTCCTCGGGGCATTGCTGTGCGCTTTGATCATCGGCCGCTTCGGCTCACGGGTGCCGATGTTGCTGTGCTGCCTGGCCGCTGCGGCGACCGCATTGCTGCTGCGCAGCCTGGACGTGGCCAGCCAGACCACGCTGCTGGTGGTCGGAATAGGCTTGCACGGGCTCTTCGTCAATGCCGTCCAATGCACGATGTATGCACTGTGCGCCTATATCTATCCGACCCAGGTGCGCGCCACCGGCACTGCCGCAGCACTGGCCTTCGGTCGGCTGGGCGCCATCCTGAGCGCCTTTGCCGGCGCCATCGTGATCACCCAGGGCGGTGCCTCAGGTTATCTGGCGATGTTGGCAGGGGCGATGCTGTTCGTCTTTGTCGCGTTGCTGTCGGTACGCAAGCATATTCCCCGCGCTACGGTAGCCCCTGCGCATCTGAAGAAGGAACATTAAGCATGAACATTGCCATCGTCGGCGCTGGCGCCATGGGAGGCCTGTTTGGTGCGCGTCTCGCACTGAGTGGACAGCAGGTCAGTTTCATCGAAGTCACCCCCGCTACGATCGCTGCGATCAGCAGTAACGGCCTGTCCCTGAGCGATGACAAGGGCGTGCATACGGTGAGGGTGCCGGTCGGGACGGCCGACACCTTCTCCGAACCGTTTGATCTGATCGTCTTTTTTACCAAGGGCTTCCATACCCACGGCGCCGCCCATGCCCTGGGTCATCTGGTGGGGCCGGGAACCTGGGCGCTATCGGTGCAAAATGGCCTGGGGAATGCAGAAATCATTGCCGAAGTGATTCCGCGCGAACGCATCATCGTCGGCATGACCAACCTGCCCGCCGACCTCAGGTCTGCCGGGGTGGTGCACAGCCATGGCGATGGCCAGGTCAGGATATGGACGCTGTCGGGGCAGCACCGCCCGGAGGTGAGCCAGATCGCCGAAATCTTCAGCCTCGCCGGCCTCCATTGCAGCGCCGACCCGCAGGTGCAACAAGCCATCTGGGAAAAGATCGCCTTCAATGCAGCGTTGAATTCGGTCTGTGCCGTCAGCGGCTGCAATGTGGGTACGGTCGGATCAAGCGGTGAAGGCCGCAGCCTGGCATTGCGCATCGCCACCGAAACGGTGGCCGTGGCCCATGCACTGCAGATTCCGGTCAGTCTGCCTCAGGTGGAGCAGGCGATAGATCATGCGTTCAGGATGCACACAAACCACAAGCCATCGATGCTGCAGGATATCGAAGCCGGACGGCAGACCGAAATCGACTTCATCAATGGCGCCGTGATCAGGCACGGCCTCGAGCAGGGGGTGCCGACGCCGACCGTGACGGCGCTGTATCAGTTGGTCAAAATGATGGAGGCCAATGCCAGGTTGAAGAAAAGTGGTGGTCCCATCTGAGTGGTCTTGCCCCAAGGTCGGCAAGAAAGCTGATGACGGCAGAAACCGTCACTGTCGCGGACTCCCGAACCTTGGCAAGGTGGCCAAAAGTTTGAAGCCTCAGATGCAAGTATAGCCACCGTCGGCCTGGATGACGGCGCCAGTGATGAGGCTGGCCGCCTCCGAGGCCAGAAACGCCACCACTGCCGCGACTTCGTCCGGGCGCCCCATGCGCTGCTGGGGTGTGAGATCCATCCAGCGCGCGATCAAGGCCTTTTCCTTTTCCAGCTCCTGCAGCAGCGGCGTGGCGATATAGGTCGGCGCCACTGCATTGACCCTGATCCCGCGCGTGGCCCACTCCACCGCCAGCGAACGCGTCAGGTGGTGGACCGCCGCCTTGGAGGCGTTGTAGTGGCACTGCGGCTGCGGCACGTTGACGATCATCCCCGACATGGAGCCGATGTTGATGATGCTGCCCCTGCCACGTTCCAGCATGCGTCGGCCAAAGGCCCGGCAGGTCTTGAAGACGCCGCCCAGGTTGACCGCCAGCACGCGGTCCCATTCGTCATCTTCCATTTCCTCGGCCGGCGTGTTGCTGACCACGCCGGCATTGCAGACCAGGATGTCCAGCGGTGGAATCCTCGCGGCCAGGGCGTTCAAGGCCTTGCTATCGGTCACATCCAGCGCGAACGCCTGGCCTGGCCGCGCCAGTCCGGTGGCGATGGCGGCGGCACGATCCCCGTCAAGATCGGTGCAGACCACCGTGGCCCCTTGCTCGGCCAGTGCTGTCGCGCAGGCGGCACCGATGCCTTGCCCGGCGCCGGTCACCAGGGCCAGTTTGCCAGTGAGGTCCTGGGGTGAGCGTGTGTTCATGTTTGTGTCTCCTTGAAATCATAAATGATAGTAATGCTACATAAATCAGGCCTATCTTTTGACGTGCGGAATCTTTTTGGGCGTTTATCGTTAAATATATAGAAAAAATTCGACGCTTCTAAGTTGTCCACGGTGCATTTATCTAGTTATACTAGATTTTCCGTCGTTCGAGGAGGTGCATCATGCAGGATGTGTTGGCCCGGCTGTCGGGCAAGCTGTTTATCGCAGGCCAGTTCGTCGAGGGGCAGGGCTCGCGGCTGCAGGTGCGCAATCCCGCTCGCAACACGCCCATCGGCGACATTGCCGTGGCTACTTCGGCCGAGATCGATTCTGCCGTCGCGGCGGCCGAGCTTGCCTGGCGCCCCTGGTCGCGCCAGCCGGCACGGGTCCGCGCCGATGCCTTGCACAGGCTGGGCAGCCTGATCCTCGATGACGCGCCGACCATGGCCCAGGTGATGACGGCAGAACAGGGCAAGCCTCTCGGCGAGGCCCTGGGCGAGATCAAAAAGCTGGCTGAAGCCTGCCATTTCTATGCCGAAGAAGCCCTGCGGGTGCACGGCGAGATCATTCCCAATGACCAGCCCGGTTACCAGAGCCTGGTGATGCGCGAAGCCATCGGCGTGGTGGCGGCCATCACCCCCTGGAACTATCCGGCCGAACTGGTCGGCTGGAAGCTGTGCGCCGGCGTGGCCGCTGGGTGTGCGGTGATCATCAAGCCCTCCGAATTCACTCCCTTCACGGCACTGTATATCGCCGAGAAAGCCCGGCAGGCAGGCATTCCGGCCGGTATCGTGACCGTGCTGACCGGCGATGGTGCCAGCGTCGGGCTGGCGCTGGTGCAACACCCGTCTGTCTCCAAGATCGCCTTTACCGGATCGAGCCAGACCGGCTTGCGCATCCAGCAATCCTGTCCCTCGATCAAGCGCCTGTCGCTGGAGCTGGGCGGCAATTGCCCCATGCTGGTGACCCGCCACGCCGATCTGGCACAAGCGGTACGGGGCGCCGTGCGGCGTTCCTTCCGCAACATGGGGCAGATCTGCATCGCCATCAATCGCATCTATGTCGAGCGCGCCGTCTATGCGGACTTTCTGGAACAGTTCGCCACGGGCACGCGCGCGCTGGTCATCGGCGACGGGCTGTTGCATCCGCAGGCGGACGTAGGATCAATGGCGCAGCTTGCGCCCCTGCAGAAGACCCGGGTGCACCTGCAGGATGCGCTGGAGCAGGGCGCCAGGCTGGTGGCTGGCGGCACTGCCCCGGATGGCGAGCAGTTCGTGCAGGGCTTCTTCTTCCAGCCCACCATTGTGGCCGACTGCACCCACGCCATGCTGGTCATGCGCGAAGAGACCTTCGGCCCGCTGGTCGGCGTGGCGCCCTTCGATACGCTGGATGAGGCCATCGCGCTGGCCAACGACACGCCCTATGGCCTGGCCGCCTACGCCTATACCCAGAACCTGCAGGAAATCCATCGCTGCGCGGCTGAGCTGGACGTCGGCAATGTGGCCATCAACCATGTCGACGCCGGCATCATGAATGCGCCCTATGGTGGGCGCAAGCAGAGCGGGGTCGGCGTGGAGCACGGGCGCGAGGGCTTGCTGGAGTATTTCCAGTTCAAGCACGTGCGTCTGCATCACGGCGTGGGAGTCTGATCATGACGGCCTGCCTGTTGGGCATAGACCTCGGCACCTCCGCCTGCAAGGCCTTGCTGCTCTCGACCGATGCACGCATCCTCGCCAGCGCCAGCGTGGACTATCCGGTGTCGCAACCGCGCGAGCGCTGGGTCGAGCAGGAGCCGGCGCACTGGATAGCAGCGGCGCGCCAGGCCGTGGCCCAGGTGCTGCAGGCAGCGGGATCGGTCGAGGTGCTGTGCATCGGCCTGTCGGGACAGATGCATGGCCTCACCGCGCTGGATCAACACTACCGGCCGCTGCGTCCGGCCATCCTGTGGAACGACCAGCGCAACCAGGCCGAGGCCGACCGGATCACGCAGGCGGCCGGTGGCTTGACGTCCTTGCTGGCACACACCGGCAACCGCATGCTGGTCGGCTATACCGGAGGCAAGCTGCTATGGATGCAGCAGCACGAGCCGCAATGGTATGAACAGCTGCGGGTCGCCCTCAATCCCAAGGATTATCTGCGTTACGTGCTCACCGGAGAGATCGCCACCGAGGTCTCCGACGCATCCGGCACGGGCCTGTTCGACGTACGGCGCAGGCAGTGGGCGACCGAGCTGATCGCCTTGGTCGGGCTGGATTCCGCCCATTTGCCCGCCTGTTTCGAATCGCAGGTCGTCAGCGGCCATGTGCACGCTCAGGCAGCCGCCATGTTTGGCATCGCAGCGGGGATTCCGGTGATCGGGGGCGGCGGCGACAGCGTGATCCAGTCACTGGGTGCCGGCGTGGTGGCCCCCGGCACGCTGCAGACCACCATCGGCACCGCCGGCATCGTCGCCGCTGCGCTGGATCAACCCCTGTCTTCGCCGGATGGGCGGATACAGGTCTTCTGCAACGTCGCTGACCAACGCTGGCATGCCATGGGCGTGTCACTCAATGCGGGCGGGGCGCTGGCCTGGTTCCGCAATGTGCTGTGTGCCGGCGCGGGCGAGTCGCCATCCTTCGAGGCCATCGCCGAGGCCGCCGGGCGTAGCGTTCCCGGGGCACATGGCTTGCTGTTCCTGCCTTACCTCAACGGCGAGCGCTGCCCCCATCCCGATCCTTCAGCCCGTGCCGCCTTCATCGGCCTCCATGCCCGCCATGATCACGCCGACCTCTCGCGCAGCGTACTGGAGGGCGTGGTGCATTCCCTGTGCGACATGCAGGACCTGATGCGCAGCATGGGCGTGTCCTCTTCGGAAGTCAGCACCTCCGGCGGCGGCGCGCGCTCGGCAGTATGGCGGCAGATCCAGGCCGACATGCTGGGTTGCGACGTCCTCACGCGCCAGGGCGCGGCCGAAGGAGCCGCCCTGGGCGCAGCGCTGCTGGCCGGCGTCAGCATGCAGGTATGGCCGGACATCGACCACGCCGCCAGCCTGCTGCCGGAGCTTACCCGCGAGCGCCCCGACGTCACCCGGCGCGAGCGCTATGAGCAGGCCCGCGCCATCTATCAGCAACTCTATCCGCTGCTCACCGGCAGCTTCGCCCGCCTGGGCGCATTGGCAGAGCTCGGGGAGGTGCCATGAACCAGCACGCACACGCCAGCTACGAGGCCCTCATCTTCGACCTCGACGGCACACTCATCGACAGTGCGCCCGACATCGCCGCCGCCGTCAATGCCTACCTGGCCGAACAAGGCCATGCCGCCCTGGAGGTGGCGCAGGTCGAACGCTTCATCGGCAATGGTCCGCGCCGCCTGATCGAGGACATCCTCGTTGAACAGGGTGTCGCCCTTGGCACGGCCGAACTGGATGCCGCCGTGGCGTGCTACATCGCTCACTACCGCCGCAATCCGGCCAGTCATACGCGCTTCTTTCCCCATGTGCGCGAAGACCTGGCCAAGCTGCGGGCGGCCGGCATCCGTCTGGGCATCTGCACCAACAAGCCGCATGCGCTGACGCGGCAAATCCTCGATCTGCTGGAGCTGTCGCCGCTGGTGGAAGTGGCGTTGGGCGCCGATGCCGTACCGGCCTGCAAGCCCGATCCCGGCCATCTGCTGGCGGTGGCCGAACAGATGGCGCTGGCCGAGGGCGCCTGGGCCTACGTCGGCGATACCACGGTCGACCAGGCCACGGCCGCTGCGGCCGGCGTGCCGTTCTTCGTGGTGCCCTGGGGGGGCGGCAGCGATGTCAGGGTTGGTCAGGAGCAAAGACTGCATCGCCTGGAGGACCTGCTGTCTTATAGAATCGCCCCCTGGGTAAAACCGACAATAAAAGCCGACAATAAAGGACAGTCATGAGCAATAGCCTGCTACAGCAGATACTGCGCGAGCAAGAGGAAATGAAGACCGCCGAATTGCGCATCGCACGCTTCGTCAGCCAGGCGCCGGGCGAGGTGATCCACATGACCATGGCCGCGCTGGCCGAGCGTTGTGCCGTCAGCGACCCGACCATCGTGCGCTTCTGCCGCCGCTTCGGCTTCAACGGCTATCAGGACTTCAAGTTGGGACTGGCGCAAAGCCTGGTGCCCACGGCGCCCTTCGTCTACGAGCAGATCACCAGGCACGATGATATCGGCAACATCGTGCGCAAGACCTGCCGCAATTCCCTGTCCGCCATCCAGCGCGCGCTGGACGATCTGGTCCCGCGCCAGATCGAAGAGGCAGCGGCCCTGCTGCAGTCGGCCAACTGGATCGGCATCTATGCCAGCGGCATTTCCGAGATCACCGCGCTGGACGCCGAACACAAGTTCCAGCGCCTGGGCCTGCGTTGCTCGGCGGTGATGGAAGAAAAGAAGCAATGGATGCACGCCGAGCGCTCGCGCCCCAACGAAGTGGCGCTGATCTTCTCGCAATCGGGGCATACCAAGCGCATGGTGGAACTGGCCATGGCGGCCCGTACCGGCGGCGCCCGGGTGGTGTCGGTGACCGCAGCCAACAGCCCGCTGGCAGCGGTCACGGATGCCCTCATTGCCGTCTTGCCCTATGACCAGACCGAATTCATGACGCCGCTGGCTTCGCGTCTGAATCACCACCTGGTGGTCAACATGCTGGTGACCGCCATCGCCGTGGCCAGCAACAGCGAATTCCCCGATCAGTTGCCGGCGCTCGATTCCTGGATGACGGACAAGATCTAGCGCTTTGCCCAACCTCATCCGGGCCCGTGTTTTTCAAGAGGAGACATCCATGCAGTTGAACCAGAACGAAGCAAAGAAACTGGCCGGCCGCCGCGCCATCGAGGAATTCGTACGCAATGGCATGCGCCTGGGACTGGGCTCGGGAACCACGTCGCACTTCTTCGTGCGGGAACTGGCCAAGCACATCGCCGATGGCCTCGACGTCACCTGTACCGCCACCTCGCGCTCCACCATCGACGTCGCCCGCGAAGTCGGCATTACCATCATGGACCCCAATGAAATCGGCCAGCTCGACCTGACCATCGACGGTCCGGATGAAATCGACCGCGACTTCCAGATGATCAAGGGGGGTGGCGCCTGCCTGCTATGGGAAAAGATCATCGCCCATGCCTCCACCCGGATGATCACCATCTGCGACGAGAGCAAGATCGTCGACCGGCTGGGCGCTTTCCCGCTGCCGGTAGAGGTGGTCCAGTTCGCCTGGAAGCAGACCGAACGCATGATCGCCAGGCTGTTGCAAGGGCAGGGCGTCGAGGCGCGTATCGTCCGTCGTACCCGGGACGAGCGGCCGGTGGTGACCGATAGCGGCAATTTCATCCTGGACTGCCACTGCCAGAGCATCGCCAATGCCCCGCTGCTGGAGACCGAACTCAACCGCATCCCCGGCGTGGTCGAGAACGGACTGTTCACGCGTGAAGCCGCGGGCATGGTGGTGGGCTGCTTTGATGGCACTTCCCATGTTCGCTTGCGTGCAGAGATCTAGTAAAACTCCGTCCGCCTGACACAAGCATTCTTTTGCCTTGCTTTGCGTTTTTTCTTGTTGTGTTTTTCCCCGAGGATGGCCCCTGATGTAAGCAGAAGCGTTTCACTGATAGTCAGCATGGCCTCGCTTGCATCATTTTTATAGCAAAACTATATAAATTTTTGGAGGTAGACATGAAGCACAATCACCAATCCACCCGCCGCCAGATCGTCCTGGGCAGCCTGGCACTGGGGGCCATGGCCACCACGCGCTGGGCGTCGGCGCAGCAGAAACTGCTGATCCCGTTCAGCAACAAGAGCCTGGACTATTACTTCTTCGTGATCGAGGAGGCGGCCGTGAAGCGCGCCGTCGAAGCCAACCAGGGCAGCTTCCAGGCCACCAACGCCAGCTTCGACAACACCCGCCAGCTGGAGCAATGGCAATCGCTGATGCTCTCGCGGCCGGCGGCGCTGGTGTCGGACCCGATCGACAGCCAGGCCATCGTCAGTGCGCTGCGCCGCTATAACCAGCAGAAGATCCCGGTGGCCATCATCGATACCCCGGCCGAAAGCGGCAACGTCGCCATCACCGTCAGCTTCGACAACCGCCTGGGCGGCGTCATGGCTGCCAGGGAAATCATCAACCGTCTGATCAAGAAGCACGGCAGCCCCAAGGGCAAGGTCCTCAACTGCTACGGCGCGCTGGCCAGCGTGGCCTGGCGCCAGCGCAAGGAGGGCATGGATGCCGAGTTCGCCAAGTATCCCGGCATCACCTACATTGCCCGACCCACCGAAGGCAAGCTGGACCAGATGCTGTCCGTCACCCTGGCCACGCTGTCCGAACATCCTGACCTGGACGCCGTGCATGCGCCCAGCGATTCGCCGGCACGCGGCATCGCCACCGCCCTGCAGCAGAAGAACCGCTGGAAGAAGGTTGATGAAAAGGACCACGTCATCTTCGTCACCATCGATGGCGAGCCGGTGGCGCTGCGCTGGATCCAGGATGGCTACATGGACGCCTGCGTCTCGCAGGACCCGATCGCCTATGGCGAGGTGGCGGTGGAAATGCTGGTCAAGTATTCCATCGCCGGCAAGGAAGTCCCCATCGGGCCGTACGAGAACAAGAAATACTTCTGGGAGAAGGGCCTGATCGTCAAGGGCCAGACCGGTCCCACGCTGATCATTCCGCCCTTCGTGATCGACCGCAGCAATGCCGCTGACCAGCGGCACTGGGGTTACGTGGCCGAGAAGGTGTGGGGCATCGCCTATACCTGATGGCCTGCCGGCCGATGAGCCAATAGCGGCCAATAGCGGATCACCACTCGCCAAGGAGGCGCCATGACGACCCAAGCAGCTCCCCGTGCATCGGTACAGGCCCAAGCGGACCTGGCCCTGCACGTGGAAAACATCAGCAAGCGCTATGGCGCCTTCCATGCACTGCGTTCCATCAACCTGGGCATCCGCCGTGGCAGCATCCACGGCCTGCTCGGCGAAAACGGTGCCGGCAAGAGCACGCTGGTGGGCATCATTTCCGGCCAACGCGCTCCCAGCGAAGGCCGCATTTTCCTGAACGACCAGGAGATCCAGGGCGCCGACGTCAAGCGCATGGAAGCCGCCGGCGTCTTCCTGGTACCGCAGGAACCGATGATCATCGAGCACATGTCGGTGATGGAAAACCTGATGCTGGGCCTCTGGCCGGCCTCACGCGGTTTCATCGCCTGGCGCCGCATGCGCGAGAATGCCACGCGCATGCTGGCCGGCACCGGTATCGAGGCCGACCGCCTGGCCGGTAGCCTGGATGCCGTCGCCCGTCGCAAGCTCAATATCCTGCGGGCCATGTTCTCCGGCGGCAGCGTCATCATCCTCGATGAGCCGACGGCCTCACTCACGGTGCCGGACCGTCTGCAGCTGTTCGACTTCATGCGCCAGCTGCGCGCATCCGGCGTGACCTTTCTCTTCATTTCCCACTTCAACGATGAAATCCTCGACATCTGCGACGCCGTCACCGTACTGCGCGATGGCGAACTGGTGGCCAACTGCGAGGAGGTGGGCAGCCTGAATTCCTCCCGGCTTTCCGAGTTCGTCCTCGGGCGCGAACTGGACCTGTTCCAGCGCGATCGCAGTCTATCCCCCAAGGGCGAGGAAGGGATTCGCCTGAGCGGCGTGCGGGGAGAGCGATTGGACGTGGCGCAGCTGGACATCCGCGCCGGCGAGATCGTCGGTTTCACCGGCTTGCCAGGGGAGGGGGCCAAGGAGCTGGCGCGCAGCCTGTTCGGCCTGGCAGCGCTGCAGGCCGGGCAGATCGCCTTTGCACGCGAGGCGACGGCCCGCGTGCCGCAGACGCCTGACCAGGCCTTTGCCATGGGCATCGCCTATCTTTCCGACGACCGCCGTCGCGACGGTGTGGTGGGGCATCTGTCGATCCGCGAAAACATCGCGCTGTCTTCACTGCGCCAGCGCATCCGGCGCGGCCTGGTGGATCGTGGACAGGAGCAGCAGGTCTGTTCCTCCTACTTCACCCGCATGGGCATCAAGGCCGGTAGCGCAGACGAGGCCGTCAATACCCTCAGCGGCGGCAACCAGCAAAAGGTCTGCCTGGGCCGCGTGCTGGCGACCATGCCGCGCCTGCTGATCCTGGACGAGCCGACCCGTGGCATCGACGTGGGCGTCAAGCAGGACGTCCTGCGCATCCTCGATCAGCTGAGCCGGGCCGGCGTGTGCGTGATCATCGTCTCCACCGATGTCGACGAACTGGCCCGTGCCGCGGACCGCGTCTGCATCTTCCAGCGCGGGCGTATCGCCCATGTGGTCGAGGGCGACGACATCAGTACCGACAGGCTGCGCCAGCTTTCGCAATGAGCGCCGCCTGGAACAGACCATGACAAAAGGAGACACCCGCATGACAAGCGCAACAGAAATCGGCGCCACGCCCGGCGCCCCGCAGTCCGCCAGCGGACAACCTGGCCCACAAGGCAGGCCACAGGGCAGTTCATCACACCGGCCCCGCCAGGTACTGGGCTGGGTACTGCGCAATGTGGTCTGGATCTGGCTGGTGGCCCTGGTGCTGGGCTTCGGCCTGTTCAGCCAGTTCTTCCTCAGCGTGATGAACCTGCAGAACATCCTGGTCCAGGCCACCGTGCTGGGCCTGCTGGCGCTGGCAGTGGCCCTGCCGTTGCTGGTGGGCGAGATCGACCTGTCGCTGCCGGCCAACCTGGGCTTTTCCTCGGCCATCGGCGCCTGGCTGTATGCCAGCGTCGGCGGGCCGTGGTGGATCACCATGCTGGCCGGCGTGGCGGTGGCCACCCTGATCGGCTGGTTCAACGGCCTGTGCATCACCCGACTGCGCATGGTCTCGCTGATCCAGACACTATCCATGATGATCGTGCTGCAGGGCGCCTTGCTGGCGCTGACCCAGGGCAAGACCATCACCAACCTCGACGATGGCTACATCTGGATCGGATCGGCCACCCTGGGTGGCTGGCCGATCATGCCGGTGATCTTCGTGCTGGCCTTGCTGGCGATGTCGGTGCTGCTGCGCCGGACCGTGCTGGGCCGCTCCATCTACGCCGTGGGCGGCAATGCGCTGGCCTCGCATGCGGCCGGCATCCGGGTACACCGGATCAAGATCATCTGCTACGCACTGGCCGGTTTCCTCGCGGGTGTTGCCGGTTATCTGCTGGCTTCCTGGCAGATCGCCATCACCTCCAACCAGGGCGCGAGCTATCTGCTATATGCGATCGCCGCCCCCATCATCGGCGGTGTGAGCGTATTCGGCGGGCGTGGCAGCGTTCTGGGCATCCTCGGTGGCGTGCTGTTGCTGACGGTGATCCAGGTCGGCCTGGCCATCACCAACGTGCCCTCGTTCTATGTCGGCATGATTGGCGGGGTGATGATCTTCATCGCCGTTGCCATCGATGCCATCCGCGTGCGCTTCTTCGTCCAGTGAGCCCGACGATGGAAGCCTTGATCCGCAGTCTGCAGGACATCGTAGGCCCGCCCCACGTGCTGACCAGCGCCTCCGCCAAGCGCCGCTATTGCCGGGGATATCGCTATGGCCAGGGCGACGCGGCTGCCGTGGTGCGCCCCGGCAGCCTGCGCCAGATGTGGCAGGTGCTGCAGGCCTGTCATGCGGCCGATACCATCGTCATCTGCCAGGCGGCCAACACCGGCCTGACGGGCGGCTCCAGTCCTGCCGAAGCGGGCTATGACCGGCCCGTGATCGTGCTCAACACCTTGCGCCTGCGTCGGCTGGAACTGCTGGCACAGGGACAGCAGGTGCTGACCCAGCCCGGCGTCACGCTGGACCAGCTGGAACGGACCCTGAAACCGCTCGGTCGCGAGCCGCATTCGGTGATCGGATCAAGCTGCATGGGCGCCTCCGTCACCGGCGGCATCTGCAACAACTCCGGTGGCTCGCTGATACGCCGTGGTCCGGCCTACACCCAGTTGGCGCTGTATGCGCAGGTGGATAGCGACGGTCAACTGCGTCTGGTCAATCATCTGGGGCTGGAATTGGGAGAGACACCGGAAGAAATCCTCGACCGCCTGGACGGCGGCCAGTTGCCCAATACCGACGGTGGTGGCGTTGGCGCTGCTGACAACTGCGACTGCGGTGGTCGCCATGCGTCCGATCATGAGTATGCCCAGCATGTGCGCGATGTCGACGCCGCCACGCCAGCCCGCTACAACGCCGACCCGCGCCGCCTCTATGAAGCCTCAGGCTCGGCCGGCCACGTGGTGGTATTCGCCCTGCGGCTGGACACCTTTGCGGCCGATGCCTCGTCCACCGTGTTCTACATCGGCAGCAACGACGCCGCCGAACTGGAAGACATCCGGCGCGGGCTGCTGCAGCAGTCGCCGCATCTGCCGATTGCCGGCGAATACATGCACCGCTCCGCCTTCGAGGCCAGCGAGCGCTATGGCAAGGACCTGTTCCTCTTCATCCATCATTTCGGCACGGAACGTCTGATGCAGGCCTTCGCCATGAAGAGCCGGGTCGACGCCTGGCTGGAGCGGCTGGGCCTGCGCCCCGGCTGCAGTGATCGCCTGCTGCAGCGGCTCTCCGGCTGGTTGCCGCGACATTTGCCGGCGCGATTGACGCAATATCGGGATCGCTACCAGCACCACTTGCTGTTGAAGATGAGTGAAGACGGCGCGGCCTTCGCGCGGGGCTTCCTGCAGGCGCGCATGCCGTCGGTGACGGGGGATTTCTTCGAATGTGATGCCGCCGAGGGCAGGGCGGCCTTCCTCAACCGCTTCGTGGTGGGCGCCGCCATCGTGCGCTATCGCGCCGTCCATGCGCAGGAAGTGGAAGACATCGTGGCGCTGGATATCGCGCTACCGCGCAATACCCGCGACTGGTTCGAGCAGCTTCCTCCTGAGATCGCCGACAAGATCCGCTTCACCATGTATTGCGGCCACTTCTTTTGCCACGTGATGCACCAGGAATACCTGGTCCGGAAGGGGGAAGACTGCGAGCAGGTCAAATCAGCCATCCTGGCCCTGCTCGACGCCAAGGGCGCCAAGTACCCGGCCGAACATAACGTCGGCCATCAATACCGGGCCGAACCCGCACTGGAAGACTTCTATCGCAGGCTCGACCCGACCAACAGCTTCAACCCCGGTATCGGCAAGACCTCGCGGCTGAAGCACTGGCGCTAGAGAAACGGTCAAGGAGCTGGATGCGCGGCTGTCTCTTCACCACCTCAGCCGATGCCGAATGAATACTGCATTGGCGAGCGGTGTCACCGCGCCTGGCTAACTGGCTTGCTACAGGCAGACGTCGAAGGTTTCGCACAGGATGTTGCTCAGACCTTCCCGCAGCAGATGAAAGCGAAAGGCCTTATGCGGCCCTTGTGGCAGTACCGCGTCAGCAAGGGGCTGGGCAAGTGCCAGCCCTGCGTCGCTATTGGTGAGCATGACATAGCCATCTCCGCTCGTGGTCGATGCCATCACGAAGGCCCTGTAGCCCGGGTTGTTGCCCCAATGCCAGATCAGAATATCGTCCGGTTTGCGCTCCAGCCCCCAACCCAGACCCCAGCCCAAATCCAGCTTGGGATTGACTATCACGGGTGACTCGACGATCTGCCTGAGAGTGCGCTCATCGTTGAGAAGGGCGGCGAGAAACAGCCCGTAGTCCTTGGCACTCGTGTAGAGCGTGAAAGCGGCCACGGGAACCCTGAAAGGGAAGGGCCGCATGACCGTTCCGTCGCTGGTCGAACCAGCCACGATATGTTGTTCCAGTCTCGATTGGCGAATGAAGGCACTGTTCTTCATGCCCAGTGGCCGGAAGACCCGGCGTTCCATGAATTCGTCGAGCTTTTCATGGGTCACTGCCTCGACTGCACGCTGCAGCAGCACATAAGCTTCGCCGGAGTATCGCCACCTCTCGCCAGGCTCGCCTTCGAAGGTCAGTGGTCCTCCCGCCCAATTGGGCAGGCCGCTGGTGTGGTTCAACGCCATGCGTACCGTGATGGACTGGATGCGAGGATCGCTCACCTGATCGGTCTTCGAATTCTGCTTGTAGGGTTGGGCCTGATGCAGGTATCCATCCGGAAGGTAGTTCAAGACAGGAGCGTCAAGGTCCAGCGTCCCATCCTGTACGAGCTTGAGCACCGCATAGGCGAACACGGGCTTGCTCAGGGAGGCCGCTTCAAAAACGCTATCGGGAGTCAAGAGCGAAGCGGATGCGCAACCTTGAGCCGTTTCGACGGATAGAAGTTGGCGTTGCTTGATGAGCGCCGTTGTGGCGCAGACACCGTACCGGCTGGCGTTTTGCTGTAGCACGTCCCGCAGCGAAACGATCTGTGCTGATGTTCTGCCGTCATGAACTGAGGCGCAGCCGTTGGTCAGTGCGGCCACGATGCCCCACAGACTGGTCAATACCGTTTTCTTGAGTGGATGTCTGAACATGTCTTGAATGCTTGCGGTCCCAGAGGAACTGGCTGCAATGGTGATGTTTTCCGGTGCTTGAAGTTCGTTGGTCGTTGAACTTAGCGCCGCGAATATTCCGTTGACAGGTTTTACGTGTCAACCATTCGCTCAAACGAGATCATTCCCTCAAAGAACTTTGATGAAGACGCCTAAAAGTGTGTTCGCGTCTGAGGCGTCACTTCATCTTGGTAGAGTTCGCTCGCACGAAGTTGATGCGCAGCGCCCTCTCGTTGTTGTGATCCATGAGGACTGTGCCAGCCTGATTTGTTTTGAGGCAGACCAGCAGAATGACAAAAACCCTATCAAGCTCTCAGCCGAGAGAATCGAATTGGCGATATCTAATGGCGATCGCGTTGGCGAGCCTGCTCCATCTCGCGCTAGCGTGGTGGCTGACGCACGCGACCGCGCCACGCGTTCGGGCTCATGGCGTTGAGCGGGAGTCTCGGTCGATTACGGTCGTTCTCGTGCCGTCGGCAACTGCGAGTCCTGCCCTGTCATTGCGTGGAGAACCGGCAGAATTATCTCCAGTACCCAGGCGAAGAGCATCACGGGCAGCAGTCCTGCCGAGACCATCTACCGTGTCGCCGACGACCGCGCTGGTGCAATTGGAAAGTAATGGATTAAAGCAGGCGAGCGACGCTACTCAAAGCTTGGCCACGTCCGCGTCTCCTGCCGTACTGGGGAGCGATAGCCGGGCGTCGATTGGGGCGCCATTGATCCTTCCAGATCACTACAGAGACACGCAACCACGGCAAAAGAGCTATGCGGAGATGGCCAATGAGCAATTAAACCCTGGCGGACCACGTAACAGCCTCGCTGAGGGGATCAAGAAAGCCGTCGTTCCGGAATGCACGAGCGGCGGCGGCTTGCTCGGACTGCCCGTCATCATCTACAAAACCGTCAACGGTAAGTGCAGATAGGGGCAGAACGAGCGTTTTCAGCCGCTATCAGAAAGCGTCGCCCGGCACCCGCACCCAACCCTCCATCAGCACCCGCGCACTGCGGCTCATGATGGCCTTGGTGACCACCCACTGATCGTCTTCCAGCCTGGCCTCGGCGCCCACGCGCAAGGTGCCGGAGGGGTGGCCGAAGCGCACGCTGTTGCGTTCGCCACCACCTGCAGCCAGGTTGACCAATGTCCCGGGAATGGCCGCGGCCGTGCCAATGGCTACCGCTGCGGTCCCCATCATGGCGTGGTGCAGCTTGCCCATGGACATGGCGCGCACCAGGACGTCGGTATCCTGCACGCCCACCGTCTTGCCGCTGGAGGAGACATATTCCTTGGGCTTGGCCACGAAGGCTACTTTGGGAGTGTGCTGGCGGGTGGCGGCTTCTTCTACCTTGGTGATCAAGCCCATGCGGATGGCACCGTGGGCGCGGATGGTCTCGAAACGCGCCAGCGCGGCCGGGTCGCTGTTGATGGCGTCCTGCAGCTCGGTGCCGGTGTAGCCGATCTCTTCCGCATTGAGGAAGATGGTCGGAATGCCGGCATTGATCATGGTGGCCTGGAAGCTGCCCACGCCGGGCACGTCCAGCGTATCGACGACGTTCCCGGTGGGGAACATGGCGCCGCCGGCGCCTTCTTCCTCGGCCGCCGGGTCCATGAATTCGAGTTGCACTTCGGCGGCCGGGAAGGTCACGCCGTCCAGTTCGAAGTCACCGGTTTCCTGCACCTGGCCGCCCCGGATCGGGACATGCGCCACGATGGTCTTGCCGATATTGGCTTGCCAGATGGTGATCACGGCCACGCCATCCTGCGGCAGCTTGGAGGGATCGACCAGGCCGGCGGCAATGGCAAACGGGCCGACGGCGGCCGACAGGTTGCCGCAATTGCCGCTCCAGTCCACGAAATCCTTGTCGATGGAGACCTGGCCGAACAGGTAGTCGACGTCATGGCCGGGACGGCTGCTGCGCGAGATGATGACCGTCTTGCTGGTGCTGGAGGTAGCGCCGCCCATGCCATCGATCTGCTTGCCATAGGGATCGGGGCTGCCGATGACGCGCTGGAGCAGCTTGTCACGGGCGCGACCCGGTACGCGGGCGGCCTCGGGCAGGTCGTCCAGCTTGAAGAAGACGCCCTTGCTGGTGCCGCCACGCAGGTAGGTGGCGGGGATACGGATCTGGGGGACTTGGCTCATGCTTGTTCCTTTGCGTTCTGGCCGGCACTGGCGGAGGCTTCCAGGAAATCCTGGGCGAAGCGTTGCAGTACGCCGCCGGCTTCATAGATCGAGACTTCTTCGGCGGTATCGAGACGGCAGGTCACCGGCACTTCGACGCGTTCGCCGTTCTTGCGATGGATGACCAGGGTCAGGTCCGCGCGCGGGCGGCGCTGGCCGATGACGTCATAGGTTTCGGTACCGTCGATGGCATAGGTGTTGCGATTCTCGCCGGTCTTGAACTCCAGCGGCAGCACGCCCATGCCGATCAGGTTGGTGCGGTGGATGCGTTCGAAGCCCTCGGCCACGATGGCTTCCACACCGGCCAGGCGCACGCCCTTGGCGGCCCAGTCGCGCGAAGAACCCTGGCCATAGTCGGCGCCAGCGATGATGATCAGCGGCTGCTTGCGTTCCATGTAGGCTTCGATGGTTTCCCACATGCGCATGACCTTGCCTTCCGGCTCCAGGCGCGCCAGAGAACCTTGTTGCACGCTGCCATCGGCTTTCTTCACCATCTCGTTGAACAGCTTGGGATTGGCGAAGGTGGCGCGCTGCGCGGTCAGGTGGTCGCCGCGGTGGGTGGCGTAGGAATTGAAGTCTTCTTCCGGCAGGCCCATCTTGGCGAGGTACTCGCCGGCGGCGCTGTCGAGCAGGATGGCGTTGGAGGGCGAGAGGTGGTCGGTGGTGATGTTGTCGCCCAGCACGGCCAGCGGGCGCATGCCCGAGAGCGTGCGCTCGCCGGCCAGCGCGCCTTCCCAGTAGGGCGGACGGCGGATGTAGGTGCTCTGCGCGCGCCAGTTGTACAGCGGGCTGACCGACTGGCTGCGATCCACGCGGGCCGAAAACATCGGCGTGTAGACATTGCGGAACTGCTGCGGCTTGACGGCGCTGGCGACCACGGCGTCGATCTCCTCGTCGCTGGGCCAGATGTCCTTGAGGCGGATCTCGCGCCCGTCGGCGGCCTTGCCCAGCACGTCCTGCTCGATGTCGAAGCGGATGGTGCCGGCAATCGCATAGGCCACCACCAGTGGCGGCGAGGCGAGGAATGCCTGTTTGGCATAGGGGTGGATGCGGCCGTCGAAGTTGCGGTTGCCGGACAGCACGGCAGTGCTATAGAGGTCGCGGTCGATGATTTCCTGCTGGATCTTGGGATCGAGCGCGCCGGACATGCCGTTGCAGGTGGTGCAGGCGAAGGCCACGATACCAAAGCCCAGTTTCTCCAGGTCGGCAGTCAGGCCGGCTTCGTCCAGGTACAGTTCGACCGCCTTGGAGCCAGGCGCCAGCGAGCTCTTGACCCAGGGCTTGCGTTCCAGTCCCAGACGATTGGCGTTACGTGCCAGCAGCGCCGCTGCGATCACGTTGCGCGGATTGCTGGTGTTGGTGCAGCTGGTGATGGCGGCGATGATGACGGCGCCGTCGGGCATCTTGCCCGGTTCGTTCTCGACCTTGCCGGCGATGCCCTGGGCGGCCAGCTCGGAGACCGGCAGGCGCTTGTGCGGATTGCTGGGGCCGGCCAGGGTGCGCACCACGGTCGAGAGGTCGAAGCGCAGCACGCGCTCGTACTCGGCCTTGGCCAGGGTGTCGGACCACAGGCCGGCTTCCTTGGCATAGGTTTCCACCAGCTTGACCTGCTCGTCTTCACGGCCGGTCAGCTTGAGATAGTCGATGGTCTGCTGGTCGATGGAGAACATGGCGGCGGTGGCGCCATATTCCGGGGCCATGTTGGAGATGGTGGCGCGGTCGCCGAGGGTCAGGCTGGCGGCGCCGTCGCCATAGAATTCCAGATAGGCGCCCACCACCTTCTGCTTGCGCAGGAACTCGGTCAGCGAGAGCACGATGTCGGTGGCGGTAATGCCGGGCTGGCGACGACCGGTCAGCTCCACACCGATGATGTCGGGCAGGCGCATCCAGGAGGCGCGGCCCAGCATGACGTTCTCGGCTTCCAGGCCGCCCACGCCGATGGCAATGACGCCCAGGGCATCTACGTGCGGGGTATGGCTGTCGGTGCCGACCAGGGTGTCGGGGAAGGCCACGCCGTCCTTGGCGTGGATCACCGGCGACATCTTCTCCAGATTGATCTGGTGCATGATGCCGTTGCCGGGCGGGATCACGTCCACATTCTCGAAGGCCAGCTTGGTCCAGTCGATGAAGTGGAAACGGTCTTCATTGCGGCGATCCTCGATGGCACGGTTCTTCTCGAAGGCCTGCGGGTCGTCGCCGCCACATTCCACCGCCAGCGAATGGTCCACGATCAATTGCACCGGCACCACCGGGTTGACCTTGGCCGGATCGCCACCCATGTCGGCAATCGCATCGCGCAGGCCGGCCAGGTCCACCAGCGCGGTCTGGCCCAGGATGTCATGGCACACCACGCGGGCCGGGAACCAGGGGAAGTCCAGTTCGCGCTTGCGCTCGATGAGCTGACGCAGCGAATCGGTGAGGGTGGCGGGGTCGCAGCGGCGCACCAGGTTCTCGGCCAGCACGCGGGAAGTGTAGGGCAGTCCCGCCCAGGCGCCGGCGCGGATGGCCTCCACCGCAGCGCGGGCGTCGAAGTAATCCAGGCGGGTGCCGGGCAGTGGCTTGCGGTATTGGGTATTCATGGCAGTTGGCTCGTGTCTCGTTGATGGAATTGGAATGATTGTGGGTTGGGCTGTTTCGTGGCGATGACTGCGCTCAGGCCTGATCGCGCCTGCTGTTCGCGCTGCCGCTCTCCCTCTGCGCGATCTGTTGTTCGATGTTGCGACGGGAGGCGCCGATGTGGCGCCGCATGAGCAAGTCGGCCAGTTCGCCGTCGCCATCGGCCAGGGCATCGAGAATGCGGTGGTGTTCGGCAAAGGCCTGGCGCGGGCGGTTGGGGGCGGCGGAATACTGGATGCGGTACATGCGGGCCAGCTGGTACAGCTCGCCGCAGAGGATGCGGGTCAGGATCTGGTTGCCGCTGGCCTGGATGATCTTGTAATGGAAGTCGTAGTCGCCTTCCTGCTGGTAATAGCCGCGCCCGGCCTGGAAGGCTTCATCCTTCTCGTGGGTTTCCAGCACCCGGCGCAGTTCGTCGAGTTCAGCGCGGCTCATGCGTTGGGCGGCCAGGCGGCAGGCCATGCCTTCCAGGGATTCGCGGATCTGGAACAGTTCCACCAGCCCCTCCAGCGTCAGCGAGACCACCCGGGCCCCCACATGCGGAACCCGCACCAGCAGGTTCTGGCCCTCCAGCCGGTGGATGGCTTCACGTAATGGTCCACGGCTGATGCCATAGGTGCGGGCCAGTTCGGGTTCGGAAATCTTGCTGCCGGGCGCGATTTCGCCCTGCACGATGGCGCTCTGGATCTTGCGGAAAACGTGTTCGGACAGTGTTTCTCCTTCACGTTCGGCACTGGGCAACGCAATCAGCTCGCTCATCTCATTTTTACCGTGTCGACAATCTAAGGGAATTGATGCGGTTAATCATAGCACTTTGATTAAAAAAGGGAAGAAGTGTCGACACCATAACAATTTAAGCACTAGGCAGTTAAAAAATAGCATGAGGAAATTTTCGTTACAGGTGAGAAAATTCACCCGCCGCTTGGGAATACGTGAAATGTCCTTTCAAATTTTTTCAAATTTTTTCCCTATATGCGGGAATCGTTCACCTAGAGTGAGAATTTAACCTTATATTTCCGTCATGGACTCTCCACAAACCTCTACCATTGTTGACCGCGTACTCCACGTCCTCGCGGGCGTGGCTCGTGCCGGCAAGCCCGTGAGCGCCAAGCAGATTGCTGCGATGGTGCAACAGCCGGTCAGTACCGTCTATCGCCACCTGGCCTCGCTGAAGAAGTGGGGATTGCTGCAGGAGCATATGAACTCGGGCACCTTCGAGCCTGGTCCGACCGGCGTGCAACTGGCCTGGGGCTTTGACCAGAATTCCAACCTGATCAGCCAGAGCCGGGAAGAGATCATCTCCCTGGTTCAGCGCAGCGGTGAGAGCGTGGGCCTGCTGGTGCCGATCAATGGCCAGATGGTGTGCATCGCCATGGAAGAAAGCGACCAGCCGCTGCGCTGTTCCTTCACCAAGGGTCGGGCGCATCCGCTGCTCAAGGGCGCTTCGGCCAAGAGCCTGCTGGCCTTCATGCCGCGCAAGCTGCAACAGAAACTGGTGGCCGACCAGCTCGTGGACAAGCCGGAAGAGGTCGCCGCGCTGGAAGCCCAGCTCGATGAAATCCGTCGCCGCGGCTACTGCATCAGCGAGAGCGAAGTCGACCTGGGCGTGTGGGGTGTCTCCGTTCCCATAATGACCTCCAATGGCCGTCTGGAAGGCACCATCACCCTGATGGCACCGGCGCTGCGCGTGGGCAATCGCGAGCAGGAACTGGTGCGCATGACGGTGGAAGCGGCACAGCGCATCTGTAATCGTTTTTGAACCTGCCCGGTCGCGCCGTCCTAGGGGCGTGACGGGCGGAATGCCCCAGGGATTTTGCAGTCCATCGCGCCGGAATGCTCCGGCGTCCAGTCCATGTTGTCGTTTCTATTGAGGAACTCATGATGAAGATTTCCAAGCTTCTTTGCGCCTTCACCGCCAGCATTGCCATGCTGACTGCCGTCATGCCGGCCGCCCACGCCGCCGACAACGTGATCCGTGTAGGCACCGACGCCACCTTCCCGCCAATGGAATTCGTCAAGGACGGCAAGCGCACCGGCTTCGACATCGAACTCATCGAAGCCCTGGCCAAGACCATGGGCAAGAAGGTCCAGTGGGTCGATATCGATTTCAAGGGCCTCATTCCCGGCCTGATCTCCAACCGTTTCGACATCGCCGCATCGGCCATCTACATGACCGACGAGCGCCGCAAGGTGGTCAACTTCAGCGATCCCTACTACCGTGGCGGCTTGGCCGTGCTGGTGCGTCGTGACGACACCAGCATCAAGGTGCCGGACGACCTGAACAAGGGCAAGCGCGTCTCGGTCCAGGTGGGCACCAAGTCGGTCAGCTACCTGAAGGACAACTACCCGGGCGTGGAGCGCGTGGAAGTGGAAAAGAACCAGGCCATGTTCGACCTGCTGGCCACCGGCCGCGTCAATGCGGTGGTGACCGGCCGTCCCGCGGCGGTGGAATATGCCCGTACCCAGCCGCTGGTACGTGTGCTGGACAAGGGCCTGACCACCGAGCTCTATGGTTACGCCATGCGCAAGGGCGATACCGAGCTGGCCGAGCAACTCAACAAGGCCCTGCAGACCCTGCGCGTCAATGGCACCTATACCGCATTGACCGACAAGTGGTTCGGCAAGGCCGAGTAAGCTACGTTTCAAGCACCGGCTTGGGCCGGGGTAGCGGCCGGCGTGAGCCGGTGAGGCCGACGGCCGCTGCCTTACGTGCATACTTTCCTGCATTTTTCACGCAGTTTCACGCATCTTCCTTCCTTGAGACCGCACAAGGCCCGGCCCGTTGACGATCCGACCGGGAACGGGACCTCTTTTGCCGGAGCACTTCATGAATCTGGATTTTTCAGGCGTCTGGGATAGTTGGCCGGCGCTCTTTCACGGCACCCTGGTCACGGTTGAAATCACCGCCGCCTCGCTGGTGCTGGGCTGTGTACTGGGTCTGCTGGTGGGCCTGGGTCGTCTCAACCCGCAGCGACGCTTCATCTACGGCATCTGCACCGTCTACCTGACCCTGGTCCGGGGCACACCGCTGCTGGTACAGCTGTTCCTGTGGTTCTTCGGGCTGCCGCACCTGGGCCTGCTGCTGCCGGCCTATGTCTGCGGCATTCTCGGGCTGGGCATCTATAGCGGGGCCTATGTCTCCGAGATCGTGCGCGGTTCCATCCAGTCCATCGAGCGCGGCCAGATGGAAGCGGCCCGCTCGCTGGGCCTGCCTTACCGCATGGCCATGCGCCGCGTGATCCTGCCGCAGGCCTTCGTGCGCATGATCCCGCCGCTGGGCAATGAATTCATCGCGCTGATCAAGAATTCGGCGCTGGTGTCGCTGCTGACCATCGCCGACCTGATGCATGAGGGCGAGAAGATCATCAGCGTGACCTACCGGTCGCTGGAGACCTATCTGGCCATCGCCGTCATCTATCTGGTCCTTACCAGCGCCACCACCCTGGTGTTGCGCCGGATCGAAAAAGTATTGCGTTCGGAAGGGAGGGTCTGATGTCGCAGCCCATCGTCGAAATCAAGGGATTGCAGAAATCCTTTGGCAGTCATGTCGTCCTCAAGAACATCGACTTTTCAGTCCAACCCAGCCAGGTGGTGGTCATCATCGGCCCCAGTGGCAGTGGCAAGAGTACCTTCCTGCGCTGCCTGAACGGCCTGGAGACCGCCGAAGGCGGCACCGTGGTGGTCAGCGGCCATCCGGTGGTGGAGGGCGGTCGGATGATGCCCGAAACCAAGCTCGACGCCTTGCGCGCCGAAGTGGGCATGGTGTTCCAGTCCTTCAACCTGTTCCCCCATCTGAGCGTGCTGGACAACATCACCCTGGCCCCCACCTGCCTGCGCGGCGTGCCGCGCAAGGAGGCACAGGAGCATGGCCTGCGGCTGTTGAAGAAGGTCGGCCTGGAACACAAGGCCAAGGATTTCCCCGGCACGCTGTCCGGTGGCCAGAAGCAGCGCGTGGCGATCGGCCGTGCCCTGGCCATGGACCCCAAGGTCATGCTGTTCGACGAACCCACCTCGGCGCTTGACCCGGAGCTGGTCGGCGAAGTGCTGCAGGTGATGAAGGACCTGGCGGCCGAAGGCATGACCATGCTCATCGTCACCCATGAAATGGGCTTTGCCCGCGAAGTGGCCGATGTGGTGGTGGTGATGGATCACGGCAGCATCGTCGAATCCGGCCCGCCGTCGGCCATCTTCACTGCGCCGCGCGAAGCCCGTACCCGCAGCTTCCTGCAGACCATGCTGGCACGCGAGGTCGCCCATGGCGCTTGATCTGAGCCAGACACAGGCCCCGGCCCGCGCGCAAAAACCGGCCAGCCCCATCCAGTTCGTGGGCGAACTGGGCCGCATCACTGCCGTCCCCTGGAAGAACGAGGGCGGGCAGACGCGTGAGCTCTGCGTGGAGCCACCGCAGTCGGATTTCGCCGGTTTCCTGTGGCGGGTCAGCGTGGCCGACGTGGGTGCCGATGGTGCGTTCTCGACCTTCAACGGCATCGACCGCACCATCGTCTTGCTCGAAGGTGGTGGCTTTGGCATGTATACCGACGGAGCGCGCGTCCACGATCTGGCAGAATGCTTCGTACCGCATGAGTTCCCGGGTGAACAGGCCATCAGTGTCCAGTTGCATGGCGCGCCGACGCTGGACTTCAACCTGATGGTCCGGCGCGAACGCGCAAGCGGCAAGGTGGTGGTCTTGCGCGAGCAGAATTCCCGCTGCCTGCCGGCTGATACCGCATTGCTGTATGTAGCGCGTGGCGCGGCCTGCCTGTCGGACGAAAGCGGTCTGCAGCAAGCCCTGCGTTGCGGTGAATTCGCCCGCCTGCGTGACGGTCACGGCACGCGCCAGCCGGATCTGCTGTGCACGCCCGGCAGCGTGGTGCTGGCGGTCTGCATCCGCCCCAACCCTGAAGGAACGCAGAGCTAGTACCTCAAGTGCCGGCACGGTCATCTTCCACCCGCTGCAAGCGGTATGTCCTTGCCCGGCATCCATTTTCAAGAAACGTCAATAATAAAGGTGAGCACATGGCATCGCCTCGCGAACTAGACCCACAACACCTCACTCCCTCTGCCGGCGGCACGATATTCTGCCCACTGGCCCTGCTGCCGGAAGGCTGGCGCCGCGATGTCATGCTGCGCTGGGACGAGACCGGCGCGCTCATCGAAGCCCGCCCCGACCAGGCCCCCGGGCAAGCTGCTGTCGCCAGCGGCCCGGTGATCGCCGGCATGCCCAATCTGCACTCGCATGCCTTTCAGCGCGCCATGGCCGGGCTGACCGAAGTCATGGGCAGCCCCTCCGACTCCTTCTGGAGCTGGCGCAAGCTGATGTACCGCTTCGCCCAGCGCCTGCAACCGGAACATCTGGAAGCCATCGCCCGCCATCTCTACATCGAGATGCTCAAGGCAGGCTATACCTCGGTCTGTGAATTCCATTACCTGCACCACGCCCCCGGCGGCGTGGCCTATGCCGATCCGGCCGAACTGGGGTTGCGGGTGATGCAGGCGGCCGGCGATGTCGGCATCGGCATGACCTTGCTGCCGGTGCTGTACCAGTATGGTGGCTTCGGCAGCCAGCCGACCTCGGCCGAGCAGGCGCGCTTCATCGGCACGGCACAGAGCCTGCTGGCCCTGCGCGAGCGTCTGCTGCACGCCTTGCCGGAAAATCCCATGCGCCGCTATGGCGTGGCACCGCATTCGCTGCGGGCAGTATCGCCGGCAGGACTGGAGGAACTGGTCAGCGGCTTGCGGCACCAGTCCGGCGGACAGGATGCCCCGGTGCATATTCATATCGCCGAACAGGAACGTGAAGTCCAGGACTGCCTGGCCTGGTGCGGCCAGCGACCGGTGCAGTTGCTGCACTCGCTGCAGGCCATCGACGCACGCTGGTGCCTGGTGCATGCCACCCACATGGATGCTGCCGAATACCAGGCCGTCGCCGTCAGTGGTGCTGTCGTGGGGCTATGCCCGACGACCGAAGCCAATCTGGGCGACGGCATCATCGATGCGGCCCGCCTGCTGGAGTCCGATACGCGCTGGGGTATCGGCTCGGACAGCAATATCGCCATCAACCTGCGCTCCGAACTGCGCCTGCTGGAGTATGGGCAGCGCCTGCACCATCGCCGCCGCAACGTGCTGGCTTCCGAAGCCGAGCCCATCGTCGGCGAGCGCCTGTATGCCCGTGCCGTGGCGGGTGGTGCCGCTGCCAGCGGACGCCCGGTGGCGGGGCTGGCCGTGGGCCAGCGTGCCGATTTCATCGTCCTCGACGGCGAGGACATCAACCTGGCCGACCGTAGCCCGGAGCAACTGCTGTCGGCGCTGGTCTTCTGCGAACATGACGGCCAGCCCATTCGCGATGTCTACGTTGGCGGCCGCCAGGTGGTCGCGGCCGGTCATCATGCGCTGGAAGACAGCGCCCGCCGCGCCTATCGCAGTGCCGTTGCCGAACTATTGAAGGACTGAGGAAGAAACCATGTCGAACGATATCTACCAGTTGCATCAGGGCAGCACCCCCTTGCTGATTTCCATGCCGCACGTCGGCACGCAATTGCCGCAGGACCTGCAATCGTCCTTCAGCGAGACCGGCCTGCAGGTTGACGATACCGACTGGCACATCGCCGAGCTCTATGACTTCGCCAGTACCCTGGGCGTTTCGGTGCTGCGACCTTTCCACTCGCGCTACACCATCGACCTGAACCGCCCGGCCGATGGGCAGAGCCTGTATCCGGGGCAGAACACCACGGGCCTGTGCCCCTTGACCACCTTCGACAACGTCGCCCTGTATCGTCCAGGCTGCGAGCCGGATGAGGCCGAGATCGCGCGCCGCCTGCAGATCTACTGGCATCCCTATCATGCCGCCCTGCAGGGCGAACTGGCGCGGCTCAAGGCCATCCACGGATACGCCTTGCTATGGGATGCGCATTCGATCCGTTCGCTCATCCCGCACCTGTTCGAGGGCGAACTGCCGGTCTTCAATTTCGGCAACGCCAGTGGTGCGGCCTGCGCGCCGGGCCTGGGCGAAGATCTGCTGGCGCTGGCGCAGCAACTGGCGCCGCACTATCCGGCGGTGCTCAATGGCCGCTTCAAGGGCGGCTATATCACGCGCCACTACGGACAGCCGGCGCAGCAGGTCCACGCCATGCAGCTGGAACTGGCCCAGCGCAGCTACATGCAGGAAGAGGCCCCGTACGCCCTGGATGACACCCTGGCCGGCCAGCTCAAGCCGGTGCTGCAGCGACTGGTGGAGCGCTTCCTGGCATTTCGTCCGACATAGACGAGCACCCTGGATGCCAGCGGACGGCCTGCCATTGCGCAGGCCGTTTTTGCATCCGCAGCTCCCGGGCAGGGCGCCGTTTGATCCAGCGCAAATGCGCGCACGACGGGCCTGGCGAGCCCGTGGCGCTTGATGCATGTCAAGTCGCTTCAGATGGCGCGGCCTTAGTATGCAGTCATACGAGCTCGACGCAATACGCAAGGCGAAATGCACAACGAGTCCGACGCCAATCCTGTCACCCCCTGAGGTCATCATGTTCAAGAACATACTGCTGGCAACCGATGGTTCCCGTCTGTGTAACGAGTCCGTGAAGGCGGCCATCGCACTGGCGAAAAGCTGCGGCAGCAATCTGGTGGGGCTGTCGGTGGCCGGCAATCTGCGAGCACTGTCCATCCCCGAAGTCAGTGTCGGCGTGGACGTGGCCCGTACCGATGAAGCCGGCCGCGCACGTGCCATGGCCAGCGTGGAAATGATCACTGAAATGGCGCGCGAGCAGGGCGTTCCCTGCTCGGTGCAGGTGGCCCAGGGCGGCCGCCCCTACGAAGAAATCATGCGCGTGGCCGAACGCGAACACTGCGACGCCATCTTCATGGCCTCCAAGGCGCGTTCGACGCTGGGCCGGCTGCTCATGGGCAGCCAGACGCAGAAGCTGCTGGCACGCAGCAAGGTGCCAGTCCTGGTGTTCCGTTGATCCATCAAGGCGCGTCCCTGTAGCGGGGCGTACCGTATAAGGTTTGTGGTGTGGAGGGTCGGGCCGTTCCTGTGGAGAGGGACGGCCCTTTTTTTGTTCATTTTTTTTTTGCGCTTGATGTACCGGTGGGAGTCGTCCCAGCCATCGTCAAGACTTGGAGAACGGGCGCTGCCTTGTTACAGTCTGGCCTGGTTCATGAAACGACAACAAGGAGCAGCCATTGGCCCACACCCCTCACCAATCCCAGGGCGGTAACGCCTTTACCCGATTCTTCGCGCATGAAGCGGCCGGTGGCATCGTGCTCGCCATTGCCGCCGTACTGGCGCTGCTGGTCAGCAACAGTGGCTGGCGTCAGGCCTACGAGGCCTTTACGCGCATCCAGGGCACGGTCGATATCGGTGGACTGGTGGTCTTGTCCAAGCCCTTGCTGCTGTGGGTCAATGATTTGTGGATGGCGGTGTTCTTCTTCCTGGTCGGGCTGGAGATCAAGCGCGAATTCGTGGAAGGCGAACTGGCCTCGCGCAAGAAGGCCATCCTGCCCGCCGCAGCAGCCCTGGGCGGCATGGTCGTGCCGGCCGCGATCTATGCCCTGATCAATCTCGGCGACCCGGTCGCCCTGCGCGGCTGGGCCATCCCGGCCGCCACCGATATCGCGTTTGCCATCGGCATCGTCATGCTGCTGGGCTCACGGGTGCCGACTTCGCTCAAGGTGTTCCTGACGGCCGTGGCCATCATCGACGATCTGGGTGCCATTGTGGTCATCGCCCTGTTCTATACCGACAACCTCTCACTGGGCATGCTGGCCGGCGCCGGCATGGGCACGCTGGTGCTGGTGCTGCTCAATCGCAGCGGCGTGCGCCGCGCCGACGTCTATCTGCTGGTGGGCCTGGTGATCTGGGTCTGCGTACTCAAGTCCGGCATCCATGCCACGCTGGCCGGGGTGGTGACGGCGCTGGCCATTCCCATGCGCGATGCCGACGAGCAGCCGCTGGCCGGCGCACTGGAACACGGGCTACACCCTTGGGTGGCGTTCCTTGTGTTGCCGATGTTCGCCTTTGCCAATGCCGGCGTTTCTCTGCAGGGGATGTCGCTGGGCAGCCTGTTCGAGCCGATTCCGCTGGGGATTGCCGCCGGCCTTGTGCTGGGCAAGACCATCGGCGTCTTCGGCGCCGCCTGGCTGATGGTGCGCAGCGGACTGGCCGATGCACCGGCCGGCGCCACCACGCGCCAGTTCATCGGCGTGTGCATGCTGTGCGGGATCGGTTTCACCATGAGCCTGTTCATCGGCGGCCTGGCCTTCCAGGGCCTGGGCGCCGATTTCGAAGCCAAGCTCAAGCTCGGCGTGTTGGGCGGCTCCATCCTGGCAGGCCTGTGCGGAACGCTGGTGTTGTGGCGCAAGATATAAGCGGCGTGAACATCAGGCCATCGCGACATGTCGGGGCGGCAAGCAGGGCGGATGCCGCCTAAAAGCATCCCAATCCCGCATCAAATTCGCATCACGTCGTCGTTTGGCGACTATTCCACAACTTTCGGTTTTGCAACGCAAAAGATTGATCAAAAATTAAGTTTTTGCACACCGTTAGTGCATATCCGCCCTGCAATGGGCTTATGTGCTCATCCGTGAGAATGCGCACTGCTGCTTGGTTCCGTTGATGCAGGGCAGGGCCGGCGCCAAATGCTGCTGCGCGGAATAATGGATTCTTTACATCATCATTTGGCAGTAGGAAGATATTTGCACGGGCCTTTATCGGCGCGGCGTGGAAGGGCGCCGAGCCGTTTTCGGGTGACAGCAAGGCCCGCAGCAAGTGGGGGATGTTGTTGTTTCGACATTTTCATCCCTTGGGACGATAAGCTGCGCGAATAACAGCGCAGCAGTCATAGCAGAGGAGACAGACATGAACCTGATGGAAATGTTGATGGCCTATGGTAGCCAGATGCTGGCGTGGTATGCGTTGTATGTGGTGATCGGCAGTTGCGCCTTTGGTGCTTACGTCTGGCGCCGTACCCATTTCGGTCACTGATCCCCGTACAGGATTGCCAGGGCGCGCGCCGGCCTCGATCCGGTGCGTCGCAGTCGGCGGGTTGCGTGCAACATGCAGCACCTGCCTGAAGCGTAGACGAGAGCGCAGACGAGAGCGCCAAACCAGTCGCCGGCCTGAAGCATGCCGTCTTCCATCCCGGGCAGGGGCCTGGACATGGGAGCGGTGCTGCGCTGGTTACCGCTCGGCTGCCTGAATTTCGTATCTCCAGTTCCTCCGTACTTTCATCACGGCGGGAGGTGCCATGCCGGCGCCTCCCGCCGTTTGTATTGGCCCTCCGACTGCGCTCCAACTGCGCGCAGGGCCGCGCTGGGTGAGGTATCCAGCCCTTCCTTGAACTTCCGTTGCCGTCCCCGCAAAATGAAAAAAAAAGCTGCACTGCAGCTTTATTTTCTTATTTTGCGGTGCTATTCTCCAACTCGCGCAAACGTTTGCGCAACGATAACGGCGTCTATCTTCTAGGAAACGCCGGCAACATCAATACTGGAGACCCAGATGAACAAATTCACCCGCCGCCATTTCGCCATTGCCACCCTGGCTTGTGCAGTCCTCCCCGGCGCCGCCCTGGCGCAGACCCCGGCCAAGCCCAAGGTGGCGCTGGTCATGAAGTCGCTGGCCAACGAGTTCTTCCTGAACATGGAGAACGGCGCCCGCGAATACCAGAAGGCCAATGCCGGCAAGTTCGACCTGATCGCCAACGGCATCAAGGATGAGCAGGACACCGCCAACCAGATCAAGATCGTCGAACAGATGATCGTCTCCAAGGTCAACGCCCTGGTCATCGCCCCGGCCGATTCGAAGGCCCTGGTCCCGGTGGTCAAGAAGGCCATCGACGCCGGCATCATCGTGGTCAACATCGATAACAAGCTTGATGACGCGGCGCTGAAGGAAAAGGGCATCACCGTGCCCTTCGTCGGCCCGGACAACCGCAAGGGCGCCAAGCTGGCCGGCGATTACCTGGGCAAGCAACTGCAGAAGGGTGACAAGGTCGCCATCATCGAAGGCGTCTCCACCACCTTCAATGCGCAGCAGCGCACCCTGGGATTCCAGGATGCCATGAAGGACGTCGGTGCCAATGTGGTGACCGTGCAGTCCGGCCAGTGGGAAATCGACCAGGGTAACAAGGTTGCCGCCTCCATCCTGAACGCCCATCCGGACATCAAGGCCATCCTGGCCGGCAATGACAATATGGCGCTGGGCGCCGTGGCCGCCATCCGCGCCGCCGGCAAGACCGGCAAGGTGCAACTGGTCGGCTACGACAACATCAACGCCATCAAGCCGATGTTGAAGGATGGCCGCGTGCTGGCCACTGTTGACCAGTTCGCCCAGCAGCAGGCCGTGTTCGGCATCGAAACCGCCCTGAAGGCGGTCTCCGAGAAGAAGCCGCAAAGCGCCCTGGGCGGCGTGGTCGAGACCAAGGTCTCGCTGGTCACCAAGTAAGCTGGCGGCAAGCGCGGCGCAGGCCTGCACTAGTGCGCTAGTGCAGCCACCCGCGTCTCACTTGCAAGGTACCTGCGCCCGTTCTGCGGCGCAGGCCTTTGTTTCCTCATCGTCCTTTCTGCCGCCGCTTCATGCGCGCCAAAGACCCATGCAGCCCAACGACTCCCCCTCCCGAACCGCCGCCTTGCTGACCCTGTCCGGCATCGGCAAGAGCTATGCCGCACCGGTACTGGACGGCATCGACCTGGATCTGCATCCAGGCCAGGTGCTGGCCCTGACCGGCGAAAACGGTGCCGGCAAGAGTACGCTGTCCAAGATCATCTGCGGCCTGGTCGATGCCAGTGCCGGCCAGATGACCCTGGATGGCCAAGCCTATCAACCGGTGTCGCGCACCCAGGCCGAGGCGCTGGGCATCCGCATGGTGATGCAGGAACTGAACCTGATCCCCACGCTGTCGATTGCCGAAAACCTGTTCCTGGAAAAGCTGCCGCGTCGCTTTGGCTGGATCGACCGCAAGAAACTGGCCGAGGCCGCCCGTACCCAGATGGAAGTGGTCGGCCTGGGCGAGCTGGATCCGTGGACACCGGTCGGCGACCTGGGTCTGGGCCATCAGCAGATGGTCGAGATCGCCCGCAACCTGATCGGCAGCTGCCGTTGCCTGATCCTGGACGAACCCACGGCCATGCTCACCAACCGCGAGGTGGAACTGCTGTTCTCGCGCATCGAGCGCCTGCGCGCCGAAGGCGTGGCCATCATCTACATCTCGCACCGGCTGGAAGAACTGAAACGCATCGCCGACCGCATCGTGGTGCTGCGTGACGGCAAGCTGGTCTGCAACGACGACATCGGCCGTTACTCCACCGAGCAACTGGTGCAACTGATGGCCGGCGAACTGACCAAGGTTGACCTGGACGCCGGCCATCGCCGTATCGGCGCGCCCCTGCTGCGCGTGCGCGGTCTGGGTCGGGCCGGCGTGGTACAGCCGGCCAGCTTCGCCCTGCATGCCGGCGAGGTGCTGGGCATCGCCGGGTTGATCGGCTCGGGCCGCACCGAACTGCTGCGCCTGATCTTCGGCGCCGATCGCGCCGACCAGGGTGAAGTCTTCATCGGCGACGGCCAGCAACCGGCCCGCATCCGCAGTCCCAAGGATGCGGTCAAGGCCGGCATTGCCATGGTCACCGAAGACCGCAAAGGGCAGGGCCTGCTGCTGCCGCAAGCCATCAGCGTGAACACCTCGCTGGCCCATCTGGGCCGCGTCAGCCGGGGCGGCATGCTGGACCACGCGGCCGAAGCCGACGTCGCTCGCGACTATGTGAAGAAACTGCGCATCCGCAGTGCCGGCGTGGCGCAGGCTGCCGGTGAACTTTCCGGTGGCAACCAGCAGAAGGTGGTGATCGCACGCTGGCTGTACCGCGATTGCCCGATCATGCTCTTCGACGAGCCCACCCGGGGCATCGACATCGGCGCCAAGTCCGATATCTACCGCCTCTTCGCCGAACTGGCGGCACAGGGCAAGGGCCTGCTGGTGGTCTCCAGCGACCTGCGCGAACTGATGCAGATCTGCGACCGCATCGCCGTCATGAGCGCCGGCCGCATCGCCGACACCTTCAGCCGTGACGACTGGTCGCAGGAACGCATCCTGGCGGCTGCCTTCAGTGGCTATGTCGGACGCCAGGAAGCCGCCGAAGCGGCCCATGTGGCCGGCAACACGGCCTGAGCGGGCCGCCTGCGCCCAGCCAGAACTTCAACTGCCAAGAATTGACGAGACAGATGCAAACTTCCTCTACCTCCACTCCTGCCGCCAGCCGGCAAGCGGCCTACCTGGCCGGTTTCAAGAACTACCTGGGCCTCATCGCCGCGCTGTTGGCGATGTGCGTGATGTTTGCCTTCCTGAGTGAAAACTTCCTCAGTGCGGCCACCTTCATCACGCTCTCCAATGACATCCCGCCGCTGGTGGTGATGTCGGTGGGCATGACCTTCATCCTCATCATCGGTGGCATCGACCTGTCGGTCGGCTCGGTGATGGCACTGGCGGCCTCCATGCTGTCCATGGCCATGGTGCGCTGGGGCTGGCCGCTGTACGCCGCCGCCCCCCTGGGCGTGGTGGTTGCGGCGCTGTGCGGCACGCTGACCGGTCTGGTGTCGGTGCACTGGCGCATTCCGTCCTTCATCGTTTCGCTGGGCGTGCTGGAAATCGCCCGCGGCCTGGCCTACCAGGTCACCAACTCGCGCACCGAATACATCGGCAGCGCCGTGGACGTCATCAGCTCGCCGGTGCTGTTTGGCATGTCGCCGGCCTTCCTCTCGGCCATTGCCATCGTCATCATTGCGCAACTGGTGCTCACGCGGACCGTCCTGGGGCGCTACTGGATCGGTATCGGCACCAACGAAGAAGCGGTGCGCCTGTCCGGGGTCAATCCCAACCCCAGCAAGATCCTGGCCTTCGCCCTGATGGGCGGGCTGGCCGGCATCGCAGCGCTGTTCCAGGTGTCGCGCCTGGAAGCGGCCGATCCCAACGGCGGCGTGGGCATGGAACTGCAGGTGATCGCGGCCGTGGTCATCGGCGGCACCAGCCTCATGGGCGGGCGTGGCTCCATCGTCAGCACCTTCATCGGCGTGCTGATCATTTCGGTACTGGAAGCCGGCCTGGCGCAGGTGGGCGTGAGCGAGCCGATGAAGCGCATCATCACCGGCGCGGTCATCGTGGTGGCCGTGATCCTGGACACCTATCGTCGTCGTGGCCAGCGCCACGCTCGCTGACGGCAGCACCCACGCCATGTCTACCATCAAGGATGTCGCCAGGCTGGCCGGGGTGTCCTACACCACGGTCTCGCACGTGCTCAACCAGACCCGTCCGGTCAGCCCGGAGGCCAAGGAGCGCGTGCTGGCCGCGGTCAAGGAACTGGACTACGTGCCCAGTGCGCTGGCGCGTTCGCTGCGCAGCAAGGTCACCGGCAGTATCGGCCTGATCATCCCCAACAACACCAACCCGTACTTTTCGGAGCTGGCGCGGGGCATCGAAGACCACTGCTATGGCGCCGGCTACAGCGTCATCCTGTGCAATTCCGACGATGACCCGGCCAAGCAGCGCGACTACCTGCTGGTGTTGCAGACCAAGCGCTGCGACGGTCTCATCCTCGCCACGCTGAACCAGTCCGACCTGAATCCGGCCGGCAAGCTGGACATCCCCACCGTGCTGCTGGACCGCGCCCCCAAGGAACTGGACATCGATCTGGTCAGCACCGACAACGCCCTCGGCGGCAGCCTGGCGGCCCGCCATCTGCTGGACCTGAAGCGGCGCCACATGGCCTGCATCGCAGGACCGGAGGGGCTGGACCTGTCCGACGAGCGGGTGCAGGGTTTCCGCCAGACGTTGGAGGAGGGCGGTGGCAAGCTTGCGCCCAATGACCTGCTGCATGCCGACTTCAGCGGCATCGGCGGCTACCAGGCGGCCATGCGACTGCTGCAGGAGCGTCCCGCCGATGCGCGTCCCGACGCCATCTTCTGCTGCAACGACATGATGGCCATCGGCGTGCTGCGTGCCGCGGGCGAATTGCAGATCGAAGTGCCGGGCCAGCTGTCGGTGGTCGGCTTCGATGACATCGAACTGGCCCAGTTCGTCCATCCGCCCCTGACCACGGTGGCCCAGAACACCCGCAGGCTGGGCAACCTGACGGCGCAATTCCTGCTGGAACGCATCGCCGACCCGGACCTGCCGGCGCGCCGCGAGACGGTGGCGCCACAATTGCAACTGCGGGGCTCGACCGCCCCGTTCGACAACAAGATAAAGAAATAAGAGAAAGCACATGATCGTCATCATCGGCAGCGTCAACATGGACCTGGTTTTGCGCGTGCCTCGCATGCCCATGCCGGGAGAAACCCTGGCGGGCGACAAATTCATGACCATCCCCGGCGGCAAAGGCGCCAACCAGGCCGTGGCCTGCGCCCGCCTGGCCGCACCCGGTACCGCCGTGGCCATGGTGGCCTGCGTGGGCGACGATGCCTTCGGCGCCCAGATGCGCCAGTCCATTACCGCCTGCGGCATCGATGACCGCTACCTCGACGAGGTGGCCGGCGAAGCCACCGGCATTGCCTCCATCATGGTCGATGCCAACGCCCAGAACAGCATCGTCATTGCCGCCGGTGCCAATGGCCGCCTGGACGTGGAACGCATCGAACGCGCCCGCCCGTTGATCGAACAAGCCTCCATCGTGCTGCTGCAACTGGAAGTCCCCATCCCCACCGTGATCCACGCCATCGAGATGGCCCACTCCCTGGGCAAGACCGTGGTGCTGAACCCGGCGCCGGCGCAGGCGCTGCCTCGCGAACTGCTGCAGAAGGTCGATTACCTGATCCTCAATGAGATCGAAGCTGCCATGTTGGCCGAAGAGCGTGCCGTGGCCAACTCCGACGACATCCCGCAACTGGCCGCGCGCCTGCATGCGCTGGGCGCACGCAATGTGGTGGTCACGCTGGGTGAGAAGGGCGTCTACGGCGCCTTCGCCGATGGCCGGCAAGACCATCTGCCGGCGCGCAAGGTGCAGGCGGTCGATACCACGGCTGCAGGCGACACCTTTATCGGCGGCTTCATCGGCGCCATCGCCCAGGGGCGCGACCCGTTCGACGCCATCGCCTACGCCCAGGCCGCTGCTGCCCTGAGCGTGACGCGCATCGGCGCCCAGACCTCCATCCCGACGCGCGACGAAGTCGTGCTCTGATCGTTTGATTTCTCTGCCAGGAATGCCATGAAAAAGACCGCCTTGCTCAACGCCGCCATCTCCCAGCTGATTGCCACTATGGGCCATGGCGACACCGTGGTCATCGGCGACGTCGGCTTGCCGGTGCCGGCCGGCGTCCCTGTGATCGACCTTGCGGTCACGCGCGGCGTGCCGGACTTCATGACCGTGCTGCAGACGGTGCTGAGCGAACTGCAGGTCGAATTCCACGTCGTGGCCGACGAAATGCAGACCGTCAGTCCCGCCCTGGCCGCCCAGGTCGAAGCGCTGGGACTGCCCGGCAAGCGCAGCGTCCCGCATGAAGATTTCAAGCGCCAGAGTGCCCGCGCCAAGGCCTTGATCCGCACCGGCGAATGCACCCCCTACGCCAATATCATCCTCGGCTCCGGCGTGGTGTTCTGAGGCCTAGGCCTGCCATCCCTCTGACAAGCGGCCGGCCGCTTCTCCTATAGCCAGCAACGGTCCTACAGCTGATACTGTCGCGTTTGGATGAAACCTAAGCGGTCAGGACAGAACCATGCAAAGTGAAGGAGGGCGGAGATGCGCGTGCACTCGGTGAGGCTGCCTGGCAGGCCACTGCTGGCCAGGCTGGGCCGCCTGCTGACCTGGTGCGTGACCGCGCTGGTGGCGCTGGCGGCCTTGCTGGCCCTGCTGGTGGCGCTATTCGACTGGAACCTGGCCAAGCCCTGGATCAGCCGCCAGCTCTCCACCATGCTGGCCCGGGAAATACGGGTCGATGGCCCGATCAGCCTGTCCTGGTCGCTGGCCCCGGCCACACCCCAAAGCGACAGATCCTGGCTGCCGCAACTGCACTTTACCGCACGTGACCTGCAGATCGGCAACCCGGACTGGGCGCAGAGCGCCGACCATCTGGTCCGGGCCAGTCTGCTGGACCTGCATTTTTCCCCACTCCCGCTATTGCACTGGCACTGGCATATCACCGACATGCGCGTGACCGGCCTGGACCTGGTCATGGAACGGGCTGACGAGCGCCGCAAGAACTGGCGCTTCTCCGAGCAGCCGCGTTCGCGCTGGAGCTTCGACATCCACCAGATCGTCTTCGACCATGCCCAGATCCGCTATGTGGACCAGCCGCTGGACCTGGACCTGCGCTTCGATGCCCGCCCCCTGAGTGCGGCCGCCATGCGCACCGCCGAGGGCAGCGACAGTCCGCCTGGACTGGTCCTGCAGGCAGCGGTATCGGGCCGCTACGGTGAGGCTGACATACAGGGCCAATTGCGCGGCGGCCCCTTGCCCGACCTGCTCAACGAAGGCAGCGTCTATCCCCTGCAGGCGCAGGGCGACGTGGGCGAAGTCCACACCGTGATCAGCGGCAATCTCGTCAATCCTCATCAGCTGCGGCGAGCCGACCTGCAGATCCGTCTGAGTGGCGACAGTCTCGACCGGCTCTATGCCGCCAGTGGCGTTCCCTTGCCGGCCACGCGTGCGTTCAGCACCCAGGGCAGCCTGACCATCCAGCGGGCCGAGGCCGCGGGCGCGGGCAAAACCGATCGCGATAACGCCACCAAGGCCTGGGACTGGCGCTATGAACGCTTCACCGGCAAGGTCGGTGAGAGTGATTTCGCCGGGGATGCCCATTACTACCGCGGCCCGCCCAAGAACCACCTGAGCGTGACCGCCCACGCCGATCTGTTGCGGCTGGAGGATTACGTGCCGGCCGCCGGTGGCAAGCAGAAAGAGGGCAAACAAGAGGGTAAAAGCGAAGGCAAGCGCCAGGATCGTGTGCTGCCTGAACGCCCGGCGCAGCCGCAGCGCTGGGCCAGGCTGGATGCCGACATCGAACTCAAGGCCAGTCGCGTGCAATTGCATGGTGGGCTGGACTGGCAGGACGCCAGCACCACCCTGCGGCTGAAGGACCAGGTGCTAACCGTCGCGCCTCTGCAATTTGCCATGGCCGGTGGCAAGGGGGACGGCGAAGTCACGCTCGATGGCCGCCAGAACGACATCCGTTCCAGCCTGCAAGTGAACCTGCATGGGGTGCAGGTGCGCCAGCTGTTTCCGAAACTGGCCAGGATCGACGCCAGCTTCGGCAAGCTGGACGGCCAGGCCAGCCTCAACGGCAGCGGCAACTCGGTCGCCGCCATGCTGGCCAGCGCCGACGGGCGGATCAAGGCCGATCTGAGCCAGGGCACCATCAGCCAGTTCATCCTGGAAGCTGCCGGTCTGAACCTGGCCAACGCAGTGTTTGCCAAGATGTACCGTGACCAGCAGGTCAAACTGCTATGCGGCGCCGCCGACGTGACGATCAAGGAGGGCGTGGCGCAGGTGCGGCACGGCATCCTCAATACCGAGGACGCGGCCATCGACATCACCGGCCAAGTCGATCTGGGGCAGGAAAAGCTGGCACTGAACGTCTATCCGCGCACCAAGCAGGTTCGCATCCTGTCGCTGCGGACCCCCTTGTATGTGCGGGGCAGCTTCGCCAAGCCCGACATCGGTGCCAGCAAGGAAGGCCTGGCTGCACGGGCAGGCGCGGCCGCCGCCCTGGCGCTGGTGGCACCGGTAGCAGCGGTGATTCCGCTGATCACCCCCGGCGAGAAGATACCCGACGATTGCGCCCCGCACGCTGCGGCCGATGCGCGCTAGCGCTGCAACAGCGCTAGCCCAGGAATTCGAACAGCGCCTGGAATGCCGGCAGGGCCACCACCAGCCGCTGCGGCTCCTGGTGCAGCGGCAGCCCCAGGGCTTGGGCCCCTGCGCTGATGCGTGAGAGGTCGCCGCCTGAAAAGCGCAGCGCCGCGAAAGCGGCCGGGCGCTGCGGTGCAAAGGCGGCCAGCCCACCAAAGCGCGCCTGCAAGCCAGCGGCATCGGCAAATTCGAGTGCGAAACCGTCTTCCCATTCCCCCAGGCGGGCATAGGCGGCCCGGGTAGCCTCGGGATCGGCATCGGTCACCAGCATGCTGGTGAGACCCTGCACGCCATTGGCATGGCCCATCCATTCAGGGCGCCACACCAGTTCCGGCGTGAAGTGATGGCAGGCGTAGACCCGTCCCGCGGCGAACTGGCCGGGAATCAGGCGTACGGTGGAAAAACGGGCATCGGTGGCAACCCCGTCCAGCAGCACCGGCCGCGAGAAGTGTTGCACCGGCTGCACCGCCAGGCCCAGTGCCTGCCAGGCGTCGTGGCAGGCCGGCACGTCGGCCACGGCATAGACCAGGCCGTCGAGGCCCAGCGGGCTGTCCAGGATTTCCTGGCGCACCTTGTCGCTGTCGCGGGGCTGGCCGATCAACTCCAGGTAGCCGCCGGGGAACATCACCAGATGGTTGACCGAGCCCAGTGTGTGATAGCCGCGCGGGGTGAGCGTAAAGCCCAGCGCCTGCAGCTGGGCATGGGCAGCGTCGATGTCGTAGTGGGTATTGAGGACGAGGTGATCCAGCCGCGCGGGAATATTTTGCGCCAGCGGGAGCGTTTCGGGCAGACCTTGGGTCATAGAAGCCAATCAACAAGAATGAATCTGCCAGGAAGCGGCAGGCTGCCATTTTACGTGCGGCAAGCTGGCCTGTCATGGCAGGGGATTTGTCTCGGAAAGTGGCCGCGACGCCAAGCTTTCCGATAAGCTTGCCACCAAGCTCTACCGTGGCGGCGCAAGTGGGTGGACATGGGCAGTCAATCGACCCGTACGAAGGCAAGTACGAAGACAGTACGATCAGGAAGGGCATTATTTTGGATCAGCAACCGGCAATGGAGGGGAATAGCCCCCTCAGCAGTGCCTATCGTCACGCCTTGCTGGAGGCTATCGATGATGGTTTTTGCATCATCGAGTTCATCGATGGGCCGCATGGCCCCTTGAGCGATTATGTTCACATCGAGGCCAACTCCGGCTATTACCGTCATACCGGCATCGAGGGCATCGTCGGCAAGCGCCTGCGTGAAATCGAGCCCGAGAATGCCCAGGTCTGGCTGGATGTGTATGGACAGGTCCTGCTGACCGGCCAGCCCCTGCGTTTCGAGCAGGAATTCAAAGCCGTCGGTCGTCATATCGAGGTCTCCGCCACGCGCGTGGGGCCGGTGGAAATGCGCCAGGTCTCGGTCCTGTTCCGGGACGTGACGGCGCGTCGCCGGACCGAGGCCGCCTTGCGCGAGAACGTCCAGCGCGTGCAACTGGCCCTGGAAGCCGGCGCCATCATCGGCACCTGGATCTGGGATATCCCCTCGGACCGCCTGAACGTCGACGAGGGCTTTGCCGTGGCCTTCGGCCTGGCGCCAGAGCGCGACCTGTCGCGCCTGTGCATCGCCGACATCATGGAAGCGGTGCACCCTGACGACCGCGAACTACTGTCGGCCCGCATCCGTGAAACCCTGGCCCGGGGCGGCACCTACGCCCACCAGTACCGCACGCGTCGACGCGATGGTCGCTACTACTGGCTGGAAGCCAACGGCCGCGTGGAATTGACCCCGGATGGCGTACCCAGCACCTTCCCCGGCGTACTGATCGATATCGAGGGCCGGCGCGCCGTCGAAGCCGAGCGCGACCGCGCCCTGGCCGCCTTGCGCGCGCTCAATGAGACCCTGGAACAGCGCGTCCAGGAACGGACCACCGCCTTGCTTGAGGCCGAGGAAGCCTTGCGCCAGGCACAGAAGATGGAAGCGGTGGGGCAACTGACCGGTGGCCTGGCGCACGACTTCAACAATATCCTGGCCGGCATCAGCGGCAGCCTGGAACTGATGAAGGTACGCATGGCCCAGGGCCGCATCAGCGACATCGAACGCCATCTCAACGGCGCCCAGTCCGCCGTCAAGCGTGCTGCCGCGTTGACCCAGCGCCTGCTGGCGTTTTCGCGACGGCAGACGCTGGACCCCAAGCCCGCCGATCTCAATCGCATCGTGGCCGACATGCACGAACTGATCGGCCGCAGCGTCGGCCCGGCCATCACGGTGGAAACCATTGCCGCCGGCGGGCTCTGGCATACCTTCGTGGACGTCGGCCAACTGGAAAACGCCTTGCTCAACCTCTGCATCAACGCCCGCGACGCCATGCCGCATGGGGGCCGCCTCACCATCGAGACTGCCAACCGCTGGCTGGACGACATGGCGGCCATGCAGCGCGGTGTGACGCCGGGCCAGTATGTGTCCCTATGCGTGAGCGATACCGGCACCGGCATGTCGCCGGACGTGGTGGCGCGCGCCTTTGATCCCTTCTTCACCACCAAGCCCACGGGGCAGGGGACGGGGTTGGGCCTGTCCATGGTGTATGGCTTTGCCGGCCAGTCGGGCGGTGCGGTACGCATCTATTCCGAACTGGGCCAGGGCGCCACCCTCTGCATCTACCTGCCGCGTCACCACGGCCAGGCGGGCGAAGAAGAACTGCTCATGCCGGACGAAGCCGGTGCCACGGCAGCGCCAGGCAGCAAGACCATCCTGGTGGTGGACGATGAACCGCTGGTGCGCATGGTGACCGTGGAGGTCCTGTCCGACCTGGGTTACAGCGTGCTGGAGGCCGAAGACGGGCCGACGGCCCTGAAGCTGCTCCACGCCTATCCGGAGCTGGACCTGCTGATCACCGACGTCGGCCTGCCCAATGGCATGAACGGCCGCCAACTGGCCGACGCCATCCGCGCCCCGCGACCGGATTTGCCGGTGCTGTTCGTGACCGGTTATGCCGAGAACGCGGTGCTCAACCATGGCCACCTGGAACGGGGCATGCAGGTATTGACCAAGCCGTTCGCAGCCGATGTGTTGGCGCGGCGGGTACGGGAGCTGGTGGGAGAGGAAAGGTAGTCCGCGAGCCTCAGTCGAGCTCCTGAAGGCAGTAGTCTGAACGGTGGCGGCACGGCTGCTCCCGTTGGCAGCATTTCAGGCAAGGCAATCTGCATCTGGTCGCATGACGCTGGCGACGCGTGGGGACAGCCGTGACAATCGGGTCCATCGTTTTATCGGAAACCGCCATGTCCCCGCCCCCCATCGTCACCCTACACCTGAGTGCTGCGTTGTGTGCCGCGGCAATCGGCCCGCTCGCCCTCTGGACCCGCCTGGGTCGCACGGTACGTCCGCGCTGGCATCGCGTCCTCGGTTATGGCTGGCTGGGCTGTATGGTCATCACCGCTCTGTCAGCGCTCTTCATCCGTTCGCATGACTTGCCCAATGTCGGCGGATTTTCGCCACTGCATCTGCTGGTGCCGTTGACCGGGGTAGGGCTCTATCGCGCCATCACCGCAGCCCGGCGCGGAGACATCGTCCAGCATCGGCGCACCATGCAGGGCATCTATGTCGGCGCCTGTCTGGTGGCGGGGCTCTTCACACTGCTGCCCTCACGCTATCTGGGGCAACTGGTCTGGGGCCAATGGCTGGGCTGGCTGTGACCGCGCTGGCCCGTCTAGACCGCCGCGCCAAAGAATGAACCGATGGCCGCAGTGCTGGCCATGGCCAGCGAGCTCCACAGGCTGACCCGCAAGGCCCCCTTCCAGAGGTTGGCGCCCCCGGTCCGGGCCGCGACCGCGCCCAGCACCGCCAGCGACAACAGGGCAGCGATCACGATCGCCTCCAGCAGCACGCCTGCAGGGGCCAGCCATACCACGGCCAGCGGCAGGGCTGCGCCCACCGCGAAACTCAGCGCCGAGACCAGTGCCGCCTGTACCGGGCGCGCGGTGGTAGTTTCGGAGATGCCCAGCTCATCGCGGGCATGGGCGTCCAGGGCGTCGTGGGCCATCAACTGGGTCGCTACCTGGTTAGCAGTTTCCTGCTTCAGGCCACGGCGCATGTAGATCGCCATCAACTCGCGATGTTCGCCCTCGGGGTCGGTTGCCAGTTCTTCCTTCTCCTGGCTCAAGGCCGCCTTTTCGCTATCAGCCTGGGAATGCACGGAGACATATTCGCCGGTGGCCATGGACATGGCACCAGCCACCAGGCCAGCCACGCCCGTCAGCAATACGTTCTCGTGGCTGGCGTTGGCGGCCACCACGCCCACCAGCAGGCTGGCAGTGGAGACGATGCCGTCGTTGGCACCCAGGACGGCGGCACGCAGCCAGGAAATGGCATCGACCTTGTGATGTTCGAGATGGAATCTGGGCATGGCTATGCAGTAGACGAGGTGTCGGAATGGCGCAGATTCTAGGGGTGGGGCGGCGAGAATGCCATGACAATTAGCGAAAATGAGGGCAATTCGCATTTGTTGGCCGCTTGGTGAAGAAACTGACGGGCGCTGACTTCCTGCAGTCCCACGAGGATGACAGACGGGATGATGGGCCGCTCGCGGTAGTGGCCGATGCCGCTGGTTTTAGCGCTCTGCTAGTCTGGGCTGCAGGATCGCCTATTCGTTTCCGCTGACACTGCAAAGGCTGCAGAGCCTGCCATCGCACCATCACCAGAAGGAGAACATCATGTCCGATCGCAAGCCCAAGACTGCCATCGCAATCGTTGCCGCCATTGCGGTGTTGGCGCTAATCGGTGGCGTTTCCTTGCTGGGGATGTTCCAGGCCGCCGGCCACAGTTGAACGGCAGCGACACGACGCCGCAGCAGGCCGGGTGCAAATCCGGCAGAGGGCATGAACCTCTACGTTCAGCCCTGACTGCCGTGGCGTGACCTGCTCTCCAGCCATCGGAACAGCACCATCCCCGCCAGCATCGCGACGACGAAGGCCATCCCTTTCCGTTCTCCCTCACCCAGCAGCACCAGTGCCGGGCCCGGGCAGATGCCGGCGATTCCCCAGCCGACCCCAAACAGCAGACTGCCCAGAATCAGGCGCCGGTCAATGCGCGTGGCAGCGGGCAGTTGCATCGGCTGTCCCAGCAGCGATTGCTGCATCTTGCGGGCGCGCGCGAAAGCGATCACACCGACCCCGATCGCTCCACCCATCACGAAGGCCAGCGAAGGATCCCACGCCCCCGCCAGATCAAGGAAGCCGAGTACCTTGGCCGGATCGGCCATGCCGGAAACAATCAGTCCCAGGCCGAACAGGAGACCGGCTACCCCTGCAGCGAGCGCAGCGAACATCTCTTTGTTATTCATCTTTGCACCCATGGATGGTGAACTCAGAATCCGGCCAGGTGGCGCAGCAAATAGACGCTGACGAAGCCGGCGCCCATGAAGCTGGCAGTGGCAACTGCCGACCGAGGAGAAAAGCGGGATAAGCCACAGACGCCATGCCCGCTGGTGCAGCCAGCGCCGTAGCGCGTGCCCACCCCCACCAGCAAGCCGGCCAGCACGACCTGCGGGTAGCCGGCGTCGATGCGCACCGCGGGGAGGGCCGTGACGGCGCCATAGAGCAGCGGCGCCAGCAACAGTCCCAGCACGAACAGGACGCGCCAGCCGGTGTCGCGCGAGGGGGGCTGCAGCAGCCCGGCCACGATGCCGCTGATACCGGCAATGCGGCCAGTGAAAAGCACCAGCAGGGCGGCAGCGGCCCCGATCAGCATACCTCCCACCAGCGCCCCGCCGGGGGTAAAACTGTTCCACGCAATGTGCATGTTCATTCCTTCGGGCAGTAGAGTTGGTACATCAGTTCGAGCATCGCCAGCAGCCGTTCATCGGCCACACGGTAGTAGACGCGCTTGCCGTCGCGGCGGGTAGTGACCACGCCCTCGTTGCGTAGCACGCCCAATTGTTGCGACAGGGTGGGCTGCCGGATATCAAGCGCTTCTTCCAGTTCGCTGACGCACATCTCCTGCTGCGACAGCTGGCACATCAGCAGCAGGCGGTCTTCATTGGCAAGGACCTTTAGGGCGGTGACCGCTTCACCGGCGGCCTGACGCATCTGTTCGGCGCGTAGCGGGGTTACGTTGCTCATGCGTTTTCAATATCAAAAAATATAATATATTAAAACATATAATAATGGCCGCAAGCGGACAACGCAAGGATTTCAGGAAAGGGGCAGGAAAGAGAAGGGACTGCAGGCAGGAGTGCGGGCCGGGCTGCGGCAGAGGTCGCGCAAGCAAGCAGGCGGCGGACCGGTGTTGGCGAGATCCTCGCCCGGATGATTCAGGAAGCGGCGTGCAGCAGATCGATCAGCCGACAACTGGCCTGTCTGGCGGCCGCCATGGCTTCTTCGGCAAATGCAAAAGGCGCGTCTTGTCCGCAAAACTGCAGTTCGCCATTGATATAGAGATCCCAGGTCCACCCACCGACACCGGTTCTTCCGTTGCCGCCTGTAGCACCGCCGTCGGGGCTGGCCGGACATTTGAGCTCGATCCGGACCAGCTCGTTGCGATACCTGAAAAGTGCCTTTCTCATCTTCCCCGCCGCGTTTCTTATCGTGGAGCAGGTGGCTTTGACAAAGCTCATCCTGAACTGCCCCAGTGTACGCTATTACTCCAATGACAACAGTGCTATTGAGCCACATGCACGAAATGCAATCATTGCCAATACGGCAATAGCAGTCGTCTATGGATTTTCACTTGGCGGCGATACGCTTCCCTCCAGATGCGTCCGGCCCGGCGCCAAGCAGCTTGTCTAGCCATTCGTCGTGATGATGGTGGGGCGTGGTGATGGCGTAGAAGCTCTCGACCAGTTCACTGGTCTGCCCGGCCACGACCAGGGTGCCGTTGCGCAGTTCATCCTGCACCACCACTTCCGGCAGGACGGTCAGCCAGCCGCTGTCGCGGGCGATCAATCGCAGCATGGCCATGTCGTCGACTTCGGCGCGCATGCGGGGGCGCACGTCGTTGGAAATGCACAGGGCGTCGAACTGCATGCGCAGTGCGTGGCGCGGCCCGGGTAGGGCCATATCCACGCCTTCCAGATCTTGCGGGATACGCAGGCTGCGGCTTTCCCAGCGCTGCGCCGGGCCCACCACCGATACTGCCTGGCTGCCCAGGAAACGGCAGTGCAGCGGACGATCCGGGTCGGAGGGCACCGTCTCGTTGGCCAGGACCACGTCCAGCTGGTGTTGCACCAGGCGCTCCAGCAGGCCCTCCAGCAAGCCCGATTCCAGGGTCAGCGACACGCTGGCGTCCGACATGATCGGCCTCAGCCAGTTTTCCTGATAGTTACGCGACAGCGTCGCCACGCTGCCTACCCGCAGCCGGGTGATGCCGGCGGAGCGTCCTTCCAGGCGGCCCAGCATTTCCTGGCTCAAGCCGAAGATATTGTCGGCATAGGTGAAGACCAGTTGACCGGTATCGGTCAGGCTCAGTCGACGGCCCTCGCGGATGAAGAGATCTTCTTCCAGCTGCTTTTCCAGCTGACGAATCTGGGCTGACACCGCCGATTGCGAGGTATGGAGCTCTTCCGCCGCGCGGGTCAAATGGCCGAGCTTGGCGACGCGCCAGAAATAGCGCAGATGATGGAAATTAAGCTGTTCTAGTCGCATCGTTCTTTTTTATAGATTGATTTGTTCATATAAATGTAATTTACAGAACGATCTTTGACAAGCATCATCCGGCCATCGCACTGCATGAGGCTTCCTGTCATGACCACCATTTCCGTACTTTCCTGCGCAGCCTGGGCAGCGCCCGGGCTGATGTTCGCCATGGCCACCCTGGCGGCCGGCACGTCGTTGCCACCCATGCGTCTGTGGCGTTGTTACCAGGCCCTGTCAGGCCTGGCGCTGTTTCTGGCATTGTCGCTGGCCGTAGCGGCCTTGTTCTTCGACCGCCATGCTGCTCCCTGGCCCGGGGTTCTGGGCACGTCCACCCTCGGTCTGGTGCTGGCGCTACTGGTGCAGGGCCTGGGTACGGTGATCGGCAGCTTTTCGGCTCGCTACCTGCAGGGGGAGGGCGGTCAGCGCCCCTACATCGCGGCCCTGTCGGTGGTGCTGATGGCCGTACACCTCTTGCTGCTGGCGGACCACTGGCTGGTGCTCATCGTCGCCTGGGCGCTGGTCGGGCTGGCGCTGGAAAAGCTGCTGTGCTTCTACCCGGACCGGCCCTTCGCTCGCCTGGCGGCGTACAAGAAACGCATCGCCGACCGCCTGGCCGATGTGCTGTTGGTCGCAGCGGCCGCACTGGCGTGGTCGGCAGTCGGCAGCGGTTCGTTGCCGGCGCTTTGGTCTCACCTGGCTCACCTGCCTCACGCGGAGCAACATGCCATGTCCCCGGGCCTGCAGCTGAGCGCACTCTGCCTGGTGCTGGCGGTAATCCTGCGTACCGCCTTGCTGCCGGTGCACGGCTGGTTGATCCAGGTGATGGAGGCGCCCACGCCGGTCTCGGCCCTGCTGCATGCAGGCGTGGTCAACCTGGGCGGCTTCGTGCTGGTGCGCTTTGCGCCGCTGCTGGACCAGGCCGTGGCCGCGCGCAGCGTGCTGCTGGTGGTCAGTGGCGGGACGGTGCTGCTGGCCGGGCTGGTCATGCTCACACGCATCAGCATCAAGGTGAAGCTGGCGTGGTCCACCGTGGCGCAGATGGGTTTCATGCTGCTCGAATGCGTTGCCGGCCTGTACATGTTTGCGGCCCTGCATCTGATCGGTCATTCACTGTACAAGGCGCATGCCTTCTTGTCCGCGTCGTCGGTGGTGCGGGACACCCGGCTGCAAGCCCTGCATGCGCCGGCCCTGCCATCCGCGGCCAGCGTGGTCGCAGCACCGCTGCTAAGCGCTGCGTTGGTCCTGGCCCTGCAAAACGTCAGTCCCCATGCGGCCTGGCCGTGGTGGTGGAGCGGGGTGCTGGTCCTGGCCTGGGCACCCTTGTTGTGGCTGCCGCAGCGGCCGGAAGGGTCACGCCTGCGCAGCGTCGGCCTGGGGCTGGGTGGCGCCGCCGGCCTGACGCTGGCCGCCCTCGTGGCGCACCGGTTGCCGCTGCAGATCGTCGATTCCCCCCGCACCGGCTACGGCGTGCTGGCGCTGCTGACCATGCTGGTCCTGTATGTCTGCATGGGCTTGCTGCAGCTTCGCCCGCAAGCCATGGCGGCATGGCGTCGCCGTAGTTACGCCGGCTTCTACCTGGATGAGGCCTACACCCGCCTGGCCTTGACCCTGTGGCCATCCGACTGGGCGCCCAAAGCGCGCCGGGCGGCCGCAAATCAACAGACTAATCAGGGTACAACGCAGACCGCGCCCAGCTTGCTGGGCGATGCCCGGCATTGAGCCAGCCAGATCCGGATCACAAGGAGAACACCCATGAATGCCTTACATCAGAATGCCCAGGCAGCGCTGGCCAGCGCGCCGGTGCAGGCACAGGCCTGGACCGGGCAACAGGACCGCCTGCTCGAACAAGCCTGCCAGGACGCCTGCGGCGCCATTGCCCCGGCCTGGCCACTGGATCGCGCCATTGCCGTCAATCCCCACTGGACCCGCGTGGGTATGCCGCTGCGCCAGGTTGCTGCGCGCATGCTGCTGCTGGGCGGGATCCAGGTCTTCCCGCCGCAGGAGCAGTTGCGCCAGGCCTGGGAGCAGGGCCGCGTCACCCGCGACGACTTGCGCTATGCGCTGCAACAGTCGCAGGAAGCGGCCGACCGTGGCATCGACGAGGCCCATTGCCTGGCGATGCTGACCTCGCCCACCCAGGTGCAGCGGCTGCCCTTGCTGATCGACGTCCTGGACAACGATCCGCAGCGCCATACCCGGCTATCCTGGCGGCAGGCCATCACGCACCAGGTCAGCCAGACCTGTGCCGCCTATTTCGACCGTCACCAGGCCGATTGGCAGCCGCAGCGCGGCATGGGCCTCTACGCCTTCTGGCGCGAGACGCTGGAGCATGACCACGGCATCGGCCTGTTGATGGGCCTGCCACACATCGCCGATGGGATCCGCGCCTTGCCGGCCAGCGCCCATGAGGCCGAGCGCTGGGTCATGCAGCACCTGGGCCTGCCCAGTGAAGTCTGGGCCGATTATCTGGAAGCAGTGCTGCTGACGGTCAATGGCTGGGCCTCCTGGTGCGCGTATCTAGGCTGGCAGGCGCGCCTGGAACAGGGCGAGGACCAGCACCTGCGCGAACTGCTGGCCATCCGCATGGCCTGGGGCGCCTTGCTGCTGGAGTGCAAGGACGATGTCGCCGCCGGTCACGCTTTCCACACCGTCCAGCAGGCCTGGGCGCGGTCGCCGGAACGGTTGCAACAGGCGCAGCACGATCTGCTGGTGGACGAACTCTGGCAGGTGGCCCTGGAGGCCGGCTATCAGCGCCGTCTGGCGCAGCAACTGCAGCGCCACGGCGAGCCCGCCGCAAGCGCTGCGCCTACCATCGAGGTGCAAGCCGCCTTCTGCATCGACGTGCGCAGCGAGCCCTTGCGCCGCGCCCTGGAGGGCGTGCATCCTGGCATGCAGACCCTGGGCTTCGCCGGTTTCTTCGGTCTGCCGGTGGCCTATACCCCGCTGGCCAGCGAAGCCAGTCGTCCGCAATTGCCTGGCCTGCTGGCACCGGCCTACCAGGTGCGCGATACCATCCAGCCAGCCGGCGCCGCCCAGCCCAGCAGCGTGCTGACCGACGCCGTGGGCCGCAGCCGGCGCCAGACCCTGGCCACCCAGGAACAGTGGCAGGGCAATACCCGCTGGCCGGGGTCGGCGTTTTCCTTCGTCGAGGTGGCCGGCGTGACGGCGCTGGGGGGCTTGTGGAAGTGGTTGCGCCCCGGACAGGCCGAACGCGCGCGGGACGACCTGCACGGCTTGCCGAGTCGTTACCGCCAGCTCTGCCGTCCGCAACTGAACGCCATCTCGCTCCCCGACAAGATCACCCTGGCCGCGCGGGTGCTGCACGCCATGGGACTGGATCGGCAGATCGCGCCGCTGGTGCTGCTGGTGGGCCATGGCAGCCAGTCGGCCAACAATGCGCATGCGGCCGCCCTGGATTGTGGCGCCTGCTGCGGCCAGACCGGCGAGGTCAATGCCCGTACGCTGGCACAGCTACTCAATGAGACCGAGGTGCGGCGCGGCCTGCTGGAGCGGGGGATCCTCATTCCCGAGGACAGCCGCTTCCTGGCCCTCCTGCACAACACCACCACCGACGAGGTGGAGGCCTTCGATCTGGACCTCTTGCCGACGAACGCCCGCCAGCGCTGGGATGCCTTGCAACCGACCCTGGCCGAGGCCGGCGATCGGGTGCGCCGTGAACGCGCCGGCCGGCTCGGCCTGCAGGACAGGCTGACGCCGCCAGCCCTGTTGAAGGCATTGCGCCGGCGCGCCAATGACGGCGCCGAGACCCGCCCGGAATGGGGGCTCACCGGCAATGCCGCCTTCCTGATTGCGCCCCGCACGCGCAGCCGCGGGCTGGATCTGGGCGGTCGCTGCTTCCTGCACGATTACGACGCCAGCCAGGACGCCGACGGCAGCGTGCTGGAACTGCTGATGACCGCACCCATGCTGGTGACCCACTGGATCAACTGGCAGTACCACGCCTCCACCAGCGACCCGGTGCGGCTGGGCAGCGGCAACAAGCTGCTGCACAACGTGGTGGGCGGCACCATTGGCGTATTCGAAGGCAATGGCGGCGATCTGCGCATCGGGTTGTCGCGCCAGTCACTGCATGACGGCCAGCAGTGGGTGCATGAGCCCTTGCGGCTGACGGTAGTGGTGGACGCCCCGCAGGCAGCCATCGACGACATCGTCTCCCGCCATGCCATCGTGCGGCAGCTGCTGCAGCATGGATGG
>NZ_AEEC02000038.1 GCF_000300975.2 Herbaspirillum frisingense GSF30 | reverse complement strand
TCGTCGAATCGCAGTAGCAGCAAAGCAACACTAGTCGCATTTTTAACATCGCCGGGGATGATCCCCATCCCCGGTTCGTTCTTTAAAGGAAAATCATGTCGGTTCCTAGCCAAAAAATCCGTATCCGTCTGAAAGCTTTCGACTATCGTCTGATCGACCAGTCCGCTCTGGAAATCGTTGACACCGCCAAGCGTACCGGCGCTGTCGTCAAGGGCCCGGTTCCCCTGCCGACCCGCATCCAGCGTTTCGACGTCCTGCGTTCGCCGCACGTCAACAAGACTTCCCGCGATCAGTTCGAAATCCGTACCCATCAGCGCCTGATGGATATCGTCGATCCGACCGACAAGACGGTTGACGCATTGATGAAGCTGGACCTGCCCGCTGGCGTTGATGTCGAAATCAAGCTGCAGTAATTGCAGTCATCAGCAGGTGTAGTGTTGGAAAAGCGCACAACCTCGGTTGTGCGCTTTTCTTTTAGAGGCTATAATACTCGGCTTCGATGTGGGTTTTGCGTCCGCAAAACCTGCAATTTATGGTAGTACGAACATCAGCCCCGCCCAATCGCAGGCGGGAATGGAGAAAACAATGAGCCTGGGCCTTGTTGGTCGCAAGGTTGGTATGATGCGCATCTTCACGGAAGATGGGGATTCGATCCCTGTGACCGTGCTGGACGTGTCCAACAACCGCGTGACACAAATCAAAACGCCTGAAGTGGATGGTTATTCCGCTGTTCAGGTGACCTTCGGTCAACGCCGCGCTTCGCGCGTGGTGAAAGCCGCCGCCGGCCACTTCGCCAAAGCTGGCGTCGAGGCAGGTACTGTCCTCAAAGAATTCCGTGTTGACGCTTCCAAGGCTGCCGAACTGAAGGCAGGCGACGTCGTTGGCATCGGCATGTTTGAAGCTGGCCAGAAAGTCGACGTGCAAGGCGTGTCGATCGGTAAGGGCTATGCCGGTACCATCAAGCGTTACAACTTCGCATCGGGTCGCGCGACCCACGGTAACTCCCGCTCGCACAACGTTCCTGGCTCCATCGGTATGGCGCAGGATCCGGGCCGCGTGTTCCCGGGCAAGCGCATGACCGGTCATCTGGGTGATGTCAAGACCACCGTCCAGAACCTGGAAATCGCCCGTGTGGACGCAGAGCGTCAATTGCTGTTGGTGAAGGGTGCCGTTCCCGGCGCCAAGAACGGTCAAGTGATCGTTTCGCCGGCAGTCAAAGTCAAAGCGAAGAAGGGGGCTTAATCAATGGAACTGAAGCTCCTGAATGACCAAGGTCAAGCTGCTTCGAACGTCGCTGCACCGGATACCATTTTCGGTCGTGACTACAACGAAGCTCTGATCCACCAGGTCGTGGTTGCCTACCAAGCTAACGCTCGTAGCGGCAATCGCAAGCAAAAGGATCGTGAAGAAGTCAGCCACACCACCAAGAAGCCGTGGCGTCAAAAGGGTACTGGCCGTGCACGTGCCGGTATGTCCTCGTCGCCTCTGTGGCGCGGTGGTGGTCGTATCTTCCCGAACTCGCCTGACGAAAACTTCACCCACAAGGTCAACAAGAAGATGTATCGCGCAGGTGTCTGCTCGATCCTGTCCCAGTTGGCACGTGAAGGCCGCCTGTCGGTCGTGGAAGAATTCGCCGTCGAAGCCCCGAAGACCAAGCTGCTGGCCCAAAAGCTGAAGGGCATGGGCATGGAATCGGTGCTGGTTATTACCGACAGCCTGGACGAAAAGCTGCTGCTGGCCTCGCGCAATCTGCCGGGCGTGCTGGTGGTCGAGCCGCGTCAAGCTGATCCCGTGTCGCTGGTGTACTTCAAGAATGTCTTGATCACCAAGCCGGCTCTGGCAAAGATTGAGGAGTTGCTGGCATGAACGCAATCGTGAAACATAGCGAAGAGCGCCTGATGAAGGTGCTGCTGGCACCGGTGATCTCCGAAAAGGCAACTTTCGTCGCCGAGAAGAACGAGCAAGTCGTCTTCCTGGTCGCCAAGGATGCTACCAAGCTGGAAGTCAAGGCCGCCGTCGAACTGCTGTTCAAGGTGGAAGTGGAATCGGTGCAAGTCGCCAACCGTCAGGGCAAGCAGAAGCGCTCGCGCAACGGTATGGGTCGCCGCAACCACACCCGCCGCGCTTTCGTCAGCCTGAAGCCGGGTCAAGAAATCAACTTCACCGAGGAGGCTAAATAATGGCACTCGTAAAAGTGAAGCCGACCTCGCCCGGTCGGCGCGGCATGGTCAAGGTCGTCAATCCCGACCTGTACAAGGGCCGTCCGCTGGCATCGCTGGTCGAAAAGAAGTCCAAGACCGCCGGCCGTAACAACAACGGTCACATCACCACCCGCCACATCGGCGGTGGTCACAAGCAGCACTACCGTGTTGTCGACTTCCGTCGCAACAAGGATGGCATTCCTGCCAAGGTCGAGCGTATCGAATACGACCCGAACCGTACCGCGCACATCGCACTGCTGTGCTACGCGGACGGCGAGCGCAAGTACATCATCGCTCCCAAGGGCGTGTCGGTTGGCGATCAGCTGATCAGCGGTTCTGAAGCTCCGATCAAGTCGGGCAACACCCTGCCGATCCGCAACATCCCAGTCGGTACCACCATCCACTGCGTGGAAATGCTGCCGGGCAAGGGTGCTCAAATCGCCCGTACCGCCGGTGCCGCTGTCGTGCTGATGGCACGCGAAGGTACCTACGCTCAGGTTCGCCTGCGCTCCGGTGAAGTGCGTCGCGTTCACATCGAATGCCGCGCCACCATCGGCGAAGTCGGTAACGGCGAGCACAACCTGCGCAAGATCGGTAAGGCTGGTGCAACCCGTTGGCGCGGTGTGCGTCCGACCGTTCGTGGCGTTGTCATGAACCCGGTGGATCACCCGCACGGTGGTGGTGAAGGCAAGACCGCCGCTGGCCGTCACCCGGTTTCGCCGTGGGGCCAGCAGACCAAGGGCAAGAAGACTCGTAGCAACAAGCGTACGACTTCGATGATTGTCTCGCGTCGCGGCAAGAAATAAAGGATAAAACATGACACGTTCATTGAAAAAAGGTCCTTTCTGCGACGCCCACCTGGTGAAAAAGGTTGAGGCTGCCCAGGCTACCAAGGACAAGAAGCCGATCAAGACCTGGTCGCGTCGTTCGACCATCATGCCCGACTTCATCGGTCTGACCATCGCCGTGCACAACGGCAAGGCACACGTGCCTGTCTATGTGTCGGAAAACATGGTTGGTCACAAGCTCGGCGAATTCGCGCTGACCCGTACTTTCAAGGGTCACGCTGCCGATAAGAAGGCTAAGAAATAAGGTCCTATGATGGAAACTAAAGCTACTCTGCGCGGTGTGCACCTGTCGGCCCAGAAAGGCCGCCTGGTTGCAGACCTGATCCGCGGTAAAAAAGTTGATCAGGCACTGAATATCTTGGCCTTCAGCCCCAAGAAGGGCGCGGTCATCATCAAGAAGGTTCTGGAGTCCGCAATCGCGAACGCCGAGCACAACGATGGTGCCGACATTGACGAGCTGAAAGTCAAGACCATTTATGTGGAAAAGGGTGCGGTCCTGAAGCGCTTCACAGCGCGTGCAAAGGGCCGTGGTGATCGTATTTCCAAGCAGTCGTGTCACATCTACGTGACCGTCGGAAACTAAGGAGTCACGATGGGACAGAAGATTCATCCAACCGGTTTCCGTCTGGCGGTTACACGTAACTGGGGCTCGCGTTGGTATGCAGGCAACAACAACTTTGCCGACATGCTCAACGAGGACCTGAAGGTCCGTGCTTACCTGAAGAAGAAGCTGAAGAACGCCTCGGTCGGCCGTGTGGTCATCGAGCGTCCGGCCAAGAATGCCCGCATCACCATTTACAGCTCCCGTCCGGGCGTTGTGATTGGCAAGAAGGGTGAAGACATCGAAGTGCTGAAGTCGGCACTGGCCAAGCTGATGGGCGTGCCCGTGCACGTCAACATCGAAGAAATCCGCAAGCCGGAAGCCGATGCTCAGCTGATCGCTGACTCGATCTGCCAGCAGCTGGAAAAGCGCATCATGTTCCGTCGCGCCATGAAGCGTGCGATGCAGAACGCCATGCGTCTGGGCGCCCAAGGCATCAAGATCATGTCGTCGGGTCGTCTGAACGGCATCGAAATCGCACGTACCGAATGGTACCGTGAAGGCCGTGTGCCCCTGCACACCCTGCGCGCCGATATCGACTATGGCTTCGGCGAAGCTGAAACCACCTACGGCATCATCGGTGTGAAGGTGTGGGTCTACAAGGGCGATCGCCTGGCAAACGGCGAAGCGCCGGTGCTGGTCGGTGAGCCGGAAGACGACAAGAAGCGTCGTGGTCCTCGTCGTGACGACGGCAAGCCGGGTGCACGTCCCCGCTCCAAGACTGGTGCTCCTGGCGCCGGTGCAAAGCGTGGCGGTGGTCGTCCTCAAGCTGCCGATGCCGGTGTGTCGGCTGAGAAAGCAGGAGAATAATCATGCTGCAACCAGCACGTAGAAAATATCGTAAAGAACAAAAAGGTCGTAACACCGGCATTTCGCACACCCGCGGAACCGCCGTCTCGTTCGGCGATTTTGGTCTGAAGGCAGTTGGCCGCGGCCGTATTACTGCTCGTCAGATCGAAGCTGCTCGTCGCGCGATGACCCGTCACATCAAGCGCGGTGGTCGTATCTGGATCCGCGTTTTCCCGGACAAGCCAATCTCCCAGAAGCCTGCTGAAGTGCGTATGGGTAACGGTAAGGGCAATCCGGAGTACTACGTGGCTGAAATCCAGCCGGGTAAGGTACTGTACGAGATGGACGGTGTGGACGAAACCCTGGCTCGCGAGGCGTTCCGTTTGGCTGCTGCCAAATTGCCGCTTGCGACGACTTTCGTTGTTCGCCAAGTCGGTCAATAATTAGGAGCGGAACATGAAAGCATCGGAACTCCGCGGTAAGGACAAGGCAGGGCTGGAAAAGGAACTGGGCGAGCTGTTGAAGGCCCAGTTCAGCCTGCGCATGCAAATTGCGACCCAGCAACTGAACAATACCGCACAGCTGAAGAAGGTACGTCGCGACATCGCACGTGTGAAAACTGTGATCAACTCGAAGGATGGCCAACAATGAACGATCAAGTGAAACAAGCGCTCAAGCGCACGCTGATTGGCAAAGTTGTGTCGGACAAGATGGACAAGACCGTCACTGTCGAAATCGAGCGTCAAATGAAGCACCCGCTGTACGGCAAGATCATCAAGCGCACCAAGAAGTACCATGCGCATGATGAGCAAAACTCGGCGAAGGCCGGCGATGTGGTGGAAATCACCGAAAGCCGTCCGATCTCCAAGACGAAGTCGTGGACTGTGACCCGTGTGGTGCAGGAAGCACAAATCGTCTAAGTAGTAAATGTAGTACTTGCGTGCTCGATATTATGCTGCCATAATATCGAGCTCTTTCTTTGTAAGCATAAGCCTGCAAAGAGAGGCTCAAGAGTAGCTCTATTCGTCCCCTAACTAGCGAGTTCGCTTGCTAACAGGACCAAGACTGACCGCCAGCGCATCGTGCGAAGCGGATTAAGTTGGGAAAGAAAATATCATGATTCAAACTGAAAGCCGGCTCGAAGTGGCCGACAACACTGGTGCGCGCGAAGTTCTGTGCATCAAGGTCTTGGGTGGTTCCAAGCGCCGCTATGCGGGCATTGGCGATGTGATCAAGGTTACTGTCAAGAGCGCAGCACCGCGTGGTCGCGTCAAGAAGGGTGAAATTTATAACGCTGTCGTCGTTCGCACCGCCAAGGGCGTGCGTCGTCAGGATGGTTCGCTGGTCAAGTTCGATGGTAATGCTGCCGTCCTGCTGAACGCCAAGCTGGAGCCCATCGGCACCCGTATCTTTGGGCCGGTGACTCGTGAGCTGCGTACAGAGCGCTTCATGAAGATCGTCTCCCTGGCACCTGAAGTTCTGTAAGGAGTGGTCATGGCAAAGATTCGTAAAAACGATGAAGTCATCGTGTTGACCGGCAAAGACAAGGGTAAGCGCGGTGTCGTGACTGCTCGCGTCAGCGCCGATTATGTCGTCGTGGAAGGCGTGAATGTCGCAAAGAAGGCGACCCGTCCCAATCCGATGACTGGTGCAACTGGCGGCATCGTCGATAAGCTGATGCCAATTCATGTGTCGAACGTCGCGTTGTTCAACGCTGCGACCGGCAAGGCAGATCGTGTGGCTTACAAGGAAGTGGACGGCAAGAAGGTCCGCGCTTACAAGTCCAACGGCGAAGTCGTTAAGGTTTAAACATCATGGCACGTCTTCAACAGTTTTATAAAGATAAGGTCGTCGCCGATCTGACTACGAAGTATTCGTACAAGTCGGTGATGGAAGTTCCGCGCATCCTGAAGATCACCCTGAACATGGGTCTGTCGGAAGCAGTTGCGGACAAGAAGATCATCGAGCACGCCGTTGGCGATCTGACCAAGATCGCTGGCCAGAAGCCGGTGGTGACCAAGGCTCGCAAGGCTATCGCAGGTTTCAAGATCCGCGAAGGCTATCCGATCGGTTGCATGGTGACCCTGCGTGGCGCCCGCATGTACGAATTCCTGGATCGTCTGATCACCGTGGCCCTGCCGCGCGTGCGTGACTTCCGTGGTGTGTCGGGTCGTGCGTTCGACGGTCGTGGCAACTACAACATCGGTGTGAAAGAGCAGATCATCTTCCCCGAAATCGAGTACGACAAGATCGATGCACTGCGTGGCATGAACATCAGCATCACCACGACTGCAAAGACCGACGACGAAGCGAAGGCGCTTCTCGCCGCATTTAAATTCCCGTTCAGAAACTGAGGATGCCATGGCAAAACTGGCACTGATTAACCGTGAACAGAAGCGCGCAGAAATGGTGAAGAAGTATGCTGCCAAGCGCGCCGAGTTGAAGGCTATTATCGACGACCAATCGAAGTCGGATGAAGAGCGTTACGAAGCACGTCTGAAGCTGCAGGCGCTGCCCCGTAACTCGGCTCCGACCCGCCAACGTAACCGTTGCGCGCTGACTGGCCGTCCCCGTGGTACTTTCCGCAAGTTCGGATTGGGCCGTATCAAGGTCCGTGAAATCGCCATGCGCGGCGAAATCCCGGGTTTGACCAAAGCTAGCTGGTAATAGGAGAAGAAGCAATGAGTATGAGCGATCCTATCGCCGATATGCTGACCCGTATCCGCAATGCACAAGGCGTGAACAAGACCACCGTCGTCATGCCGTCTTCCAAGGTGAAGGTTGCCATTGCCAACGTCCTCAAGGACGAGGGTTATATCGAAGATTTCGCCGTGGTTGCCGCAGATGGCAAGGCTGAATTGAAAATCGGTTTGAAGTATTACGCTGGCCGTCCGGTCATCGAGCGCCTGGAGCGCGTGTCCCGTCCGGGTCTGCGCATCTACAAGGGCAAGGATGATATTCCGAACGTCATGAATGGCCTGGGTGTGGCGATTGTGTCCACCCCGCGCGGCGTGATGACTGATCGCAAAGCACGCGCAACCGGTGTCGGTGGCGAAGTGATTTGCTACGTGGCCTAAGGAGTGCAAGATGTCTCGTGTAGGTAAAATGCCTGTTGCACTGCCGAGTGGCGCGGAAGCGACCATCACTGCAGAGCAAATCACCGTCAAGGGCCCGCTGGGCTCCTTGACCCAACCGCTGACCAAGAAGGTCAAGGTGGTCAACAACAATGGCTCGCTGAGCTTCGAAGTGGCTGATGACAGCCGCGAAGCCAACGCGATGTCGGGCACCCTGCGTGCTCTGGTCAACAACATGGTCAACGGCGTCACCAAGGGCTTCGAAAAGAAGCTGAACCTGGTCGGCGTGGGTTTCCGTGCACAAGCACAAGGCGACAAGCTGAACCTGTCGCTGGGCTTCTCGCACCCCATCGTTCACCAGATGCCTGCTGGCATCAAGGTTGAGACCCCGACCCAGACCGAAATCCTGATCAAGGGTATCGATCGCCAGGTGGTTGGCCAGGTCGCCGCTGAAATTCGCGCGTACCGCGAACCCGAACCCTATAAGGGCAAGGGTGTGCGCTACGCTGACGAAGTGGTGACGCTCAAAGAAACCAAGAAGAAGTAATAGGGGTTGACGATGGACAAGAAACAATCTCGCCTGCGCCGTGCGACTCAGACTCGCGCCAAGATCGCAGAACTGAAGGTGAATCGTCTGGCTGTGCACCGTACCAACACGCACATCTACGCCAGCGTCATCGGCCCCGACGCCAACGTGCTGGCCTCCGCTTCCACCCTGGAAGCAGAAGTCCGCGCCGAGCTGGCTGGTCAATCCGGCAAGGGCGGCAATGCCGCCGCTGCCGCCCTGATCGGCAAGCGCGTTGCAGAGAAGGCTCTGAAGGCCGGTGTGACTGAAGTCGCATTCGACCGCTCCGGTTTCCGTTATCACGGTCGCGTCAAGGCGCTGGCTGAGGCTGCGCGTGAAGCCGGCCTGAAGTTCTAAGGATTATCGATCATGGCAAAAATGCAATCGAAAACGCAAAGCGACAAGCCTGATGACGGCATGCGCGAAAAGATGATCGCAGTCAACCGCGTCACCAAGGTGGTGAAGGGTGGTCGCATCATGGGTTTCGCAGCGCTGGCAGTGGTTGGTGACGGCGATGGCCGCATCGGCATGGGCAAGGGCAAGTCCAAGGAAGTGCCCGTCGCCGTGCAGAAGGCAATGGAAGAAGCACGTCGCAAGCTGATCAAGGTCACCCTGAAGAACGGTACCGTGCAGCACACCGTCATCGGCAAGCACGGCGCTTCGTCGGTGATGATCTCGCCGGCCAAGGACGGTACTGGCGTCATCGCCGGTGGTCCGATGCGCGCGATCTTCGAGGTGATGGGCGTGACCAACGTGGTGGCCAAGTCGACCGGTTCGACCAACCCCTACAACATGGTCCGTGCCACCCTGGACGGTCTGTCGAAGATGAACACTCCGGCTGAAATTGCTGCCAAGCGCGGCAAGTCGGTCGAAGAAATCCTGGGCTAAGGTGATCGAGATGGCTAACACAATCAAAGTCAAGCTGGTCAAGGGTCTGATCGGTACTCGTCAGGACCACCGCGCAACCGTGCGCGGTCTGGGTCTGCGTCGCGTCAACTCGGTGTCCGAACTGGAAGACACCCCGTCGGTGCGCGGCATGATCAACAAAGTGTCCTATCTTGTGAAAGTGGTGTCGTAAGCGTCAGCTTGCGAACGGAGCGAATCATGCAATTAAACACTATCCAACCCGCAGAAGGCGCGAAGCACGCTAAGCGTCGCGTCGGTCGTGGTATCGGCTCTGGCCTGGGCAAGACTGCCGGTCGTGGTCACAAGGGTCAGAAGTCGCGTTCGGGCGGTTTCCACAAGGTCGGCTTCGAAGGCGGCCAGATGCCCCTGCAACGCCGTCTGCCCAAGCGCGGTTTCAAGTCGCTGGCTACGCCTTACAAGGCTGAAGTTCGCCTGTCCGACCTGGAAAAGCTGCCCGTCGCCGAGATCGACGTGCTGGCACTGAAGCAAGCCGGCCTGGTGTCGGAACTGGCTCGTGTCGTGCGTATCATCAAGGCTGGCGAACTGACCAAGAAGGTAACCGTCAAGGGTCTGATCGCAACTGCTGGTGCCAAGGCCGCTATCGAAGCAGCCGGTGGTTCCATCGCTGAGTGATCCGGTCCCGGAGCATTAATTGGCAACTACTCCTCAATTAGCGAAAGGTGCCGCAAAAGGCTTCCCCTGGGGGCGTTTGTGGTTCCTGCTGGGAGCGTTGATCGTTTATCGCATCGGTGCACATATCCCGGTTCCGGGTATTGATCCGACGCAGTTGGCGCAGCTGTTCAAGCAGAATCAGGGCGGCATTCTGGGCATGTTCAACATGTTCTCCGGTGGTGCCCTGTCGCGCTTTACGATCTTCGCACTGGGGATCATGCCGTATATCTCGGCATCGATCATCATGCAGCTGCTGTCGGTGGTTTCGCCGCAGCTGGAAGCATTGAAGAAAGAGGGTGAAGCCGGTCGTCGCAAGATCACGCAGTACACCCGTTACGGCACCCTGGTGCTGGCGACCTTCCAGGCGCTGGGCATTGCGGTGGCGCTGGAATCGCAAGCCGGCCTGGTGCTGGATCCGGGTCTGGCCTTCCGTATGACCACGGTGGTGACACTCATCACCGGCACGATGTTCCTGATGTGGCTGGGCGAACAGATCACCGAACGGGGTCTGGGCAATGGCATCTCGATCATCATCTTCGCGGGTATTGCAGCAGGCCTGCCGAATGCTCTGGGCGGCTTGTTCGAGCTGGTTCGTACCGGTTCGATGAATGCCCTGTCGGCGATCCTGATCTGCGTAATCGTGGCTCTGGTGACGTTCCTGGTGGTCTTCATCGAACGTGGTCAGCGCAAGATCCTGGTGAACTATGCGAAGCGTCAGGTCGGCAACAAGATCTACGGTGGTCAAAGCAGCCACCTGCCGCTGAAGCTGAACATGGCTGGCGTGATCCCGCCGATCTTTGCATCGTCGATCATCCTGTTCCCGGCCACGATCACCAGCTGGTTCACATCGGGTGATTCGTCAAATCCCTTCATTCGTTTCCTGAAGGATCTGGCGGCATCGATGGCACCAGGTGAACCGATCCATGCCTTGCTGTATGCGGTGGCTATCGTCTTCTTCTGCTTCTTCTACACCGCACTGGTGTTCAACAGCAAGGAAACGGCAGACAACCTGAAGAAGAGTGGTGCGTTTGTTCCGGGTATCCGTCCGGGTGATCAGACGGCGCGTTATATCGACAAGATCCTGATGCGCCTGACCCTGGCCGGCGCCGTGTACATCACTCTGGTGTGCCTGTTGCCAGAGTTCCTGATCGCACGCTGGAAGGTACCGTTCTATTTCGGTGGCACATCGCTGCTGATCATTGTGGTCGTGACGATGGATTTCATGGCCCAAGTGCAGAACTATGTGATGTCTCAGCAGTATGAATCGTTGCTCCGCAAAGCTAATTTCAAGGGTGGCATGACACCGCGATAAGCGGCCTCATGCCCCAGAGGAAGAAGACACGGAATGGCAAAAGACGACGTTATTCAGATGCAGGGCGAGATTCTTGAAAATCTGCCCAACGCGACATTCAGGGTTAAGTTGGAAAACGGTCACGTTGTACTCGGCCATATTTCCGGCAAGATGCGCATGAATTACATCCGTATCCTGCCTGGCGATAAGGTAACGGTGGAACTGACGCCTTACGATTTGAGCCGGGCACGTATCGTGTTCCGAACCAAGTAACAGTGAAACATTGAAAGAAAGAGGGCCACAATGAAAGTGCTCGCATCAGTCAAGCGGATCTGCCGCAACTGCAAAATCATCAAGCGCAATGGCGTCGTTCGTGTGATCTGCACCGAACCCCGTCACAAGCAGCGCCAGGGTTAACTTAACGTTATTGATCGAGGAATAACGAATGGCACGTATTGCAGGGGTCAACATCCCCAACCATCAGCACACCGTAATCGGCCTGACCGCCATCTATGGTATTGGCCGTCCGCGCGCACAAGACATTTGCGCTGCTACCGGCGTTCCGACCAACAAGAAGGTCAAGGACCTGGACGATAACGAGCTGGAAAAGCTGCGTGACGAAATCGCCAAGTTCGTCGTGGAAGGCGATCTGCGCCGTGAGTTGTCCATGAACATCAAGCGTTTGATGGACCTGGGTTGCTACCGCGGTCTGCGTCACCGTCGTGGCCTGCCGGTTCGTGGTCAACGCACCCGCACCAACGCCCGTACTCGCAAGGGTCCGCGCAAGGCCGCTCAATCGCTGAAGAAATAATCCCGGCAGGCGCAAGCACTGGTCGGATTCAAGGAAGAAATTATGGCAAAGTCCCCCAACAACGCAGCAGCATCGCGTGTTCGTAAGAAAGTTAAGAAGAACGTTGCTGAAGGCATCGCGCACGTTCACGCTTCGTTCAACAACACCATCATCACGATCACCGACCGTCAGGGCAACGCCCTGTCGTGGGCGACCTCGGGTGGTGCTGGCTTCAAGGGTTCGCGCAAGTCGACTCCGTTCGCCGCCCAGGTCGCCGCTGAAAGCGCCGGCAAGGTCGCGATCGAATGCGGCATCAAGAACCTGGAAGTGCGTATCAAGGGCCCTGGCCCGGGCCGTGAATCCGCAGTGCGCGCTCTGAACAACCTGGGTATCAAGATCACCCAGATCCAGGACGTGACCCCGGTCCCGCACAACGGTTGCCGTCCGCCGAAGCGCCGTCGCATCTAAGTTGTAGTATAATCTTGCGCTTTCGCCTGGCTTCAGGTGAAAGCGCTGGAAATCACCCGCCAATCGCCTTGGCGGGTTTTGTTCTTAAGACCACTGTCTGACCGCATGCAGGTCAGACTAGCGTCCGGCAGTCTGGGACGTCATTGATAAAGGAAATACCGTGGCACGTTATATCGGACCCAAAGCAAAACTCTCCCGCCGCGAAGGCACCGACCTGTTCCTGAAGAGCGCACGCCGCTCGCTGGATTCCAAGTGCAAGCTGGATTCCAAGCCAGGTCAACACGGCCGCACCTCCGGCGCCCGCACTTCCGACTACGGCAACCAGCTGCGTGAAAAGCAGAAGGTCAAGCGCATGTACGGCGTCCTCGAGCGTCAGTTCCGCCGCTACTTCGCCGAAGCCGACCGCCGCAAGGGCAACACCGGCGAAACCCTGCTGAAGCTGCTGGAATCGCGCCTGGACAACGTCGTCTACCGCATGGGCTTCGGCTCGACCCGCGCTGAAGCGCGTCAGCTGGTGTCCCACAAGGCCCTGACCGTGAACGGTCAAGTCGTGAACATCGCTTCCTACTCGGTCAAGGCTGGTGACGTCGTCGCCATCCGCGAAAAGGCCAAGAAGCAAGTGCGTATCGCCGAAGCCCTGTCGCTGGCCGAATCGAACGGTTTCCCGCAGTGGGTTTCCGTGGATTCGAAGAAGCTGGAAGGCACCTTCAAGTCCGCTCCGGACCGTAGCGAAATCGCTGCCGACGTCAACGAATCGCTGATCGTCGAACTGTACTCGCGTTAATCCGCCGTACCGCTGTACCTCTGTGCCCACCTCATGGTGGGCATTTTTCCGAACTGCCATCAGCCTTATCGGTGTAACGAGCCGAGGGTATTGAAAAGGACAATTCATGCAAAACAGTTTGTTGAAGCCCCGCATCATCGAAGTGGAAACACTGGCTCCCGGTCACGCCAAGGTCGTGATGGAGCCGTTCGAGCGCGGTTATGGTCACACCCTGGGCAACGCGCTGCGTCGCGTGCTGCTGTCGACCATGAGCGGTTACGCTCCCACCGAAGTCACCATCGCCGGTGTCGTGCACGAGTACTCCTCGCTGGACGGCGTGCAGGAAGACGTCGTGGACATCCTGCTGAACCTGAAGGGCGTGGTCTTCAAGCTGCACAACCGTGACGAAGTCACGCTGACCCTGAAGAAGGAAGGCGAAGGCGCCGTCCTGGCTTCCGATATCGATCTGCCGCACGACGTCGAACTGATCAACCCGGATCACGTCATCGCCAACCTGACCGGTGGCGGCAAGCTGGACATGCAGATCAAGGTCGAAAAGGGCCGTGGCTACGTGCCGGGCAACGTGCGTCGCCTGTCCGAAGACACCAACAAGACCATCGGTCGCATCATCCTGGACGCGTCCTTCTCGCCGGTGCGTCGCGTGTCCTACGCTGTGGAATCCGCACGTGTGGAACAGCGTACCGACCTTGACAAGCTGGTCATGAACATCGAGACCAACGGCGTCATCACTCCGGAAGAAGCGATCCGCCAGTCGGCTCGCGTGCTGGTTGATCAACTGAACGTGTTCGCTGCCCTGGAAGGCACCGAAGCGACTGCAGAAGCACCGTCGCGCGCACCGCAGGTCGATCCTATCCTGCTGCGTCCGGTGGACGACCTGGAACTGACCGTTCGTTCCGCAAACTGCCTGAAGGCCGAGAACATCTACTACATCGGCGATCTGATCCAGCGCAGCGAAAACGAACTGCTGAAGACCCCGAACCTGGGTCGCAAGTCGTTGAACGAAATCAAGGAAGTCCTGGCTTCGCGTGGCCTGACCCTGGGCATGAAGCTGGAAAACTGGCCGCCGGCCGGTCTGGAGAAGTAATTCCTGCTGCCTGGCTGGCGTGGAGCACCATCCCGCCGGCCAGGCTGGCAAGACGCTGTATCTGTCGTACCCGTCGTACCCGTAGCAATACTTTTATCCGTCATTTACCGGTCCGCGGTCCGGACAGCGAAGCTGGCCTGCCGATAGAAGAACTGGATCAAAACTGTAACCTGAAAGGAAATTACCATGCGTCACCGTCACGGTCTCCGCAAACTGAATCGTACTTCGTCCCACCGTCTGGCCATGCTACGCAACATGACTGTCTCCCTGCTGCGTCATGAAGCCATCAAGACCACCCTGCCGAAGGCCAAGGAACTGCGCCGCGTCGTCGAGCCGATCCTGACCCTGGGCAAGACCGACACCCTGGCCAACAAGCGTCTGGCCTTCAACCGCCTGCGCGATCGCGAAATCGTCGGCAAGCTGTTCTCCGAACTGGGTCCGCGCTACGCTGCCCGTAACGGCGGCTACCTGCGCATCCTGAAGATGGGCTTCCGTCAAGGCGACAACGCACCGATGGCCTTCGTCGAGCTGGTGGATCGTCCGGAAGTCAGCGACGCCGCTGATGCCCCGACCGCTGAGTAATTCACTCGCTTGTCCGTCTCTGCAGAAAAGCCAGGCTCAGCCTGGCTTTTTTGTTTTTGGCAGCCTTTTTTCATGGCATGTCCTGATCTTGCATGGCGGCGCGCCGGCACAGTCTGTGGTTGAATACGGCATGCGCAAGGAGATGCTGACATGACCTCGTCCCTGTTGAACCAGCCGCTTCTGGTCCTGGCCAATGTGCCGGATCAGGCGCTGGCCGAAAAGATCGCCACAGCCCTGGTGGAACAAGGGCTGGCAGCCTGCGTCAATATCCTGGCGCCGGTGAGCTCGGTCTATCGCTGGCAAGGCAAGATGCAGCGTGAGAGCGAAATCCCCTTGCTGATCAAGACCACGCAGGCGCGCTACCAGGAGCTGGAGCGGACCATCCTGCAGTTGCATCCCTATGATGTGCCGGAGATCATCGCCCTGCCGGTCACGGCAGGTCTTCCGGCCTACCTCGCCTGGATGCAGGATGAAACCGCCCGGCCATTACGCCTGTAAAGCACACAAGGAACTCCGTTGAATCCCATGATGACGCGCCACCGGATTGGCCGGCGCCTGCAGCGCTTGTGGCTGCTCTCCCTGCAGTGTCTGCTGATGCTGGTGGCCACGCTGTCCACGATCGTGGCGCATGCCGCCGAAGATTATCTTCCGCCGGAGCAGGCCTTCCAGCTCAGCGGACGCATGGTCGATGCCGGGACCCTGGAATTGAGCTATCGCATCGCCGATGGCTATTACATGTACCGCGACCGCTTCCATTTCAGCGCCGAGGGCGCAACACTGGGCGAGCCGCAATTCCCCCCCGGCAAGCGCAAATATGACGACAACTTCCAGAAGGAAGTGGAGACCTATCACCAATCGGTGACGGCCCGCATGCCGGTCAGCGGCGCTGTGGACAGATTTACCGTGGTGGCGGTGTCGCAAGGTTGCGCCGACAAGGGGCTATGTTATCCACCGATGACGCTCAAGCTGACCATGTCGCCCCAGGCGACCGGCCAGAGCGTGAGCGCGGGCGGCAGCGATGCGATGCAGGCCACCGGCGGCAGCGATATCGACGGAATTGCCGCCGTACTGAATAGCGGCAAGCTGTGGCGCATCCTGTCGCTGTTCTTCGTGCTGGGTATCGGGCTCTCCTTCACGCCTTGTGTGCTGCCGATGCTGCCCATCCTGTCCTCGATCATCGTCGGCCAGCAGACTGCCGCCGGCGGTGGCCGCGCTCGCAGCTTCCTGATGTCGGTCGCCTACTCGCTTGGTATGGCCTTGGTCTATACCGCGCTGGGCGTGGCCGCCGGGATGCTGGGAGAGGGCTTGTCGGCCTATCTGCAAAACCCGTGGATGCTGGCCGGCTTTGCGCTGCTGATGGCGGTACTGGCCCTGTCGATGTTCGACGTCTACACGCTGCAGGTGCCGGCCTCCGTGCAATCCCGCCTGTCGTCGGCCTCGGGCAATGGCAGCGGCAAATGGCTGGGGGTGTTCCTGATGGGCGCGATCTCGGCGCTGATCGTCGGCCCCTGCGTGGCCGCGCCGCTGGCCGGGGCACTTCTGTACATCAGCCAGACCGGCAACGTGGTGCTGGGCGGTAGCGCCCTGTTTGCGATGGCCGCCGGCATGAGCGTACCGCTGCTGCTCATCGGTGCGTCTGCTGGCGCCCTGCTCCCGCGCGCCGGCGCCTGGATGGATGCGGTCAAGCGCTTCTTTGGCGTGCTCATGCTGGGTACGGCGCTGTGGATGGTTTCGCCGGTGATCCCGTCCTGGCTGCAGATGGCGGGCTGGGCGATGCTGGGCATCGGCTATGGCGCCTTCCTGCTGTGGTCCCGCCCGGCAGGCTGGATCGCACGTGGACTCGGCCTGGCAGTGGTCACATTGGGTCTGCTGCAACTGGTCAGCGTGGTGACCGGTGGTCGCGACCCATTGGCGCCGCTGTCGCATCTGCGCGCGCAGGGTACCGCGGTGGCCGGCGCGGACTTCGTGCGCATCCGTTCCAGCGCCGAGCTGGACGCGGCCCTGCAGCAGAATGCCGCCGGTGAGCGCCGTCCGGTGATGCTGGACTTCTACGCCGACTGGTGCGTTTCCTGCAAGGAAATGGAACGCTTCACCTTCAGTGACCAGCGCGTGAAGGGACGCTTCGGCCAGATGCTGCTGCTGCAGATCGATGTGACTGCCAACAATGCCGATGACCGCGCCATGCTCAAGCGCTTCAATCTCTTCGGTCCGCCCGGGATCATGTTTTTCGATGCTGACGGACGCGAGCTGGTACAACGCCGCGTGATCGGTTACCAGGATGCGGACAAGTTCATGTCCACGCTGCAAAACCTGTAGAAATCATTGCGCTGCGTTATTTGGATACCACTTTATAGTCGTTGGCCTGACGCGGGCATCGCGTTATAGTCAGCCTTTCTGTTTTCAACCGTTCAACCAAGGAGACCATCATGACGCTGCGCCTGGGCGATACTGCACCGGATTTCGAGCAAGAATCCTCGATCGGCAAGATCAAATTCCACGACTGGGCGGGTGATTCCTGGGTCGTGCTGTTCTCCCACCCGGCCGACTTCACGCCGGTCTGCACCACCGAGCTGGGCCTGACGGCCAAGCTCAAGCCCGAATTCGACAAGCGCAACGTCAAGGCCATCGCCCTGTCGGTAGACGGTGCCGAAGCCCACAACCAGTGGATCAAGGACATCGAGGAAACCCAGCAGACCGTGGTCGGCTTCCCCATCGTGGCCGACGTCGACAAGAAGGTCGCCGGTCTCTACGACATGATCCACCCCAACCAGTCCGAGACGGCCACGGTGCGTTCGCTGTTCGTCATCGATCCCAAGAAGAAAGTGCGCCTCATCATCACCTACCCGATGAGCACCGGCCGCAACTTCGACGAAGTGCTGCGCGTCATCGATGCCCTGCAACTGACCGATGGCTATACCGTGGCCACCCCGGGTAACTGGAAGGACGGCGACGACGTCATCATCCCGCTGTCGGTCAAGGATGAGGAAGTCATCAAGCAGAAATATCCCAAGGGCTACAAGTCGCCGCGCCCTTACCTGCGTATCACCCCGCAACCGAACAAGTAATTCGGCAAGCGGTCAGCCGGACCAGAGAAAAGCGCTCCTGCGGGAGTAATGCCGTTCAGTTAAGCTTGTTACCAGCTCGAAAGCTCGCTCAGACTTTGTTTGCACCACCGCTGACCGTTCGTCCTGAGTAGCGGCGTAGCCGCGTATCGAAGGCGCGCCACAAGCTGAGCAGCGCCCCTTCGACAGGCTCAGGACAGGCTTCGATACGGCCCTAAAGGGCCTACTCAGTCCGAACGGTTTCAGATGGCTTGAAGAGAACCAAGCAAAATCGCCGCGCCAAAGTCATCTGGCGCGGCGATTTTTTCTTAACTGAACGGCATTACTCCTGCGGGAGCGCTTTTTATTTGGCGCGCCAGGCGGGCCGGGCTCACTCTTGCGGCGCCACCGTGCGCGCAAAGTCGTCGATGAACAGCCGTGCCACCGGGGAGAGCATGGTGCCGTGCCGTGTCACGAGCTGGTAAGGTTCGCTGCGGGTATGCAATTGCAGCGGCAGGATGCGCGTCATGCCGAAACGCGTGCAGAACTGCGCCACGTCCACCGACAGCAGGGCCACGAAGTGCGGATTCTTCTGCAGCAGCGACAGCGTGGTGAAGGCCGAGGTGGTTTCCATCAGGTGCAGCGGGAAGCGCAGGTCGGCGTCGTGGAATTCCCGCTCCAGCGTGAGCCGCATCGGCATGTTGGCCGAATACACCACCCATCGCGAATCGGCCAGGTCCGCCAGTTGCAGACTGGATGCTCCGGCCAGGGGATGCTGCACACTCGCCACCACCGCCAGTTGTTCGTCATGGATGTTGAAGGCGTCATACAGGTCCGGGCGCTGGCTGATGCTGGTGCGGCAGATCGCCAGATCTAGCCGGCCCTGGTCGAGCAGGCGCAGCAATCGGGCACTGGTGTCTTCCACGATCTCCACCGACAACGAGGGATGGCTCTCCAGCAGGCGCGTCAGCGCATCGGTCAACAGCGGCACTGCTCCCATGATGGTCCCCACTGCCAGCCGGCCGCCGTGACCTTGCATGATCGACAGCATCTCTTCCCGCAGGTGGGTCAGGTCGGTCTGGATCAGCCTTGCATAGCGGATCACGCAATGGCCCAGCTCGGTGGGCTCCAGCCCGCGGTTGGTGCGGGTGAACAGTTGCACACCCAGGGTGCTTTCGATCTCCTGCAGCGCCTTGCTGGCGCCCGGTTGGGTCAGGGCTACCTGCTCGGCGGCCTTGAGCAGCGAGCCGTGGTCGGACAGGGCAATCAGAAGCCGCAACTGACGCAGGTGCAGGCGGGAGGTGATGGAGGCCAGGGAGGGCAGGGTGTTGTGCATGGCGTTGATCCTCGAATAGGCCTCCAGTATGAGCTTTGGTTATACCCATATCAACAGCTCTCATTAGCCAAGGGCCGGGCGATGGCTTAGAGTCTCGCTTTCAAAAGCAGGTCGCAGAGGGAAAAGGTCGGGCTCGCAGGACGGCGTCGACACTTCCAGACCGGGGCCTGGCTGGCGACATCTATGAATCATGGCTATGTAATCGCAGCATGATTCGAAGCTTGGTTCGAAGCTTGATCTGCAGCTTAATTGCATCTAACGGTACCCTAATGGCACTCATCAACTACATCACCCAGGTCCAGTTCGACTACGGCGCACTGGCGCTGCTGCAGCAGGAATGCGATCGCATCGGCATCAAGAAGCCGCTGGTGGTCACCGACATGGGCATCCGCAATGCCGGTCTGCTGGACAAGGTCCTGGCGCAGCTCAAGGAAGGCAGTGCGGCCGTGGTCTACGACCAGACCCCGCCCAACCCCAACGAAGGTGCCGTACGTGCGGCTGTGGCGCTGTTCCGCGAGCAGGGCTGCGACGGTATCGTGGCCGTGGGTGGCGGCTCTTCCATCGACCTGGCCAAGGGCGTGGCGGTCTGCGGTACGCATGAGGGACCGCTGAAGTCGTTCGCGCTGATCGAAGGCGGCCTGTCCAACATCACCGCCCGGACCGCGCCGGTGATCGCCATTCCGACCACCGCCGGTACCGGCAGCGAAGTCGGCCGTGGCGCCATCCTGATCCTGGACGACGGCCGCAAGGTCGGCATCATCTCGCCCTACCTGGTGCCCCGGCTGGCCATCTGCGACCCCGAGCTGACGCTGGGCCTGCCGCCGCTGATGACCGCCGCCACCGGCATGGACGCCATCGCCCACTGCCTGGAAACCTTCATGGCACCGTCCTTCAATCCGCCTGCCGATGGCATCGCGCTGGATGGCCTGTGGCGCGCCTGGGCGCATATCGAACGCGCCACCCGTGAGCCGGGCGACCGCGAAGCACGACTCAACATGATGAGTGCCTCGATGCAGGGCGCCATGGCCTTCCAGAAGGGCCTGGGTTGTGTGCACAGCCTGTCGCACTCGCTGGGCGGCATCAATCCCAAGCTGCACCACGGCACCCTCAATGCCATCTTCCTGCCGGCCATCATCGCCTTCAACGAAAGCGCGCCGACCATGCTCAAGGACAACAAGATGGCGCGCATGGCCCATGCCATGGGCCTGGCCAGCGGTGCCGAGATCGGCCCGGCGATCCGCGATATGAGCCGTCGCCTGGGCTTGCCGGCCGGCCTGGGTGAACTGGGCGTGAGCGAGTCCATGTTCCCGCAGATCATCAAGGGCGCGCTGGCCGATCACAGCCACAAGACCAATCCGCGCGAGGCCTCGGAACAGGATTACCTGCAGATGCTGCAGCAATCCATGTGATGGCCGACAATGACCGGCGCAGGGCAGCGGCCACGGCCGGCCTGTCCTGCAAGTCCCCCTCAGCTGCTCCCGCATTGCGCGGGCGCGGCTCTCATGCCTGACCCGAACCCGGGCGGCATCAACGAAACCAGCAGGAGCACATCGTGAGCTACAAGATCCTTGGACACAACTACATCGGCGGCCAGCGCAGCGGTCAGGGCGACGTCGCCCTGCATAGCGTGGACGCGACCACCGGCGCGCTCTTCGAGACCCCCTTCCTGACCGCCACCGAAAACGAAGTGGCCGCCGCCGTGGATGCGGCCGAGAAGGCCTATCCGCTGTACCGCGCCACCACCTCGCAACAGCGCGCCCAGTTCCTGGAAGCCATCGCCGACGAGATCGATGCCCTGGGTGACGATTTCCTCGCCGCCGTGGCCCGTGAAACCGCCCTGCCGGCCACGCCGCGCCTGGCCGGCGAACGCGCCCGCACCAGCGGCCAGATGCGCCTGTTCGCCAAGGTCCTGCGCCGTGGCGACTTCTACGGCGCGCGCATCGATACCGCCCTGCCGCAGCGCCAACCGCTGCCGCGTCCGGACATCCGCCAATACAAGATCGGCGTGGGTCCGGTAGCCGTGTTCGGCGCCAGCAACTTCCCGCTGGCCTTCTCGGTGGCCGGTGGTGACACCGCCGCCGCCCTGGCAGCAGGCTGCCCGGTGGTCTTCAAGGCCCACAGCGGCCACCTGGTGACCTCCGAACTGGTGGCCGATGCCATCGAGCGCGCCGTCAAGAAGACCGGCATGCCGGCCGGCACCTTCAACATGGTCTATGGCGATCGCGTGGGTGCCCAGCTAGTCAAGAGCGCCGGCATCCAGGCAGTCGGCTTCACCGGCTCGCTGCGTGGCGGCCGTGCCCTGTGCGACATGGCGGCTGCCCGTCCGCAACCGATTCCGGTGTTTGCCGAGATGTCCAGCATCAACCCCATCATCCTGATGTCGGAAGCGCTGAAGGTGCGCGGTGACGCCATTGCCAAGGACCTGGCCGGTTCGGTCACGGTCGGCGTGGGCCAGCTGTGCACCAGCCCGGGCCTGCTGCTGGGTGTGCGTTCGCCCGAGCTGACCGCCTTCATCGAAAAGCTGTCGGCGGCCTTCGGCGGCAGCAATCCGGCCACCATGCTCAACAGCGGCGGCCTGACCCACTACAACGGCGGTGTCGCGCGCCTGACCCAGTTGCCGGGCGTGAAGGTGATCGCCACCGGTGGCACCAGCTATACCCAGGCCGTGCCGCATCTGTTCAAGGCCGACGCCGCACTGCTGTTCTCCAAGGAAGCGCCGCTGGAAGAGGAAGTCTTCGGCCCCTCCACCGTCATCGTCGAACTGGAAAGCCGCGAGCAACTGCTGGACTTCGCCGCCAAGATGAACGGCCAGCTGACCGCCACCCTGCAAGCCGAGATCGGTGATCTGCAAGGCAACCAGGATCTGATCGCGATCCTGGAACAGAAGGCCGGCCGCCTGCTGCTCAACGGCTTCCCGACCGGTGTCGAGGTGTGTGATGCGATGGTTCACGGTGGCCCCTATCCGGCCACCTCGGACGCCCGTGGCACCTCGGTCGGTACGCTGGCCATCGAGCGCTTCCTGCGTCCGGTGTGCTACCAGAACTACCCCGACGCGATGCTGCCGGCACCGCTGCAGAACGCCAACCCGCTGGGCCTGATGCGCCTGGTCGATGGCGAGCAGACCCGCGCCACCGTCGCCTGATCCAGCACGTTGCAGCACCCGGACCGGCGCCTTGTCGTCGGTCCTGTTCCACCTTCCCCGCACTCGATTGCGGGGTCGCAACAACAATATCCCAAGACCCCAAGAGGAGGAGACTCATGATGAAATCCATCCAGCGCGCTGCGCTGTCTGCTACCGTCTGCGCGCTGTTCGGCGCAGCGACCATCCCTTCCGCCCACGCGGCGGGCGATACCATCAAGATCGGCTTCATCACCGACATGTCGGGCACCTATGCCGACTTCGACGGCCAGGGCGGCGTCGAGGCGATCCGCATGGCCATCGCCGATGCCGGCGGCACCATCAACGGCAAGAAAGTGGAACTGGTCTTTGCCGACCACCAGAACAAGGCCGACATCGCCGCCAACAAGGCGCGTGAGTGGTTCGACCGCGACGGCGTGGACATGCTGGTCGGTGGCGTGAACTCGGCGGCCAGCCTGGCCATGGGCAAGGTGGCGGGCGAAAAGAAGAAGGTCTTCATCTCGGTCGGCGCCGGCACCACGCGCCAGACCAACGAGGAATGCAATGCCTACACCATCCAGTACGCCTACGACACCACGGCCCTGGCGCGCGGCACGGGGGCAGCCATCACCCGTCAGGGCGGCAAGTCCTGGTACTTCCTGACGGCCGACTATGCCTTCGGCACCTCGCTGGAAAAAGACACCAGCGATGTCGTCAAGAGCAATGGTGGCAATGTCGTGGGCGCCACCCGGGTCCCGCTGGCGACCTCGGACTTCTCATCCTTCCTGTTGCAGGCGCAATCCTCCAAGGCCCAGATCCTCGGGCTGGCGGTGGCCGGTGGCGACGTCATCAATGCCATCAAGGCGGCCAATGAATTCGGCGTGAACAAGACCATGAAGCTGGCGGGGCTCCTGATCTTCATCAACGATACCCACTCGCTGGGCCTGCAGCTCACGCAAGGGATGTACCTCACCGATGGCTGGTACTGGGACCTCAACGACCAGAGCCGCGCCTGGGCCAATCGCTACTTCATGAAGATGAAGAAGATGCCGTCCATGTTCCAGGCTGGTGATGCCTCGGCTGTGGGGCAGTATCTGAAGGCGGTGAAGGCCGTGGGCAGCACCGATCCGGACCAGGTCATGGATTACCTGCGCAAGAACCGCATCAACGATTTCTTCACCAGCAATGGCGTGGTGCGTCCGGACGGCCGCATGGTGCATGACATGTATCTGATGGAGGTGAAGAAACCTTCAGAATCCAAGCGCCCCTGGGATTATTACAAGCTGGTGCAGACCATTCCCGGCGAGCAGGCCTACATGACCAAGGCCGAATCCAAGTGCGCGCTCTGGAAGTAAGCCAGCGCCGATATTGAAACGCCCAGCAGGGCGCCGCCCGTGAGTGCGCCGCCCGCCCCTTTTTGAGCAGAAAGTCTGATGTGGATCGGACCATGTTCTACGCATCCCGGGTGACCGGGGTGCGTTTTTTTTCGTCCGGACGCTGCGTTCTCAGGCGCGGCGCGGTACCTGCGGACGCATGGCCACGCCCAGGCGGTTCCAGGCGTTGATGATGGCCACTGCGAAGGTCAGGTTGGCGATCTCGGCCTCGCTGAAGTGCTGTTGCAGCAGGGCGAAGGCGGCATCGTCCTTCTCGCCATCCTGCTGGTGCAGATAGGTGAAGCGTTCGGCCCAGTTCAGCGCGGCGCGCTCCTGTTCGGTGAAGAAGGGGATTTCGCGCCAGGCGGCCAGGGTGTTGAGGCGCTGCTGGTCTTCGCCATTCTTGAGCAGGTCATGCGAGTGCATGTCGGCGCAGAAGGCGCAACCGTTGAGTTGGGAGACGCGCAGGAATACCAGTTCCAGCAGCTTGGGATCGACCCCGCTCTGGTGCACCGCTTCGCTGGCCTTGAGCAGGGCGTTGAAGGCGGGAGCGGCGAGCTTGGCGTGGGGCAGACGTTGCTTGAAGTCGGACATGACAATTCTCCATCAGTGGGTGAGGTGACAGCGGCGCGAATCGCCGGTGTTCCTCCACTAGACGGAGCGGGGTGTCGTGTTGTGACAGTTTTCGGAAAAAAGAAGCGAAATAATCTTCAGGTCGGGTCCAGCTGCTGACGGGCAATGGCCGCCAGCTTGTCCGGATTGCGGACCACGTAGATCTCGCGAATGCGCCCACCCTCGGTTTCCAGCACCTGGGCCGATTCCAGCGTGCCATCGACGTAGCGCAGCAGGCCCGGCGTGCCGTTGACCGAGGCTGCACGATAGGCGATGCGCTCGCCGAAGCGGCGCAGGTTGGCGTAGTACAGCCAGGAGATGCGCTCGGCGCCGGCCAGCGGATGGGGGAAGGAAGCGACCTTGCCACCGCCGTCGCCGATCAGGCGGGCATCCTCGGCCAGCAGGCCCAGCATGGCGTCGCGCTGGCCACTCTGGACCGCTTGCATGAACTTTTCCAGCAACAGGGCGTGGGTTTCGCGAGTGACCGGGCTGGAGGCCGCGCGCAGGGTGGTGCGCGGGGTCACGCTGCCGGGCGCGCCGGCCGATTTGGCATCATGGCGCGACAGGCGTTCGCGGGCGCGGTGCACCAGCTGGCGACAGCTGGCCTCGGATTTCTGCAGGATGGCGGCGATGTCGGGGTAGTCGTTGTCGAATACTTCGCGTAGCAGGAAGGCGGCGCGCTCCTCGGGTTTGAGGCGCTCAAGCAGCAACAGGTAGGCAAAGGATACGTCGCTATGCTGCTCCAGCAGCGCCTCCGGCGAAGGCGCCAGGCTGGCCTGGCCGTACAGGTCGATCTCGGCGGCCGGTTCGGCCAGGTCCACCAGGGGTTCCGGCAGCCAGTGGCCGACGTAGTGCTGGCGCTCCTGCTGCAGCTGGCGCAGGCGATCGATGCACAGCCGCGTCACCACCGTCACCAGCCAGGCCTCGGCCGATTCCAGTTGCTGCCGGTCCTGGGCATGCCAGCGCAGCCAGGCGTCCTGCAGCACGTCTTCGGCATCGCTGCGCGAGGCCAGCATGCGGTAGGCCACGCCGAACAGGCGCGGCCGGTGGCGGGTGAAGAGGTCGAGATCGTCTGCCATCAGCGCAGCCGGCGGGTGCCGAGGATCAGCCCTGCTTGAGCTTGCGCGCGATGTCCAGCGCGAAGTAGGTCAGCACGCCATCGGCGCCGGCGCGCTTGAAGGCCATCATGGCTTCCATCATGGTCTTGTCGTGATCCAGCCAGCCGTTCTGGGCGGCGGCCTTGATCATCGCGTATTCGCCGCTGACCTGGTAGGCGAAGGTCGGCACGCGGAATTCGTCCTTCACGCGGCGCACGATGTCCAGGTAAGGCATGCCCGGCTTGACCATCACCATGTCGGCGCCTTCCTTGAGGTCCAGCGCGACTTCGCGCAGGGCCTCGTCGCTGTTGGCCGGGTCCATCTGGTAGGTGGCCTTGCTGCCCTTGCCCAGGTTGGCGGCCGAGCCGACCGCATCGCGGAAGGGGCCGTAGAAGGCCGAGGCGTACTTGGCCGAGTAGGCCATGATGCGGGTGTAGATATGGCCCTTGGCTTCCAGCATGGCGCGGATGGCGGCGATGCGGCCGTCCATCATGTCCGAGGGGGCGACCACGTCCACGCCGGCATCGGCCTGGGTTTGCGCCTGCCTGACCAGCAGCGCGAGGGTTTCATCGTTGAGGATGTAGCCGGTCTCGTCCAGCACGCCGTCCTGGCCGTGGCTGGTGTAGGGGTCCAGCGCCACGTCGCACAGCACGCCCAGTTCGGGGAAGCGCTCTTTCAGCGCTCGCACCACACGCGGGACCAGGCCATCCGGGTTGATGGCTTCGATGCCATCGGGCGTCTTCAGGGCCGGATCGATCACCGGGAACAGCGCCAGCACCGGCACGCCCAGCTTCACGCATTCTTCGGCCACCGGCAGCAGCGCATCCAGCGACAGGCGTTCCACGCCCGGCAGCGAGGCCACGGGGGTGCGCAGGTTCTGACCTTCCTGCACGAATACCGGATAGATCAGGTCGGCGCTGGTGATGACGTTTTCGGCCATCAGCGCGCGCGAGAAGGCATCGCGACGCATGCGGCGCATGCGCAGGGCAGGGTAGGCGGCATTGGAACTGAAATCGGTCAAGGACATATGTTCGCTTTCAATAAAGAGATGTTGTATGACGCTATCTTGAAATATTTTCTAGGCAAATATCGCTAACTTCGGAAAATTGCCTGCTTAGATTCGAGCGGCGAACAACTTTCCCTCGGTATGGCTTATCTTTGCTGCGGGTAATTCATTTGCCCCCCGCTTCCCCTTCCCTCCCTGAGCGGGGCCGATCGCGCTAGCGATAGGCGTTCGCCCCGGAGAATATCCCTGTTCTCCGGGGTTTTTTTTCGTCATGACGTTTTACTCCGGTCCGAAGGATGTCGCCTTGTCGGCGATCAGGCTTGCTGTGTGTCCTGATCTTGGGCGACGTCGTCGTCGGCCACCGCGGCCGAGGCCGCTGGCTGGTTCAGGCCGGCCAGTTCCACGATCTTGTCGTTGGCCTCTTCCAGGCCGGTCCGCTTGAGGGCGGAAAACAGTTGCACCGTGAACGGGAAGGGCTGGCCGTTTTCATCGACATAGCTCTGCAGGTAGGTCTGGGCCTGGCGCAGGGCGTTGGTGGACTCATTGCGGTTGAGCTTGTCGGCCTTGCTCAGAATGCAATGGATGGGTTTGCCGGTCGGTGCGAACCACTCGATCATCTGGATATCCAGGTCGGTGAAGGGACGGCGCGAATCGACGATCATCACCAGCGCTGCCAGCTGTTCGCGCTGTCGTACGTAGTCGCCCAGCAGGGCTTGCCAGTGGTGCTTGGCCGAGCCGGACACCTCGGCATAGCCATAGCCTGGCAAGTCCACCAGCATGGCGCGGATGTCATCCGGGCGCGCCTCGTCGTTGCGGTGCTGCCCGACGTGGGCGCCGCCGATGGAGAAATAGTTGATGTGCTGGGTGCGTCCCGGCGTCTTGGAGGCGAAGGCCAGGCGCTTCTGGTTGCACAGCACGTTGATGGCACTGGACTTGCCGGCATTGGAACGCCCGGCGAAGGCGATCTCCGGTACGCTGGTCTTGGGCAGGTCCCGCAGGTGATTGACGGTGGTGAAGAAACGGGCTTGCCAAAGTTGCGACATGGTGGGGGGAAATCCGAAAGAGGAGGGAAAAACGCGGAGAAGCTATTGTACAATGGCCCGAAACCCAACGCCTCGTTGACGCCGGGCAAGTAAAAAATATGGCGGCCATTGGAGACAGGTCAAACGACGGGCATTTGGTTTAGGGGCAGCTAGCCGCCGAACGGGCAAAATCTCTCAATTCCACAATAAGTATTAGGGTGACGAATGAACCGTGCCTTTTCCCCACTGTTGTACTCCGTTTTTGCTGCCATCCTGGCAGTGGCCAGCGCAGCCCACGCGGCTGACGACAAGAAGACCCCGATCAAGGCCGATCCGGCCAAGGGCGAAGCGCTCTACACCAATGGCGACAATGCGCGCAACATCGTGGCCTGCGTGTCCTGCCACGGCGCGGCGGGCAATTCGACCATCACCCAGAATCCCAAACTGTCCGGCCAGCATGAGGCCTACATTGCCAAGCAGTTGCTGAACTTCCGTACCCCGGATCGCAACAACCCGGTGATGTCGCCGATGGCCAAGGCCTTGTCGGACGAGGACATCCACAACGTCGCGGCTTATCTGGCTACCCAGGCACCCAAGCCCGGCGCGGCCAAGAACAAGGACACCATCGACCTGGGCAAGCACATCTGGCGCGGTGGCATCGCCGCCAAGAACGTGCCGGCCTGTGCCGGCTGCCACAGCCCCAATGGTGCCGGCATCCCGGCCCAGTATCCGCGCCTGGCCGGCCAGCACCAGGATTACACGGTGGCCCAGTTGACCAACTTCCGCGGCGGCGCGCGTACCAACAGCGTGCAGATGACCAGCATTGCCGAACGCCTGTCGGACAAGGAAATCAAGGCAGTGGCCGATTACATCGCCGGTCTGAAATAAGCCATCTGCGGGATTGCGCATAGGGATGGCAATATCAAAGGCGGCCCCGTGCCGCCTTTTTTCATCGGCTTCATTGGCCCTCCCTTTGCCTCCATCTGCCTTCACCTGCCTTGATGCAGGTCGTGGCATTCCGGGCCCGCCTGGCCGAAGATATCGCCCGTCGCGCTGGTCCGGCTGCGGCCCAGCGCGCCGACATACCCGGATGGCGTTGGCGCCTATTGCCGATGGCATATCACGGACTTTCTCCCGGAGCGGTAAAATCCGGGTTCGCATCGCTTTGCCGACCGGCAAGGTGCCCCCCAGGTAAGCGGAACCGGCAGGCCCGGTCCGGTAAGGCAGGAATATGACGACGGGCAGCAGTACCCAAGGAATCCAGATCAGGACCCGCCAGCGCTGGTTGGGAGAGGCGGTCGAACTGATCTCATCGATGCGCTTTGCCATCAGCCTGTTGACGCTGATCGCCATCGCCTCGGTGATCGGTACGGTGATGAAGCAGAACGAGCCGATGCCCAACTACGTCAACCAGTTCGGCCCGTTCTGGTTCGAGATCTTCGCCAAGGTGGGTCTGTACGCGGTCTATTCGGCCTGGTGGTTCCTGCTGATCATGGGTTTCCTGGTGCTGTCGACCTCGCTGTGCATCGCCCGCAACGGTCCCAAGATGCTGCGCGACGCCAAAAGCTGGCGCGACAACGTGCGCGAGCAGTCGCTGCGCAATTTCCATCACAAGCACGAGTGGCAGAGCGGCGAGGCGCCGGCCGAGGCCGCAGCCCGACTGGTGCGGCAGGTGGCGTCCAAGGGCTACAAGACCAAGCTGGCCGACCGGGATGGCGCAATGCTGCTGGCGGCCAAGCAGGGCGCGGCCAACAAATGGGGCTATATCTTCGCGCACGCGGCCATCGTCATCATCTGCCTGGGTGGCTTGCTCGACTCGGACCTGCCGATCCGCTTCCAGCAGTGGTTCTATGGCAAGCAGGCCTTCGCCGGCAACGGCATCATTTCCGAGATTCCTGAACGCTATCGCCTGGGCCTGAACAACCCGACCTTCCGCGGCAATACGCTGATCCCGGAAGGCTCCAGCAGCAGCACGGCCATCATCCCGCAAAAGGATGGCGTGATGATCCAGGACCTGCCCTTCACCATCACGCTCAAGCGCTTCATCATCGATTTCTACTCCACCGGCATGCCCAAGCTGTTCGCCAGCGAAGTGGTGGTGCGCGACCATGAGACCGGCCGCGATACCGCCGCCACCATCAAGGTCAACGAGCCGCTGATCTACAAGGGCGTGGCGATCTACCAGTCCAGCTTCGAGGACGGCGGCAGCAAGCTCAAGCTGGTCGGCTATCCGATGCGGGGCGGTGCCAACGGTCGTTTCGAATTGGCCGGTGAGGTCAACGGCACCACTGCGCTGCCCACCGCGCTGGGCGACTACACCATCGAATGGAGCGGCTTCCGTCCCTTCAATGTGGAAAACATGCAGGCTGCGGCCTCGGGCTCCACTGCCGGCTCCACCTCGGGTGATGCACGCGCGGTCAACGTCGGCAAGAACGTCAATCGCGGCTTCATCGAGGGCCTGGACAAGCACCTGGGCTCCAGTGCCAAGAATGCCAACAGCAAGGACTTCAAGAACGTCGGCCCGAGTGTGCAATACAAGTTGCGCGACAAGACCGGCCAGGCCCGCGAGTATTTCAACTACATGCAGTCGCTGCCCATCGACGGCGCCGACGTCTTCCTGGCCGGCATGCGCGAGCAGCCCGACCAGCCTTTCCGCTACCTGCGCATCCCGGCCGACGACAATGACAGCGTGGCCGAGTGGATGCGCCTGCGCGCCGCTCTGGCCAATCCGGCGCTGCGCGAGGAAGCGGCTCGCCGCTATGCCCAGCAGGCCATCAGCAGCGGGCGCGACGCCTCGCCGGTGCTGCGCGAGCAGCTGCAGCAGTCGGCGCTGCGCGGCCTGTCCATCTTCGCCGGTGACGGCAAGGTGTCCGGCTATATCGCCGTGACCCGCTTCCTGGAGCAACTGCCGTCGGCCGAACAGGAAAAGGCCGCCGATATCTTCATGAAGATCCTCAACGGCAGCATGTGGGAGCTCTGGCAGGCGGCCCGCGCCAAGGATGGCCTGGCGGCGGTGAGCAGCGACGAGAAGCATGGTCGCTTCCTGCAGCTTTCCATCAATGCGCTGGCTGATGCCGCCTTCTATCCGGCCCCGGTGTTCCTGCAACTATCGGGCTTCCAGGAGATCAAGGCATCGGTGCTGCAGGTGACGCGTTCGCCGGGCAAGAAGGTGGTCTACCTGGGCTGTCTGTTCCTGGTGCTGGGCGTGTTCGCGATGCTGTACATCCGCGAGCGCCGTCTGTGGATCTGGATCAAGCCGGCCGCCGATGGCCAGGGCAGCCAGGCGCTGATGGCCATGAGCACCCAGCGCCGTACGCTGGACTTCGACAAGGAATTCGAGCAGATGAAGGGCCGCCTCTCGGGGGCGGCATCGCCGGCCGCAAGCGGGACCGGTAAAGATTGAACATGCCGCCGACGTATGGCGGTTATCATCCGGGGCAGATCAGCGCGCCAGCCGCTTTGGCTGGCACCGCCCGGGACAGCAGCAGTGGAGAACACAATGGAACTGACCCAAGCAAACCAGGCCTATTCTGAAGAACAGGGCTTCTTCCGTCGCCTTGGCATCGTCGACTGGCTCTACGCCGCCCTGCTGGTGGCCGGCGCGCTGTACGCCTTCGGGCGCTTCGGCGCCTACATGGATTACTACGAGAAGGCGGTGCTGCTGCTGGCCGCGCCCACCTTCGCCTGGCTGGGCTGGCACTGGAAACCGGTACGCCTGCTGATGGTGGTGATCGCGGTGCTCTCGCTGGGTGCCATCGCCATGTACGGCGGCGCCCTGGAGCTGGCCGACAAGAAGTTCTTCCTGAAATACATGCTCTCCAGCCAGTCCGCCATTCTCTGGATGAGTGCGCTGTTCTGCCTGTCCACCCTGTTCTACTGGGGCGGCCTGGCCACCACCGCCGGCACCGGCAACGCCATCGGCTCGCGCCTGTGCTGGGCGGCCGTGGTGCTGGGCTTTACCGGGCTGATGGTGCGCTGGTACGAGTCCTACCTGATCGGACCGGACGTGGGCCACATCCCCATTTCCAACCTGTATGAAGTCTTCGTCCTGTTCTGCCTGATCACGGCGCTGTTCTACCTGTATTACGAAGAACGCTACGCCACCCGCCAGTTGGGCGCCTTCGTGCTGACCGTCATCACGGCGGCGGTGGGCTTCCTGATGTGGTATACCGTCTCGCGGGATGCGGCCGAGATCCAGCCCCTGGTACCGGCGCTGCAAAGCTGGTGGATGAAGATCCACGTGCCGGCCAATTTCATCGGTTATGGCACCTTCGCCCTGGCCGCCATGGTGGCCGTGGCCTATCTGCTGCGCGAGCGTGGTTACCTGGCCGATCGCCTGCCCCCGCTGGAGGTGCTGGATGATGTGATGTACAAGGCCATCGCCGTCGGTTTCGCCTTCTTCACCATCGCCACCATCCTGGGTGCGCTGTGGGCGGCCGAAGCCTGGGGCGGCTACTGGTCGTGGGACCCGAAGGAAACCTGGGCGCTCATCGTCTGGCTCAACTACGCGGCCTGGCTGCACATGCGCCTGATGAAGGGCCTGCGCGGCCGTGCTGCCGCCTGGTGGGCGCTGGTCGGCCTGCTGGTGACGACCTTCGCTTTCCTGGGAGTCAATATGTTCCTCTCGGGTCTGCATTCCTACGGCGAACTTTGACGGCGTCGGCGGCTCCTTGATCAGGGCGGCCTCGCCCCCCTGAACCACAAGGAGCAAGCATGAACGACAGCACCCTGACGCCCGAACTGGTCATCTTCGATTGCGACGGCACCCTGGTCGACAGCGAAGTGGTGGCGGCGCGGGCCTGGTCCGAGTACGTGGCCAACTATGGCGTGAGCCTGAGCGCTGAGGAAGCGCTGGCGCGCTTTCGCGGCGTCAGCATGAAGTGGTGCATTTCCCACATCGAACAATTGCACGGCCAGGCGCTGCCCGCCCATTTCGAAGAAGAATTGCGCGCGCTGATGGGCAGCCTGCTGGAGCAGCACCTGCAGCCGATCAGCGGTGCCGTGGAGATGCTGGAAAAGCTGCACCTGCCCTTCGCCCTGGCCTCCAACGCGCCGCATCACAAGATTGAGCTGTGCCTGCGCGTCACCGGCCTGCTGCCGCATTTCGCCGGGCGTATCTTCAGCGCCTACGATGTGCAGCGCTGGAAACCCGATCCCGCGCTCTTCCTGTTTGCCGCCGAACGCCTGGGCGTGCCGCCGCAGCGCTGCGCGGTGGTGGAGGACAGCCTGCCGGGCGTGCAGGCGGGTCTGGCGGCCGGCATGAAGGTGATCGCCCTGCAGGAGCATGCGCCGCACCCGGAGCTCCCCACCGGCGTGGCCGTCATCACCCACCTCGGACAACTGCATGCGCAGCTTGCCTAAGCGCAGGCTTTCCAAGCAATGGCCGGCTTCGGTAAGATCACTCACACTTTTCACCCTGGGTAACCTTGGAAAGCATGCTCCACCCCATCGACCGCGAACGGCAGATCATCTATTGCGACCGGGCCATCGAAGTGCGCCCCCTGGGTTTGCGCGAAGCGCCGGCATTGTTCGACGCCGTGCGCCAATCGATGCAGGCGATCAGCCAGTGGGAGGCCTGGTGCACCCCGGATTACAGCCTGGTCGACGCCAAGCTGTTCCTGCAGCGCGCCATCGAGCAATGGCAGGTCCATGCTGCCTATGACTTCAACATCATCGATCGCACCAACGACCTGGTGATCGGGTCGGTTGCCGTCAATCAGGTCAGCCAGCTGAACCAGATGGCCAACCTGGGCTATTGGATCCGTGAAGGCTATACCGGCCGCGGCATCGCCGCCGTGGCGGCCCGGGCCGCGGCCGCCTTCGCCTTTGCCAAGACCGGCCTCACCCGCCTGGAGATCGTGGCCCAGGCCGGCAATCTGCGCAGCCAGCGGGTCGCGGAGAAAACCGGGGCGACGCTGGAATGCCTGGCCCGCAATCGCCTGGTATTTCATGGCGAGCCACGCGATGCCACCGTCTTTTCACTGGTCCCAAGCGACCTGGGACGGCCGGTACCGGTGCATACCTGACCCCTGTCGCATCCCCCGATAAAAATGCCGGCAGGTAATTTTCTGTCGCTTTTTCGTCGTCTGAACTGAAATAAAGATACGTTTCGCAACAAAATTTTTGATCAGTCTTTGGTCAGAAAACCTGCACAATCCCGTCCATTCTGACAGCGCTGTCAGCCTTGATGGCTGCGGGTTTGCGCCTTTTTTGCGGGGCCGCATAAAAAGATTGTCGTGAAGTAATTTCGATTTGGCTGACAAAATACTGACTTTTCACGTATTCCAAATCGCTGCTCGGGCGTTACATAGCTAAAGCGCTGTCAAGAAACGTAGCGCTTTGTGTATCTGGAGCAGTTTCCCGGAATCAGGCAGCAAGCAACATCTTCCGGGGCGCTGCGTGTTCTCCCGAAAAAAACTCAGGACGGGAGAACGTTGAGCGTCAGCGACGTAAGAGGAAATACGATGCAAGCCATACAACGCAACAAGACCACGAACAATAATCACGCCGGCCGCGCCGCCCAACAATACGTCATGGGCGGGGAAGCGCGTACTTCCCGCCTGGCCAAGCGCCTCAAGGGTGCCGAGGCGGTACATCAGGACGATGATTGCAACGCGCGTTACGACAAGATCTCCAAGCAGATGGATGACGCGCTGGAGGGCGGTTCGCCCCAGCGCTTCAAACGTCCCAAGATGGAAAGCGACATCATCGCGCGTTGATGCCTGCTCAATGAAAAACAGCCGGAGGCAGGTCCGCTCCGGCTGTCATTTTCTCCAGCATGGGCTGCTGGCGTGAGGTTTTCTGAATTTTCGTCACGCAGCCCCGGGGGCCAAGCCTGGAGGTCCAGGCCTAGAGATTTTCCTCGCGCGGGTCCCGTGCCAGTAGCCGGGCAACCATTTCCTGCACCGAAACGCCATCGAACAGGGCCGCCGCCACCGCATCGGTGATCGGCATATCGATGCCTTTTTCGCGTGCCAGTGCGCGCACCGCCTGTGCACAGCGCACGCCTTCGGCAACGTGACCCAGCTCGGTCACGATATCTTCCAGCTTCTTGTTCTGCGCCAGCCCCAGCCCCACGCGACGGTTGCGGGAGAGGTCGCCGGTGCAGGTCAGGATCAGGTCACCCACGCCCGAGAGTCCCATGAAGGTCTCGGGACGCCCGCCCAGCGCCACCCCCAGCCGGGTGATTTCTGCCAGACCGCGGGTGATCAGCGCAGCGCGGGCATTCAATCCCAGTTGCAGGCCATCGGCCACGCCAGTGGCGATGGCCAGGATGTTCTTGACCGCGCCGCCAATCTCCACCCCCACCAGGTCATCGCTGGAATAGATGCGGATATTGTTGCCATGTACGGCCTTGACCACGCGCTCGCACAGGGCAGCGTCGGCACCGGCGATGGTCAGCGCGCAAGGCAGGCCGCGCGCCACTTCCTGCGCAAAGGACGGCCCCGACAGCACGCCGGCCGGCAGGTCGCTGCCCAGGACCTCCTGCACGACCTGATGCGGCAACAGGCGCGTACCTTCTTCCAGCCCCTTGCACAGCCAGACCAGGTTGGGAATCGGGTGATGGCGCAGATGGCCCGCCAGTTCACGCAGACCGGAGACCGACGAAGCGGCGATCAGCAGCGACTCGGCCGGGTCGGCGCAGACATGCTGTACGGCGGCGTCGAAATCGGAACCGACCTGCAGCTCCGGCGGCAGTGCAAATCCGGGCAGGTAGAGGCGGTTTTCGCGCTGCTGGTCGGCTTCCTGCATGGCCTCGGCATTGCGGCCCCACAGCACGACCTGATGCTTGCGCGCCAGCGGGATGGCCAGTGCGGTTCCCCATGCGCCGGCGCCCAGAATGGTGATCTTCATGGCAGGTCCGTTCAGTCGCCCCAGACGTCGCCGGCCTTCACGAAGCCGCTCTGGCCATCGCGATGGCGCACTTTGACCCAGCCGTTGTTGGGGCTCTCCAGCATTTCCAGCAGGACCGACTTGTCGGCGCTGAAGACCACCGGGCTGCTTTCATCGGCCGCATTGAAGACGCGGGCGTTGGTCGCCGACACCACCAGCATGCGCTTGGGCGTGAGGGTCTTGGACTGGACCCAGGAAAGGGTTCCGGCGGCATCCCTGACCTTGCTCCATTCGCCATAGGTCAAGACCACTTCCACCGGCATGCCACGCGGCGCAACGTAGACACGACGACCTTTCTCGGAAGGAGCGTCGTACATGATGGCGGGGGCCGCACCGACCGACTTGAAGTCCAGGGCCAGGGCATCCTTGGCCATGAAGGCGCCGAGCAGGGTGGCGGAAAGAATCAGGGACAGGCGTTTCATTGAGAAAGTCTCCGCAGAAGGGAAAGCGCCGCAGCGTGGGCTGCGGCGGCTTGGTGTCGTGCCGGCAGGCCGCAGGGGATGCGGCCGTCCGGCAGGCGGACAAGTGCTGAAAGCAGATGGTGAAACCGGATCAGTTGACGGCGGTGGAGCCGTTGTTGACCAGGGTCGCGCCTTGCTGCTCGGCCAGCGCCTGCAGGCGCTGCTGGTAGAACACCTCGAAGTTGATCTCGGCCAGGTGCACCGGCGGGAAACCGGCGCGGGTGATGGCGTCGGCGATGTTGGCGCGCAGGTACGGGTAGATGATGTTGGGGCAGCCGATGCCCAGCAGCGGGTCCAGCTGTTCGGCGGGCACGTTGCGGATCTCGAAGATGCCGGCTTGCTTGCCCTCGACCAGGAAGGCGACCTTGTCCTTGACCTTGGCGGTCACGGTGATGGTCACGGTCGATTCGAAGACGCCTTCAGCCAGCGCCTCGGCACCGACGTCCACCGACACTTCGATCGAGGGGGCTTCCTGCTCCAGGAAGATGGCCGGCGAATTCGGCTGTTCCAGTGACAGATCCTTCAGGTAGACGCGCTGGATCTGGAAAACGGGTTGCTCTTGGGCTTCTTGGTTCTGTTCCGACATGGATTTCTTTCAGGTTCGGTGAATCGATAGGGGAGGTTTGCTGCCCTGGCGTCAGGCTTGCAGCAGCGGGTCCAGCTTGCCGGCGCGATCCATTGCGTTCAGATCGTCAAATCCGCCGACATGGGTGTCGCCGATATAGATCTGTGGCACGGTGCGGCGGCCGGTCTTTTGCATCATCAGCTCGCGCTGTTGAGGTTCGAGGTCCACGCGGATCTTGTCGATCTGCGTGATCCCCTTGCTGGCGAGCAAGCGCTCGGCCATCATGCAATACGGGCATACGGCGGTGCAGTACATCGTGACCGGGGCGCTCATTTTGCCTCCTTGGTGGTCAGCGGCAGGCCCTGGCCCTGCCAGGCGTCGATGCCGCCATGCAGGCCGTAGACCTCGGTAAAACCGGCTTTCTTGAGCGAACCCTCGGCGCGATTGGCCTGGGTGCCGTTCTTGCAGACCACGATGACCGGACGGCCCTTCATCTTGTCCAGTTCGCCGATGCGCTGCGGCAACTCCTTCAGAGGGATATTGCGGGCTTCGCGCAGGTGGCCGGCGGCGAATTGTTCCGGTTCACGCACGTCCAGCACCAGCACCTTGCCCTGGTTGAGCATCTGCGTGGCCTGCAGCAGGCTGAGCTTGTTGCCACGCTGTTGCAGGTAGGGAACCAGCAGGGTACCGCCAGAGACCAAGGCCAGGGCGATCAGGAAAATATTGTCGATGATGAATTTCACGGCAGTCCAATGAGTTTACTGAATCCCGGCATTATAAAATAGAAGCATTCGTGGTTTGCATCCGGACCGAACAGTCTAAGGTCTGCACCCGGTCTCGCGTAGTCGACCTTGGGGCAACCGCACCGCTTTCTCCATCATCAAAACTAGTCCCGCTATGTACAAAATCGTATTCATGCGCCACGGCGAATCGACCTGGAACCTGGCCAACCGCTTCACCGGCTGGGTCGATGTCGACCTCACCGAAAAAGGCGTGGCCGAAGCCCGTCAGGCCGGCAAGCTGCTCAAGGAAGCCGGTTTCTCCTTCGACCTGGCCTATACCTCGGTGTTGAAGCGCGCCATCCGCACCCTCTGGACCACGCTGGATGAAATGGACCAGATGTACATCCCCATCAAGAACGACTGGCGCCTGAACGAACGCCACTACGGCGCCCTGCAAGGTCTGAACAAGGCCGAGACCGCCGCCCAGTATGGCGACGAGCAGGTGCTGGTCTGGCGTCGCAGCTACGACACCCCGCCCAACCCGCTGACCCCGGGCGAAGAGCGCGATGCCTTCGGCGACGCCCGCTACGCCGGCCTCTCGCGCGAACAGGTGCCGCTGACCGAATGCCTGAAGGACACCGTGGCCCGCGTGCTGCCGGCCTGGAACGACTCCATCGCCCCGGCCATCCGCGCCGGCAAGCAGATCATCATCTCCGCCCACGGCAACAGCCTGCGCGCCCTGATCAAGTACCTCGACGGCATCAGCGACAACGACATCGTCGGCCTGAACATCCCCAACGGCCAGCCGCTGGTCTATGAGCTGGACGCCGACCTGAAGCCCATCAAGAGCTACTACCTGGGTGACCAGTCCGCCATCGAGGCAGCACTCAAGGCCGTGGCCAATCAAGGGAAGTCGAAATAAAACTGCGTTTCTCCAGCAAGGCGCCGGCCGCACTGGCCGCGTCCGTTCCCGGCAAGTGCACAGCACCGGCGCGCCCCGACCCGTTGGCCGACGCGCTGCGGGGACGTTTGCGCCCGCTGGTCCACGCACTGGCCGGATTGGCGTGCCTGTGGCTGGCACTGTCTGCAGCCCAGGCCCAGCCGATCACCGAACGGACCAGGCAAAAGCAGGCCGCCGAGAAGGAACGTGCCGACCTGCAGCAGCGCCTGACCAGCCTCAAGCGCGACATCGACCAGACCGAAACTGCCAAGGACAACGCCGCCGACGCGCTGGCCGTCTCCGAACAGGCCATCTCCAAGGCCAACCGGTCTCTGCGCGACCTGGCCCAGGAACAGCAGGAAACCGAGTCCCGCCTGGCACAACTGGTCAAGCAGCTCAATGAGCTCACTGCCCTGGTCAACGCCCAGCAGGCCCAGCTTTCCAGGCTGCTGCGCGAGCAGTACGTGGCCGGCAATGAAGATCGCATCAAGTTGCTGCTCTCCGGGGACAACCCCAATCGCATCAACCGCGAATTGCAGTACATGGGGTATGTCTCCCAGGCCCAGGCCAGGTTGATCGAAACCCTGCGCGCCAACCAGCAGGCCATCCGTGCCAACAAGGCCGACACGCAGAACGCCAAGTACGAACTGGAAGAAATCGCCCAGGAAGAACTGGAACAGAAGAAGGTCCTGGAGCGCGAAAAGGGCCGTCGCCAGACCCTGTTGTCGCAACTCTCCACCAAGCTCAATGCCCAGCGCCAGGAGGTCGGTCGCATCGAGCAGGACCAGCAGCGCCTCTCCAGTCTGGTGGACAAGCTGGCGCAGATCATCGAACAGCAGAAAAAGGCCGAAGCCGAAGCCCGCGAAAAGCGGCGCCAGGAACAATTGGCCAAAGCCAGGGCCGAACGCGAGAAGCGGCTGGCTGAACAGCGCGCCCGGGCGGCCGAGCGCGCCGCCGAAGCGGCACGGGCCGCCAGGGAGGGCAAGCCGGTACCGAAACAGCCCGACCCGGCCGACGCCATCGACGATGACGAACCGCCGCAGAGCACTTCCCTGGCGCGCAACGACACCCTGCCCGAGCCGCAGTCGGACAATTTCGGCAAGCCCTTCGCCAGCCTGCGCGGCCAGCTGCACCTGCCGGTCAAGGGTGACCTGACATCGAAATTCGGCAGTCGCCGGGGTGACGGACCGACCAGCCGGGGCCTGTTCATCCGCGCCCACGAAGGCTCGGAAGTGCGCGCCGTGGCGGCCGGCCGGGTGGTCTTCGCGGACTGGTTGCGCGGCTTCGGCAACCTGATCATCGTGGATCACGGCAATCAGTACATGACGATTTATGGCAACAACCAGTCGGTGCTCAAACGTGCCGGCGATGTGGTAAAAGCGGGCGACACTATTGCTACTGCAGGCAACAGCGGCGGTAACGAGCAATCGGGTTTATACTTTGAAATGCGGTATCAAGGCCGCGCATTCGACCCACTGGGGTGGGTAACTACTAGGTGACACATGGGCAGCAAACTCAAGAATATCGGTTTGATCGGGTTGGGCATGGTGGCAGGCGCCACCGCGATGATTCAGTTCGACGCCATCGCGCAGAAGAATGCAACGGCGTCGCTGCCCCTGGAGGAGCTGCGCCAGATGGCCGACGTGTTCGGCCTCATCAAGTCGGATTACGTCGAGCAGGTCGACGACAAGAAGCTGCTGACCGAAGCCATTTCCGGCATGGTTGCCTCGCTTGATCCGCACTCCGCCTATCTGGACAAGAAGGCCTACAAGGAACTGCGCGAAGGCACCATGGGCAAGTTCGTGGGCCTGGGTATCGAAGTCGGCATGGAAGATGGCTACGTCAAGGTCATCTCCCCGATCGAGGATTCGCCGGCCTTCCGCGCCGGGATCAAGGCCGGTGACCTGATCACCCGCCTGGACAGCACCCCGGTCAAGGGCCTGACCCTGGATGAAGCCGTCAAGAAGATGCGCGGCGAACCCAACACCAAGATCACCCTGACCATCGCCCGCAAGGAAGAGGACAAGCCCATCATCCTGACCATCACCCGTCAGGAGATCCGCGTGCAGAGCGTCAAGTCCAAGGTCATCGAACCCGGCTACGCCTGGCTGCGCGTGACCCAGTTCCAGGAGCCGACGGTGGACGACATGTCCAAGAAGCTGGCCGCCATCTACGCCCAGGAGCCCAACCTGAAGGGCATCGTGCTGGACCTGCGCAACGATCCGGGCGGCGTGCTGCCGGGCGCCATCGGCGTGGCTGCAGCCTTCCTGCCCAAGGATTCGGTGGTGGTGTCCACCAACGGCCAGCTGCCCAGCTCCAAGCAGACGTTCTATGCCAAGCGCGAATACTACGCCGCCAACCCGCTGTCGGACCCGCTGTCGCGCCTGCCGGATGCCATCAAGAAGGTGCCGATGGTGGTCCTGATCAACAGCGGCTCGGCCTCGGCTTCCGAAATCGTGGCCGGCGCCCTGCAGGATTACAAGCGCGCCACCATCATGGGTACCCAGTCCTTCGGCAAGGGTTCGGTGCAGTCGGTGATCGCCCTGCCGCCGGAAAAGAACACCGCCGTCAAGCTGACCACCGCCCGCTATTACACGCCCAAGGGTCGTTCCATCCAGGCCCGTGGCATCGTCCCGGACATCATGGTGGACGAATTCCCCGATGGCGATGGCCTGAACGGCCTGCGCCTGCGTGAAGCCGACCTGTCCAAGCATCTCTCCAACGACACCGACAAGTCGGCCGAAGTGAAGGCGCAAGCCCTGGACGAGCAGTCGGAAGAACGCCTGATCGCCGCCGAGAAGAAGCGCAAGCCGCTGGAATTCGGTAGCAAGGACGACTTCCAGCTGGGGCAAGCCCTGAACCATCTCAAGGGCTTGCCGGTGAAGGTCTCCAATGCCAAGCCGGAAGTGCGCAACGAAGAGGGCAAGAACGCCACCCCGGTCAAGGACGAGCGCAAGGACAACAAGGCGCCGGCCGAGAAGATCGACACCACCAAGTAATCCGCCGCCCTCGGGCTGGCACACCGGGCCGCTAGCTAGCGGCCCTTTTTCATTACTGGAACGAGGCACGACCTGACCATGGATGACCAACAGCTGCTGCGCTATTCGCGCCACATCCTGCTCGACGAGATCGACATCGAGGGCCAGACCCGGCTGCTGCAGGGGCATGCCCTGGTGATCGGCGCCGGCGGGCTGGGCTCGCCGGCGGCCATGTATCTGGCTTCGGCCGGCGTGGGCCATATCACTCTGGTCGACCATGACACGGTGGACCTGACCAACCTGCAGCGCCAGATCATGCACACCACCGCGCGCGTCGGCCAGCCCAAGGTCGACTCCGGCCGCGAGGCGCTGCAGCAGATCAACCCCGGTGTGCAGGTCACGGCACTGGCCGAGCGGGTCGAAGGCGAACGCCTGCAGGCGCTGGTGGCCGATGCCGATGTGGTGCTGGACTGCAGCGACAACTTCGCCACCCGCCACGCCGTCAACCGCGCCTGCGTGGCGGCCGGTGTGCCGCTGGTCTCGGGCGCGGCCATCCGCTTCGACGGCCAGGTCAGCGTCTTCGACAGCCGCCAGGAAAAGGCCCCCTGCTATGCCTGCCTGTTCCCGCCCGAGCGCGAGTTCGAGGAAGTGCAATGTTCCACCATGGGCGTCTTCTCGCCGCTGGTAGGCATCATCGGCACCATGCAGGCGGCCGAGGCCATCAAGCTGCTGGCCGGCATCGGTCGCTCCCTGGCCGGGCGCCTGCTGCTGCTGGACGCCCGCGAGATGGAATGGACCTCGATCACCGTGGGCCGCGACCACCAGTGCCCGGTCTGCGCGCAGCGGCACGACTGAGCGCCGTAGCTTGCTGCCCGGTCTTCTGGTATAAACTCGGTTGGATGTTGCAATGCAATTGCTACGCGGCATCAAGCCAGGCTGATGTCCGGAACGACCATAATTCATAAGCGCGATCAGCCCGCCCTGCCTTGCCCGTCAAAGGGGAGTCATGAACCGCTCCATGAACCACCGCGCCGCCGGCGCGTCGCTGCCCGAGGTCAGGATCCTGTTGTGCCCGAGGCTTGGCATCCGGAATCGTTGGTGTACAATCCTTGACCGCGAAAAAGCGTACGCCATCGGCCTGCAGGCCAGCCCGGAGATCCCGCAACGGCCCCACCGAGCGTCAACGTCAATCGAAGAGGTGCCCACGCGGCTAGGGAAGTGGATTCAAAAGCGACCTGTTCCGGCAGCCAAGTATCAGCCGGGATAATGGATATAGTTGAAAAACCCGTAGTATTGAAAGTAAGCGAAGTGGCAACCAAGACTCCCAAAACTACCCCTGCAGCGCAGTTGCTGACCGAGGAACAAATCCTCAAGATGGACGAGAAGGACTACATGAACGAAGCGCAGCTTGCTTTCTTCAAGGCCCGTCTCCAGCAGCTGGAAAAGGATCTGCTCAAGAACGCGGATGAAACCACCGAACACCTGCGCGAAACCGTGCTGGTGCCGGATCCGGCCGACCGCGCCACCATCGAGGAAGAACACGCCCTCGAACTGCGTACCCGTGACCGTGAACGCAAGCTGCTCAAGAAGGTGCAGCAGTCCATCGTGTCCATCGACAACGGCGAGTACGGATGGTGCGAAGAGACCGGCGAACCGATCGGCATCCCGCGTCTGCTGGCGCGCCCGACCGCGACCCTGTCGCTGGAAGCGCAGCAACGCCGCGAGTTGAAGCAGAAGCTCTACGGCGACTGATCCCCGCCCCGCAGGATGAAGCCTGTGCCGCGACGCGGCCAGGCATGGCGCCGGCAGCCCGTGTTGCCGGTGCAGGATCATTGACCCCGGTTTTTCGGACTGGCCAGCTATGAGCCACGGGGTAGAATCCTTCATATCCGAATTTAAAGACCACCGGTAGTACTGCATGTTGAGCGGCATTGCAGGGTGTTCGATGTCAGTACCTTCAGTTCATCGTCAGTAGCCCCTGAAAAAGCTGCAAACGCGGTCGAAGCTGTTGCGTCATCCGTATTGCACTGGTCTGCCCGCCTCTGCCCTGTTTTGTGTTGCGTGTGTTTGCAGCCCTGTCGTCCACTTGCCGATCCGTTCCATGAACCGACTGCGTTCCCTGCGTAGCTTCACCGTCATTGCCATGCTGGCGATGTCGTTGCTGTTCGCGCAGATGCTGGGGTTTGTCCACGGCATCGCGCACGCGGGCTGGGCACCGGGCACGGTGCACTCGCTGATCAGCGACGCCCTCTTCGACGAAGCCGAGCCGGCCTCGGTCAGTACCGGTCAGGATGCGCATGTGCACGGTCCCCATGCCCACGACCTGCATCACTCCTGCGTCGCCTACGATGCCGCAGCCCTGTCGGCCGGTGTCCATTTCAGTTTCCCTCCCTTGCCGCTGTTGCCGCCGCTACGCGTGCTGGCCCTGTGGCTGGCGTTCTCCTCGTGGGACGCCCCGCTCAACTGCCATTTCTCCTCCCGCGCCCCGCCGCGCTGAATTCCTTCCCCTCGCAAGACCCATCTGACTGGTTGCCGGTTGTCCCTCGCGCCTCCGTATGCCGCGCGCCCTCGTCCCTGACGAGGCGCCTGCGTACGGGCGCGTGCTGACGGCCGGTGTATCCGCGCCGCCTGTCTCCACCAGAACAGGACAGGCAGCGCCTCGCGCAAAACAAGGAATTCACAATGGCTTTCCAACGCCAACTCATTGCTTCGGCCGTCCTCACCGCCCTGGCTGCCTGGTCCATGTCCGCTACGGCCCAGACCACCTCTGCGACCACCACTGACTCCGCCGCGCTGGCCTCCACCCCGCCGGCTGCGCCCGCACCAGCGCCCCTGCAACCCATCGTCGTCACCGCCACCCCCTTCGCATCACAGGAAGACGTGCAGGTGCTCGCGCCCGCCAAGGTGATCACCGGCGACGAACTGCGCAACAAGCTCGGCAACTCCCTGGGCGACACCCTCTCCGGCGAACTGGGCGTGTCGGCCTCGGCCTTCGGCGCCGGTGCATCGCGTCCCATCATCCGCGGCATGGAAGGCCCGCGCGTGATGATCCTGCAGAACGGCATGGGCGTCTCCGATGTTTCCACCGTCTCCAACGACCACGCCGTCGCCACCGAAGCCGCCACTGCGCGCCAGATCGAAATCCTGCGTGGCCCGGCCGCGCTGCTGTACGGTTCGGGCGCCATCGGCGGCCTGGTCAACGTGGTCAATGACCGCATCCCGACCGAACTGGTGGGCAAGCCCACCGGCACCGTCGAAGCCCGCTACGGCACCGTGGACGGCGAAAAGAACAGCTCCTTCTCGCTGGACACCTCGGCCGGCCAGATCGGCCTGCACCTGGACGGCAACTATCGCGACACCGACAACTACAAGATCCCCGGTAATGCGCGCCAGGGCGATACCGCCAGCGCCTCCGGTCGCCTGCCCAATTCCTTCACCCACGAGACCAGCCTGGGGGCCGGCATTTCCTACGTCGCCAACTGGGGCTATATCGGCCTGTCGGCGGCAACCCTGGATGATCACTACGGCATCCCCACCGATGAAATGTCCTTCATCGACCTACACCAGAACCGCTACGACCTCGACACCGTCGTCAACAACCCGTTTGCCGGCATCGAGAAATTCCGCTTCCGCATGGGTTATACCGATTACACCCATATCGAAAAGGAGCAGGATGGCACCCCCGCCACGGTGTTTGCCAACCGCGCCCTGCAGACCCGCTGGGAGTTGACCCACGCACCGCTGGCCGGTTGGCACGGTAGCTTCGGCATACAGACCGAGCAGAGCAATTACTCGGCCCTGTCGGCCGACACCGGCGCGGCCGAACTGACTCCGCCGACCCGTTCCACCTCGTTTGCCGGCTTCCTGGTCGAAGAACGCCAGTTCGGCCAGGTGCTGGTCAGCGCCGGCCTGCGCGGCGAGAGTGTCAAGCGCAGTCCCGACAGCGGCAGCGGCCTGCCAGGACGGGACTTCAGCCTGCTGTCCTGGTCCACCGGTGCCCTGTGGAGCTTCCAGCCGGGCTATGGCCTGGGCCTGACCTATTCGTTCGCCCAACGCGCACCGACGGTGGAAGAGCTGTACTCCAACGGCCCGCACGAATCGACCGCCACCTTCGACATCGGCGATAACCAGCTGAAGAAGGAAACTTCACACAACATCGAACTGAGCCTGCAGAAGACCGAAGGCCTGGTGCGCTGGAAGGGCAATGTCTTCCGCAACAAGGTCAACAACTACATCTACGGCCGTACCAACGGCCAGGTCGATGACAGCGGTGCTGCAGATCCCACCGGCGAATTCACCCAGCGCTTCTGGTCGCAGGCCGACGCCACCATCCGTGGCGTGGAAGCCGAGGTCAGCTACAACTGGAACGGCGAAGGCCTCTCCAGCCGGGTCTTTGCCGACACCTCGCGTGGCACCCTCGATAGCCTCGGCAACCTGCCCCTGCAGCCGGCCACCCGCTATGGCGTCGAGATGGCCTACAAGACCGGCCCCTGGGCCAGCGGCGTGAAGGTGTTGCGCGCCCAGAAGCAGGATCGCCTGGCCTCCTTCGAAAACTACGAGACCCCGTCCTATACCCAGCTGGACGCCAACCTGTCCTACACCCAGCGCCTCAATGGCGTGAAGCTGACCTGGTTCGCCCTGGCGCGCAATCTCCTGAACCAGGACATCCGCCTGTCCACCTCGGTGCTGCGTGAATCGGTGCCACTGGGTGGCCGCAACTTCATCGTGGGGGTGCGCAGCGCCTTCTGATCGCTGATCCACGACCGACAGGTCAGCGGACCGGATCCGCTGGCCCCTCCAGTGCGAGCGGGAGACTGCGCCTCCCGCCAGCGCGGCTTGCCCGGCCGTCTCCGCAAGGAGGCGCCGGGCTTTTTTTGCGCCCCGGGTCGGGGCGCGCTGGATCAACTGCATGGCCGCATCACGGTGCCGGCGGGAAGTCCAGAACGGTGTCGTTCACACGGTTGAACAGGTTGGTGAAGGTGATCGCAGTCACGGCCAGCAAGGTATCGACGATCTGCGCATCGCTATAGACAGCCCGCACGCGCGCCACCACGTCGGCCTCGACGGTGCCGCTGCTGCCCACCAGCAGGCGGGCGAAATCGGCCAGCACGTCCAGCTTGTCGTCGCCGGAGGCCTGGCCGTGGCGCACGCCCTGGATGGCCTGGGCCGACAGACCGACCTTCTTGCCCATCAGCGAGTGCGCCGCCAGGCAGTAGTCGCAACCGGCCTTTTCGCTCACGGCCAGCTTGATGGCTTCGATTTCCTGGGCCGACAGGCTGCTCTTGCGCAGAGCGCCATCCAGATGCAGGGCCGATTCCAGGGCGACCGGGCTGAGCGAGCCGATGCCGGCGTAGGCATTGGGCACCATGCCGACAGCCGACTTGATGGCGGCAAACAGTTGGGCGGCCTGGCCGGTGGCTTCGGTAACGGGGGTAGTGGTAAGACGGGGCATGACAGTTCTCCTGTGAGAGGTTAGCGCCGGCGTTGGCGGGATTGCCGTGAGTGCCGTGTTGCGCATGGATGTACTGTAGGCCTGTAGCTTGAAATTATGAATGCTTGAAAATGACTTAAAATTGCTCAAAAAACTCAACCACCCTGAATTAGTTGAAGGAATCCGCCGATGGACGCGCTCAGTCGTCTCCTCTCTCTCCACCCCGTGCGAGCCGGGCTGGATATCCGCTGCCGCTTCGGCCAGCCCTGGAACCTGCCCAATCCGGCCTTGCCCACCGGGGTGGCCCCGTATCACTTCATCCTGGAAGGGCAGGCCCAACTGCAGCTGCCCGATAGCGAAGCCCTGACCCTGCAGGCCGGCGACCTGGTGATCCTCACCCGTGGCGCCGCCCACCATCTCTCCATCGCTCCCGCCACCCCTGCCACCCAGGCCAGTCCTGTGCGCCTGGGCAGCACGGCGGCGCCGGTCATGCTGCATGTCAACGATGACCAGGGCGGAGGCAGCCAGCCTCTCTCCGATTTCCTCTGTGGACAATTTCATTTCGAGGCCCCGCATTCCAACGCTCTGATGCAGGCCCTGCCCGAGCTGCTGCTGGTGCGCAGCGCCGAACTGCCCGAAGGCGATGGCCTGCGCACGCTGGCCACGCTGTTGCGCAACGAATGCGGCGGCGCCGATGGACAGGGCGAACTGCGCTCCGGCGCCCAGGCCGTGGTGGCCGGGCTGGCAGCGGCCCTGTTCGGCCTGGCCCTGCGCGCCTGGCTGGCACGGGGCGGTCCACAACCGGGTTTGCTGGCGCTGCTGGCGCATCCGGTCTTGCAGAGCGCGATGCAGGCCATGCTGGAATCACCCCAGGAGGACTGGCCGCTGCCGCGCCTGGCCGGCCTGTGCCACATGTCGCGTGCCACCTTCGTGCGACGCTTCCAGGAAGTGGGCGGTACCACACCCGGTGAGGTTCTGCAGCAGTTGCGCATGGCGCGCGCCGCCCGCCTCTTGAGCTACAGCAAATTGGGCACGGCACAGATCGGCGAAGCAGTGGGTTATCAGTCGGAAGCTGCCTTCAACCGCGTCTTCAAGAAATACAGCGGACTCGGGCCGGGTGCCTACCGGCGCAGGAGCAGGGCCGCAGAGGCGGTGGGAGAAGAGGGCGGGGGCTAGCGCAGGGGAGGAGGGGGGAGGCGGAGGGGAGGAGGGGCGGCGGGATTCAGCGGATCGGCAGGCGGATGGTGTTCTTCACCTCTTCCATCACCGCATAGGTATGTGTCTCGCGCACGCCTTTGAGCTGCAGCAGCGACTTGCCCAGGAATTCTCGATAGGCATTCATGTCCTTGACCCGCGACTTGACCAGATAGTCGAAGCCGCCCGCCACCATGTGGCATTCCATGATCTCGGGAATGCTCTGCACGCTCTTCTTGAACTCGGCGAAGACATCCGGCGTGGTGCGGTCCAGCACCACCTCGATGAACACCAGCAGCGACACATCGAGCAATTCCGGATTCAACTGCGCCGCAAAACCCAGGATATAGCCTGCCTCCTGCAGCTTGCGCACCCGTTCCAGGCAGGCTGCCGGCGACAGGTTCACACGGGCGGCGAGATCGACGTTGCTGATGCGACCGTCGTTTTGCAGCTCCGCCAGAATTTTCTTGCTGATCTTGTCGAGTCCGGCCATGGTTTCTGAACTTTATTCAGTTAAAAAAATTTAGAGTGAATTTTATACTGATTATAAAGGGAATAAACGCGCCTAATATCAAGGAAGAGTCAATAGAATCCTCCCTCATAAAAAACACAACGTAATGCGGGCATGAAGCGCCGGAAACGGCCTTCTGCGCGGATGACAGCAGTATCTCGGCCAGAGTGTTGACGAGTTTTGTTTTGCCAGGGCTTGCCTGCGCTTACCCCTGTATTCGCAGAAAGTACAGCATCAACGGAATTGCATCGCCCGCGCCCACAAGGCGCGGGGTGGCGCAAATCCTGCTTTTCCAGCGTTTTCAATGCAATCACCAACCGCAGTCTGACTTTCTAGAAGAGAGGAAACACCCCATGTTCAAGCGCGTCTCCGGACTCAACATCATCGCAGCCTCGCTGGCGCTGATCCCCGCCTTCGCCATGGCGCAAGAAGCGCAGGTCGTGAAGATCGGTTTCTCCAGCCCCCTGACCGGTCCCCAGGCATCAGCCGGCAAGGACAACCAGGGCGGTCTGATGATGGCAGTCGAGCGTCTGAATGCGCAACCCATCACCGTGGGCGGCAAGAAGATCAAGTTCGAAGTCATCGCCGAAGACGACCAGGCCGATCCCAAGCAGGGCGTGGCCGTGGCACAGAAGCTGGCTGACCAGGGTGTCAAGGCCATCGTCGGTCCCTACAACTCGGGCGTGACCATCCCCGCCTCGCGCGTCTACAACGATGCCGGCATCGTGGTGGCCACCGTCGCCTCCAACCCCAAGATCACCCAGCAAGGTTTCGCCACCCTGTTCCGCGTGGCCGCCAGCGACAGCCAACTGGGCGGCAAGATGGCCCTGTACGCAGCCAAGGAGCTCAAGCTCAAGCGCGTGGCCGTGATCGATGACCGCACCGCCTACGGCCAGGGCCTGGCCGAGGAATTCGCCAAGGTCGCCAAGGCCAACGGCATCGAAGTGGTCAGCAAGGACTTCACCAACGACAAGGCCACCGACTTCACCGCCATCCTGACCTCGATCAAGGGCAAGAAGCCCGACGCCGTGTTCCTCGGTGGTTATGCTCCGCAAGGCGGCCCGATCAAGCGCCAGATGAAGCAACTGGGCATCGACGTCCCCCTGATGGGCGGCGACGGCATCTGCTCGCCGGAAATGGGTCGTCTGGGTGGCGACGCCATCGGCGAGACCGTCTACTGCACCCAGGGCGGCACCATGCTGGACAAGGCCAAGGACGGCAAGATCTTCTCCGACGACTACCAGAAGAAGTACAGCCGTCCTGCCGAAACCTATGCAGTCTCGTTCTATGACGGCATGATGCTGATCGCCCAGGCCATGAAGCAGGCCAACTCCATCGAGCCCAAGGCCTTCGGCCCGGCCCTGGCCAAGATCAGCTACAAGGGCGTGGCCGGTCAGTACGACTTCGACGCCAACCACGACCTGAAGCAATCGCCCGTGACTGTCTATCGCTTCAAGGACGGCCTGCCGGTCCCCCTGACCAGCTACTGATCGGTCCGCCAGACGGCCTGATCCAGCCGCCCGCTTTTGCGGGCGGCGCGCCAGGCCTCCCGTACCCCGCTCCAGAGATCTACATCCCCGCTTCCCGCCGGCCCAGGCCGGCTCGGGAGCGGTTTGTCGCACCCGCTTGGCCCCGCTTGTACCCGCTTATACCCCGCCTGTGCCCAGCTTGAGGCTGCAAGGCGGGCCATTTCGCCGGCCGGCGCGGCACAGTGTTAGGCTGTGCCTTTGGCGGCGCGCAGCATACCCGGAAGGAAGTCACATGCTCAGCTACACCCGTACCGTCCAGACCATCGATGCCCACACCGGCGGCGAACCGTTGCGCATCGTCGTCTCCGGGCTGCCCAAGATCCCCGCCGGCACCATCCTGCAGCAGCGCGCCTGGCTGCGCGAACACCGCGACGACCTGCGCTGTTTCCTCATGAACGAGCCGCGCGGCCACGCCGACATGTATGGCGCCTACCTGCTGCCGCCGGTCACCGCCGGTGCCGACTTCGGCGTCATCTTCATCCACAACGAAGGCTATAGCGACATGTGCGGTCACGGCATCATCGCCCTGGGCAAGGTGCTGGTCGAAATGGGTTACGTCGAGCGCACGCAGCCGCAGACCCGCATCTGCTTCGATGCCCCGGCCGGCTTCATCGAAGCCTTCGTCGAGTGGGACGGTGTGCGTGCCGGCAAGGTCAGCTTCAACAACGTGCCGGCCTTCATCTATCGTCGCGATGTCGAGGTACAGACCCCCAGCTTTGGCAAGATCACCGGTGACATCGTCTTCGGCGGCGCCTTCTACTACTACATCAACGCCGCCCAGGCCGGCCTGACCGTCAAGCCCGAACTGGTGCGCCAGCTGATCCAGCTGGGCGCCGAGACCAAGGCCGCGGTCATCGCCAAGGTCGCCATCCAGCATCCGCTGGAGCCCGGCCTCAATACACTGTATGGCACCATCATCGACAGCGAACCCAATTTCCCCGGTGCCGATCAATCCAATGTCTGCATCTTCGCCGACCGCGAGGTGGACCGCTCGCCCACCGGCACCGGTACCTCCGGCCGCGCCGCCCAACTGTTCCTGCGCGGACAGCTGGCGCTGAACCAGGGCTACGTCAACGGCAGCATCGTCGGCAGCAATTTCGGCGTGCGCGTGACTGCCGCCACCCAGGTCGGCGAGTTCGATGGCGCGCTCACCGAAGTCAGCGGCCATGCCCACATCATGAGCACCAACCAATGGGTGCTGGAAGAGTCCGATCCCTTCCCGACCGGCTTCTTCCTGCGCTGAGCGCCCCCTTCGAGACAGGACTTCCATGCACATCCTCGATCCCCACCAGAGCGCCCAGGCGCTGCCCTATGCGGCCCTGGTCGATGCCCTGGCACGCGCCGCGCAGGAACTGGCCAGCGGCGCCATCCGCGCGCCCGAACGCCAGGTCGTTCCCATCGATGCCGCCAGCGTCCTGCTGGGCATGCCGGCCATTGCCGAGGACCTCTCGGTGACCAAGCTGATCACCGTCCACGCCGACAATGCGCGCCATCACCTGCCCGCGATCCAGGGCGAGGTCATCGCCTTCGACACCCACACCGGCCGCCGCCTGGCGCTCATGGATGGTCCCACCGTCACCGGCCGTCGCACCGCCGCCATGAGCATGCTGGGCATACGCACCCTGTTGCCGCGCAGGCCGCAATCGGCACTGCTGATCGGCACCGGTGCCCAGGCCGCCGCCCACGCCGATGCCCTGGTCGAGTATTTCGGCGTATCGCAATTCTGGGTCGCCGCACGCGACCTCGACCGCACCCAGGCTTTCTGCCGCGCTATCAGCGAACGTCATCCGCAGGCCGTGGCCAGTCCACTCCCGGCACGGATGTTGCAAGAGGAATTGCCACGCACCGACGTGGTGATCGCCATGACCACCTCGCGTGTGGCGGTGATCCCCGAAGGGATCGCACCGGATACCCTGGCCATTGGCGTGGGGGCCTTCAAGCCTGACATGGTGGAGTTCCCGGCCACGCTGTTGCATGCCCGTCGCATCGTCGTCGATGACCTGCCCGGATCGCACCACGAGGCGGGTGATCTGATCCAGGCCAAGGTCGATTGGGCGCAGGTGGTGGGTATCGCCGACGTGCTGGCCGGCAAGGCGCCGGCCGCCACGCTGCACAAGGACGGGGCACTGCCGGTGTTCAAGACCGTGGGCCAGGCGTCCTGGGACCTGGCTGCTGCGCGCGTAATGCGTCAAACCTTGGGGCTCTGAAATTGAACGTGCAATCGCAGGAAATTTGATAAATAATTTACGGTTTTCTGCGATTGCGGTTTTCCTTGCGGCTGTTGTTCCTCTTTTTTTCGTCTTTCATTCATTTTTTTCCGCGTTTTTTTCGCATTCCCCTTTTGCAGTTTTTCATATAAATCATCCTCCACAAGGAGACACCG
>NZ_AEEC02000039.1 GCF_000300975.2 Herbaspirillum frisingense GSF30 | reverse complement strand
GGCTCAGCGCCCCTGATAGCGCGCTGCTCTCTTTTCCAGGAACGCCTGCATGCCCTCCTTCTGGTCCTGCGTGTCGAATAACATCTGGAAGGCGCGCCGTTCCAGCGCCAGCGCACTGTCCAGCGCCATATCCTGACCCTGTTGCATGACCTCCCGGATCGCCCGCACCGCCAGCGGCGGCATGGCCGCAATGGTGCTTGCCAGTTCACGCGAGCGCGCCAGCGCCTGGCCGTCTTCGCAGACTTCCGAGACCATGCCCATGGCCAAGGCGTCGCGTGCGCTGACCGCTTCGCCGGTCAATACCAGCTTCATGGCCTGGTACTTGCCGATGGTGCGCACCAGCCGTTGCGTGCCGCCGGCACCCGGCATGATGCCCGCGCGGATTTCCGGCTGGCCCAGCCTGGCAGTCTCACCGGCGACGATGAGGTCGCAGCACAGCGCCAGCTCGCAGCCGCCGCCCAGGGCATAACCTTCCACTGCCGCGATCAGCACCTTGTCCACACGGCGCAGCACATTGAAGACGCGGTCGGTGGCTTGCAGGGTATGCGAGGTCGGCGTCATCGTCGCCATTTCGCCTATATCGGTCCCGGCGACGAAATAGCGGTCCGAGCCGGTGAGGATGATCACGCGTACCGCCGGGTCCGCCGCCGCCACGTCGATCAGCTCGGCCAGGGCCTGCTTGACCTCCAGATTGAGGGCATTGCGGCGTTCCGGCCGGTCGATGGTGATGACGGCCACCGCGTCGGAGATTTCGCAGCGGACGGGCGCCGTCCTGTCGGCAGCCTGGCTCATGCGCTGGCCCTCTCGGAAAAGAAGGCGCGATTCGTCAATGCCATGCGCGCCAGCAGCGGCGAGAGACGGTAGCGGTCCTCGCCATAGCTCAGTGACAGATGGCGGATCACGCGCGCCACATGGGCAATGCCGATGCGGTCGGCCCAGGCCAGCGGCCCACGCGGATAGTTCACGCCATTAAGCATCGCCAGATCCACATCGGCGGCCGTGGCAATCGCCTGCTGCACGGCGTCCGCTCCTTCGTTGGCCAGCATCGCCACGGTGCGCATGACCACCAGCCCCGGGCAGTCATCCAGCACGACGACCGACTTGCCGATACCGGCGAAGAAGGCCTGGGCGACCGTGAGTGCATGGCGATCCGTCTGGTCGGCCGGCGCCAGCGCAATGCTGCGCGCCTGACGGTAGTCCAGGGCCAGGTCGAAGACCACCTGCACGCCATCCCGGGCAAAGCGCTCGCTGGCACTGCGGCCGTCGCTCAGGGCCAGGGTCACGCCATCGATGTGCAGCACGCCCGCGCCGTCGGTCACACGTACTGGCAGGCCATGTTCGTGCGCCAGGTCGATGAGCGCGGCGGCGGGGCCCAGTTCGCCTTCGGCGATGACACTGCCTATGGTGTAGCCGGCAGGGGTGTCGGCGCCGGGCCTGACCGCGTCGCCTGTCTGCGCCTGCGCGTCATAACGGTAGAAGCCGCGCCCGCTCTTGCGCCCCAGCCAGCCGGCGTCGACCAGCTCCTTCTGCAGCAATGACGGTTTGTAGCGCGGATCCTGGTAGAGCGCGTCGTAGACCGATTGGGTGACGGCGTAATTGACGTCGTGGCCAATCATGTCCATCAGCTCGAAGGCGCCCATGCGGAAGCCGCCCGTCTCGCGCAGCACCCGATCCAGGGTGGCGGCATCGGCAGCGCCCTCGGCCAGCAGGCGCAGCGCCTCGCCATAGTAGGGGCGGGCGATGCGATTGACGATGAAGCCCGGCGTGGAGCGGCAATGCACCGGGACTTTTTTCCAGGCCAGGGCGGTCTCGAAGATGGTCTGCACCACTGCCTCGGCACTGGCCTTGCCGCTGACCACCTCGACCAGCGGCAGCAGCGGTGCCGGGTTGAAGAAGTGCATGCCCACTACCTGCTGTGGCCGTGCCAGTCCGGCGGCGATGGCGGTGATCGACAGGGAGGACGTATTGCTGGCGATGATGGCGTCCGGGCGCAGCAGTTGCTCCAGTTGCGACAGCACGGCGATCTTCACGTCCAGTCGTTCGACGATGGCCTCGATCACCAGTGCGGCGCCGGCCAGTTCCTGCAGGCTGCCGCCGCGCAGGCGGGCCAGGCAGGCGTCGTGATGGGCCTGGTCTATCTTGCCCTTGGCCAGTAGCCGGGCATAGCGGGTGCGGATGCCATCGAGGCCACGTTCCAGTGCGCCCGCTGCGGCATCGTGCAAGACCACCGGGTGACCGGCGTCGAGAGCCACCTGGGCGATGCCGCTGCCCATGGCGCCGGCGCCGATGATGCCGATGAGGGTGTCTGGTTTCAAGGCGTTCATGTGGGTATGCAAAGAGCTCATGGCGTGGTCAGGCTGCGGCGGTGCGGGGCTTGGGCTTGACGCCCAGCAGAAGGGTGAACGCACCCACCAGCATCCATGCGCCGAAGTAATACTGGCCGGTGGCGAGGCTGCCGGTGGTGCTGGAGAGCCAGCCCACCAGCATCGGGCTGAACACGCTGCCGATACCAGCCAGGGTGCTGAGCAGGGCGATGCCGGCCGCCAGTGCGGTGCCGGAAAGGAATTGCGCCGGCAGGATCCAGAACGGTCCGGTCAGGCTGAAGGTGCCCGCGGTCACCAGGGTCAGCATCGCCAGCGACAGGGGAATGCTGTTCTGCACCGAAGGCAGAGCGATCCAGCCGATGCCGGCGATGATGGCCGGGATGGCCACGTGCCAGCGGCGCTCGCCGGTGCGGTCGGAGTGACGGGCATTGAGATACTGGATGACGATGGCTGCAGCAAAGGGAATGGCCGAGAGCAGGCCCACCGTGGCGATGTCATGCACGCCCGCCTTGCGGATGATGGTGGGCAGCCAGAAGAACACCCCACCGGTGCCGACCAGCACGGCCACGCCCATGCCGGCCAGCCAGTACAGCTGAGGATTACGCAGCGCGTCGCCGAAGGAATGCCCGCCGCCCTTGGGTTTGGCGGCCTGGTCGGCCTGCATGTCGGCCGTCACCAGGGCGCGTTCTTCGGGAGTGAGCCAACGGCAATGATCCGGCTTGTCATTCAGGTAGAAATAGGCCACCACGCCCAGCACGCAGGCTGGCAGGCCTTCGATGATGAACAGCCATTGCCAGCCGCGCATGCCCGCCACGCCCTCGAAGGCGTGCATCAGCCAGCCCGAGAGCGGGCCGCCGATCAGTCCGGCCAGCGGGATGGAGGCGGTGAACAGGGCCGTGAAGCGTGCACGGCGAGACAGCGGAACCCAATAGGTGAGATAGAGCAGCATGCCCGGAAACAGCCCTGCCTCGGCCGCGCCCAGCAGCAGGCGCATGAGGTAGAAATGCGTGGCGGTCTGCATGAACGCCAGGGCGGCACAGAACAGGCCCCACAGCACCATGATGCGCAGCAGGGTCTTGCGCGCACCGATCTTTTGCAGCCACAGGTTGCTGGGGACTTCGAAGAGGATGTAGCCCACATAGAAGATGCCGGCGCCGATGCCATAGATGGCATCGGTGAAATTGAGATCGGCCAGGAAGTGCAGCTTGGCAAAGCCGACGTTGGAGCGGTCGATGAAGGAGACCACGTACACCAGCATCAGGAAGGGCATGATGCGCCACAGGATCTTGCGGTAGGTGGCATCAGCCAGCGTGGTGCGGTCCGGTGCCATGGACTGCTTGCCGGCCTGCCCCAGGGATGGGGAATCAGCGTTGCTCATCGGGTCTCCTCGTTCATTGTTCTTTATCGATGCTGTTGGATGCGCCGGCCTCCTGCCTCGTGTCTCATGCAAGGGAAGGGGGGGGGCGGATCATTAAAATCATTAGGTCATACTTATGACCTTTTGGAGAGAATACCGGGCCGATGCCTTGCTGTCAAATCCGGGATGGGGAGGTGGTCCGGTGCGGCGGCCTTGCATGCCCGGACCGCGATGCGCTCGGTCGCGCAGCTTATTCCAGCCCCAGCTTCTCCCAGCGGTAGGAAAACTGTCTTGGCGTGAGGCCCAGTAGTTGCGCGGCGCGCGACTTGTTGCCGGCGCTTTGCGTCAGCGCCGCCGTCAGTTGCGCTGCGGAGTGCGAGGCCACTGGGGCATACGGCCTGACCGCAACAGCAGTCGATGCCACGTCCTGGCCCCAGGAGGCACTGTCCATCGGCCGCATCGCCGCCTCCTGATGCTGTGGTGGCAATGGCTGCGCCATGCCAGAGCTTTTTCGCTTGTCCGGCAGGAAACGCGCTATATCGCGGGCATCGAGGATAGGGCGCTCAGCCAGCAGGATCGCGCGCTCGATGAGATTGGAGAGCTCGCGGATATTGCCAGGCCACTCCTGCTGCTGGAGCAGGTCCAGCGCATCCTGGGAGAGATTGACATTGCGCTGGTGCGCCTGGTTGATGTGATTGAGGAAATGCAGGACCAGCGCTGGAATGTCCTCACGCCGTTCGGCCAGCGAGGGAAGATGGATGGGGATCACATTGAGCCGATAGTACAGATCCTGCCGGAATGCGCCGACCTCGACCTCACGCGCCAGGTCCCTGTTGGTGGCGGCGACCAGCCGCACATCGATGGCAATTTCCTTTTTGCCCCCCAGGCGCGTAATGGTGCCTTCCTGCAAGGTACGCAGCAGCTTGGTTTGCATTGCCAGCGGCATCTCACCGATCTCATCGAGAAAGATGCTGCCTGCATTGGCCTGCTCGAACCATCCAGCACGTGCAGTAGCTGCGCCGGTAAAGGCGCCGCGCTCATGCCCGAACAGTTCCGATTCGAACAGCGTGTCGGGGATGGCAGCGCAATTGATCTTGATGAAGGGCTTGTCGCGCCGCGGGCTGGCAAGGTGCAGTGCGCGTGCGAAGAGTTCCTTGCCGGTCCCGGATTCGCCCATCAGCAGGACACTGGCTGTAGCGTCGGAAACCCGCTCAAGCTCAGAAATTGCCTTCAGTAGCGAAGGGGCGGTACCGACGATCCCATAGCGGGTGGCCTCGGCTTGCAACGCCTTGGTCAGGATTTCATTGCGCTGTTCCAGCACCTTGGTCTTGGCCAGAAGACTCTGTTGCAGTTGCAGCAACTGGCCCGCCAGCGTACTGAGGATGCGCAGCACCGTGAGGTCGTCACTGAGCGTGCGCATCCGGCTGCGGATGCGGTGACAGGCCATCACGCCCACGGTCTGGCGGTCGATCTTGATCGGCATGGCGATGAAGGAAACCGGGCCGGAGGGAAGGTCCTCCCGCCGCACCGTACGCAGCAGGAAGCGCGGTTCCTGGTCAATATCCTGGACGATGGTCAACTGCCCGGTCGCCAGCACGCGCCCGGTCACGCCATCGCCAGGCTGGTACACCCCGCGTGCCATCTCCTGGCGCGTCATGCCATATGCGTAATGGATGCGCGCCGTCTCGCTACCCTCGTCGCGCAGGACCACGCGGCCCCGGTTCAATCCCAGTAGTTCGGAGAGCAGATGCAGCATCTCGCGCAGGACCACTTCGGGAGAAAGGCTCTTGCCGACCAGGGACATTACCTGTTCAAACAACAGCATTTCCTGTTGGCGCCAAAACGACGGCGAGCTATCGGAATCGATGTCGATTTCGGGGTCAGGGGTCATGGAGGCCGGTGGTGGTGAGCAAAAGAATGGACCGGTCAATTATCGCCATGAAGATTAACAATGTCTACAAATTGTAAACATTGTCGGACATTTGGTGGGTGGATAAAATTGTCACTGAAAATAGTTTTTATGATTTAAATCAATGACTTACAGTGATAAATCGTCTTGGCACAGCTTTTGCCATTAGGGAAGGGCCGGAGAAAGATCTTCTGGCTGGCACGGCGCCAAAAGCCGTTATTTCCCAAGGAGCGTTCCGTGACTACCGCCACCCCCCAGACCGTCCAGACCTATCTGCGTCCGATTGATCGCGACGGACTGATGAAATTCGCCGAACAGGGCCGTGACAACCCCGCGCGTCGCGGCACGAACAAGGTCCATACCGTTGTCGAGGGTCAGTACCGCACTCTCAGCTATGTCGGTGACCACGCCGCCGTGGTGGTGGATGAGCCGCTACATCTGTTCGGAGAAGACACCGCGCCAGCCCCGGGCGAGATCGTGCTGTCTGCGCTGGGCGGCTGCCTGGCGGTGGGCATCACCGCCGTGGCGACCTGGAAGCAGGTCAAGCTGTCGCGTCTGGAATTGTTCGTGGAGGGCGATATCGGCAACCCCGCTGCCTGGGGTGCCGGTGGCGCGCAGATGCAGCCTTCCGAGATGGGCTTCCAGGCAATCCGCGTCAAGGTGCTGGTGGAAGGCGATGCCAGTCGCGAAGAACTTGACGAGATCGTCAAACAGGCCAACTTCTACTCGCCAGTGGCCAACACCATGCGTAACCCCATCCCCTTCAGCATCGGCCTGGCCGACTGATTTCGTCGCGCCAGTCCCCGCCATCAGCTTGTTGAGGAGAACGTCATGACCACCATAGATATCCGTAGTGCACAACTCGATCCGGCCCTTGGCGATGCCGCCGTGGTGGCCGCCGTGGCCGGTGTTGCGGTCGACCAGTTGGCGCCGCTGGCGACCAGGATCGACCATGAGGGCCACTATCCGCTGGAGGTCATGGCGTCGCTGGCGCGCGCGGGGGCCTTTGCCGGCCATTTGCGGCGCAACGGCGAGCGTTATGGGCTGGCGCTGGGCGCCATGCATGAAATCAGCAGGCAGTGTGGCTCGACTGGTTTCCTGACCTGGGCGCATGACGTCTGCGCGCTGTATCTTGAACAATCCGGCAACCCCGCCCTCGACGGCCAGTTGCTGGACGACCATGTGGCAGGGCGCAGCTTCGGAGGCACCGGCCTGTCCAATCCCATGAAGGCCTTCGCCGGGATCGAACGAATGTTGCTGCGCGCGCGACGGGTAGCGGGCGGTTACCGGGTCAGCGGTGCCTTGCCCTGGGTCAGCCATATCGGGCCGGGTCAGTACTTCGGCGCGATTGCCTCGGTCTATCGCGATGACCAGTCGCATTCGCATGACATCATCTTTCTGGTTCGCTGTGACCAACAGGTGGTGCTGCGTCAATGTCCGGAGTTTTCCGGGATGGAAGGCACCAGTACCTGGGGTGTGCGTCTGGAGGATTACTTCGTCGGCGAAGACAATATGATCGCCGATCCGGCCCGGCCTTTTATTGAAAAGATCCGCGCTGCCTTCGTCCTGCTGCAGATAGGAATGGCCACCGGGCTGATCCAGGGAGCGCTCGATTCCATGCGCGACGTGGAACCGCTGCTGGGGCATGTGAACCAGTTCCTGGACGACCGCCCGGATGAACTGGAAGCCGAATATCTCGAACTGGCTGGCCGCGTCGCCAGGCTTGTCGGCTCGCCCTTCGACGGCAGCAAGGATTATATGCTGGACGTGCTCGACGCCCGCGCCCAGGGGGCCGAGCTGGCGCTGCGAGCGACCCAGTCGGCATTGTTGCATCAGGGCGCGCGCGGCTACCTGATCAACTCGGCCCCGCAACGGCGCGTACGCGAGGCGCATTTCGCAGCCATCGTCACACCCGCCATCAAGCATCTGCGCTCGGAAATGGCGCGCCTGTCCCGCGAAGAGGTGCCGGCATGAGCCTCGCTGTCGTGAAGTGGCGCCAATACCTGTGCCGCGCCTGCGGCCTGATCTACGACGAACAGGAAGGCGATCCCGATAGCGGCCTGCCGCCGGGAACACGCTTTGAAGACATACCCGACGATTGGGTTTGCCCCCTGTGCGGTGTGGTCAAGGCGGACTTCGAGCCCTATGCACCGCAGTCGGAGGCGCCGCCGCCGCCGTCGGGCGCAACGATGCAGGCTTCGACGCACCGCCGCGGGGTCATCGTCGTCGGTGCCGGCATCGCTGGCTGGTCGGTGGTCGAGGCGCTTCGCAAGCTGGATGCCGATGTTCCCATCACCCTGGTGACTGCCTGCGCCGGGGACCGTTATCACAAACCGGAGTTGTCGATCGCACTCAGCCGCAAGCTCGACCCCGCTGCCCTGGTACGCGAATCGGCAGCCGAATCGTCCCGACGTCTTCGGGTGCGTCTGCTCAGCGGGACCTATGCCATCGGCATTGCTCCTGGCCTGCGACAACTGCGTACCACGCGCGGCACCCTGCGCTATACCGACCTCGTGCTGGCCCAGGGAGCCAAGCCCTACCTGCCGGCCGAGGTGCCGCCTGCGTTGTGCTGGCGCGTCAACGATCTGGCAGGTTGGAGTGGCCTGCAAGCAGGTCTTGCAGGGGCTGCAAGGCGCGTGGCCATCATCGGCGCCGGCATGGTGGGGTGCGAGCTGGCCGAGGATTTTGCGCGCGCAGGGCATCAGGTCAGCTTGCTTGACGTAGCAGCGCTGCCACTGGCGCAACTGCTGCCGCCGCAAGCCGCTGAGCGCATGCGTGCCAGTTTCCGGTCCCAGGGCATTGCCTTCTACGGGCAGACCCGGATCAGCCACATCGCTGGTAGCGCGCAAGGCATCAAGGAAATCCGCGGTGCCGACGGCCTTAGCCTCAGTTGCGACCAGATCGTGGTCGCCACCGGCCTGCATACCGAGAGCCGCCTGGCCCGCGGTGCGGGGCTGGCGTTCGAGCGAGGTATTACGGTCGATGCCGCTACCTTGCGCACCAGCGCCGAGCACATCTATGCGCTGGGCGATTGCATCAGCATCGCCGGCACACCCTGTCGCTTCATCGAACCATTGGCGCGTCAGGCAGCCGTGATCGCCGCCCAGTTGCTCGGCCTGGCCGGGCCGCAATACGAGCACCGGCCGCCGGTCATCCGCCTCAAGACCAAATCGCTTTCGGTGGTACTGCATGGCCAGCCCTGCGCCAATGGCCAATGGCTGGTTCTGGAGGACAGCCCGGAGGTCCTCCGAATGCATCAGCTCTACCAGGACAAGATCGTTGCCGCACTGGACATGAGTGTCCCGCGACAACGCCTGGCCGCCTGATATCGCCGCATCTCTGTTGATATTTCACCCATCCACTCCCAACCAGGGGCCTTGCATGACCGATAAAAATCTCTATCGTCCGTATTCCCTCGACACCTCGTTGGCGGCCTGTTCATGCGGCCAGCATGCCTCCGAGGAGGAGCATGCGAACCAGGCCGCAGCGGCCAGCGCGACCCGATTGGCCCGCGCTGGAGACGTCGAGGCGCTGTCATGCGACTTCGTCGAAGCGGCCGCCGTGCGCGCGCTGTTTCCTCACGATGCCACGCGCCGCAACCTGATCAAGGCCATCGGTTCCCAAGCACTGATGGCTGCAGTGGCGTCAGTGCTGCCGTTGGGTAGCCTGCAGGCGCAAGCGCTGGAAAAACAGGGCAGTCTGGAAAAGAAGAGCCTCAGGATCGGCTTCATTCCCATCAATTGCGCGACGCCACTGATCATGGCCGACCCGATGGGCATGTACCGGGAGCAGGGCCTGGATGTGACCCTCAGCAAGACCGCAGGCTGGGCGCTGGTACGCGACCAGATGATCAATGGCGAACTGGATGCCTCGCATTTCCTGGCGCCCATGCCGCTGGCAATCTCCGCCGGCCTTGGCGCGGCCGCGCAACCGATGCGGGTAGCCATGATCCAGAACATCAATGGTCAGGCCATCACGCTGGCACTGCGGCACAAGGACAACCGTGATCCGCGTCGTTGGAAGGGATTCAAGTTCGCCATTCCCTTCGAGTATTCGATGCACAACTTCCTGTTGCGCTATTACCTGGCCGAGCATGGCATCGATCCCGACCGCGATGTGCAACTGCGGGTGACGCCACCGGCGGAAATGATCGCCAACCTGCGCGCCGGCAATATCGACGGCTTTCTCGGTCCCGATCCCTTCAACCAGCGTGCGGTATACGACCAGATCGGTTTCATCCATCTGCTGACCAAGGATATCTGGAACGGCCATCCCTGCTGTGCCTTTGGCACCACGCACGCCTTCATCGACCGCAACCCCAATACCTTCGCGGCGCTCTACCGGGCCATTCTCAACGCCAGCGCCATGGCGCACAAGGCCGAGAACCGGGCGGCCATCGCGCGGGCCATTTGCACCCCGGGCTATCTGAATCAGCCCGAGACAGTGGTACTGCAAGCCCTCAGCGGTCGTTATGCCGACGGTCTGGGTAATGTGCGCAACGAACCGGATCGCGCGGATTTCGACGCCATGCCCTGGTACTCGATGGCGACCTGGATGCTGACCCAGATGAAACGATGGGGCTACATCAAGGGGGATATGAACTACCAGGCGCTGGCGGAAAAGGTGTTCCTGCTCACTGACGCGCGTCGCCAGATGACAGCGCTGGGCATGCAGGTGCCGGCGGCGGCCAGCAATGGCTACCGTTCGTTCAGCATCATGGGCAAGACCTTTGATCCGACCAATCCGCAGGGCTACCTGAACAGCTTCGCCATCAAGCGAACCTGACCGCAGCGAGGAAAGAACATGAACCATCAACTCAAACTGCGTGCGGCCTTGTTGTCGGTGTTGCTGCTGTTGCTTCTGCTGGGTATCTGGCAACTGGCAACGATGCCGCGTGCCTCGGCCCCCACCGCGGTCAGCGCCAAGGATGCCGAATACGCAGCCCTCATGGGGCAGGCCCCGTCTGCCGCCGGAGAGACTCCGGCGAAGGTCGACGGCTTTCCTACGCCCGGCCAGTTCCTGCATATCGCGGCACGGCACCTGAGCGATCCTTTCTACGATCATGGCCCCAACGACAAGGGCATCGGCATCCAGTTGGCGCATTCCCTGCTGCGCGTGGCACTCGGGTATCTGCTGGCCATGCTGGTCGCCATTCCGCTGGGCTTTGCTATCGGCATGTCCCCACTTCTATATCGAGCCATCGACCCTTTCATCCAGGTGCTAAAGCCCATCTCTCCGCTGGCCTGGATGCCCATTGCGCTCTACACCATCAAGGATTCTTCGGTCTCGGGCATCTTCGTCATCTTCATCTGCTCGGTATGGCCGATGCTCATCAATACCGCCTTCGGCGTAGCCGGTGTACGCCGTGACTGGCTCAACGTGGCACGTACCCTGGAAGTCTCACCGCTACGCAAGGCCTTTTTGGTGATCCTGCCGGCTGCCGCTCCCACCATCATCACCGGCATGCGCATCTCCATGGGGATCGCCTGGCTGGTCATCGTTGCCGCCGAGATGCTCATCGGCGGCAACGGGGTCGGCTATTTCCTGTGGAACGAATGGAACAACCTCTCGCTGTCGAACGTGATCTTTGCCGTCCTCGTCATTGGCGTCGTCGGCATGCTGCTCGACATCCTCTTCGCCGCCCTGCAAAAGAAGGTGACCTATGCTGAATGATCGCACCCGGGATACTTCCCGGTCCCCCGCCGGCCGACCCTTCGTCCAGGTTGACGGCCTGTCCAAGCAGTATCGGCACGACCTGCCGCCGGTATTCAATCAGGTACAGTTCGGCATCGAGCGTGGCGAGTTCATCTGCATCATCGGCCACTCCGGATGCGGCAAGAGCACCATCCTGAATGTGTTGGCCGGGCTGGAGGCGGCCACCACCGGCACCGTCATCATGGACAACCGCGAGGTGGCCGGACCTGGCCTGGATAGGGGCGTCGTGTTCCAGAGCCACGCCCTGTTGCCCTGGCTGAGCGTGGAAGAGAACATCGCCTTCGCAGTGCGTTCGCGCTACGCCGACTGGAGCCGCGACAAGGTGGCGGCCCACGCTGCGCGTTTCATCGAGATGGTCGGCCTGTCGGCCGCAGCCAAAAAGAAGCCTGCCGAGCTTTCCGGCGGCATGAAGCAGCGCGTCGGCATTGCCCGTGCCTTCGCCATCGAGCCCAAGATGCTGCTCATGGATGAGCCCTTCGGCGCGCTTGACGCCCTCACGCGCGGCGTCATCCAGGACGAGTTGCTCAACATCTGCGAGGCGACGCAACAGACCGTCTTCATGATCACCCACGACGTGGACGAAGCCATCCTGCTGGCCGATCGCATCTTCCTGATGAGTAACGGCCCCAAGGCGCGTATCGCCGAGATCGTGATCAACACACTCTCGCCGCAGCGCACCCGGGCCACCATTCATCGTGATCCCCAGTTCTACCGGATACGCAACCACCTCGTCGATTTCCTGGTGCACCGATCCAGGACATTCCAGATGTCGGGCGAGGTGGCCGAGCTGGCCGTCACGCGCATCGTACGGCCCGGCCTGGAGTCCGACGCCGTGCCTGACATCTCCTCTGTGCTGGATATACGCGCTTCGGCGTGAGTCCGCGCACCGTTTTTTTTCAACCCGTCAATTCGGAGCTATCAAATGATTTCCAGTCGTGAAGAAGTAACCAAGATGATCCTTTCTGCCAAGGTAATGAAGGGCATCAAGTGGAGTCAGGTCACCGCGGCTACCGGCCTTTCCAAGGAATGGAGCACGGCGGCCTGCCTGGGCCAGATGACCCTCGACAAGAGCCAGGCGGAAGCCGTCGGCCGGCTCTTCGACCTGAGTGACGAAGCCGTCGCGTGGTTGCAGATCGTTCCGTACAAGGGCTCCCTGCCTACGGCCGTGCCGACCGATCCGCTCATCTATCGCTGGTACGAGATGGTCAATGTCTATGGCACCACCATCAAGGAGCTGATCCACGAGGAGTTTGGCGACGGCATCATGAGTGCCATCGATTTCAAGATGGATATCCAGCGCCAGGCCGATCCGAATGGCGATCGCGTCAATGTACTGCTTTCCGGGAAGTACTTGCCGTACAAGACCTATTGAAATTGAAGGGCCGGGGCCGGTAAAGGACATGACCGCGCTGACGACGCGGCGTGTATTTGCTTGAGGACCTGGCGTTCAGGGCCAATGAGATGACACCACAGATAGAAGCTTTCTTCGATGCCACCACCGGGACCTTCAGCTATGTCATCCACGAAGAGGGTGGCGTAGCATGCGCCATCATCGATTCAGTGCTCGGCTACGATCAACGCTCCGGCCGCATCTCTGCTGCCGGCGCCGATCAGATCGCTGACTACGTCAGGCAAGGCGGCTTGCAGGTGCAATGGCATCTGGAGACCCATGTGCATGCTGATCACCTCTCTGCTGCCGCCTACCTGCGCCAGTCCCTGGGCGGGAAGATTGCCATGAGTGCTCGCATCGCCGATGTCAGGCAGACGTTTTCGCACGCCTTCGATCTGGCGCCGGCATCCTTGCAGGCGACGGACTTCGATCACCTCTTCGAGGATGGGGAGCGTTTTCTGATCGGACGGCTGAACGCCGAGGTCATATCGGTGCCAGGTCATACGCCAGCCGACCTGGCCTACCGCATTGGCGAGCAGGCCGTTTTCGTGGGCGATACCCTGTTCATGCCCGACATCGGTTCGGCGCGTTGTGATTTCCCTGGAGGAGACGCGCAGCTACTGTATCGCTCGGTGCGCAAGCTGCTGGCACTGCCACCGCAGACTGTGCTTTACATGTGCCATGACTATCCGCCTGATGGACGTGCGCCGGTCTGGCATACCACCGTGCAGGAGCAGCGCGAACGCAATATCCACCTGCGTGATGGTGTCGAACTGGCCGACTTTGTGCGCATGCGAACCAGGCGCGATGCCACGTTGTCCCTCCCGCAACTGATCATCCCCGCGCTGCAGGTCAATATGCATGCCGGCGAGCTACCGGCTGCAGGCGACAACGGCATCCGTTACCTGAAGATTCCGCTTAACACTTTCTGAACTGCTACTTATGAATGCCCGATTCGAGGGGGTGTGCTACGCCCCGGCCAACGTATTGTCGATCCGCAGCCGGCTGGATTTCAAGAAAACCCATGGCCTGCTGATCTCATTGCTGCGTGATCGCGGCCTCATGCTCTTTGCTGATATCGACCAGCAAGCCGCTGCTGCGCACAAGGGCCTGTCCTTGCGTCCCACCCGCGTACTGTTGTTCGGCAATCCAGCGCTGGGAACACCCATCATGCTCAGTAACCCGCGTGCTGCACTGGAATTGCCATTGAAAGTGGTGATCTGGGAAACCGCCGATGGTCGCACCTACCTTGATTATGCCGATCCCAGTGAGGCATTGCGAGCCGACTACGAAATCAGCGATGCCCTGCTGGCGCCTCTGATGGCGGTGCGCAAGCTGCTGTGCGCATTTTCCGATATCCAGTAAGTGGTAACCGGGGCGATCACACAGACCGGGCAGCTGGCCGATCGATGACCACATGCGACGGTCCCGCCCTTTCACGCAAAGGTAGAGATGAGATTAAGATTCCAGACCCAATTGATGCTGGTGGTGCTTTCGGTGGCGCTGGCCTCCACCCTTGTAATCGGAGCGGTTGCAGCTTTCCAGGTCGACTCGGCCGAGAGTGGCAAGGCATTGCAAGGGGCGGGCCAGCAACAGGAAATGCTGGTGGAAGCGGCGCGCAGCGCGATGGCGCAGATTGCCTCTGATGCCCGCTTTGTGGTGATGACCCCGCCTTTCCAGGGCGCACTCAGGGCATTGGCCAACGAGGGCATCGATCCCGCCGATCAGAGCACCCAGGCCCAGTGGGCGGCGCGCGGTGAGACCAATCTGCGTGGGTTGATGCGGGTGCGCCCGGCTTACGACAGCGCCATCTTCATGGCTTCCGACGGACGCGTGCTTTTCGCCGCCGCCCGTGATGCCGGGACCAAGGTGGCTGCTCCCCCGGCACCGGCGATACGACAACAGTTCCTCAGTGCCGATGACGTGCGCTTCTATGGTCGACTACAAGACGGACAGGTCGATGCGGCAGTACCGGTCATCAGAGACGGCAAGCATCTGGGTACGTTGGTGCTGAGTATGAAGTCGTCGGTGATCCTGCGCCCCACCACGGATGTGAGCGCAGCGCTCTATGATGGCGCAGGTGCCGCAGTGGCGCGCATGGGCGCCACTACCGCAAACGTGCAGCATCCTGCCGGTGGTGCTGCTTCCTATCTGCATGTGGGTGCCGATCTGGGGCGCTTCCAGGCCGCCAGCCGTTTTGATCACACAGGACCCGCCGGCAAGGGATGGTGGCTGGTGTCGGATCTGCCGCATCCGCCTCCTTCGCAGGCCTTGAACGAGTTGCTGCTATGGCTGATCTGCAGCACCGTGGTCATCGTCGTACTGGCATTTGCCGTCACCCGTATCGTCATGGGGCGGTTGGTGCAACGCTTCCTGGGGGCCGAACCCGAGGCCTTGGCGGCAATCGCAGAAGCCGTCGCCAATGGTGACCTGAGCCAGGCAGGGCAGGTCGGGAAGATTACCAGCGGAAGCGTTCTGTTCTCGCTGTTTGCCATGCGGAGCCAACTGGCGACCATCGTGCAGCGGTTGCGTGGCATGGCCAACGACATTGACCATGTTTCGCAAGAGATTGCCAATGGCAATGACGAACTGTCGCGTCGTACTGAGCTCACCGCCGAGCGGCTGCAACAGACTGCCGCAGCCATGGAGCAGGTGACCGTCGCCGTGAGTCAAAGTACCCAGGCTGCATCGCGGGCGCACTCGCTGGTGTCCGCTGCCAGTGGCGTGGCGCAGCAAGGCGGTACCGTGGTGGGGGAAGTGGTTCATACCATGGACGCCATCAATCAGAGTTCCAAGCAGATCGCAGAGATCATTGGACTCATTGACGGTATTGCTTTCCAGACCAATATCCTCGCACTCAACGCCGCAGTGGAGGCAGCGCGGGCCGGTGAGCAGGGGCGCGGGTTTGCAGTGGTGGCGTCCGAAGTGCGTTCGCTGGCACGTCGTTCCGCCGATGCTGCCAAGGAGATCAAGGTACTCATCGTCAATTCGGTCGACATGATCGAAAACGGCGCCCGGCTGGCGCAGAACGCCGGATCGACCATGACCGAGATCGTGGCCGAGGTACGGCGCGTGAGCGAGATCACCGAAGAAATCCTGCGTTCCTCGCGCGAGCAGGACATGGCCATTGCCGATATCAGCCAGGCGGTCCAGGAGATCGATCACTCGACCCAGCAGAACGTGGCCCTGGTGGAAGAGTCCTCAGCCACATCCATCTCCCTCAAGCAACAGTCGCAGCAGCTGGCCGGCGCGGTGGCGGGTTTCGTGCTGGAGGCCAACGCCGAGCTGCGGAGTTTGCCATTGATCGGATAGACAGGTCAGGGGACGTGGGTAGTCCCTTTCAGGAAAGTAGATTGCCATCATGGCAATCTACTTTCCTCTTTTTCATCTGTATCGGCCCTTAGTGCCATCACAGCGTAGGAGTCATTCCATGAGCGCCAGGCATACGACGGTAGAACACTTCGAGCGGGATGTACTGCATAGCGGCAGACCGGTACTGGTCGGCTTCTGGGCGCCGTGGTGTGCGCCATGTCGCAGCATTGCGCAGAATCTGGACGCCATTGCGGGGGAGCATCAGGAAAAACTGGTGGTCTACAAGGTCAACGTCGATCAATGCCCTGCTCTCGCACAACGTTATGGCGTCACGGCGATTCCTGAGTTGAAGGTGTTCGTCGAAGGCAACGTGGTCAAGTCCTTCGGCGGCGCCATGTCAAAACGCTCGCTGGAGGTACAACTGGCGTCCTGGCTCTGGTAGGACGCTGCGCCCAGGTTGACGCTGCCACTTCAGGCGGGCGTCCATTACCTGAAAATACCTGTCTTGCCAAACTGGAAATTAAACCATTTCTTGCGCCCAGCTTCCAAGTTGTATGACTTCCGGGAGCGGCTATAGTCGGTCCCGACAATAGGTCATCGGCCAGTAGTGCCCGGACCCGGAACCGACTTACGACAACGACAGCGCAAGATGAAAAACAACGCGATGGACTACCTGCCGCGCATGGTGATCTTTTCCCGGGTGGTGGAGCTGGGCGCCTTTTCCAAGGCGGCCCGCGAGCTGGGGCTGACCTCGTCTTCGGTGAGCCAGCACATCAGTGCGCTGGAGGCCATCCTCGGTACCACCCTGCTGCATCGGACCACTCGCAAGCTCAGCCTGACCGAGGCGGGGCAAGCCTTCTACGCCAATTGTGCGCGCATCGTGGCCCTGGCGGACGAGGCCAGGCTCAATACCGAGAGCCTGCACAATGAACTGGTCGGGGAGTTGCGTGTCGCTGCTTCCAGCTTCATGGCTTCCGAGTACCTGGTGCCGGCCCTGGAGAGTTTCATCCACGAGCATCCCCGGCTGCGCATCCACATCGACGTCAATGACCATAACGTCGATCTCATGGACAAGAGCGTGGATCTGGCGTTGCGCGTAGGCAAGGCGCCCGGCGCCGAGGATGTCTACCTCACGCAGCTGGAGGCGGTCCTGTGCGCCGCACCGTCCTATCTCCAGGCGCGCGCACCGATCTGGAAGCCCGAAGATCTGGTGCACCAGCAATTCCTCTTCTTCACGCCGCACGGCACCAGCGTGGAAGTCGCCCTGCGCGATCGCGGCGGGCAGTGCATGCAGATGCGCCTGACACCGCACATTACGGCCAATCATGCGCGCTCGCTGCGACGTCTGGCCTTGCAAGGTCATGGCGTGGCGCGCCTGCTGCGCAGCAAGGTGCAGGAGGATCTCGATGCCGGGCGGCTGGTGGTGCTGCTGCCGGATTGGTCACTGGAAAGTTACAGTGCCTTCCTCACCACCAAGCACCGGGCGCCTGTCCCGCAGAAGATCCTCGCCTGCATCGAGCAGATCCGCGCCTATTTCAGGCGGCGCCATCCGGTCGATGCCGGCAAGTCCGGCCCGGGCTGACCTGACGCGTCATTGGTCGCCTGTGTAGACGCAGCGGCGTCCGATACCGCCAGCATGGCCTGGAGTGAACCGATGGCCAGGCCGTGGCTCCTGAGCCAGTCCTGGCCGCTGCGTTCGATGATGGTGTCGGTCTGGCCAGCGGCAGACAGATCGATGATCTCGTGTTCCAGCACTTCCATCGTGCTGGTGGTGCTGAAGGCCTTGACCACCGGGCGTGTCAGGTCTCGGCGATTCTGGCGGATCACCAGTCCCGTGCGCCCCGATTGCAGGGTGACGATGGAGCCCAGCGGGTAGATACCCAGCGTCTTGACGAAGGCCAGGAAGATGGTGCGGTCGAAGTGTCCCTGCCACGAGGCCATGCGCGAGAGCGATTCGGCCGGGTCCCAGGCGCTCTTGTAGGGACGATGCGAGGTGACCGCATCATACACATCGCAGACCGCGGCCATACGTGCATACAGGCTGATCTGCGGGCCCTGCCGACGATCGGGATAGCCGGAGCCATCGATCTTCTCGTGGTGATGCAGGCAGACATCGAGCACGTCATCCGGTATGCCCACCAGACCGCTCAGGTAGGCGTGGCCCAGCGCCGGGTGACGTTGGATGGTCTTGTATTCCTGATCGTTCAGGCGATCGGGTTTGTTGAGCAGTTCGAGCGGAATGAAGGCCTTGCCGATGTCGTGCAGGTAGCCCGCCAGGCCGGCCTGGCGGCAGGCCGTGTCGTCCAGGCCCAGCGTGCGTGCCAGGGCCACCATCATGGTGCAGACCGCGATCGAGTGCAGGTAGGTGTACTCGTCAGCGCGTTTCAGACGGATGATGCCCAGCAGGGCATCGCCGTGGTGGGCCACCGAGACGGCGATCTGTTCCACCAGTTCCTTGCATTTCTGCACGTCCAGTGACTTGCCCAGGCGCGCCTGATTGAAGACTTCCTGCGTGATCTGCCTTGCCTCTTCGTAGAGCTGCAAGGCGTCGGCCAGGTCCGGATCGATACCGGCTTCCTCGGGCGGGGCTGCGCTGGCGGGTGTCTGCACGCAGGGCTCCTGTGAGGTAGGTTCGGGCGGCGGTTGGCAGCCTTTCTCGGTGTCGATCCAGCAATACTCCTGCCCGGTCTGCTGCGCCAGATGCACTTCGCCAGCAGTGCGGATCAGGAAACTGGCGCGCCAGAAGGGGGAGGTGATCCATGCACCGTCAAAACCTGAGAAATACATCCCTGGGCTGAGTTGCTTGACATGGATTTTCTTCAGGTGGGTCATCGATTGGCTGCGGGTGATGAAAAGCGGTGGGGCGGTGACGGGCCGTAAGGCCGGGTAAGCCGGATAAGCCGGGCTACCGGAACCTCTGCAGGCAGCGACCGGACGATTACTTGCGCGCCGGCAAGTGAGCCGTGCGAGGCGCCAATGTATTACATCCCGGGAAAATTGATTAGAGGTCCATCACTAAAGAGTGTGCTCAATGATTTGGCCCAATCCCTGCGGACCGCTGCCAGAGCCGCACTGCGCCGCAATTGTTAAGCTGTGTTAATGAGTTCCTTCGTAAAACGACGGCTAATCAAATCGCCTCGCTTGTAATACATTAGGCCTGCCGTTTCCCGTCGGTGCCGTGTCGGGGGGCACGGCGGGCGCAAGCCCGCGCCGGCGCCGTGCAGTCATGGAGGGGTTTTCCGGCTGCACGTAGAACAGGTCAAAGGAAAGGAACGATGCCGACAATCGCAGGATGCACCGTGACTTTGACTTGCGGGACGGTCGTCAATGGACAGGTCAGGCATCTGCTCGGCATCGTGATCGACATTGGCATGTTTTTTTCATCGCTGCCCGGCTGCAATACGCCGTTTGCATGAGAAAAAAGCGGGCATACCTCAGAAATTATCGTTTTATTCCTTCCCTGCGCTGCCGTTACCATGAGGCTATCTCATTGTCCCATGGTCAAAGGCAAGCAAATGACGACTTCCGCGCAAGACAGCAACCTCTACCAACTCCTGCTTTCCCATTACGGCGACCAAGCCATTGTCGAGCGCCAGTTCGTGCGGCTGGAGGTCCCGGTGTCCACCCTGAAGCCGGCCGGGCAGGAGGTGTCGCGCCTGGAGCTGGCGCAGGCACTGAACATGCTGCTCTTCGAACAATTGCTGCAGCAGGTCGCCAGCGGCCGCGACTATGTGGACGACGCCGAGCGCGACGGTGTGAAGATCTGTTTCGACCACGGTGCCGTGCGCACCGTACGGCGTGGTCGCGACAGCGGCTTCCCCGATGGCGAAACCCTGTTCACCAAGGTCTTGCTGCCGCTGGGTTACCAGCAGAGCGGTACCTATCCGCTGGCCCGCATCAAGATGACCGGCCGTGTCTATACCCACGTCGATGACGCCGAGAACATCGCCCAGTTCTTTGTCAGCGAACTGCATCCCGAGCAGTTCTCGCCGCAGTTCCAGCAGACCGTAGAGGCAGTGCTGGCCAGCTCGCGCAGCCCGCTCTCCGACGAGGTGCTGGCGCTGCTGGCGCAGCTGGAAGCGCAGGGCAAGCTGGCCCTGGACCAGGCCAAGCGCCTGCTGCCGGCGATGCTGGCCTGCTTCGCCCGTCACCATGACCTGCCCACCGTGGCGCAATACGAGACCCTCAAGGCCGAGTCCGCCGAGATGGCCTGGATCTCCACCGAAGGCAATGCCTTCAACCACGCCACCGACCGCGTGGGCGACGTGGTCGCCACGGCCGAGCGCCAGCGCCAGCTGGGACGGCCGATCAAGGATCAGGTCGAGGTCTCGCGCAATGGCCGCGTGCGCCAGACCGCCTTCCGGGCCGTCAAGGTCGATTACCAGATGCAGGGCGACGATGGCCAGCCGGTTGCCATGACGGTGCCCGGTTCCTTCTACGAATTCATCTCGCGCGACCACTACCTGGACGAGGCCGGCCAGCGCAAGCTGGACCTGAGCTTCGACAGCGGCAACGCCCAGGGCATCTTCAAGATGACCGCAGCGGTCCCGGCCGGCGACGAGGCAGGCAGTGTCTGCTGAACGGGCGCTGCAGCAGCTGCAGTCGTTGCTGGGCAGCAGCGGCCTGATCACTGCCGCCGCCGAACGTACGCCCTATGAACATGGCCCGCGCTATGGCGCCGGCCAGGCGCTGTGCGTGGCGCGTCCCGCCGATGTGGCCCAGGCCGCCGAGCTGATGCGCCTGTGTGCCGCCGAGGGTGTGCGGCTGGTGCCGCAGGGTGCCAATACCGGGCTGGTCGGCGCGGCCTCCCCGGATGATTCCGGCCTGCAGGTGATCCTCAGCATGGAACGCATCCGCGGCGTGATCGATATCGATCCCGTCGATGGCGTGATCCAGGCCTGGGCCGGTACCCGGCTGTCGGATCTGAACCAGGCGCTGGCGCCGCATGGGCTGTGCTTTCCCATCGATCTCGGCGCGGACCCGTCTGTGGGCGGCATGCTGGCTGCCAATACCGGTGGCGCGCGTCTGATCCGCTACGGCGATGTGCGCCACAACACGCTGGGCCTGCAGGCCCTGCTGATGCAGCCGCCCGGCGAACTGCTGGAAATGGGCAATCGCCTGCACAAGAACAATACCGGGCCCGACTGGAAGCAACTCTTCATCGGTACCGCCGGCAGCTACGGCATCGTCACCCAGGCGGTGTTGCGCGCCCATCCGCTGCCGCGCCAGCGTGCCACGGCACTCGTGGTGCCTGCGTCGCTGGAGGCCGGTCTGCGCCTGCTGCAGGATGCCCAGGCGCAGTTCGCCGATTTCCTGACCGCCTTCGAAGGCATTTCCCGCAATGCGCTGGCCTCGGTGCTGCGCCATCTGCCGCAGGTTGCCGCACCTTTCGATCCCTTGCCGGGCTATGCTCTGCTGGTTGAAGTCAGTTCATCGGCTGAAGCAGGCGAGCACTTCGATCTGGACAAGCTCTTCATGGCCTGGCTGGAGCGCCATTTCGACGACGCCATCGTCGATGCCGTGGTCGACAAGCCCGATACCCTCTGGCGCCTGCGCCACGCCATCAGCGACAGCGTCAAGCAGGAGGGCAAGATCGTGGCCTTCGATATCTCGGTCTCGCGCTCGCGCCTGCCGGCCTTCCGTGCCGAGGCGCTGGCGCTGGTGGAGCGGGATTTCGCGGGTGCCGACGTGTATGACTTCGGTCACTGGGGTGACGGTGGCGTGCACTTCAACCTGGCCATCGCCCCCGCCGCACAGCCGCAATTCCCGGCTGAACGCATCGAGGCCCTGCGCACCGCCCTGTATGACCTGGTGGTGCAGCGCTACCAGGGCAGCTTCAGTGCGGAGCATGGCATCGGGCCGTTCAACCAGCACTACTACCAGCGCTATACCCAGCCCGCGCAACGCGCGCTGGCGGCGCGGGTGCAGCCGGTGTTCGATCCGGACTGCCTGCTGGGCAATACGCGTTTTGCATGAGTCCGTCCCGCCCGGCGGCGCTGCAGCCAGCGCTGCTGCCACCGGCATGAGCGGGGCCGGTCACGCTGGAGGGGAGAGGGCGGCTTTTGCTATAGTGCGGGGTCATTTACCCAGCGGAACCCGTCCCATGCGCCGTTTCATCCCGTCAACGTCATGTCTGATCGCCTTTGATACCTCGGCGCGGCACATGTCGTTTACCAAGGCGGCCAACGAATTGCACATGACGCAGGGGGCGGTGAGCCGGCAGGTGGCGATCCTGGAGGACTACCTCAACGTCAAGCTCTTCGAGCGCATCAATCGCCGACTCATCCTCACCGAGGCCGGGCGCGACTACGCGGCCCAGGTCTCCACCATCCTCAAGCAGATCGAGATGGCGACCTTCCAGGTGATGACCTACAACAGCCTGGCCAGCGTGCTGAACCTGGCCATCCTGCCGACCTTCGGCGTGAAGTGGCTGATCCCGCGCCTGGCCAAGTTTTCCGCCGCCCATCCGGATGTGCTGCTCAACCTCAGTACCGAGGTCTTGCCCTTCGATTTCAGTACGCGCCAGGTGGACGCCGCCATCCACTTCGGCGAACCCGACTGGCCCGATACGGTGATGGTGCGGCTGATGGGCGAAGAGGTGGTGCCGGTGTGCAGCAAGGCCTTGAGCGAGCGCATCCACGCGGTCGAAGACCTGGCCAACGTCACCCTGCTGCAGCACACCACCCGCCCGCAGGCATGGCAGGACTGGTTCCGCCATGTCGGCGTGGACTGCCCCAATGCCTTGTCAGGGCCGCGCTTCGAGCAACTGGCGATGGTCATCCAGGCGGCTGTCGCCGGCATGGGCGTGGCCTTGATGCCCAAGTTCATGGTCGAGACCGAGATCAGCCTGGGCCAGTTGCATGTGCCTTTCCCCTTCGCGGTCAAGAGTCCGCAATCCTATTACCTCGTCTATCCCGAGAAGAACGCTGGCAAGGCCGCCATCCTGAAATTCCGCGAATGGCTGCTGGGCGAAGCCCAGGGCGGTTGAGTCCTGAGGCCGGTACGGCCCTGCATTGCTTCGGTGCGCATGGCTGCGTGCCATTTGATCTCCAGGCTGACTAAAACTCATGGCCGACGGTCGCCAGGCCTGGACCGGGAGAGAGGGCGCCCAAGTTGCGCAGGGCGCCCGGGCAGGGCTGGCCGGGTTCTGGTCGGCAGGGCGCTATCCCTCTATCAGAAAGGCTCTCGGCGTAAATGCCCGTGATGCGCCGCACCATCCTCGCGCATCCTCGCGGATTATCGCGCGCCACGACGGTGCATTCCAAAAACTCATGATGTCGTGAAATTTTTTGGTTTTAAGAATTGTCCTGGCTGTCCTTATACTCCACCGTTCCAGACCCATCCCACTCCACTTTTCAAGGGAATTCCATGTCTTCTCCACGCATCTTCTCCACTCTGGGTGCTGACCTCGCGGCCTATGCCGGCAACGATCTGGTGATCCGTTCGCCGCGTGATGGCGAGGTCATCGCGCAACTCAAGGCGCAGACGCCAGCCGACGCCGAGGCCGCCATCGCTGGCGCGCACAAGGCCTTCCTGGCCTGGCGCGAAGTACCGGCCCCGGTGCGTGGCGAACTGGTGCGCGTACTGGGTGAAGTGCTGCGCGAGCACCGCGAGGAACTGGGCGCACTGGTGACCCAGGAGGCGGGCAAGATCCTCTCCGAAGGACTGGGCGAGGTGCAGGAAATGATCGATATCTGCGACTTCGCCGTGGGCCTGTCGCGCCAGCTGCATGGCCTGACCATCGCCTCCGAGCGTCCCGGTCACCGCATGATGGAAACCTGGCATCCGCTGGGGGTGGTGGGCGTGATCACCGCCTTCAACTTCCCGGTCGCGGTGTGGGCCTGGAATGCCGCGCTGGCCCTGGTCGCCGGCAATGCCGTGGTGTGGAAGCCGTCAGAAAAGACGCCCGTCACCGCGCTGGCGGTACAGGCCATCTTCGAAAAGGCGGTCGCGCGCTTTTCGGCGCAGCGCCCCAACCTGGTCCCGGCCGGCCTGTGCCCCTTGCTGATCGGCGGCGCCGACCTGGGCGAGAGCCTGTCGCGTTCGGCGCTGGTGCCGCTGGTGAGCGCCACCGGCAGCGTGCGCATGGGCCGCAAGGTCGCCACCGTGGTGGCCGAGCGCCTGGGTCGCAGCCTGCTGGAACTGGGCGGCAACAATGCCATGATCGTCGCGCCCTCGGCCGACCTCAACCTGGCGCTGCGCGCCATCACTTTCTCCGCCGTGGGCACGGCCGGACAGCGTTGCACCAGCCTGCGCCGCCTGTTTGTCCACAGCAGCATCCATGACCAGGTGGTGGCGCAGATCAAGCGCATCTATGCCAGCGTCAAGGTCGGCGACCCGCTGCAGGGTGACACCCTGGTCGGCCCGCTGATCGACAAGGGCGCCTTCGATGCCATGCAGGCTGCGCTGCAGCAGGCGCGCGCCCAGGGTGGCGAAGTCACCGGCGGCGAACGCGTGACGGTGATGGGCGAGCAATCCTGGTACGTGCGTCCGGCCGTGGTGGCCATGCCCGGCCAGACCGCCATCATGCATCACGAGACCTTCGCGCCCATCCTCTACATCGTCAAGTACGAAGAGCTGGCCGACGCCATCGCGCTCAACAACGCCGTGCCGCAGGGCCTGTCCTCGGCCATCTTCACCAACGACATGCGCGAGGCCGAGCTGTTCGTCTCTGCGGTCGGTAGCGACTGCGGCCTGGCCAACGTCAACATCGGCACCAGCGGTGCCGAGATCGGTGGCGCCTTCGGTGGCGAGAAGGAAACCGGCGGCGGCCGCGAATCGGGCTCGGACGCCTGGAAGAACTACATGCGTCGTGCCACCAATACCATCAACTACAGCAAGACCCTGCCGCTGGCGCAGGGCGTGAAGTTCGATATCGACTGAGTCACCGGCGGCCGCCCTCCACGGCGGCCCGCGCAGGGCCTGAAGCGATAACAGCAATAACAGCAACAGCGTCAACAGCAGCAATAGCGACAGCAGCGACAGCAGCAACCACGCCGGCCCGGCAAGGGACCGGCGCGGCATCCCACGTACCCACACCCGCGCAAGCGGGACCCACATCGGCAAACCGGCAAGGAGTGCAGTAATGAAGATGAAGACCCTGGCAGTGACCTGTGCAATCGGCGCGACCCTGATGGCCGCCTCCGGCGCGCAGGCGCAGAGCAAGACCATTTACGTCGGCATGAACGGCGGCACGATGGAAAAGAACTACACCGCCTCGATCTTCCCGGACTTCGAGAAGGCCAACAACGTCAAGGTGGTGGTGGTGCCCGGCACTTCCTCGGACATCATCGCCAAGATGCAGGCACAGCGCGACAAGCCGCAGATGCACGTGGCCTTCCTGGACGACGGCATCATGTACCGTGCCATCAACATGAGCCTGTGCGAAAAGGTCAAGGACGCCGCCGTGCTCAAGGATGTCTACCCCTTCGCACGCCTGGCCAATGACCAGGCCGTGGCCATCGAGATGGGCGTGCTGGGCATCGGCTACAACAAGAAGCTGTTCGCCGAAAAGGGCTGGCCGGCACCGACCTCGTGGATGGACTTCGCCGATCCCAAGTACAAGCAGAAGGTGGTGTTCCAGTCCATCTCCGCCAGCACCTTCGGTCTGTATGGCTTCATGATGTTCAACCGTCTGGTGGGCGGCACCGACAAGAACGTCGACCCCGGCTTCAAGAAGTGGGGCAGCACGGTCGGCCCGAACGTGGTCGAATACCTGTCCAGCTCGGCCAAGATTTCCGAGATGGTGCAGACCAACGAAGCAGCGATCTTCCCGCTGACCGTGACCGGCATTGCCAACCTGAAGGACAAGGGCATCCCCGCCGAATTCGCCACACCCAAGGAAGGTGGCGTGCTGCTGATGACCGGCGCCTGCCCTATCAAGGGCAACAGCGAGCCGGAACTGGCGCAGAAGCTGCTGGAATACCTGCTGACCCCGGCCGTGCAGGCCAAGAGCATGGCGCTGGCCAATTCCATTCCGGTCAACCGCAACGTGCCGCTGTCGGAAGCTGCTCAAGCCAAGCTGGGCAAGAGCGAGGTGCTGACCAAGAACCTCAATACCGTCGATTGGGATGTGGTCAACGAAAAGCGTTCCGAATGGAACAACCGCTGGAACCGCATGATCGAGCAGTGATCGGCTGACGTGACGGGGCTCCGCCTGGAGCCCCCGCTGGCCTTTTCTCTTCTTTGCTGCTCTTTTCTCCTTGGGCTGCAGCTGCAGCCACCGTAGAAGCTTTATTCATATTCCTGAAGAACCACGCGGCGCCGCGCTTCCCGCGCATCCTGCACATCCCGCGCTGGCCGCGCTCGTCCTTTTTTCTTCACATTTTGCTGCGCACATCATGACAGCCGCCTACCGCTTCAATCCCGCCTTCGAGGCGCCGCAGGGTTCGCCTATCCGCGAGTTGTTCAAGTACACCCAGCAGCCCGGCATGATTTCCTTTGCCGGTGGCTATCCCGCACCGTCCCTGTTCGATGCCGCCGGACTCTCGCGCAGTGCTGCCACCTTGCTCGATAGTGCCGCTGCGGCCTGCCTGCAATATGGTGCTACCGAAGGCACGGCGGTGTTGACGCAGACGCTGAAGCAGCTCACCCGCGAGCGCATCGGCGGCGCCGATCCGGTTGAGCTGATCGTGACCACCGGATCCCAGCAGGGTTTCGAACTGCTGCTGCGCATCCTGCTGCAGGCAGGTGACTGCGTGGCCATCGAACGTCCCTGCTATCCGGCCGCGATCCAGGCATTGCGACTGGCGCATGCCGACCTGCTGGAAATTCCCGGCGACGCCCAGGGGATGGACACCGATGCCCTGGAAGCCGCGCTGCAGGCCGGCGCCCGGCCGAAGATGCTGTATCTGGTGCCGACCTTCGCCAATCCCACCGGTGCCACCTTGCCGCTGGCGCGCCGGCGGCATCTGCTGTCACTGGCGGTGCGCTACCAGTTCATCGTGGTGGAAGACGATCCCTACGGAGAACTCCGTTTCTCCGGCCAGGCAGAACCGCCGCTGCTGCAGGTGGCGCAGGAGATCGACGGCGCCAGCGACTGGCTGGTCTATCTGTCCAGCCTGTCCAAGACGGTGGCACCGGGTCTGCGCATCGGCTGGATGTGCGGCCCGGCGGAAATCCTGCGCCGCGCCGTCATCGCCAAGCAGACCGGCGACCTGTGCACCGCGCCGTGGATGCAGATGGTCGCGGCCCATTACCTGCAGGCCGGTTGCCTGCAGGCGCATCTGCCCACCATCATCGCCACCTATCGCGAACGTTGCCGGATCATGCTGGCCTCGCTGAAAGAGGCGTTCGGCGACAGCCTGGACCTGATCGCGCCGGAAGGCGGCATGTTCATCTGGGCCAGCTGGAAGGATGGCACCGATGCCACGGCCCTGCTGCAGCAGGCGGTCAGGCACAACGTCATGTATGTGCCGGGCTCGGCCTTCTACGCCAGCGCGGCGGACGCCGGACACTGGCGATTGTCGTTCGCCAATGCCCAGCCCGAGGACATCGTGGAGGGCGTGGCGCGACTGAAGAAGGCGCAGCAGGAATGGAAGGCGGCGAAATCCGCTGCTTAGCTGGCACAGATCAATTCATCGGCAATGAGCGGACCAGCCCGGGCGGTCGCGTGACTATACTGGCGCCACGATGGTCGCCACGGTGATGCCGCGCGGCCATCCTGCTTTTCCACTCCAGGGATGACGCGATGTTTGCCAGACTCAAAGCCACTTTCAACTACTTCAACGAGGCCGTGCCGTTCCGGCTGATCCCCGCCCTGATCACCACGGCCGTGCTGATCCTGCTGTTGCTGCTGCCTTGCCCACAGGGTCTTGCGCCCAAGGCCTGGGCGCTGGTGGCGATCTTCCTCACCACCATCGTGGCCATCATTCTCAAGGTCATGCCCATCGGCGTGATGGCGATGATGGCCATCGTCATCGTCTCGCTCTCGCAGGTCACCTCGACCTCTTCCAAGGGCGCCATTGCGGATGCGCTGGCCAGCTTTTCCAATCCGCTGATCTGGCTCATCGTGGTAGCGATCCTGATCTCGCGCGGCCTGAAGAAGACCGGGCTGGGACGGCGCGTGGGCCTGATGTTCATTGCCCTGCTGGGCCGGCGCACCATCGGCATCGGCTACGGGCTGGCCATCTGCGAACTGGTGCTGGCACCCTTCACCCCCAGCAATACCGCGCGTGGCGGCGGCATCGTCCACCCCATCATGAAGTCGATCGCCAATGCCTTTGACTCCGACCCGGCCAAGGGCACGCAGAACAAGGTCGGCAGCTACCTGGCCCTGGTCAACTATCACGCCAATCCGATCACCTCGGCCATGTTCCTTACCGCCACGGCGCCCAATCCGCTGGTGGTCAACTACGTCGCCAAGGCGACCGGCCAGGCGCTGCAACTGTCCTGGACCACCTGGGCACTGTGCATGCTGCTGCCCGGTCTGGTGTGCCTGCTGATCATGCCCATGGTGATCTACCTGGTCTCGCCGCCGGAGCTGAAGTCCACGCCCAATGCGGTGGACTACGCCCGCAGCGAGCTGGACAAGATGGGCCGCCTGGGTGCCAGTGAAAAGGTCATGCTGGGGACCTTCGCCCTGTTGCTGCTGCTGTGGGCCAATGTGCCGGCCATGCTGCTGGGTGCGGCCTTCACGCTGGACCCGACGGTGGTGGCCTTTGTCGGCCTGTTCGTGCTGATCATCACCGGCACCATCGACTGGGATGATGTGCTTTCCGAAAAGAGTGCCTGGGACACCCTGGTCTGGTTCGGTGCGCTGGTGATGCTGGCCGAGCAGTTGAACAAGACCGGCGTGGTGGCCTGGTTCTCGGAGGGCATGAAGGCGGCCATCGTCGCCAGCGGCATGGGCTGGTTCGCGGTCGCGGCGGTGTTGCTGCTGGTGTTCGTGCTGTCGCACTATTTCTTTGCCAGTACCACCGCCCACATCAGCGCCATGCTGCTGGCCTTCCTGATGGTGGGAGCGCAACTGCTGCCGCAGGAGTACGTGCTGCCCTTCATGCTGATGATGACCGCCGGCTCGGCCATCATGATGACGCTGACCCACTACGCCACCGGCACCTCGCCCATCATCTTCGGTAGCGGCTACGTCTCCATGGGCAAGTGGTGGGGCGTGGGGCTGGTGATGGCGGTGGTGGAACTACTGGTGTTCGCGACCGTCGGGACGGCGTGGTGGAAGGTGTTGGGGTATTGGTAGGATAGCGGCAAGGCGGTACACAGGCAGGGAGTGGTAATAATAATATCGTTTGACGTTACTAACGTATTTCGTTACTATTCCTATGATTGGTTCATTCAAGTGTCCGGACACCGAGTCCCTGCATGACGCGCGGCGCGTTGCGCGCTTCGTCAACATTGAACGTGTGGCCTTACGAAAACTACGTCAACTCGAGATTGCCGTGCGTCTCGACGATCTGAAAATCCCGCCGCAAAATCGCCTTGAGCTACTCAAGGGAAAGCGTAAAGGGCAATACAGCATCCGGGTCAACGACCAGTGGCGCCTCTGCTTTATTTGGAAGGATGGCGCTGCGTTCGAGATCGAAATCGTGGATTACCACAGCTAGGAGATCAATATGGCTCGCCACCTTGCTCCCGTGACGCCGGGAGAGTTGCTCAACGAAGAGTTCCTCAAGCCGATGGGCATCACCCAGTATCGCCTGGCCAAGGAGATCGGGGTTTCCCAATTGCGCATCAGCGAAATCGTCAATGGCAAGCGTTCGATCACGGCCGATACCGACCTCCGGCTGGCGCGCTTCTTCGGCCTGTCCGACGGTTATTGGCTGCGCGCACAGGTCGCGCATGACACCGAGATTGCACGAGAAAAGATGCGGGATGTACTGGCCGGCATCCGGCAGTGGCAGCCCAGGGAAGAACCCTCCGCCTGAATCTGGAAAGGGCCCATGAAAATGGCGACGCACTGATGTGTGTCGCCATTTTCCTGTCTGCCACGTATGTGGCTACTTCAGGTCCAGCACGATGCGCCCATCGATCTTGCCTTCTTCCATGCGGGCGAAGATGGCATTGATGTTATCCAGCTTGTCCCAGGTGAAGTGCGCCGCGACCTTGCCTTCGGCGGCGAAGACCAGTGACTCTTCCAGGTCCTGGCGGGTGCCGACGATGGAGCCCCGCACGGTGATGCGCTTCAAGACCGTGTTGAACACCGGCAGGCTGATGTCGCCCGGCGGCAGACCGACCAGGGCCATGGTGCCGCGTGCGCGCAGGAAGCCGAAGGCCTGTTCCATCGCCTTGGGCGAGACCGCCGTCACCAGCGCACCATGGGCGCCGCCGATGATGCGCTGGACGTCGGCCACGGCATTGATGTCGCGCCCATCGACGGTGAGGTCCGCGCCCAGCTTCTTGGCCAGCGCCAGCTTGTCTTCGTGGATGTCGGCGGCGACCACGTGCATGCCCATGGCCTTGGCGTATTGCACCGCCATGTGGCCCAGGCCGCCGATGCCGGAGATCACCACCCATTCACCGGGGCGCACCTCGGTTTCCTTCAAGCCCTTGTAGACGGTCACGCCCGCGCACAGCACGGGTGCGGCCGGGCCGAACTCCAGGCCGGCCGGCAGATGGCCGACGAAGTTGGGATCGGCCAGGCCATATTGCGCGAAGCTGCCATTGACGGAATAGCCGGTGTTCTGCTGTTCGGCGCACAGGGTTTCCCAGCCGGTGCGGCAGGGTGAGCAGCAGCCGCAGGCCGTGTGCAGCCAGGGCACGCCGACGCGGTCACCTTCCTTGACGCGCTTGACGCCAGCGCCCAGCGCAGCGACATAGCCGGTACCTTCGTGGCCGGGGATGAAGGGTGGGGTGGGTTTGACGGGCCAGTCGCCATGGGCGGCGTGCAGGTCGGTGTGACAGACGCCGCTGGCCTCGAACTTGACCAGGATCTGACCTGGGCCGGGTGTGGGTACGGGGACTTCCTCGATGGACAGGGGCTTGCCGAATTCGCGGACGACGGCCGCTTTCATCATTTGCGTCATATGCACTCCTCGGGGGGGATCAACGGGATGCGAGGGCAGGGTGATGACCGTTTTGCTGCGTTGGCCAACTGTTGTGCCTGCCTGCATGGCCCACTATCCTCCGGGCGCACAGGGACGACAATCAATGATTGGACATGGGTTGATCCATGTCGCTCATCGTTGAAAAACTTGGACGTTCATTTAAGAAATACGCAGGACGGGCGGTGCGCAGGGCCTGCTCCCATGACCCTCCCTATGGCGGGGTGTTTGCTATTTCGCGATCACCACTTCCACATCGGTCTCGGCCAGCAGCTTGGCCAGTTCCGGCGGTGGAGGGGCATCGGTGAAGAGCACATCGATCTGCGACAGGTGCGCCATCTTCACCAGCGCCTGCCGGCCGAACTTGCTGGCGTCGGCCACCAGCCAGACCTGGCGTGACTGTTCGATGATGGTCTGGGCCACCTTGACCTCGCGGGCGTCGAAGTCGCGCAGCACGCCGTCCATCTCGATACTGGAAATGCCGATGATGCCGATGTCCACCTTGAACTGGCGGATGAAATCGATGGTCGCCTCGCCGACGATGCCACGGTCACGGGCGCGCACCACGCCGCCGGCGATGATCACTTCCAGCTCGGGATTGCTGGCCAGTGAATTGGCCACGTTCAGGTTGTTGGTCACCACGTGCAGGTTGCGATGCTGTTGCAGGGCGCGCGCAACCTCTTCCGTGGTGGTGCCCAGGTTCAGGATCAGGGAGCAGCCGTCGGGCACGCGGGCAGCCACGGTACGACCGATGCGGCGCTTGGCTTCGGCATGCAGGACCTGGCGCTCCGGATAGGCGATGTTCTCGGTTGAGGACAGCAGGCCGACGCCGCCGTGGTAGCGCGCCAGCAGGCTGGCATCGACCATCGCCTTGACGTCGCGGCGCACGGTCTGGGTGGTCACGCCCAGCTGTTGAGCCAACTCTTCGACCGAGATCGTGCCGTGCTTGCGCACGCATTCCAGTAGCGTCTGTTGCCTGGGATTGAGCATGGTGTGCTTGAAAAAGGATTAACGGTTGCGATCAGAGATGAACATTAAAAAACATAAACGAACTTAAAACAACAAATAATTGTTGATTTACGTTCGGGATGTCGCTTATCTTACTGAGCATTGCCAACTCGCGGGAAATGGGTGAGTTGGGTGCAGCGAACGAAGCAAAAAGCGAACAAGCGGAAAGTGGAGAACAGGCCAATGGCGCTCGAATACGATCTCTTGGTGGTAGGCGGTGGCATCAACGGTGCAGGCATTGCACGTGATGCGGCCGGCCGCGGGCTGCGGGTGCTGCTGTGCGAACAGCATGACCTGGCCCAGCACACCTCTTCGGCCAGCACCAAGCTCATCCATGGCGGCCTGCGTTATCTCGAATACTACGAATTCAAGCTCGTGCGCAAGGCGCTCCAGGAGCGCGAAGTGCTGCTGCGCTCGGCGCCGCACATCATCTGGCCCCTGCGTTTCGTCATGCCGCACGATGCCAACCAGCGTCCGGCCTGGATGATCCGCGCCGGCCTGTTCATGTATGACTACCTGGCCAAGCGCGAGATATTGCCAGCCTCCGAAGGTGCCAACCTGACCCGGCACGTCGCGGGTCAACCCTTGAAGGGCGACTATCGTCGTGGCTTCGTCTATTCCGATGGCTGGGTCGACGATGCGCGCCTGGTGGTCCTGAATGCGATGGACGCGCAGGAGCGCGGCGCCCGTATCCTCACCCGTACCAAGTGCATCAGCGCCCGCCGCGAGGGCGATGCCTGGCATGCCGTGCTGGAACATCAGCATGCCAATGGCGTGCAACAGGAAGAAGTGCGCGCCCGCGCCATCGTCAACGCTGCAGGCCCGTGGGCCGCACGCTTCGCGCAGGCGGTGCCGCAGGCCAGGACCGGGCGCAGCCTGCGCCTGATCAAGGGCAGCCACATCGTGGTCAAGCGCCTGTTCGACCATCCCTACGCCTACATCTTCCAGAACCCCGACAAGCGCATCATCTTCGCCATTCCCTACCAGGAAGAATTCACCCTCATCGGTACCACCGACCTTGAATACCACGGCGATGCCGGCAAGGTCGAGATCGATGCCGAGGAGATCGATTACCTCTGCGAGATGGCCAACCGCTACTTCAAGCGCCAGATCGGCCGTGAAGACGTGGTCTGGACCTATTCCGGTGTGCGCCCGTTGCTGGACGACAGCGCCGAGAATGCCTCGGCCATCACCCGCGACTACCTGCTCGAATGCGACGACGCCGGTGCGCCCATGTTGAATGTCTGGGGCGGCAAGATCACCACCTATCGCAAGCTGGCCGAAGAGGCGCTGGCCATGCTGGCGCCGCATCTGGGCGCCTCCAGTCAGCCGTGGACGGCCGCGGCGCCCCTGCCCGGCGGCGACCTGGAGCAGCCCGGCAAGACCGTGGCGCGCTACGACTTCGATGCGTTCCTGCGCCAGTTCCAGGCACGTCATCCCTGGCTGCCGGCCGCGCTTGCGCATCGCTATGCGCGCAGCTATGGTTCGCGCGTGACCCAGATCATCGGTCAGGCCGACAGCCTGGCCGCGCTGGGCGAGGAGCTGACCCCGGGCCTGTATGAGGCCGAGGCGCGTTACCTGGTACAACACGAATGGGCGCGCGGCGCCGACGATATCCTCTGGCGCCGCAGCAAGCTGGGCCTGCACTGCGGGCCCCAGCACAGAGGACGGCTGGAGGCGTGGTTGGCGAGTCTGCCCGATCACGCCGCCAGCTGATCCCAGGTCGACGCCCACCATCAATCAAAAAAATGCAGTGAGGAGACAGCGTGACCCTGGAACTGAAACAAGTGGCCAAGACGGTCGGTGCCGAAACGCACCTCTACCCGCTTGACCTGAATCTCGCCAAAGGTGGCATCAACGTCCTGCTAGGCCCGACCCAGGCCGGCAAGACCTCTCTGATGCGCATCATCGCCGGGCTCGACAAGCCCACCGCCGGCCGCGTGCTGGTCGAAGGCCAGGATGTCACTGGCGTGGGTGTGCGCGAGCGCAACCTGGCGATGGTCTACCAGCAATTCATCAACTATCCCGGCCTGACGGTGTTCGAGAACATCGCAGCACCCTTGCGCCTGCAAAAGCAGGGCGAGCAGGAAATCACCCGGCGCGTCAACGAGATCGCCGACAAGCTGCACATCGCCCACCTGCTGCAACGCCTGCCGGGCGAACTCTCCGGCGGCCAGCAGCAGCGCACTGCGCTGGCGCGCGCGCTGATCAAGCGCGCCCCGCTGGTGCTGCTGGACGAGCCGCTGGTAAACCTGGACTACAAGCTGCGCGAGGAATTGCGCAGCGAACTGATTTCGCTCTTCGCCACCGGCGACACCACCGTGGTCTATGCCACCACCGAGCCGCAGGAAGCCCTGCTGCTGGGCGGCCATACCGCGGTGATGCACGAAGGCCGGCTGCTGCAGGTCGCACCGACCCTGGAACTGTTCAATTCGCCGGCCTCCACCCAGGTGGCGGCGATCTTCAATGATCCGCCGATGAACCTGCTGGATGCCACGGCCGTGTCCTCGGCCAATGGCGTGGCCGCCGTCCGCATGAACGATGGCAGCGTGCTGGAGATTGCCGGCCGCGCGCTGACACTGGCCGAAGGCCAGCGCTGCAAGCTGGGCATCCGCTGCAACGACGTACGCCTGCAGGCGCTGGACGCACCGGGCGTGAGCCTGGGATGCAGCGTGGCCCTGGCCGAGCTGTCCGGCTCCGAGACCTACCTGCACCTGCGCCATGGCGAGGTACCGCTGGTGGCGCAGCTATCGGGCGTGCATGAAGTGGCCATCGGCAGCACGGTGCAGGTCAGCATCGCCGCCGCCAAGGCTTTCCTGTTCGACACAGAGGGTCGCCTGTTGAGCGCCCCGTTGGAGACGCACTGACATGGCCCGCATCGAATTCAAGAACCTGGGCCATGCCTACAGCGGCAATCCGGCCAGCCTCAAGGACTACGCCCTGCAACCCATGAACATGGTGTGGGAAGACGGTGGCGCCTATGCCTTGCTGGGGCCGTCCGGCTGCGGCAAGTCCACGCTGTTGAACATCATCTCGGGGCTGTTGCAGCCTTCCGAAGGACAGGTGTTGTTCGACGGTGTCGATATGACCCGCATGGCAACCCGCGATCGCAACATCGCCCAGGTGTTCCAGTTCCCGGTGCTCTACGACACCATGAGCGTGTTCGACAACCTGGCCTTCCCGCTGCGCAACCGCAAGATGCCCGAGCGCGAAGTGCAGGCGCGTGTGCGCGAGATCGCCGAGATGCTCGATCTCACCCGTGACCTCAAGCAGCGCGCCGCCGGCCTGTCGGCCGATGCCAAGCAAAAGATTTCGCTGGGGCGCGGCCTGGTGCGCAAGGACGTGGCCGCGATCCTGTTCGACGAACCGCTGACGGTGATCGACCCCCACATGAAGTGGGAACTGCGCCAGAAACTGAAGGAAATCCACCACCAGCTGAAGCTGACCCTCATCTACGTTACGCACGATCAGGTCGAGGCATTGACCTTCGCCGACGAAGTGGTGGTCATGACCGAAGGCAAGGTGGTGCAGCAGGGCAAGCCAGAGGCACTGTTCCTGCGGCCGGACCACACCTTCGTGGGCTACTTCATCGGCAGCCCCGGCATGAACTTCTGCCCGCTCAGCATCGAAGGCGATACCGTGCTGCTGGGCCGGCAGCAAGTGCAGGTGGACGCGGCGCAGTTGCAGGCGTTGAAGAACAGCAGTGGCGAACTGAAGCTGGGCATCCGCCCCGAATTCGTCGAACTGGCCGCGCCCGGCACGGCCGGTGCCATCAGCGCCGAGGTCACACAGGTCCAGCATCTGGGGACCAGCCAGCTGGTGACGGCGCAGTTCGAGGGCATGAGCGTGAAGGCGCGCGTGGCGCCGGAGATGAAGATCGCCACCGGGCCGCAATGGCTGCGACTGGCCAAGCCCGAGACGATCTACTTCAGCAACGACCAGAGAATAGGACGCTAAGCCCATGAACAAGCCCTACAACAACAAGGCCTGGTTCTTCATCCTCCCGGTCTTCCTGACGGTGGCCTTCTCGGCCATCATCCCGCTGATGACGGTGGTCAACTATTCGGTGCAGGACATCATCAGCCCCGAGCAGAAGGTCTTCGTCGGCCTGGAATGGTTCAAGGATGTCATGCGCGACAGCGAGCTGCATGCGGCCCTGCTGCGCCAGCTGATCTTTTCCTTCTGCGTGCTGCTGGTGCAGATCCCGCTGGGCATCGGCCTGGCGCTGGCCATGCCGCACAAGGGCTGGAAATCCTCGGCCACGCTGGTGATCCTGGCCATGCCGCTGCTCATCCCATGGAACGTGGTCGGTACCATCTGGCAGATCTTCGGCCGCGCCGACATCGGCCTGGGTGGCTACGTGCTCAACCTGCTGGGCATCGGCTACAACTACGCCTCCAATCCGCTGGATGCCTGGCTGACCGTGCTGGTGATGGACGTGTGGCACTGGACACCGCTGGTGGCGCTGCTGGCCTTCGCCGGTCTGCGCTCGATCCCGGATGCCTACTACCAGGCCGCGCAGATCGATGGCGCAAGCCGCTGGGCAGTGTTCCGTTTCATCCAGCTGCCCAAGATGCGCGGCGTGCTGGTAATCGCGGTGCTGCTGCGCTTCATGGACAGCTTCATGATCTACACCGAGCCCTTCGTGCTCACCGGTGGTGGCCCCGGCAATTCCACCACGTTCCTGAGCCAGTACCTCACGCAGAAAGCCGTGGGCCAGTTCGACCTCGGTCCGGCCGCCGCCTTCTCGCTGATCTACTTCCTCATCATCCTGCTGTTGTCCTTCGTGCTCTACAACTGGATGCAGAGCGCCGGCAACAACGCCAATGCTTCGGGTGGCCAACATGAATAAAATCCAGGGAAAAAACCAGGACAAGACCCTCACCCGCGTGCTGGTGATGCTGGTCTACATCGCCTTCACGCTGGTCCCGCTGTACTGGCTGCTGAACACGTCGTTGAAGACCAACGAGGAAACCCTGTCGGTGTTCACCCTCTGGCCCAATGCGCCCACGCTGGACAACTACAAGGTGATCTTCACCGATCCTTCGTGGTATTCGGGTTACATCAACTCCATCATCTACGTGGCCATGAACACGGTCATGTCGCTGCTGGTGGCCTTGCCGGCGGCCTATGCCTTCTCGCGCTATCGCTTCCTGGGCGACAAGCACATGTTCTTCTGGCTGCTGACCAACCGCATGACGCCGCCGGCGGTGTTCCTGCTGCCGTTCTTCCAGCTGTATTCCACCATCGGCCTGTCCGACACCCACATCGCGGTGGCGCTGGCGCACATGCTCTTCAACGTGCCGCTGGCGGTGTGGATCCTGGAGGGCTTCATGTCGGGCGTGCCGCGTGAGATCGACGAGACCGCCTATATCGACGGCTTCTCCTTCCCGCGCTTCTTCCTGCGCATCTTCCTGCCGCTGATCAAGTCCGGCGTGGGCGTGACGGCCTTCTTCTGCTTCATGTTCAGCTGGGTGGAGCTGCTGCTGGCGCGCACCCTGACCTCGGTCAACGCCAAGCCGATCAGCGCCATCATGACCCGCACCGCCTCGGCGGCGGGCATGGACTGGGGCATCCTGGCCGCGGCCGGCGTGTTGACGATTGTTCCTGGTGCCCTGGTGATCTGGTTCGTGCGCAACCATATCGCCAAGGGCTTCGCAATGGGGAGAGTGTGATCATGGCAAATGCATTTTCGTGGATGTCGTGGACGCCACCGGTGGCGATCTTCTTCGCCTGCGTGGCGCTGATGCTGGTGGGCATGACGGTGTGGGAGGTGCGTTCTCCCACCATCGAGCGCAAGGGCTTCCTGCCCATGCGCACCACCCGCGGCGATCGCCTCTTCATCGGACTGCTGGCAGCGGCCTATATCAACCTGGCCTGGGTCGGACTGACCGACCTGGACCAGTGGTACGCAGCGGTGTTGGGTTTGCTCGCCCTGGTGCTGATCATGCGCAAGGGCTGATCGGAGCTGATGACTCCCGTTCGTCCTGAGTAGCGGCGCAGCCGCGTATCGAAGGTTCGCATGAGGCTGAGCGTCTTCGATACGGCCCTGGCGGGCCTGCTCGGTCCGAACGGTTCGTGGTGAGCTGGACATCGATTTTTATAGCAGCAGGCAACAGATCTGTAGTGCCAATCAGAACGGACGTCCGGGGATACTCCTTCCCTACCCGGCACGCCAATTCAGGGGAAGGTGACGAGGAGACATGATGCAGAACATGCGGAAAATCAAATTAACCGTGCTGGTGGCTGCCATGGCGATGGCCGGTGTCGCCGGCAATGCCTGGGCCGACATCAAGGCGGCCGAGAAGTGGGTGGATTCGGAATTCCAGCCCAGCACGCTGTCGCGCCAGCAGCAGGTCAGCGAGATGCAATGGTTCATCGACGCTGCCGCCAAGCTCAAGGCCAAGGGCGTCAAGGAAATCCACGTGGTCTCCGAGACCCTGGATACCCATGCCTATGAATCCAAGACCCTGGCCAAGGCCTTCGAGGAAATCACCGGCATCAAGGTCATCCACGACGTGATCCAGGAAGGCGACGTGGTCGAGAAGATGCAGACCTCGCTGCAATCCGGCAAGTCCATCTACGACGGCTGGGTCAATGACTCGGACCTGATCGGTACCCACTACCGCAACGGCCAGACCGTGGTGCTGACCGACTACATGGCCGGCCCCGGCAAGGAATACACCAACCCCGGCCTGGACCTGAAGGATTTCATCGGCACCAGCTTCACCACCGCGCCCGACGGCAAGCTCTACCAGCTGCCCGACCAGCAGTTCGCCAACCTGTACTGGTTCCGTGCCGACTGGTTCGCGCGCAAGGACCTGCAGGACAAGTTCAAGGCCAAGTACGGCTATGAACTGGGCGTGCCGCAGAACTGGTCGGCCTATGAAGACATCGCGGCCTTCTTCACCAACGACGTGAAGGAACTCGATGGCAAGAAGATCTACGGTCACATGGACTACGGCAAGAAGGACCCCTCGCTGGGCTGGCGCTTCACCGATGCCTGGCTGTCGATGGCTGGCGCCGCCGACAAGGGTTTGCCCAACGGCTTGCCGGTGGATGAGTGGGGCATCCGCGTAGCCGACGACAAGTGCACCCCGCTGGGCGCATCGGTGGCGCGCGGCGGCGCGACCAACTCGCCGGCAGCGGTCTATGCCCTGACCAAGTACCTGGACTGGATGAAGAAGTATGCCCCGCCCGAGGCGCTGGGCATGACCTTCTCCGAAGCCGGTCCGGTACCGGCGCAGGGTCACATCGCGCAACAGATCTTCTGGTACAGCGCCTTCACCGCCAGCATGACCAAGCAGGGCCTGCCGGTGGTCAATACCGATGGCTCGCCCAAGTGGCGCATGGCCCCCGGCCCGCACGGCCCGTACTGGAAGGATGGCATGCAGAACGGTTACCAGGACGTAGGCTCGTGGACCTTCCTCAAGAGCACGCCGCCTGACCAGATGGCCGCGGCCTGGCTGTATGCGCAGTTCACCACGGCCAAGACCGTCTCGCTGAAGAAGTCCATCGTCGGCGTGACCTTCATCCGTGACTCCGACATCCGCTCCGACTACTTCACCAAGAACGCGGCCAAGTATGGCGGCCTGATCGAGTTCTATCGCAGCCCGGCACGGGTGGCGTGGACCCCGACCGGTACCAACGTGCCCGACTATCCGAAGATGGCGCAGATCTGGTGGAAGAACATCTCCTCGGCCATCTCCGGCGAGAAAACCCCGCAAGGTGCGATGGACAACCTGGCCGACGAGATGGACGGTATCATGGCCCGCCTGCAGCGCGCCGGCATGAAGCAGTGCGCGCCCAAGCTGAACCCGAAGAAGGACCCGGCCTCCTGGCTGTCCGACAAGGCTGCGCCGTGGGCCAAGCTGGCCAACGAAAAGCCCAAGGGCGAGACCATCCCCTACGACAAGCTGCTGCAGGCCTGGAAGGATGGCCGCGTACGCTGATGCAGTCTGATCGTGCAATCTGATCCGCATCACGCGTAGGATGACGCCATCCCGGCTTGTGTCGGGATGGCGTCTTCGTGTTTCTGGTGTACCGGTCTTGCAGCCGGTCTGATTCAGTTTTTCCGTTTTCAAGGTTTCATTTTCAACCCGCCGTTTTCAGTACGTCAGCAAGGAACCAGCATGGCCTATCTGCTCGCCCTCGACCAGGGCACCTCCAGCTCGCGCAGCATCATCTTCGACCAGAGCGGGGCCATCGTGGCCACCGCCCAGCAGGAATTTCCGCAGATATTTCCCCAGCCGGGCTGGGTCGAACACGACCCCATGGACCTGTGGCAAAGCCAGTTGCAGACCGCGCAGAAGGTGTTGGCGCAAAGTGGCATCCAGGCCAGTGAGCTGACCGCGCTGGGCATCACCAACCAGCGCGAGACCACCGTGGTCTGGGAGCGCGCCACCGGCAAGCCGGTCTACAACGCCGTGGTGTGGCAGGACCGACGCGCCGAGGTGGTGTGCGCGGCGCTGCGCGAACGCGGCCTGGGCGAGGCCATCCAGAAGAAGACCGGGCTGGTGCTCGACCCCTATTTCTCCGGCACCAAGTTGCGCTGGATCCTCGATAACGTGGCCGGCCTGCGCGAGCGTGCCGAGCGCGGCGAACTGCTGTTCGGCACGGTCGACTCCTGGCTGGTATGGAAGCTCACCGGCGGCCGTCTGCATGTGAGCGATGTTTCCAATGCCTCGCGCACCATGCTGTGGAATATCCACACCGGTGCCTGGGACGAGGAACTGCTGCAGTGGCTGGGCATTCCGGCATCGATGCTGCCGCAGGTGCATGCCTCGGCCCATCTCTATGGCGAGATCGATGCGCAGCACCTGGGCGCAGCGGTCAAGATCGGCGGTATCGCCGGCGACCAGCAGTCGGCCCTGTTCGGCCAGGCCTGCGTGCGCCCCGGCATGGCCAAGAATACCTATGGCACCGGTTGTTTCATGCTGCTGCATACCGGCGACCAGTGCGCCACCTCGCACAACGGCCTGATCAGCACCGCCGCCTGCCAGGTCGATGAACGCAAGCAATATGCCCTGGAAGGCAGCGTCTTCATCGGGGGCGCAGTGGTGCAATGGCTGCGTGATGGCTTGAAAGCCATCAAGACCTCTACCGACGTCGAAGGCCTGGCCTGCACGGTGGAGGATTCGGGCGGGGTGGTGTTCGTGCCGTCCTTCACCGGCCTGGGTGCGCCCTACTGGAACCCGTCGGCCAAGGGCGCCATCGTGGGCCTGAGCCGGGGCAGTACGGTGGCGCACATCGCCCGCGCGGCGCTGGAATCGATCGCCTTCCAGAGCACGGCCCTGCTCAATGCCATGGTGCGGGACGCGGTCTCGCCCATCACCGAATTGCGGGTCGATGGCGGAGCGGCCGCCAACAACCTGCTGCTGCAGTTCCAGGCCGACCTGCTGGGCATTCCCGTGATCCGCCCGCAGGTCACCGAGACTACCGCACTGGGCGCGGCCTACCTGGCCGGCGTGGCCACCGGGGTCTATCGGGATCTGTCGGAATTGTCCGCGCAGTGGCGCATGGAACGCACCTTCGAACCACGCTTCACGCGGGAACAGGCACAGGAAAGAATCCACGCCTGGGAAGCGGCGATCCGCCAGGTCAGCGCGGCCTGACTGGTGGTCAGGCGGTGGGTGGTGCAATGTTTCAACTGAAATCCAGCCCGCACCGCCTGACATCGGATTGACACGGCACGACCGCATGATGTTCTCAAGCCCGCAGCAATCAGGCGGCGGGCCTTTCAAGGAGAACGATCATGGAAAGCTTCCTGCTGGATTGCATGCAACTCGCCACGGGTTTCTTCGACGCCGCTTCCACCTTCGTGATGGCCTGCGACATCGGTGTACCCGATGCCTCCCACGAGGCCCATGGCCGCCACTTCATGACGGCACTGGGCATGGCCTGAGCGGATCGGGACAGGCTTAGCCCGGTGTGCCGGTGCTGAGCAATTGCATGGAATCCAGATGGCTCAGGCGCGCCCATTCCTCGCCGCCGCGGGCGACGATGGTATCGGCTTCGGGCGTGGCCATCAGGTCGAGGATTTCGGTATCGCTCATTTCCATGCTGTCGTTGTAGCGGAACACCTTCAAGACCGGACGGGTCAGGTCCTGGGCGTTCTGCCGGATCACGAAGCCGGAACGGCCCGATTCCAGCTTGACGATGGAACCCACCGGGTAGATGCCCAGGGTCTTGACGAAGGCCAGGAACATGGCGCGGTCGAAGTGGCCGGTCCAGGTGGCCATGGTGGAGATCGCTTCGGCCGGGTCCCAGGCGCGCTTGTAGGGGCGGTCCGAGGTGAGGGCGTCGTAGACGTCGCAGATCGCCGCCATGCGCGAATACAGGCTGATGGAACCGCTGCGCAGGGCTTCCGGGTAACCGTTGCCGTCCATCTTTTCGTGGTGGTGCAGGCAGACGTCACGCGCGTAGTCGGGAACGTTGGGGTCCTGGCTCAGGTATTTGTAGCCCAGTTCGGGATGCTTCTTGATCTGGGTGAATTCTTCGTCGGTGAGCTTGCCGGGCTTGTTGAGCAGTTCATGCGGGATGAAGGCCTTGCCTACGTCATGCAGGAAGCCACCCAGGCCCGCTTCGCGACAGGCTGCCTCGTCCAGGCCCAGGGTGCGACCCAGCGCCACCATCAGGGCGCACACCGCCACCGAGTGCAGGTAGGTATATTCATCGGCCAGCTTCAGGCGCAAGACGCTGAGCATGCCGCTGGGGCTCTTGACCACCGAACTGGCGATTTCTTCCACCACCGAGACGCAACGCTCCATGTCCAGCACCTTGCCCATGCGGGCTTCGCTGAACATGGCCTTGGTGGCTTTCTTGGCCGTCTCGCGCAGGGCCATGGCATCCATCAGCGTGGTGTCGATGGCCGGGACCGGGGCTGGTTCGGGGGGCAGCGGGGCGGGTTCGGCTTGTTCTGCGTCCACCTCGGGGGCGTCCGTGGGCGCCTGTTCGGCCACGTCCAGGCCGCGTGAAATATCGATCCAGCAATAGGCGATGCCACTGGCATGGGCCTGCTTGAGCTCGTTCTCGTTCTTGAGCAGGAACTTGTTCTTCCAGAACGGATGGTCCAGCCATGCGGCCTCGAAGCCGCAGAAGTACATGCCGAGGACCAGATCCTCCGTTTTGATTTTCTTTAACATTTCTCGTACTTCTCTCCGGCGCGCCGGGGAACAGGTTAGCTTGGCCCGCCCTGACCCGGGCTGGCGGCAGGTTGCCATTGAGTCCTGGTCAGGATTGCCAGTCGTTAATGATCTCATACGAAAGACCATAAGTGAACGGTTGAGCTGCCTGCAAATCCCTTGCAGCCGGCAATCCGACAAAGACGCCACACCCTGAAGCACGGGTAACGGGCGAAAAAAAGGCCCGTCCGGGGGATGGACGGGCCTGAAAGATCCGCTGGATGTCGTCGCAGCGGACAAGGGGAAAGAGGAGATCCCGATGTGCCCACTGTAGGCGTTGAAAATTAAGCGAGACTTAAATCGCCGAAAAATTGAGAGCAGGAAGAAATGCCATCGCCGCGCAGGTCGGTAAGTGGCTCCACCGGTGCCGATGATGCCGACATTCCCGGCCTGTGAGTGGCGGCAGGTAAAAAGCTGCAGCGAGGCAATCATTTGTGGCAAGTAGCAAACAAGATTGTAAATTTAGCTAAACTTTTTGTTGTCTTTTGATTAAAATCCTTTCCGGATTAATGTCGAATTGACAACAAAGAGAAGCCCATGAAAACCCTGATTGCAGCCATCCTTATGGTAGCCAGTTCAATCGCCAGCTCGAGCGCCAGCGCCGCCCCGAGCGCCCCCAACGTGGCCAATGCCAGCCGCGACGATGTGACCCTGAGTGCTCACAAGGCCGACAACTTTACCTTTGCCGTAGGCAATGCGCAGGCAGGCCCCTCCGGAACGAGCTCGCTCTTCAGCAGCGCCTTCGGCGGCGGGACCTGGAACCTGCTCAACAAGATCGACTCGACCGGCGCGCTCGTCGGCAGCCCGGGCTCGGTGCTGGGTTCCAACATCAGCGTCAGCTTCACCCTGGGCAGCGACAGCAAGAGCGGAACCTGGACCATCACCTCCAGCAAGAGCCTGCAGATGGACCTGGTACTGGGTATCCACGCGGGCAATGCCACCGGTTCCTTCCTGTTCGACAACCTGGTGCTGACCGCCGGCCAGACCCAGAGTGGCAGCTTCGCCATCAACTGGACCAACAATGGCGGCAAGGTGCCGGGATACTCCAACCTGACCATGTTCTATTCCAACGCTGCCCTGCGCACTGTGGCCCCGGTACCGGAACCGTCGACCTACGCCATGCTGCTGGTAGGCCTGGCGTTGGTAGGTGGAATGGCCTGGCGCCGTCGTCGCCGGGGCGATGCACGTGCTGTCTCCGCCGCTTCCCTGAGCGCGGCTTGATCTGGCGGCACTGACTGAAGCGTCACGACCGTCCGACCGCAGCGGTCCAAAAAAAGCGCGCTGGCCTGGAAGCCAGCGCGCTTTTGTTTTGGGTCAGGGTTTTTCTCCGCCGTCAGTGCTCCCGCACGTCCGGCAGCAACACCGTCAGCAGCCCGGCCAGCGGCAGGAAGGCGCACAGACCGTAGACCCAGGCGATGCCGTAGAGATCGGCCAGGTGGCCCAGCAGCGCCGCACCGATGCCGCCGAAGCCGAACATGAGGCCGAAGAACACCCCGGCGATCATGCCCACCTTGCCCGGCACCAGCTCCTGGGCGTACACCACGATGGCCGAGAAGGCCGAGGAAATGATCAGGCCGATCACCACCGACAGCACTGCCGTCCAGAACAGGTTGGCATGCGGCAGCATCAGGGCGAACGGCGCCGCGCCAAGGATGGAGATCCAGATCACCAGCTTGCGTCCGATGCGGTCACCGATGGGGCCGCCCACGAAGGTGCCCACGGCCACCGCACCCAGGAACAGGAACAGGTAGAGCTGCGAGGACGCCACCGACATCTGGAAGCGGTCGATCAGGTAGAACGTGAAATAGCTGGTGAAGCTGGCCATGTAGAAATACTTGGAGAACACCAGCAGGGCCAGGACTACCAGAGCGCGGCGCACGGTCGAGGCCGGCAGCTGATGACGGGCCAGCACCTTGCCCTTGCCCTTGCCGGCGGCCAGGTGGCTGCGGTACCAGGACGACACCCGCGACAGCACCAGGATGGCCAGCGCCGAGAGCACCAGGAACCAGGCCACATGGGTTTGCCCGTAAGGCACCACGATGGCGGCCGCCAGCAGGGGGCCGAAGGCCGAGCCGGCATTGCCGCCGACCTGGAAGGTCGATTGCGCGAGGCCGAAACGGCCGCCCGAGGCCATGCGGGCGATGCGCGAGGCTTCCGGGTGGAAGGTGGAGGAGCCGATGCCGATCAGCGCCGCCGCCACCAGGAAGGCGCTGAAGCTGCCGGCCAGCGCCAGCAGTACGATGCCGACGAGGGTGGCGACGGCACCGGTGGGCAGCAGCCAGGGCTGCGGGTGGCGGTCGGTGTACATGCCGATCCAGGGTTGCAGCAGCGAAGCGGTGACCTGGAAGGTAAGGGTGATCAGCCCGACCTGGGTGAAGCTGAGCCCATAGCCCGTCTTGAGCATGGGGTAGATCGAAGGCAGCAGGGCCTGGATCATGTCATTGATCAGGTGGGCGCCGCCGCAGGCCAGGAGGATGCTCATCACCAGCGGCTGGGCGACGCTGACGGCGGGCTGGGTGGCGGCGGCAGATGCTGCAGATGCTGCAGATGTATTGGGGTCGGTGGCACTAGTCATGACATGAGCAGTTCGAGTGAACAAAAAGGGAGGAGCGAAGCGTATCATTGGCATCTATTGATGATGATGCCAATTGTTAGCGATTAAGTGCCATGGTTGCCCAGCTCAAGCCTGTCTGTCCCAGTGCCGAGGTCAATGCCTTCCAGCAGGCACGCAGTGTGGTGGTGGCCTTTGCCCGGGAACTGGCCTATCGCGACCTGCTGACGGCGCACTCGCATGCGCGTGGCCAGTTGCTCTACGCAGTGGAAGGCGTGATGCAGGTGCGCACGCCGCAAGGGGTGTGGCTGGTGCCGCCACAACGCGCGCTGTGGGTGCCGCCCATGGTGGAGCACGAAATCCGCATGCTGAGCAAGGTCAGCATGCGCACCCTCTACATCGCCCAGGCCGAGGGGCGCGCGATCGGTGAACAGTGCCGCTTGCTGGAAGTCTCGGTCTTGCTGCGCGAACTGATTCTGGCCTCGCTGGCCGAGCCCAGGGAATATGAACCGGAGAGCCGCGCCGGTCATGTGGCGGCCCTGATCATGTCGGAGCTGGCGCGGGCACCGTCCATTCCGGTGGCCATCCCCTGGCCGCAGGACCGCCGCCTGCAGGCCATCTGCGAAGCCATCCTGGCCGAGCCCGGGCGGCAGTTTGCGCTGGCCGACTGGGCCGGAGTGGGTGGGGCCAGCGTGCGTACGGTGATTCGCCTGTTTCCGCGTGAAACCGGCCTGCAGTTCCGGCACTGGGTGCAGCAGGTGCATCTGAGCGAAGCGCTGGTGCGCCTGGCGCGTGGCGATGCGGTGGGCGTGGTAGCGCAGGCCCTGGGGTATCGCAGCCAGAGCGCCTTTTCCAACATGTTCCGCAAGGCCCTGCGCAGTTCGCCCAATCATTACCAGCCGCGCCAGGAAAGGCGGCGCGTCACCCTGCCGGAGCAGGATCGCAGCGCGCTTCAGTAGGGAATGACCACCACCCGCGGGCTGCGTCGGACCGGCGCTGTTGTGCTTGCCACCGGCGGGCCGGCCGATGCGCTGGCTTGCCGTTGTGGCTGGTCGGGGTCGCGTTCCAGGAAGTAAGGATCATCTTGCGGTGCCAGTGCGCTGACCGCGCCGGTGACCTGCTGGGCCCGCTCATTGGCGGCGCCCCCGCCCACCGAGCAGACCTGGAAGAAGTCGGCGCTGCCTTCGGAGAAATCGATGCGACATTTCTCCGCCACCACCACCGAGATATCGAGTGCGGCGAGGTTGGCCGCTGTGGCTGTTTCGCTGCGCTGGGCTTGCAGCACCAGCATGAGCGTCATCATGGCGATGACGGGGTAGGCTTTGTTCATGGCGTTCTCCTGTGCCTTCACTGTAGCGCTTGGCCCGTCATCCGCGCATCGGAGAAATCCTGAACTGTCACGTCCTGCAGAGACCGTGATCGCCCGAGACGCCGCGTCCCGCCTGGATGATGCCGATTTGCAAGTGTAAAGATTGTCGATTTTCTACCGTAACCAAGTCATGAGAACTCCGACCCAGGAGAGCGGACATGGCGATGGAAACCGATCTGGCCATCATGGCGCGCGAAGCCGTCGCGCAACTGACCACGCAGCAACACCCCCGGGGCGATACGCCACCGGCGAGCACGGCCGCCAGTGCCACGGCGCTGCCAGTGCCGCCCGATGAGGGCGTGACGCTGACACTGTCGGCGCAGGGCAAGCTCATGGCGGCCCTGGCCACGGCGGTCGACCATGTCACCACGGCGGCGGTGGATTCCACCGAAGCGGCGCAGGGTGCCACTGCCAGTGTACCGGCGGCGGTGAAGGCGATGCTGGACGCCACGCTGCCGATCACCCGCAATACGCTCTTCGCCATCGAGGCAAGACTGGTCGCGGCACGACGCGGGGCCGACGCGATTGCGGCGGCCGATGCCGAGGTGCCGCCCTCGTCCGATCCGCGTCGCCTGAACCAGGCACGGCAGGCCACCGAAGCACTGTATGGTCGCGCCCCCAATCCGTTTGCAGGCTGGTCACGGGCCGAGCTGTCGGCCATCGTCTATGACGAGAGCGGCGCCTACACCATCAATGAGCGCTACGCCGCCGCCAACCAGCGTACCGAGCTAGACCAGAAATTCTGGGCGCCGGTGTTCCAGCGCGCCCTCGACAGCGGCGACTGGAAGCCGGTCATCACCGCAGCGCTGGTGTTCTACGCCAGCCTGTCGGCCCTGGAGCAGACCGCCTATCCCGACAACTACGCCCAGTTGCTGCAGCAATATCTGGATCTCTACCAGTTGCAGCCGCAGGCGCCGTTGCCGCCGCAACAGCAGATCGATCTGGCGCGCATGCTGGAAACGCTGGTGCTGCCAATGGGACCGCTGGCGCTGGCCGGCGGTGTCATCCGGGGTCTGATGCTGCCGCGCCTGGGGCCGTCATTGGCCGAACTGATCGCCGCCGCTCCGCGCCTGGCCGACCTGATCCAGGTCAACAATGCCGCCCACAGCGTGCAGGACAGCGCCTATCTGGTCCTGCTGCAACGGGTCTTCGGGGTGCTGCGGCGCGAGGATGAACCCACGCCGGTGCGACGTACCACGGCCGGTGTGGCCAGCCGCGATTTCCTGGCCTATGGCGACCGGCGCCTGCTGGCCGAAGCCTATGCCTATGCCCAGGCCAACGGGATGGCGCTGGACGAGGTGGATGCATTGGCGCGGGATCTGGCCACCTATCGGCAGGCACGCGCCGGCGGCCCGGCTTCCTATGGCGGCGCTTCCAGCGGGCAGGCGGGTGCGGTATCGCTGGCGCAGGCAGGCCGCATGAGCAGTGAAGAGGCCGCCATCGCGCAGCGCCTGCTGACCAGCCGCGCGGCCAGCATGACCCGGCTGGACCATGGCTTCCTGGCGTGGCTGCTCGACCCTGCCGGCGGCGGCTGGCGTGACGGCGACCTGAGCGGTCATGTGAGCAGCTTCAGTGCCCTGGAAAAACTGCTGGCCGGCCTGGCCGGAGTACCGCTGGGCGAGAGTGCGGGAGAGAGCAGCGAACTGGAAGCCGCTTATCGGATGGTGCTGGAACGCATCGCGCTGCAGGATGCGCCCTCCATGAGGCAGCCACTGCCAGCGGCGGCGGCCGAGGGTGCGCGCAACCTGACCCTGGCGGCGCAGATGGCGGCGCTGGCGCGCAGTGACGCGGCCGACAACGCCTTCATGAACAATGCCCTGATGCTGCTGCGCATGTACCGCATGTCGCTGACGATGAGTGCGGCCGAGCAGCGTACTCTGTCCGAACTGGTCTATTCGGCCATGAAGCAGCGCCGCCTGCGCACACGCCGTGGCAAGCTCTTCGTGGCCTGGGGCGAACGCAGCCCCCTGAT
>NZ_AEEC02000040.1 GCF_000300975.2 Herbaspirillum frisingense GSF30 | reverse complement strand
AGGTCGATGGTGCGCACACCAGCCTGTTGCAGGCCAGCGACCCACTGGGCGGCGCGTGCTTCCAGCTGGGCCGGGCGCGACAGGCCGCACAACTGCGCGGCGGCGATGCGGCTCTTGTCGGGCACCACCGCCACCAGCAGGGCGATATCGCGCTGCGCCAGCTTCTGGCGCAGCGCGATGACGGCCTGCAGCTTGGCCTGTGCATTGGCCTGAGCATCGCGATGGACCTGCAATTCCTCGGTCAGGAACAGCCAGCCAGGGCAACCGCTGCGCACCCGGGGGCCGGTGTCATGCAGCAGCAGCCAGCTGCCGGCGCGTTCCAGCCGGGCGGCCTGTTCCGGCAGCCAGGCATTGGACAGCTGCTTGGCGATGCGATGGGTCAGTTCACCATGCAGGGCGTCGTCACGGGTCCAGCTGGCGGGCAGCCATTCGATCTTGCTGGCATAGACCAGCCAGCCACAGCCCAGCAGGCCGGCTGCCAGCACCACGGCCAGGACCAGGCCAGCCCAGCGGCTGGCGCGCCGGGCCAGGGCGCTGGGGGCGGCCGGCGTGGCGGGAGCGGAGACGGGAGGCGTGCTCATGGCGGACTCGCGGGATCAGAACTGGAAGTAGAGGAAAGGCACCGTCTCGCGGCTGGCAATCAGCGCGAAGGACAGCAGGAAGCCGGCCACCGGCCACAGCCGGAGGAACCAGAGATACACCACGCTATCGGCCCAGCGCACCTGGCTGGCCTCCTGCCACAGGGGCGCGACGATCCAGAACAGGCCCAGCAGCACGGCCAGCGCCTGCACCGGCCGCAAGACCACGGCCAGAGCATCGCTCAAACCCATGCCGTGCAGCCCGAACTGGCCGGCATACATGGTGGCGGCGGTGGCGAAGTCGGGCGAACGGAACAAGGTCCAGGCCAGGCAGACGAACAGCAGCGTCAGCACATGGGCCAGCCAGCCGGGGATGGCCGGCAGGGTCGAGCGCGACCAGGCGCGATCCAGGCACAGGGCCAGCCCGTGGGCCGAGCCCCAGAGCAGGTAGTTCCAGCTGTCGCCGCCATGCCAGAGACCGGCGATGGCCATGGTCAGGAACAGGTTGCGGTAGGTCTTCCACACCCCATGGCGGTTGCCGCCCAGGCCGATGTAGAGATAGTCGCGCAGCCAGCTGGAGAGCGAGATGTGCCAGCGCCGCCAGAAATCCTGGATGCTGCCGGCCAGGTAGGGATGGTTGAAGTTTTCCGGGAAGTGGAAACCCAGCATCAGCCCCAGGCCGATGGCCATGGCGCTGTAGCCGGAAAAGTCAAAGAACAGCTGCAGCGAATAGGCCAGGCAGCCGATCCAGGCGTCCACGAAGCTGGGCTGCTGCAGGTGGAAGGCGGCATCCACCACCGGCGAGAGGGTGTCGGCCACCAGTACCTTCATGGCCATGCCGACCATGAAGCGGCGCGCGCCCAGGGAAAAATTCTCCCAGTTGAACCAGCGCTGGGTCAGTTCGCGCTGCACCCAGTCGTAACGGATGATGGGGCCGGCGATCGAATGGCCGAACATGGAAATGTAGGTGGCGTAGTTGATGAAGCTGCGCTCCACCGCCACCGTGCGCCGATGCACGTCCACCAGATAGGAGATCGCCTGCAGCACGATGAAGGACAGGCCGGCCGGCAGCGCCACCTTCTGCCAGGCCAGCGGCATGGCGCCGTACTGGACCATCAGGTCGCTGATGGTGGCGGCGACGATGTTGGCGTACTTGTACCAGACCAGCACGGCGGTATTGAAAACCACCAGTGCCGTGAGCAGGCGCACGCGCCCTCGCCCGTCCTCGCGCGAGCGGTCCACCAGCAGGCCGCCGACCCAAGCCACGATGGTCAGCACCACGTGCAGCGACAGGAACAGCGGGCTCAGCCAGCCATAGAACAGCCAGCTGCCCAGCAGCAGCACGAGGTTGCGCCCGCGCTGCGGCACCACCGCATAGACCAGCAGGAACAGCGGCAGGAACAGCGTCAGGAATTCAAGCGAGGCAAAGACCATGGCGGCAGCGCAGTCGGGCGATGGATTAGTTGGCCAGCTTGTCGGTCGCCGCCAGCAGGCGCGGTCCCTTGTCCGACGGCAGCAGCAGCACGCTGTAGCGTTCGCCCGCCTTCAGTTCACCCAGGTCCAGCGCCGGGCCGGTGTTGGCACCGCCGCACACCAGTTGCACCGAGAGCTTGACCGGGTTGATCGAGCGCCGTTGCAGGCTGCCCTGCTTGACGTCCTTGAACAGGTCGGCGTTACGCCCGGCCGGGCGCAGTGCCGCCCCGGCGCAGGAAGCATCCAGGTTGAAGAAAGCCAGCGAGGCCTTCAGGCCATTGAAGTCGTCCGGGTTGTCCTGCACCGTCACCTGGCTGATGCCCTTGGCACCGGGCAGCACTACCACCGTGGCGAATTCGCCGGGCTTGGCCTGCACGCCCAACTCCAGGCTCCTGGCACCGACCGTGAGGGTACCCTTGATGGTCGACTTGGCCGTCACCGGGAAGAAGGACGAGACCGGCTTGGCCGCTTCCAGCTTCAGCGGCGGCTGGCCCTTCTGGGCCAGCACCTGCAAGGGCTCGGCAGTGCCGTTGACGAAGCGGATGAAGGCTGCATCCTCGGCCGGGCCGGTGGGATAGAGCGGGATGTCGGCAGCCAGCGCGCTGGCGCCGCACAGCAGGGCCGCAGCGGCGGCCAGTGCCTGCATCACCTTCATTTCTTGGCTCCCTTGCTGCTCACGGCGTCGGCCGGCAGCTTGGCCAGCGCGTCGCCGATGGCATTGCCCCAGGACTTGTAGCCGGCCACGGTGAAGTGCTGGCCATCGGTGGTGACCCACTGGCCGGGCTTGGACATGGTCAGCGAATCGATATAGGTGCAGGGCGCCACGTTGGAAGCCAGGAAGCGCGACATCAGCTGGGTGCGCGCGTCGTTCTTGCCGTACATGCCGCCGGCCTTGCCCCAGGCCGGGCCGACCCACGCACACTTGGTGCCGGTGGCGGCAATCGCCTTGGTCAGGCCGGTCACGCTCTGCCAGGCCCAGGCCTTGGGGAAGTCCGGCTTGTCGTAGGAGGCCATGGTGTCGCCGATGACCAGCACCACCAGATCCGGCTTGTCCTTGGCGATGAGCTGGCCGATCGGGGTGGTGGTGGCTTCGCGACCCTTGATCTGGATCTTGCCGTTGTCGACCTGATCAGCGCCGCAATCGACCTTCTTGGTGGTCAGCCAGTCGCCGGCGCTGGCGCCGCAGGCGCCGATGGAATGGACCTTGGCGCCCAGCTGGGTCAGCTTGGCGTTGAGGGGTTCGGTGAGGTGGTCGGCCAGACTCATGTGGCTCTCGCCAAGCACCAGGATAGTCAGACCTGCCAGAACGGATGCAGTAGCCATAGCGATATGTCGATAAAAAGGATCAGTTGGAATAAGGAGAACGGTACGGACTGACCGGCAGGGTCAGGAAGCTGCCCTGCATGTCCTCCAGCGTGTAACGCAGATACATGGCGACGTTGAGTTCGCGGAAGTCGCTCGAATTGTTCAGACGCAGCGCGCCACCGACGAACAGGCGGGGCGCGAAGCGGTATTCGCCGTTGCCTTCCAGGCTGTAGCCCAGGCCGGTCTTGGTCTGCTGCGCGTACTGACGACCACTGGCGGCCTGCAGTGCGGCATCGGTGGGGAAGTAGTCAGCCCCATCCTGGCGGAAATACTGCATCCCCACCGAGCCCTTGAGCTGGAAGGTGAACTTGTCGGAACGCTTGGCCCAGGTGACCGGCACGCCCAGACCCAGGTAGGCCTGCGGACTGAAGTAACCGCCATGGCCGTAGGTATAGAAGTTCTGGTTGTTGGCGTAGCTGATGACGGTGGCCGACACGCCGGCGGTCATCTTCTCGTCCTCGGCATTGGTGAGGTACTGGTAGGCACCGCCACCCAGTTCCACCCGGGTGTTGGATTCCACGTTGCGGCCACGCAGGCTGTGCAGCGCGCCATAGGCGTAGACCCCGGTCTGGGCATCGTCCGAACTCATCTCGGCACGACCACCGTTGGCGGTCACGCCACCCCAGGACAGACCGGCGCGGGGATCGGTGCTGCCGGCAAACGAGGTAATGCTGTCGTTGACCGCGCGGCGCGACACGTTCACCGCGAAGCGGTTGGTGCTGCTGCCGGGGAAGGACTGCTCCACGCTCACCCCGCCAACGATGTTGGGGTACTTGAAGCCACGTGGCGTGGTGCCGAGGTCGGCCTTGACGCCATCCTCGGGACGCTCGTAGGCCACTGCCACCCCGACGCCACTGGCGCTCTGCTTGCCCAGGCCGGTGGCGCTGCTGCCGCCACCGCCGAAGCGGCTGGCTGGTTCGTCGCCGAGGGTGCCGCCATCCAGCGAGACCGGCGTGATGCGTACGGCCACGCGGTCGTTACCGACGGGCATGTTCACTTCCAGCGGGGCCTCGATGTCGTTCATGCGGCTCAGGCCCGACTCGCTGGCATTGCCGCGCACCACCACGCCTTGCGTGACATAGGCGCTGCGCGATTGCAGGATGTCGTTCAGGGCGCGCTGGGCCGGGCTCAGGTTGTCCACGGCGGCGCCATTGGCGGACGGCCCCTGCATGGCCAGCAGGGCGCGCTGGGTGGCCGTGGCCGCACCGGGCAGTGCGGTGGTGGGGGCGTTGGCGACGTTGGCGACGTTGGTATTTCTGGCACGCACGCCCGGCTGGGCCTGGGCATATGCCCCGCCCTGCACCGGTGCTGCAGCCACCGGTGCGGCCGAACTGAACACCGGGCCCAGTGCGGTGCCGTAGGCCGGCGCTGGTTGGGCCTGCTGGGCTTGTTGTGCTTGCAGGGCCTGCTGCGCCTGCAACTGGCGCTGCGCCATGGCCGGATTGGCCGGCATGGGCAACGTATCGACCGCGACTGGCACTGCCATGGCCACCGGGCGCAGCATGGTCTCGGCCGGCGGCGGAATGGCGGCCATGTCGTCGCTGCCCGGCAGGCGACGTTGGGTGCGGAAGGGATTGATGGCCGGATCGAAGCCATTGCCCTGCGCCGCCAGCGTGCGCTGGCGCGCACCGTTCTCAATCGCCACGGCCTTGCGCAGCAGTGCGGTGGCCTCGCCGGTCTTGCCCAGGGCGCGATAGATGCGTGCTGCCTCGGTCAAGGTGGTGGGGTCGCTGCTGTCGAGCTTGCCGAACTGGTCCAGCAGCTTCAGGGCATAGGCATTCTCGCGGGCCTGTACGGCGGTGTCGGCCGCCCCCAGCAAGACGTTGGCGTCACGCGGATTGCGCTGCACCAGCGGCTGGTACAGAGCCAGTGCGCGCAGGTTGTCGCCGGCCGCATTGAACATGCGGGCCAGGGCGGCGATGGCGTCGTTGTCGGTGGGGCGCTGTGCCAGTGCCGGAGCCAGGGTGTCGTAGGCGGCGGCCAGGTCGCCTCCCTGGCGCAGGCGTTCGGCCTGGCGCACGCGGTAGAGGAAACGCAGGTCGTCGTATTGCTTGCGGGTGGCCGCATTCATGCTCTGGTTCTGCAAGGCGGTGAGCATGTTGTAGACCTGCGCATCTTCGCCCGCGCGCAGCAGGATGGAGGCGTATTGCAGGCGCGTATTGACCGAGGGCGTGGCCGGTGGATTGACCAGCGGCTGCATCATCGCCATGGCGCGCGGGGCGTCGCCGGCATCGACATAGGCCGATGCCAGGGTACCGGTGCGCTCCGGATTGCCGGCCGCCTGCGGCTGCACGCGATCCAGCAGGACCAGGGCTTCCTGGCGTTGACCGGTCTTGACCAGTTCGGTGGCGTGATTGACCTGGATGGTCAGTGTCACCTGGCTGGCCAGCTCGTTCATGGCGGCGGTACGGCGCTGGTCGGGGATGCGGCGCAGCGTGTCCAGGGCGTCCTGCCACTGCTCCATTTCCACCGACAGCAAGGCGCTGGCATACAGGGCCTCGACGTTGTCGCGATGTTCGCGGGTGAAGTCGTCGATGGTGGTGCGCGCCTGCTTGGATTGGCCGGCCTTGACGTACAGGCGGGCCAGGTCGAAGGTGGTCCAGACGTTGTCGGGGTCGTTCTTGACAGCCTCGCGCATGGCCGCCAGGGCGCCGTCGATGTCGTTGCGCTGCTCGGCCAGGCTGGCCTGCTGACGTGCGCGCAGGGCACGCAGGCGCCCCTGGTCGCCGAATTCGTTCTGCTGCGCCGGGGTCAACTGGTCCAGCAGGCGCAGGGCTTCATCGGCGTGGCCGGTCTGTGCCAGCACGTTGACCAGGCCACGGATGGCCGGCACCTGCTTGGGTTGCGCCGCCAGCACCTGGCGGTAATTGGCAGTGGCGGCTTCGTACTGGCCGGCACTGGCCTGGATATCGGCAATGGCCACGCGACCATCTAGGCTCTTGGGGTCCAGGCGCATGGCCTGGGCCAGGGCGTCCTGCGACTGCGCGGTCTGGCCACGTGCCTGCAGGTCACGGCCACGCTGGATCAGCAGCCAGTAGCGCACGCTGTCCAGGGCTTTCTTCCAGGACGTGCCGCCCCTGGCGACCGAGCGGGCGAGCAAGGGCTCGGCCTCGGCCAGGCGGTTCTGCTGCTGGCGGATGACGCCCATGCCACCCAGGGCATCGACGTCGTCGGGATGCGAGGACAGGCGCTCCTGGAAGGCCTTCTCGGCTTCCTGCAGGTCGCCCTTTTCCAGGGCCTGCAGGCCGCGTCCGACCACAGTCGGCTGCTGGCCGACGGCCACCTGCTGGCGGCCCTTGGCCAGCAAATCGCGGATCTGCTGATCATCGGGATGGCTCTTGATGAATTCTTCGAACAGCGAATACTGTGCCGGCGACGGCGGCCCCTGCCAGATCAGCGCCAGGCGCCAGCTTTCGTCGGCGTCGCCGCCGATGTCGGTCTTCTTCGACAGGCGTGCCAGCTGGCGGATGCCTTCCAGACGGCTATCTTCGTGACGTGCCAGCTGCTTGGCGTAGAACAGCGCCAGGATGCTGTCGTCCGGCGTTTCGCGCAGCAGGCGTTCCATGCCCTTGCGCGCTTCGGGCCAGGCGGCATCGTTGAAGGCCAGGTTGTTGTAGTACTCGCGCCCTATCGTGCCTTGCGGCGTGAGTCCGTTGAACATCTTGCGGAAGGTGTCGGTGGCGCGGTCGCGTTCACCGGCGTCGACCAGGCGGCGGGCTTCGGCCAGCAGGGCCTTGTTTTCCGGCTTGGCCAGGGCGATGTCCTGCGCCAGCTGGTTGGCCTGCCAGGGTTGTGGCGACAGCGCCTGCAGGCGGTCCAGGTACTGCTTGGCCTGCTGCGGCTTGTTCTGCCTCACGCCCACCAGGCCCATGCCGTAGAGGGCATTGACCTGATTCGCATCCAGTTGCAAGACCTTCTGCCACACCTCAGCGGCACGCTGCGAGTTGTCGCGTGCCTGCCAGTACTGGCCCTGTTCGATCAGTTGAGCCGCCAGCTCCGGCTCGGCCGCATGAGCGGCCACACCCAGCAGCGCGCTCAGGACTCCGATGGCTAGCGTTGAACGGCGCGCGCGCATGACTTCTCCCAGGACAAATTAAGCGTTCCGTCATCGCGGAACTGATAGCGTTTCTCGACCCATCCCAATCCGAACAGGCCCAGCATGACGTTGTAATACAGGATTTCGGGGCGCGGGTCAGGCTGCGCCAGTCCGTTCTCCAGTTGTTGCGTGACGGCACGTTGCAGTTGCGCCGCCATGGCGGTTTCACCCTTGGCGACCAGATAGGGTAACAGCGCGGCGCCAAAGCCGAACGGTGCCTGTCCTTCGGTCGCGCCCGTGGTCACCTGGACCTTTTCGGGCGGCACGCCGGTCGCGGCCAGGCTCTGGCGCATGCCATCCAGTGCCGCCAGCAGCGGCGCGGCCGCCGGATCGCGGGGCGAGGTCATGCCGGCCCACAGATACACGCGAATGGCATCATAGCTGCCCAGGTCACCCTTGGCGGGATCGACCTGGAACTGCCCGGATTGCACCGTCAGCATGCGGTAGGCCACCCAGTCGGCCACGTAGCCGCGAGGCGCCGAGCCCTGGATCATGCGCAGCGTATTGTCGGCCAGCTGTTGCCAGGGACCGTTGGGTCGTTCCTTTTGCAGACGGCGCAGCAGCGGCAGCGGCAGATAGCTGGGATTGAGCGTCCACAGCGCATTGCGCTGGTTGAAGCCCTGTGGCCCCGGCAGCAGCATCTTGCCCAGGCCGGGCAGGTCCACCACCAGCTTGGCTTCGATATTGTCCAGCAGGTCCAGCGCCTGCTTGCGGTATTGCGGACGTTGCCACAGGCGCGCCGCTTCCAGCAGGGTATAGACGATCCAGAGATCGGCGTCGGAGGCCGAATTGGCGTCCTGCATCTGCCATTTGCCGTCACTGCCCTGCCCCCACAGCCAGCCCGGCAGGATCTTGCCGGGGTCGTTGCCGAGCATGTTGTGCAGGGTCCAGTTCCAGACCTTGGCAAAGCGCGTGGCATCGTTGGCGATGAGCGCCAGCAGCATGTGGTACGACTGGCCTTCGGAGGTGGTGTGATTGGGCAGCAGGCTGGAGTGCAGCACCCGGCCATCGTCCTGTACATGTGCTGCAGCCCAGGATTGCCATGCTGGCCAATCCTGGGCTGTGCAGTTCTGCTGGGTCGCGGCCAGGGCCGGCAGCCACGGTGTGGCGGCCAGCCCCCCCAGCGCGCCCAGCAGGCCAACCACCCGGCGCCGGCGCGGGGAGGCGGCCCTGTTCACTACCGAATGCCCGGCCTTACGCATTGAGGCGCTTTCTCGCCTTGGCGCGCAGGGTCAGGTAAGCCAGGCCACCCAGCAACAGGATGCCCAGGGCCACCATCAGGAACATGCTCACCACGTGCTGCGACAGCCACCAGCGCAGCATGCGCAGCGGCGACATGCTACCCACGAAATACTGTTGCTCGGCCAGCAGCGGTTCGATGCTCTCGCCGCGCACCGCCACCAGGCTACCCTGGACGGCGCCGGATTCGGCTTCCTTGCTGGCCAGGGCCGACATGATCTGCGACAGGCCCAGCTTGTCGCCACCGGCCAGCACCACCACGCTGCGGCTGCCGTCCAGCGGCGACTCGAAGCCGGTCAGGTAGGAGGTCGGGTCACCGCCCGAGAAGGCCATCTGCAGACGGGTGCGACGCTGCGCAGCCTTCGGGTCCAGGCCCAGCCAGCCCCCCACGCGCAGTGCCAGGTCCGACAGGTCGAAGCGCTGCTTGTCGCCGGTCACCAGGGTGGGCAAGCGGTCGGCCCATTGCTTGAGCAGGGGCTGGTTCTGGCCCGAGGCCATCACCAGCAGATCCTTGTCGGCAAACTTGGCGATCTGCGCGGCCTGGGTCACGGCCACACCCGTGGCCGGGTAGCCGGTGGCGCTGCCGAAGCGGCCCAGCACGGTCAGGTAGGCGCCGAGGTCAGCATCGCTGGCGTTGTCCGGCAGGACCACGGCAGTCTCGGACAGATCGGCCATGCGTGTGAAGGGGAAGCCGGCATCCTTGAACACGCCCAGGTTGGGCATGGCCATGAAGTGGTCGTAACCGCGCAGGTCGATGGTGGACTCAGGATCGATGCTGCCGCGCACGTTGTCGATGATGATGTCGGCACACTCGCCCTGCTTCACGTAGTCATACATGTAGCGCAGTTGCAGGCGCGATTGCAGAGCCGCGGTATCCAGCGGCAGGCGCACGCTCATCTCGCGCTCCAGGGCATCGCTCTTGATGGCGGCCAGCAGGCCCTGGTCCAGCTTGTCGCGGGGCAGCAGCACGTCGGACTTGATCAAGCCGTCGTTGAAGCTGACGATCAGCGAGGAATTGCTCGAACGCGGCTGTGGTGTATAGCGATAGTGCAGGTCCAGCTTGGCACCGTCCTGGCGCCAGCTCGACAGCGCCGGCGGGAAGTTCAGCGGAATGGTGATATCGCCCGGGTTGTAGCCGGACACATTGAGACGCTTGGCATCGATCAGCTCAGCCAGCTTCACCGGACGGTCGGTGGGCAACCAGTTGGGCGCGTCGTAAGGCTTGCGCGGCGCCACCGGTTGCAGCTTGTCGATCACCACCGAATTGCCGGCTACCGCCTTGTTGCCCAGGGCGGCGGCAGCAGCGGCACGCTTGACCTCTTCGGCATTGCGGCCGGTCACCAGCAGCAGCTTGCCGTTGGGATCGTTGGGGTTGGTCACCATGGTCAGGGTCGGGCCCTTGGGGGCGGCGATCTGCAGCGCGCCGATCTGGCTGGCGCCTTCGCTGCTGACCAGCACCACGCCATTGCCCTTGGCCGGCAAGGCGTTGATCTGCGCCGGGAAGCGCGAACCACGATAGCTGGCCAGCGCACCGAACCAGGACGACAGCGTGCCGGCGGCTTCCAGGGTGCCATTGTCAGGCGCGGCGGCGAACACGAAGGGCAGGTTCAGCATGCGCATGTCGCGGCGGTCGAAGAACGGCAGCGGCATCATTGACAGGTCGTCCTTCATCGGCAGCGGCGTGGTCTGCAGGGCCAGTACCGACTCGTTGCTCACGCGCGCCCACAGGCTGGAATGCAGCGGGTTTTCGCAACCCATGGTGTAGTGACCGATGAACTGCAGGCTCAGGCGATTGAATTCGGTGATCAGCTTGGTCGGGATCTCGACCTTGCTGGTCTGCAGGGTACCGGCATTTTCCTTGGGCAGCGGGATGCTGCCGGCCACCACGTCGTTGACCATCACGTTGATCTGCGACAGGTCCGGCAGCAGCGCCGGCGAATAGGTGTATTGCAGGGTCACGTTGGCGCCGGTCACCACCTGGTTGGCCGGCACGTCGAAGCCGACGCTGTCGGCGGCATCGACGCCGTGCAGCGTGATCGGATAGCCACGGCCCAGTTGCGTGAGACTGAAGTTGTAGGGGTCGCCGGCCATCGGCGTGGCGGCCGCAGCAGCACCGGCAGCTGCGGGAGCTGCGGCAGCCGCGAGGGCCTGGATCGGCAGGCTGCCCGAGGCCACTACGCCGGCCATGACCAGACAGATGGAGCGCCGACGGAAAGTCGGGTTCTTTCCTGGAGACTGCTTGTTTTTCATTGTTTTTCCATTGATTTGTCGAATGCCTGAACCACTACATCGGCCGGGACCGCGCCTGCCGCTGCTGCTACCGGAGCGCCTGCGGCCGTAGCAGCAGCTAGCGGTGCTGCCGGTGCCGCTTCCACCACCGGATCCTGCTTGACGCCAGCCGCCGCCGGCGGGCGCCGGGTATCACGCCACAGGCGCAGCTGGATCAGGGTGGCGCGGATGAGTTCCTTGATACCGTTCACACCGATCAGCGAGACTTCACGCAAGGCCTTCAGCGGCGTATCGCGGCGGCTCTTGCCCCAGTTGTTGGCCCAGATGTCGGCGCGCGAGAAGGTCAGGCGGACCAGTTCGCTGTTCTGGCGCAGGGTCAGCTCATGGAACTGGGCGCCGACCATTTCGCCACGGCTGAACACCACCACGGCCGGGAATACCTTCTCCTGCTGGTTGCGGAACAGCGTCACATTGATGTGCTGGCCACGGGCGATCGTCACGCCCTTGGGCAGGCGCAGGCCAATGCCCTTCTGCGAAAAGTCCAGCGTGGTACCGCTGACCTCATTGCCATCGGCCAGCCTGATGCGCACCGGCAGCTCGGCGGCCACGCGCGGCTCGCTGCGCACCTGGCGGGTTTCGGAAGCCACCGCCATGGCGGCGCTGCTGATGATGACGTTGTACAGCGTCCAGGCCATGTTGATGAGGATGGTGGTCATCGCATTGGGGTCGCCCATCACCAGCTGCCAGACGCCGAAGACCATGCCCAGCAGGTTCAGCAGCAGCAGCACGATGTAGGGGCGCGCCAGCTTCCAGTCGAAGTGCTTGTCGAGGATGATGCCGCCCTTGTCGGTGACGTTGAAGCCACCCAGCTTGGGGTTCACCAGCGCCAGCAGCACCGGGCCGAGGATGTACCAGGCCAGCACGGTCTCGTAGACCTCGTTCCAGAACGAATGGCGGAAACGCCCCTGGATGCGCGAGTTGGTCAGGCTGGCGTGCAGCACGTGCGGCAGCACATAGGCCGTGATCATCAGCGCCGAGGCGTGGAAGATGTGGGCGCCGAAGAACAGATAGGTCAGCGGCGCGGTCAGGAAGATCAGGCGCGGCAGGCCATAGAAGAAGTGCAGCATGGCATTGAGGTAGCAGAACCGCTGCCCCAGCTTCAGGCCCTTGCCGCGCAAGGGGTTGTCGACCCGGAAAATCTGCGCCATGCCACGCGCCCAGCGCACCCGCTGGCGGATGTGACGCGCCAGGTTCTCGGTAGCCAGACCGGCCGCCTGGGGGATGGCCAGATAGGCGGTGTTGTAGCCGGCACGGTTCATCTTCAGCGCCGTGTGGGCATCCTCGGTCAGGGTCTCGACGGCGATGCCGCCGATCTCCATCAATGCGGTACGGCGCATGACGGCGCAGGAGCCGCAGAAGAAGGCGGCGTTCCAGAGGTCGTTGCCATCCTGTACCAGCCCGTAAAACAGTTCACCTTCATTGGGTACGGAACGGAAGGTATTGAGGTTCTTCTCGAAGGGATCGGGCGAGAAGAAGAAGTGCGGCGTCTGCAGCATTGCCAGCTTGGGGTCCTTGTAGAACCAGCCCATGCAGATCTGCAGGAAGGAGCGGGTCGGCACGTGGTCGGCATCGAAGATGGCCACGAATTCGCCATCGGTGACCTTGAGCGCTTCGTTGAGGTTGCCGGCCTTGGCGTGCTTGTTGTCCGAGCGCACCAGATAGTTCACGCCGATGTTGTTGCAGAACTCGCGGAAGTCTTCGCGACGGCCGTCGTCCAGCACGTGCACGCGCAGCTTCTCCTGCGGCCAGTCGATGGCCTGGGCGGCGAAGATGGTCAGCGAAACGATGTCCAGCGACTCGTTGTAGGACGGGATGAAGACGTCCACCGTCGGCCATTCCGAAGGCGGCATGGTCAGCATCTGCGGCTTGCGACGCAAGGGCCAGGCGGTCTGCAGGTAACCCAGCGTGAGCACGATGAGTGAATAGATTTCGGCGGCCAGCAGGCCATAGCCGAAGATGATGTCGAGCCAGTCTTCGAAGGCCAGGGTGGAGGTGATGCGCCAGTACATATAGCGCATCGAGACGATCAGCGACAGCGTGATCAGCACCAGCACCGGGAAGCGGCCGGACTGCTTGCGCAGTATCAGCGCCGCCACGAAGCAGCCGATCGCGAAGATGCACTGGGTATAGAACTCCAGCGGCACCGACACCAGCAGCAGCGCCAGCAGCACCGCGACCAGCAGCAGGCCCAGCTGCAGCCAGCGACGCGGCCGCCGGGGCAGCGCTTCGAGGCGCTCGCCCCAGGTCTGGATCCAGGTCTGCAGGCGGTTGGAGGTGGGTGCGGCCGGGTCGGCGGCAGTGGCCGCCTGGCTGGCCTTGGAGGAACGGGATTGCGACTGCGCTTGCGGTTGACTCATGATGCGCGTCCACCTGCGAGGGCGGATTTGACGACCTCGGCGTGCAATTGCTCGCTGATGGTCCGGAGCTGCTCATAGGCGGGCGAATGCCCGGCCTTGATCAGCGGATTGAAGCCGTAGGCCAGGCCTTCGCTGATGGCGTGGTCCAGTGCGATCACGCCGGCCAGGCGCGACCCCATCCAGCGCTTGAGGACTTCCAGCATGTCCTGGCTGAAGGTACGGGCGGCGTTGTACTTGTTGACGATGTAGCGGCAGTTGTTGCGGCCATGCAGGGCCTGGCGCATATGTTCCAGCGCCAGGAAGGAACCGGCATCGGGCGTCACCACCGCCACCACCTGGTCGGCCGCTTGCAAAGCCTGGTCGAAGTAGGCGCTCTGCCCGGCCGGCAGGTCCAGCATGACCACGTCGCCCGGCTGCAGGTCCATGGCCTGCAGCTGACGCGTCAGCCATTGCGGATCGAGTGCCATCTGCCGGGCAATCCCGGCCTCGCCCTGGTGCGCCACCACGTCATGGGTGACCACCTTGGTGCCGGCGCTGCCGTCGCGCCAGGTGGCGCGCCAGTCGGGCGCCTCGGCGTGGATCGCAGCGGGCGCCGGACCGGCGCTGCCGGGTTCGGGCAATACACTCACGCCCAGGTGGTACTGCAGGGCATTCTGGGGATCGAGATCGATGGCGATCACCCGGCCGTGCCGCGCCAGCGCGCAGGCCAGGGCCGAGCACAGGGTGGTCTTTCCCACCCCGCCCTTGGGCGAGACGATGGCAATGACCTGGGCCGGCGTGGAGGGTGTCAGGCTGGCCAGCACCTTGTTGGCGCCGGCTGTCTGTTTGGACTGACGCTGCTGGGCGACTTCACCCAGCAGCGAACGCAGCATGGAAGGGACGGCGGCATCCGCCACCACCGTGGGCATCACGGCCGGAGCGGTCGCTGTCACCAGCGCAGCCGCCAGGGGTGCCGGCGCGGGCGCGATGGCCTCACGCGTGACCAGGGCGGCGTCGGCCGGCTGGGGCTCGGGCGAATCCGATCGGGCTTGAACTTGAACTTCAGCTTCAGCTTCAGCTTGAACTTGTGGCTGCGCCGGGATTTCCGCAGGCAAGGGGCTGGACGCTGGCGCCAGGGTCGACGAGACCATGGCCGCCATGGGGGCCGGATGCGGTGCCGAAACAGGGGCCTCGACCTTGGCCGCCGCCACATCCACATCCACCACCGGTTCCATCACGGGTTCGATACGCTGCTGGGGCGCCACCGACTTGGCCACCACGATGGGCGGCACGCTCTTGACCACGGCCGGGGCCGCCTGGGCTGCCTGTGCCACCTGCTCGGCCACCCGTTCAGCCTGCTGCTGGACTGCGGGCGCAGCCTCGACCACCACCTTGGGCGCAGCGGGCTTGCGCACCGGCTCCTTGTAGTCGATCGCGGCCTCGATTTCGAGATAGCCATCCACCGTTGCCCCGAACTTGCTCAGCAAGTTGGAGATATCGTTTCCCATTTCTTTACTCCCTGCTCAGGATCACGGGTGCCGGCTTTTGACCAGAGGCATCGGACCTGCCCTAAACCTTGTTAAAAATCGCCAAAACTTCTCAATTTTCGCCATTGGTTGGCTATATGCATCGTTCCGCTCTGTCGGCGGTCACTTTCCTTCGCGTGCTGCGAAGAAGTCCCCATGGGCCAGGATGAAGAAATGTTATAAAAACGACCACATTTCAGAGTTGTCATTAAAACAAACAAATCCTGATATCGCAACCTTCAATTGACCAAAAGTTGAAAAATTTCGTTAAAAAGCTGTTCAGTTCCCGGTAGGAAATGCTGAAGGACGAGGTCAGCATCTTATCTTTCTCGCAATGCTCTTGTCGCCTATTAGTGACACTTTGCAATTAAATCCGTCGCAGATTTGGCACATCTACCTGCACACCGCTCACAAATTTCCGACTGCAGATGAACAACATTTCATTGAGCGCCTGCTTTGGCGCCCGGGCGACCGATGTGCTGGCGGCGCGTCGTCACCGGCGGCGGAAAACGCAACGCTATCGTATGCGATCCCAAAAACTTGTCACTCGGGAAAAACCTGATAGAGGCTGATCAAGCACAACCCGGATTGTCGGGGCGACATGCTGCGCTGTCGTGACTTAATCCAATTGCGTGACAATCAAGCAACAAGTGGACCACGGAGGAGACGGGAGGTGAAGCTGAAGAGGAAGCAGAACAGAAAGTGGACGGGGAAGCAGTTGCGCTACCCCTGCCCCACCTGCCACCAGCCTGGCAACAGGGCCCGGACTTCCGGGCGGGCGAAGCGCTGGTCGATCAGCCAGACCGTGCCCTGATCGGTTTCGGTGCGGATGACGCGCCCTGCCGCCTGCACCACTTTCTGCAGTCCGGGATAGAGATAGGTGTAGTCGTAGCCGGCACCGAACAGGGTCTGCATGCGTTCGCGCAATTGTTCATTGACCGGATTGAACTGCGGCAGGCCGAGCGTGGCGACGAAGGCGCCGATGAGACGCTCGCCCGGCAGGTCCACGCCCTCGCCGAAGGAACCACCCAGCACGGCAAAGCCGATGCCCCGCCCGCCGCAGGCAAAACGCGCCAGGAAGGCATCACGCTCGCTTTCGGCCATGCGCGGCGACTGTTGCCAGGTGGGAATGTCGGGATGCTGTCGATTCAGCGCATCGCGGGCCTGCTGCAGATAGTCGAAGCTGGAAAAGAAGGCCAGGTAGTTGCCCGGCTGCTGCCGGTACTGCTGCGCCATCAGGGCGCAGATGGGGTCGATGGACGCGGCGCGACGCTGCCAGGTGGTGGAGATCTCGCGCGCCACCCGTACCTGCAACTGGCTGGCGCGGAATGGAGAATCGACATCGATCCAGGCGGTCGACGGCGGCATGCCCAGCAGGTCGGCGAAATAATGCCAGGGTGCCAGCGTGGCCGAAAACAGTGTGGTCGACTGCGCAAAGGCAAAGCGCGGCCCCAGGAAAGGCGCCGGCACCACATTGCGGATGCACAGCAGGTTGTCACGCTGGTCGTGGCGCGTCAGGTCGAACAGCGAATGCGGGCCGAAGGACTCGGCCAGCCGGACGAAGGCCATGGCATCGAAATGAAAATCGCGCAGGGCCGGCTCCAGCGGCACCGCCACCTGGGCCAGGTAGTCGTTGAGGGTGGCGATGCAATTGCTCAGGGCATCGACCAGGCGCGCCGGTGGCGCCTCCAGCACCTGATACGGCAGATCCGCGCCCTTGGTCGCCGTGGTCCAGGCACGCGCCAGCTGCTGCAGCGGCCGTGCCACGGCGGGGGGTGCCACCGCCCGTGCCGCGCGCAGGCCGGCGCGGCTCAACTGGGCGCTGTACATGCTGCGGGCGCGGGCCACCAGGTTATGCGCCTCATCGGCCAGCACGCTGACGCGCCATTCATGGGCCTGTGCCATCGCGTGCAGCATGGCACCGCCGTCGAACCAGTAGTTATAGTCGCTGACGATCAGATCGCTCCAGCGCGTCATCTCGCTGCCCAGGTAGTAGGGGCAGACCTGGTGCGCCAGGGCGATCTCCTGCAGCCGCTGGCGGTCCAGCAGCGCAGCCTCCAGGCAGGCCGAGCGCGCTGCCGGCAGGCGGTCGTAGAAGCCCTGCGCCAGCGGGCAGGAGTCGCCCCGGCACAGGCGGTCCGGATACTGGCAGGCCTTGTCACGGGCGCACAGCTCCAGCACCCGCAGCGGCAGGCCTTGGCCATCCCTGCCCGTGAGGGTGGCGGCGGCGTCCAGCGCCAGTTGCCGGCCGGGTGTCTTGGCGGCGAGGAAGAGGATCTTGTCCAGTCGCTGCTCCGGTGCCGCCTTGAGCGCCGGGAACAGGGTGCCCAGGGTCTTGCCGATACCGGTCGGCGCTTGCGCCAGCAGGCAGCGGCGGCTGCGATGGGCGCGAAACACGGCCTCCGCCAGTTGCCGTTGACCGGGCCGGAAATCTCCATGCGGAAACGCCAGGGCCTGCAGGGCAGTATCGCGGGCGGCGCGATGCGCCAGTTCCTGCGCGGCCCAGCGTGCAAAGCGCTCGCACTGGCTGGCGAAGAGGCTGGCCAGTTCTTCGCGGGGCCGGGTCTCCTCGAAGCGGGTTTCCTGCTGGCTGCCGATCTCGAAATACACCAGCGCCAGCCTGATCTGCGGCAGGTCCAGCTTCTCGCACATGAGGTGACCATAGACGCGCAACTGCGCCCAGTGCAACTGTCGATGATTTTCGGGCTGGCTGGAGATCTGGCCGCGATAGGTCTTGACCTCTTCCAGCAGTTGCTGTTGCGGGTCGTATCCGTCGGCGCGACCGCGCACGTGCAAGGAGCCATGCTCGGCCGCCAGCGCCACCTCGCTCTGGTAGTGCTCACCGCGCCGGGCGGCGACGATGGCGTGGCCGGCGATGCCCTCCTGCGCGGTGGGGGTGGGCGTGAAGCGCAGGTCCAGATCGCCGACCTTGGCGGTGAATTCGCACAGGGCCCGCACGGAGACGCGGTAGCGCGGCGCCTCGTCCGTGGCAGGCGCCACCGTGGATGCGTTGGTGGATGCGGCGGATGCGGGAGGCATGGAGAGTGCGGCAACAAAGCTCATGCAGCCAGTGCCTCCCACTGCAGGTAGCACACCGAGACCGGCATGCCGTGGCGGGCGCAATAGTCCAGCCAGCGCAACTGGTTGTCCTGCAGCTTGTCGCCGGGGCCTTTGACTTCGATCATGCGGTAGCTGCGCTGCTGCGGCCAGAACTGGATCAGATCGGGGAAGCCGCTGCGGTTCTCGCGCACGTCCTCCAGGATGCGCAGGCACCACAAGCGCAGGTGCGAGGGCGGGATGCAGTCCAGCGCCAGTTCCAGCAGCTCACGGGTGAGCCCGCCCCAGGCCACGAAGGGCGATTGCACGCCGGCCTTGGCATCATGGGTGGCCAGGATGGCGGCGCGATGGCTGCCATCCTCCAGCCGTGCCAGGCAACGCTCGAACTGCGCACGCCGGCGCCCATGGAAGTCGGCGCTGAAGAGGTCAGCCGGCTCGCGCTGGAAGGGGTGAAAGAAGGCGCCAGGAATGGCAGCGAAGATGGCCTCCCAGCACAGCAGGCCGAACAGGGCATTGGCCAGCACATTCTCGACGTAGAACACCGCTGCCTCTGGCTGCTGCCGTTGCAGGTAATCGCCCACCGCCAGTTCGACCCGTGCAGCGCCCTGGCGGGGCAGGTTCAGGTCCAGGCGATCGACAATAGCGGCGCGGCGCCGCCCCGGTGCCGGCTGCCCCAGCTGACGCGCCAGTCGCGGTGCGATGCGTGCCAGATGCTGGCGCTCCGCTTCGCTTTCCGGCGACTGTTGCGCAGTGCGCAGCAAGCTGTGCGCGGCGCCGAAGCGGCCCAGTTTTTCCAGCACGCGGATGGCACGCGCGCGGGCCCCCGGATAGGCGCAGCCTGCATAGACGGCGTGCGCCTGGGACAGGTCCTGCTGCTTCTCGAATAACTGGCCGATGCGGAACATCAATCGCTGGCGCCGGCTGTCCAGCCAGGGATTGTCGAACGCGCCGTGGGGCAGCATGGGCAACAGGCTGCCCGCGGCGGTGCCGGCCTCGTAGGCCTGGCGACAGGCGTGCAGCTGCAGATAGAGATCGATGTCGGCACGGCTGCGAAAACCCCTGGCCTCCGGCCCCAGCGTGACCCGCTCATAACGCAGGGTGCCGATATCGGCCAGCACGAATTCGCTCCAGTCCTGGCGCAGGTTACCGAAGAACATCAGCCGCAGGCGTTCGCACAGCGGCCGGTTCAGCAAGCGCACGGCCTGGTCGCTGCCCTTGTGCTGCCATTGCGAAAAAGGCCGCGGATGACCGTGGGCGGCATCCTCGGCCAGCAGCGACAACAAGGCGTCCTTGCGCAGGGCCTTGCACGCAGGCGAGCGCAAAGCCGGCGAATCGAACTGCACCAGCAGCTCGGCCCGGGACGATAACTGGGCGAACTGCTGCAGGCTCAGCACAGGGTCGTGTTCGACCCAGGCCCCTGGCAGGCCACGTAAAGCCTGCAATGAACAATCGATCTCCGGATAGGCCAGCTTACTGACGCGAAAGAGTTCACCTTTACGCATCATCATGCGCACGAACAGCGCGCGCGAAGCCAGCGGCAAGCCGGGGAAGCCGGTGATGAAGTCGCGTTCTTCCGCGTTCAGCAGATCGCCATAGCGCTGCGCCAGCCAGTCCAGAACCTGCTGGAAGTTGCCGAGGTAGTAAAAACGGTGGGTGGGGTCCAAAACGGCGGCCATGGGATGCATCTGGGGCGTTTAACTGTATATAAGCACAGTATAACGCGTCTCCCCTTCCGACTGCCCGCAAGGACCATCGGAAGAACCATTGCAAGGGCGATTACAGGCGCGGGGCCAGCGCCTCGGCGAAGAACTCCGTCACCGCCCGCACCCGGGCCGGGATGAAGCGGCGGCGCGGCCAGACCAGGCAGATGTCGCGGGTGTCGTCGATGAAGTCATCGAGGACGGTGATGATCTCCGCGTCCTGCTGCGTTCCCCTGCCCCGCCCTTGCCCCGCCCCTTGCTCGGACTCCACCAGCGAGGCGCGATTGAACATGCCGATGCCCAGACCCGCCTGCACGGCGCTGAGGATGGTCTCCACGGTATTGGACGAGAGGTTGCCGCTGACCGGCACGCTGAACCGCCCCTGGGGACCGGTGAAGTGCCATTCACGCATGTCCTTGTAGATGAGGCAGTTGTGATGCGCCAGCGCCTGCGGCGTGGCCGGCACCCCGTGCTGCGCGAAATAGTGGCGCGAACCGGCGCACACCAGCGGGCTGCTGGTGATGCGCTTGACCACCGCATCCGGATGGCGCTCCGGACTGACCCGGATGGCCAGGTCGATGCCCTCGGCCAGCAGGTCGTTGACGCCATCGGCCAGTTGCAGGTCCAGCCGCACCCCGGGGTAGCGCGCCAGCAGCGCCGGCAGTAGCGGCAGGACGTGCAGCCGGCCGAAGGTCGCCGCCGCCGCGACCCGCACCGGGCCGGAGATCTCCAGCGTGGTGCGCATGATCTCGCCATCGGCCTGGGCCATCTCTTCCAGCAGCGGCTGGGTGCGCTCGTAGTATTGGCGCCCGTGCTCGGTCAGCCGCACGCTGCGCGTGCTCCGCTGCAATAACTGCACGCCCAGGCGCTTTTCCAGCGCGTTGACCGACTTGCTGATGGCCGACTGCGAATCGCCCAGCCGCCGCGCCGCCGCCGAGAAGCCACCGGCCTCGACCACGGCGACAAAGGCGCTCAGCTCATGAAATCTGTCCATCTTCCGTCTTCCTCGGTGTTGCCCTGCCTTGCCTTCGTCCTGTCATCAGGATGGCGAACAGGGATTTATTCCATATTGGAATAAGAGTAATCGAATTCAGCCTGATTATCATCACCATCGATAGGAATTACGATTTCCTCATGTTGACCGGGCAGCCTTTGGCTTCCCGACCGGCACCGGCGCTATAGCGGCGCCTCCTGAACATTCCTTTGAGGAGAATTGAACATGAGCACATCTACACATCAGCCCCTCGCTGCAGCCCCCTCCCTGAACCTCGCCGGCAAGAAGGTGGTGGTGGTCGGCGGCAAGAGCGGCATCGGCCTGGGCATTGCGCAGGCAGCGCAGGCGGCGGGGGCCCAGGTCGTAGTTGCCAGCCGGAGGGTGGCGACCATTCAGGAACACGCAGACCTGGGCAACTTCGAACAGGTCAGCCTGGACATGCGCGACGAAGCCTCGGTACGCCAGGCCTTCGCGGGCATCGGTGCCTTCGATCACCTGGTCGTGACCGCCGCACCCGACATCGGCAGCTGGGGCGGTTTCATGGACGCCGACATGCAAGGCGCGCGCAGCTACATGGAAGGCAAGTACCTCGGCAGCTGGGCCTGTGCCCGCCATGCCGCGCCGCTGCTGCGTGCCGGGGGCTCGATCACCTTCCTCAGCGGTGGCCTGGCGGTACGTCCCAAGCCCGGCTTCGCGGCCGTCACACCTGCCTTTGCAGCCGTGGAAGCCTTGTCGGCCGCGCTGGCCATCGAACTGGCCCCGACCCGCGTGAACACCCTGCGCCCCGGCTTCACCGATACCGACATGTGGGGCTTCCTGCCGGCCGAGGTGCGCGCCGGCCTGAAGGAGAAAGTGGCCGCAGCATTCCCGGCCCGCCGCGTCGGCCGCGCCGAGGACATCGGCCACGCCGCCCTGTTCCTGATGACCAATCCCTACGTCACCGGCACCGTGGTGGAAGTCTCCGGCGGCGAAACTCTGGTCGATAGCGTGTCCTGAGGCGGCTTGCCCGGCAGGCGCAGGGGGCGGCCATCCCGGCAGCACCTTGCGCCTGGGTGGTCAACCGAGGCGGGACAAAACAGAATCGCCATTGCCGGATAAGATTGGCACCCGGCAAACCCGGTTTGCCCTCTCAACAACGATCATCGCCAAAGACCCACGGAGACCCAGGTGTACAAACTTTCCACGATTGCCCTTGCCAGCGCCCTGCTGGCCCTGACGGCCCCGCTGCATGCCCAGCAACCGCAGCAGCAGCCACCGCAGCCACAACAGCAGCAGCAACGCCACGACGAATTCTTCTGGCTGGGCGAGATCAACAAGGCCACTGCCGTCATCAATACCGACGAAGGCCTGCTGGACAAATCGATGACCCCGCTCATCGTCAAGGGCATCCGCAAGGTATTGGCCGATGCCGAACAGCCGGGCGCCAAGCGCCCTACCCTGGTCATCACCTTCGAGCCGCTGCTGATCCAGGCGGCCGGCCCGCAGATCACCTTGCTGCATGCCGGCCGCTCCAGCCAGGACATGCTGGCCACCATGCGTTCGGCCATCCTGCGCGACGACATGCTGGCCCTGGCGACCCAGCTCAATGCCACCACCGCGGCCCTGGTGAAGCTGGCAGCGCGCCAGCGCGACACCATCGTGCCCAACTACACCAACGGCGTAGCGGCCCAGCCCAACAGCTATGGCCACTACCTGCTGGGATTTGCCGCCGCACTGGACCGCGATGCCCAGCGCATCCGCGAGGCCTATGTCCGCATCGACCGTTCCTCGATGGGAACCACCGTGCTCAACGGCACCAGCTGGCCGCTGAACCGCCAGCGCATGGCGGACTATCTGGGCTTCGGTGCCATCGTCGACAACGCCTACGATGCCTCGCAACTGTCGGCGGTGGATGAGCCGGTGGAAGCCGGCGCGGTGGTCTCGTCCATCGCCCTGCATGCCGGCACCTTCATTCAGGACGTGATGACGCAGTATGCCCAGCCCCGTCCCTGGATACTGCTGCAGGAAGGGGGCGAGAACACCTACGTCTCCTCAGCCATGCCACAGAAGCGCAATCCGGGCCTGCTCAACAGCACCCGTCGCGATGCCACCACGGTACTCACCGAAGGCATGGGCGCGGCCCTGCAGGCACACAACATCCCGCCCGGCATGAGCGACCCCAAGGATGTGAAGGCCAACAAGGCCATGGTCCTCAATGCGGCCAAGGTCCTGAAGAACTGGGAGAGCATCCTCAATGCGCTGGTCATCAATCCCCAGCGCGCGCTGGAAGAACTCAACAGCGACTGGACCGCCTCCCAGGAACTGGCCGACGTGCTGATGCGCAAGTACAAGCTGCCGTTCCGGGTGGGCCATCATTTTGCGTCGGAGGTGGTGGAATATGCCAAGGCCAATGACATCCGTCCGCTGGACTTCCCCTATGCCCAGGCGCAGCGCATCTACACGCAGGCGGTACTCAATTCCGAATTCCCGCAGGTGTTGCCGATGTCGGAGCAGGAGTTCCGCAGCACCCTGGACCCGATTGCCATCGTGCGCAATCGCGCCACCGTGGGCGGCCCGCAACCGGCCGAGATGGACCGCATGCTGCGCGAGGCCAATGAACGGGTGAGCCGCCAGGACGCCTGGATCAAGGCGCGCCAGCAGCATATCCGGACCTCGCTGGAGAAGCTGGATGCGGACTTCGATCGGCTGGGGGCGGCGGCCGGGGTCAGATAAGACCCGCACCCGCGCCATGGATGTGGACGTGCTGCAGCCTCAGTCCGGCTGCAGCATCCCCAGCCAGGCCAGCAGTGCCATGACCAGCAGCGACAGCAGGATCTCCAGCCAGGTCAGGCGTGCCAGCAGCGCCAAGGCGCGCGGTTGGCGGCGTAGCGCCGGCACCAGTCCATAGCGATTGAACAGCGCCACCAGCACCATCGCGCCCACCAGCATGCACTTCAGTGCCAGCAGGCGCTGGTAGGCAAACGACCAGTCCAGCGGCAAGCCGCCGAGGATGAAACAGGTGTTGACCAGGCCGGTGAACCACACCAGCGCAACCACGCCATGCCCGGCCGTGGAAAAGCGGCGCAGGATGGTCACCGCCTCTGCTGTCTCTGGCGCTTGCGCGCTGCGCTGCAGGCGCGGCAATACCAGCAGCACTACCGGCAAGGCGCCGACCCAGGCGCCCACGGCCCAGACATGCAGCACGTCGTTGGCCTGGTGAAGCAAGCCGGGCCAGCCCTGGTGCATGGCTGCGTGGCCGGTCAGGGAGAGTCCCGCCAGGAGAATGGCACTGGCCAGCAGGCTGGCGCGCTGGGCCAGGGTGACCCGGAACAGGCCGGCCGCCAATAGCAGGACCAGCGCACTCAGCTGACACCACCATGCCGTACCGATCGAGGTGCCATTGGCGACCGCCGCCAGCATCTGCACTCGCAGTGCGTCAGGCCAGCCCTCACCGAGGATCGCCGCCTGCAGCGGCAAGGTGCCGGCCACGGCCAGCAGGATCAGGGTGCAAAGGACACGGCGGCACAGCGCCAGACGCTGCCACAAAGCATCGCGCAAGGGCTGCGGCACCAGCGCCAGCAGCATCAGCGTCATTCCCCACAGGAACAGCGCCGCCCCGTCCAGCAGCAGGCGGCACAGCCCCAGCAGCGCTACCGCGCCACTCAAGGGGCGACGGTGAAGTGGTAGCTTCCCTCGGTCTTGTGACCGTCAACCGAGAGCACATGCCATTGCACGGTGTACTTGCCTGCGCCCAGATGCAACGGCACCGGGACCATCAGCGACTTGCCCTGGTCCATCAGCATGGCCTGGCCCAGCTTGATTTCCTGTTGATCAGGGCCCAGCAGCTTGAGGCCGCTGAAGTTCAGGTTCAGGCCTTCGGTAAACACCAACGTCAGATCGGCAGGAGCAGCCGCAGCGGCTACCACCGCCTGGTCGGCGGGTGCCGCAGACTTGAGATGGGCATGCGCCCAGGCCGATGAGGTGAAGGCGAGGCTGGCCAGCAGGGCCAGGGGGAGGAGATGGCGGAGTTTTTTCATGTTGTGGGTCTGGCTGCAGATGACTGACTGAATGAATGACTGAATGACTGACTGAATAAAGCAATGCCTGTGGATGAGGCAGGGTCAACAGCTTACTCCGCTGGCGCAAGCGCGCCCGCGACAAATTGTCGCAGCCATACAAGGCTCAGCCGGAAGCCGCAGCACAGGCCGACCTGGCGTGCAGCGGGAGGATCGACGCAAAGTAATGCTCGATATGATCCAGGCACTGCCGCACCTTGGCCGGCATGTTGTCGCGATGACGCACGGTCACGAAGATGTCGAAACCGCCCAGCGACCATTGCGGGAGCACCTGGCGCAGTCGTCCGCTCTGGAGATCCTCGCCGATCTTGTTGTGCAGCAGGCGCGCAATGCCATGACCATCAAGTGCCAGAAAGCGCAAGGAGCGAGCATGATTGGCGCTGATGCGCGGTTGCAGGCGGACGCGCACGGTGCCTGAGGCCTCGTTGGAAAACTCCAGGAAGCAAGGTTCGCCATGAGGATTGAAGAGCAGGAAATCATGTTGCAACAGATCCACCGGCGAGTGGATGGGTGGCCGGCTCTCGAGGTATTCCGGCGAGGCGCACAGGACGTCGGCGAAGCGTCCGAGGAAGATGTCACCCGGCTGACGATTGCGACCTGCACGCAGTGCCAGATCGATGCGGTGATCGATCAGGTCGATGTTGTGATCGGCCACTTCGAAGCGCAACTTGACCTTGGGATTGTGCTTGATGAAATCATGCAGGGCCGGAATCAGGTATCGGGTGGACATGAAACTCGATACGGCGATGCGCAACTCTCCCACCATCTCGTTGTTGAGTACCGCAACACTTTGCTCGGCTTCGCTGGCGGCCGTGACGATGTGCGCGCAGTGCTTGTAGAACAGCGTACCCGCTTCGGTCAGACTGAGCTTGCGGGTGGAGCGATTGAGCAGCGTCGCCTGCAATGACAACTCAAGCATCCTGACATGCTGGCTGACCGAAGAGGTGGTCAGGCCCAGGGCTTTGGCGGCGCGCGAAAAAGCACCCAGTTCCACCACGCGCGCAAACGTGGCCATTCGCGCGAGATCGTCTATTCCAAGTTTTCTCATTGATTCACTATGCTGATGCGACCGCGCCCGAATCCGGTTGCGGCGCAATGCGAGTTTTTTCTATCGCAACATGATATGGATGAACTTATTCCCTTAAATGACGGATTGTACGGAATAGCAATTCTTCTCTAGATGTGAGTCGGCCATATTGCCGGTGGAAAAGGCAGGCCGTACAAGGACCAGGACATCGCCTGGGCCGGCTCGGGTGACAAGACGGCATCAAGGCCGACAGGATTGCGTCGGCAGCACGCGATCCGGATGGCGGATCGACCAGCTCGGCAGCAAAGCTGCATCAACTGCGGAATGTAATACAGGAGGGGGGGATTGATTAGGGCGCAAAAATTAAATAAATAGTTAATTTAACTTGATAGTTTCCCCACGGATACGGCAGCGTGCCGTGGCGCTACGAAGTCACGGCAAGCCTTGCTCCCGGCCGCTTCGGACGGCCGAGCGCCGGGAGGCGAGTCATTGCGCCAAGCAAGCAGGCGCGCCGGAATGCATTCACGGACCAGTTGAACCGGGCCTCACGGCCCCGCATTCCACAGTTTTTACAAACAGTCTTTCAGGCTGCAGGGGACTAAACGGGGATGCTCATCTGTAATACAGTCCGCTGGCCAGACACGAGAAGAACCAAGGATCGCACGTCGACGGTGAATCTCGGATCACGCCTGGCCAGGAAACTCCCTCCCATCCTCCGCAGTACCTCCCTACCCCTCTGGCCGAGGCAAGTCCGATCTCCTGTCCTCCACAGCGATTGGCAGGTTCCCACGCACCTACGCAACCTGGCCCAGACCACATGCACGCGACCGACTGCGATGCCATGCAACTCAATTTGAAATAAGGGGCAGCAATGAACTGGTTCACCAATCTGAAAGTCAGCCACAAACTCCTCGGTGGTTTCTTGGCCGTGGCCACGATCGGCGCCATCATCGGTACCATCGGCATCCTCAAGGCTGGGCAGATCAATGACCTGGCCACCGAGATGTACGAGAAGCAGGTGGTTGGCTTGCGCCATTCTGCCCAGGCCACGCTGGACCTGAGCTCGTCCAATCGCGCCATCCGCAGCGCCATGCTGGCCGAGACTGCCGAAGAACGTGCGACCAGCCTGGATGAACTCACCAAGCGCCTGGACAACACCGACAAGGCATTGAGCGCAGCCGAACAGCGCTTCAGCACGCCCGAAGGCCTGGCCCTGGTAGGCAAGGCCAGGCAGGCCTTCGAGGCCTATCGGGGTGCCATCACCGCCACGGCCGAGGTGCTGCGCAAGGAATCCCTGGCCGATGGCCGCCAGTCCACCAGCCAGTTGTTCTCCACCGTGCGTCCGCTGGCCAACGAGGCCGAGAAGATGATGCTGCAGATGATGGAGGTCAAGAAGGACAATGCCGACAAGCTCAACGACGAGACCGACCTCATCTATGCCCACATCCGCAGCCTGCTGATCGTGCTGACCTGCGGCGGCGTGCTTTTCGGCGTGGCGCTGGGCCTGTTCATCTCGCGCAACCTGACGCGCCAGCTCGGCGGTGAACCACGCGACGTGGCGGCCGCCGCCGACGCCATCGCCTCGGGCGACCTGAGTACCCATATCGATACCAGCCATGCGGCCCAGGGCAGCGTGGTCAATGCCATGCACATGATGCAGGCGTCCTTGCGCAAGGTAGTGCAGACGGTGCGCACCAGCAGCGAAAGCATCGCCACCGGCTCGCGCCAGATCGCCACCGGTAACCTGGACCTGTCGGCGCGTACCGAGCAGCAGGCCAGCGCCCTGGAGGAAACGGCGTCCTCGATGGAAGAACTGACTTCCACCGTCAAGCACAACGCCAACAATGCCCAGGACGCCAAGCAGATGGCCTCCACTGCCTCCACCGTCGCCCTGGAAGGCGGCGAAGTCGTAGCCAAGGTGGTCGATACCATGAGCGCCATCAATGACTCCTCGCGGAAGGTGGTGGACATCATCAGCGTGATCGACGGCATCGCCTTCCAGACCAACATCCTGGCCCTCAACGCCGCCGTTGAAGCGGCGCGGGCCGGCGAACAGGGACGCGGATTCGCGGTGGTCGCCAGCGAAGTGCGCAATCTCGCGCAGCGCTCGGCGGCGGCCGCCAAGGAGATCAAGGCGCTCATCGAAGACTCGGTGGAAAAGGTCACTGTCGGCGCGCGCCTGGCCGACCAGGCCGGCACTACCATGAGCGGCATCGTGGAGAATTCGCGCAAGGTGACGTCCATCATCGGCGAGATCTCGGCGGCCAGCGTGGAACAGACCGCCGGCATCGAGCAGATCAACCAGGCCATCATGCAGATGGACGATGTGACCCAGCAGAATGCCTCGCTGGTGGAAGAAGCCGCTGCCGCCTCGCGCGCGCTGCAGGACCAGGCCGATGCCCTGGCCCAGATCGTGAGCATCTTCAACCTGGGACAGAACGCCATTAGCTACCAGGATGCGCCCCGCCCGGCAGCGTCGCCGGCCATTACAGCCATCAAGACCTCCACGGCCAGCCAGGCCGTGGGCCACGCCGTGCCCCGGCGCCTGAACCATCAGAGTGCCGCGCAGGCGGCGAAAGAGGAGGATTGGGCGACCTTCTGAGCAGGGCATGGGCTGGTCACGAATGCGCTCAAACGAAGTGCCGCCATCGGCGGCGTTCGGCGACTCGCTTCAGTAGACCCAGCCCAGCATGACACCCCATAGGAGCGCGCTGATCAACCGCGCCAGGCGCAACGGCTATCGGCCGGCCGCCAGGCCGGGTGGCGTCAGACCTGCTCGGCGGCTGTTTCCACGCTGAATTGACTTTAAGCCGCGGAATCGCGCCATTCATCGCTTAAAAATGGCGCGGTTTTGGCACGATGTGGCGCGATAAAGAAGGCAAATATGGCGCGATTCCACAAATCGCGCCATAATCGCGCCATCTCTCCTCAACTCTGCCCCATGGCGGCCCTCCCCGATGTCTTCCACGACCGATTTGTTGAGCAGTATCCAGAGTGCGCACGACGGATTGACGCTGGCTGCCATTCTGGGGCAACACCCCGACATCGCGCGGCGAACAGCGCAGCGGCGCCTTGCCGAGCTGGTCGAGGCCGGCCAGATCGTGGCTCGTGGCGAAGGCCGGGCGCGTCGCTATGTCAGTGCCGGCATGTCGGGCGAGGCCGAGGTTCTTCCTGGTAGCGAGGATGTCTTTCCCGGCTTCATCCCGCTCTCTGCGGACAGCCAGGACATCCTGGCCTATATCAATCAGCCTGTGCAGGCACGCAAGCCGGTGGGCTACCAGCACGATTTTCTGGAGGCCTATCGCCCCAATGAGACCTGGTACCTGTCGGAGTCACTGCGCCGCCAACTGCACAAGATGGGCCAGACCAAGGACGTCGACGCGCCGGCCGGCACCTACAGCCGGGCAATCCTGAATCGCTTGCTGATCGATCTGTCATGGGCATCGAGTCATCTGGAAGGCAATACCTACTCGCGCCTCGATACGCGCGAGCTCATCGAACATGGCAAGGCTGCGCGTGGCAAGGGGGCCGTCGAGACCCAGATGATCCTGAACCACAAGACGGCCATCGAATTCCTGGTCGAGAACATCGACAGCGCGGGGCTGAATCGCTACACCCTGTTCAACCTGCACAGCGCCCTGGCGGAAAACCTCTTGCCCAACCCGGCCGATGAAGGGCGCATCCGCCAGCATGCCGTCGACATTGGCAAGAGCGTCTATCGCCCGCTATCCACGCCGCAGCAGATCGAAGCCACGCTGGACATCTTGCTGCTGAAGGCGGACCAGATCACGGACCCGTTCGAACAATCCTTTTTCATGATGGTGCAACTGCCCTACCTGCAGCCCTTCGCGGACATCAACAAGCGTACCTCCCGGCTGGCGGCCAACCTGCCGCTGTTCCGGGCCAATCTATGCCCGCTGACCTTCCTGGATGTCCCCGAGCAGGCGTATAGCCGTGCAACGCTTGGGATATACGAAATGACCCGGGTGGAGTTGCTGCGCGACCTCTATGTCTGGGCCTATGAACGCTCGACGCAGGAATACCTGGCCATCAGGCAGGACCTGGCGGAGCCCGATCCCCTGCGGCTGATCTGGCGCGACCTGATCAGGCAGACCCTACGCGAGATCATCACCCATCCAGGGATTGAACCGCTCGCCAGCATTCAGCAAGCGGTAGCACAGCAGGTGCCTGGCCATGAACAAGCCCAGGTGCAAGCGCTGATCATCGACGAGCTCAAGCGCTTGCATGAAGGCGTGCTGGCGCGTTATGGTTTGCGGCCTTCTGAGTTCGTTGAATGGAAAAAGGCGCAGCGGCAATGAAGGCAACAACTAGCAAAGCCTCGCCCTCCCCGCGTTCATTTCATCGACGAGCGGACTTGTCGTCCACTGAGTCACTGAGGTAGCGCGCCAGATCAGAACCCCGCCTCCCGCCGCATGACCGCCAATGCGCCGCGCAGATAGCGCCAGCCTGGCACGGTCCATTTTCCGGAAATGACGGCTGTGCCGCGCGAGGTATGCTGCGCAACCGAACCCCTGGTCGACAGGGCCTTGAGCATGACGCGATAAAGCGGACGTTCCGGATAGAACTGTCCATTCTTCTCCCGCGCGTCGATACCGCCGCCAGATAGACACAAACAATCAATCAAATAGATTGTATTTATTTAACGAACAGTGAAGTCGAAAAAGGCGGCTTTATCCGTAAAAACATGCTGCTTATAGTGCGACCAAGATGTCGTCTCCGACATTCTTCCTCCACCAACAGAAAGGAAGCATCATGAGCAAACTTCAAAGCAAGGTCGCCGTCGTCACGGGCGCATCGAAAGGAATCGGCGCTGCCATCGCCAAGGCGCTGGCAGCCAGCGGTGCCGCCGTTGTCGTCAACTACGCGACCAGCCGCGCCGGCGCCGACAAGGTCGTGGGCGAGATCGTCGCCGCAGGTGGCCGTGCAGTGGCCGTGGGCGGCGACGTGTCCAATGCAGCGCATGCGGCAGGCATCATCGACGCCGCCATCAAGGAATATGGTCGCCTCGACATTCTGGTCAACAATTCGGGCGTATACGACATGGTGCCGCTGGAAGCCATCACCGAAGAGCATTTTCATAAACAGTTCAACGTCAACGTGCTGGGCCTGCTGCTGGTAACCCAAGCCGCCGCCAAGCATCTGCAGGAAGGTGCCAGCGTCATCAACATCGGCTCTGTCGTCAGCAGCATCACGCCGCCCGGCAGCGCCGTCTACACTGCCACCAAGGGTGCCGTCGATGCAATCACCGGCGTGCTGGCGAAGGAACTGGCGCCGCGCAAGATCCGCGTCAACAGCGTCAATCCGGGCATGGTCGAGACTGAAGGCACACACAGTGCCGGCTTTATCGGTTCGGATTTGGAGACCTGGGCCGTGAGCACCACGCCGCTGGGCCGCATTGGCCAGCCCAATGATATTGCCGACGTGGTCACATTCCTGGCGTCGGATGATGCACGCTGGTTGACTGGCGAGAAGATTCTGGCCGGCGGCGGCAGCCGCTAAGAAACCATTCCACAGGAGTGGCGGCCTAGAAATAAAAAAGGGATTAGATAGTCGACCCGAGGTTTTATTTCAAGAAAAGATGAAAAGGGGTGAGGCGCTTTTGCCTCGCCCCTTTTCGCCTTTTTCACCCCTTGTTTTGCCAGAAGATGCTCCTGGTGTCGATTTGCGTTCAAAACTGACACACGCAAGTCAATTTGCCCTTCCCCACAAAATTGGCCTATTGGTCTTACCAATAAACTGGTAATATCCAACTTCCAAAACGACAGGTGATCCCATTCGCTTGCGCGCCAATGCGCCGCCAGCGGGCGACGACGCCGATCCGAGACAACTCTTTCTTCAAGGAAACCAGATGAAATTACTGCGTTACGGCCCGGTTGGGCAGGAAAAGCCCGGCATCCTCGATCAGTCCGGCAAGATCCGCGACCTGTCGGCCCATATCAAGGACGTCAACGGCGCCGCCCTGGACGATGCTTCGCTGGACAAGATTCGCAAGCTCGACATCGCCAGCCTGCCGGTGGTCGAAGGCTCGCCGCGCATCGGCGCCTGCGTGGGCAATATCGGCAAGTTCATCTGCATCGGCCTGAACTATGCGGACCATGCGGCCGAATCCAACCTGCCCATCCCGGCCGAACCGGTGGTGTTCAACAAGTGGACCTCGGCCGTGGTCGGCCCCAATGACGACGTCAAGATCCCCCGCGGCTCCAAGAAGACCGACTGGGAAGTGGAACTGGGCGTGGTCATCGGCAAGGGCGGTACCTATATCGACGAGAAGGACGCCATGTCCCACGTGGCCGGCTATTGCGTGGTCAACGACGTCTCCGAGCGCGAATACCAGATCGAGCGCGGCGGCACCTGGGACAAGGGCAAGGGCTGCGATACCTTCGGCCCCATCGGCCCCTGGCTGGTAACCCGCGACGAAGTGGCCGATCCGCAGAAGCTGGGCATGTGGCTGGAAGTGGATGGCAAGCGCTACCAGAACGGCAACACCAGCACCATGATCTTCGGCGTGGCGCACATCGTGTCCTACCTGTCGCGCTTCATGAGCCTGCAGGCGGGCGACGTCATCTCCACCGGCACTCCGCCGGGCGTGGGCATGGGCGTCAAGCCGGAAGCGGTGTTCCTGCGCGCTGGCCAGACCATGCGTCTGGGCATCGACGGCCTGGGCGAGCAACAGCAGAAGACCATCGACGCCTGATCGCTGCATCATCGCTGCATCATCGCGGCCTCAGCGCCGCGTCAGTGCTGCGCCGCCATCCGGTGGCGCAGCCAAATCCAATTCAATAACAAGAAAAAATGTTGCGCAGGCTCGTGCGGCCTGCGTTACCCAATGACCGAATCAGGGAAGGAGAAACAATGAATCACTACGATTTCCAGGGCCGCAGCGCCATCATCACCGGCGGTGCGCAGGGCTTCGGCTATGCCGTGGCTGAACGTCTGTTGCAGGGCAAGGCCAAGGTCGTGCTGTGGGACATGGATGAAAAGGCACTGGCCGACGCGCGCAGCAAGCTGGAAGCGCTGGGCAATGTGGAGACCGTGAAGGTCGACATCTCCAGCGAAGCCGACGTCAAGAAGGCCATCGAAGCCACCGAGAAGCTGACCCAGTCCATCGACATCCTGGTGCACAGCGCCGGTATCGCCGGCCAGAACAATCCGGTGGCGGACTATTCGCCGGAAGAATGGCGTCGCGTCATCGACATCGACCTCAACGGTGCCTTCTACGTCAACCAGGTGGTGGTCCAGCGCATGATCGCGCAGAACTACGGCCGCATCGTCAACATCGCTTCCATCGCCGGCAAGGAAGGCAATCCCACCGCCTCGGCCTACAGCGCCGCCAAGGCCGGCATGATCGCCCTCACCAAGAGCCTGGGCAAGGAAACCGCGACCAAGAACATCGCCGTCAATGCCATCACTCCGGCAGCGGCGCAGACCCGCATCCTGGAGCAATGCACGCCGGCACACATCGAGTACATGCTCTCGAAGATCCCGCGTGCACGCTTCGTGAAGGTGGAAGAACTGGCGGCCATGGTGGCCTGGCTGGTGTCGGAAGAGAATTCCTTCACCACCGCCTCCGTGTTCGACCTGTCGGGCGGCCGCGCGACCTACTGATGCTCCGGCGCCGGCTGCCGCCGGCGTGGATCGCGTGAACGGCCATGGCGCACGGAGTCCTTCCGTGCGCCACCCCTCGCACTACAACAAGACAACAACACGATAAGACGACCTCCCGCACTGCGCGGAGGCGATGGACTTTTTGCGCCTTCATTTTTTGAAAAAGCTAGAGGAGAGACCCCGCATGACTACCACCACCATTCCGGCCAGCGCGGCGGAGCACATGGAAACCCAGCTCTATCGCCGTATCACCTGGCGCTTCGTACCGCTGCTGATGATCTGTTTCGTGTTCGCCTACCTGGACCGGGTCAACATCAGCTTCGCCAAGCTGCAGATGCAAAGCGACCTGGGCTTCTCGGATGCCGTCTATGGCCTGGGCGCCAGCATCTTCTTCGTCGGTTACTTCCTCTTCGAAGTGCCCAGCAACATGATCCTGCACAAGGTCGGGCCGAAGCGCTGGATCGCCCGCATCATGGTCACCTGGGGCATCGCCTCGGCGGCGATGATGTTCGTTACCAGCGAGACCAGCTTCTATGTGCTGCGCTTTCTGATCGGCAGCCTGGAAGCGGGCTTCGTACCGGGTGCGCTGTACTTCTTCACCAACTGGTTCCCGTCGGCGCGCCGGGGTCGCATCAATTCGCTGTTCATGGCGGCCATTGCGGTATGCGGCATCATCGGCGGCCCGATCTCGGGCGGCATCATGAAGTTCACCCATGGCGTGAGCGCGCTGCATGGCTGGCAATGGCTGTTCCTGCTGGAAGGTATTCCTTCGATCCTGCTGGGCGTGGTGTGCTATCTGGTCATCGATGACCATATCGAGGACGCAGGCTGGTTGAAGCCGGAAGAAAAGCGCCTGCTGATCGAGCGCATCGCGGCCGAACCCAAGAGCGAGGCGGCCCACTCCTTCGGCGAAGCGATCCGGCAGCCGGCCACCATCGTCATGTCGCTGATCTACCTGATGCTGGCTTCGGGCATCTATGGCTTGGTGTTCTGGATGCCGCAGCTGATCAAGTCGGCCGGCACCGATGACACCTTCATCATCGGCCTGATCTCGATGGTGCCTTACCTGTGCGCCGGCCTGGGCATGATCCTGATCGGCCGCAACTCCGACCGTACCGGCGAGCGTCGCTGGCACCTGGCTGCCTGCGCGCTGATGGGTGCCATCGGCTACGCCGCCAGCGCCTGGTTCGGCAGCAATACCCTGATCCTGGTGGTGGCGCTGTCGGCAGCGGCCACTGGCATCATCGCCGGCATCGGCCTGTTCTGGATCCTGCCACCGCGCGTGCTCAGTGGTGCCGCAGCCGCGGCCGGCATCGCGCTGATCAACTCGGTGGGCCAGCTGGGCGGGATCATCACGCCCTACATGGTCGGCAAGATCCGCGACATCACCGGCAGCGCCGCACTGGGCCTGTACGTGGTGGCGCTGGAATGCCTGGTGGGTGCGGCACTGCTGCTGTGGGCCTTGCCGCGTCGGGTGTATTTCAAGGAGCCGGCACAGCAATGAGCGAGTATACGGAAATGATATAAACGATTTCCGAACCCTTGCAGAACCCGCCACCATGGCGGGTTCTTTTTTTGGGAGAGGCGATCTCAACGCAGGGCCGGCCTGAGGGGTGTGATATCGACGCTGCCGGCGTGGGCGTAAGCCACCTGATCCTGGGCCAGCAAGCGGAACTGGCTGACCACCTCCGACAGGCGCGCCGCCTGTTCCTGCATTGCTTCGGCGGCGGCTGCGGCCTGCTCCACCAGTGCCGCATTCTGCTGGGTGGTCTGGTCCATGTCGTTGATGGCCAGGTTGACCTGGCTGATGCCGTCGCTCTGCTCGCTGCTGGCGGCAGTGATCTCGGCCACGATCTGGGCCACCTGATGCACGCTGGAGACCACCTCGTCCATGGTGCTGCCGGCACGGACCACCAGTTCGCTGCCGGAGCCGACCTTGCTCACGGAGTCATCGATGAGGGTCTTGATTTCCTTGGCGGCGGAGGCCGAGCGTTGGGCCAGCGAGCGCACCTCGGAGGCCACCACGGCAAAGCCGCGTCCCTGCTCGCCGGCTCGGGCTGCTTCGACGGCGGCGTTCAGGGCCAGGATATTGGTCTGGAAGGCGATGCCATCGATGACGCTGATGATGTCGACGATCTTGCGTGAGGATTCGTTGATGGAGCCCATGGTCGAGATCACCTGCGACACCACCTCCCCGCCCTGCTGTGCCACCGACGATGCCGAGGCCGCCAGCTGGTTGGCCTGGCGTGCATTGTCGGCGTTCTGCGAGACGGTGGAGGTCAGTTCTTCCATGGCCGAGGCGGTCTCTTCCAGGGCGCCGGCCTGGCGTTCGGTGCGCGCCGACAGATCGAGGTTGCCGGTGGCGATCTCGCGCGAGGCGGTGGCGATGGCATCGGTGCCGCTGCGCACCTGGCCGACGATGCGCGCCAGGTTGCCCGTCATGGCATGCAGGGCGTGCATGAGTTTGCCGGTCTCGTCGCGGCGCGCTGCAAGGGTTTCATCGACGCGCATGGTGAGGTCGCCTGCGGCCACCGCTTCGGCCACGTCCACCGCCTGCTCCAGCGGGCGGGTAATGCCCAGTGCCAGACTGCGTGCGAACAGCCAGCCCAGCACCACCTGCAGCACGGCCAGCGCCAGCATCAGGTTGCGGCTCTGGAGATAGGTGTCGTGGATGTGGACGGCCACCTGGTCAATGTTGGCACGCTGCACATTGAGCAATTGCTGCAGCAGATCCAGATACCCCTTGGCGGCCACATCATAGGGCCCCGCCAGGATCCTGGCGGCTTCTTCGGTCTGGCCATCGGCCTTGGCCTTGGAGATGGCGTCGCGATATTTGATGTAATCCTTGCGCACGGCCGAGAGCTTGGCGAAGACCTCTTTCTCCTGATCGCTCTCAAGCAGCGCTTCGATGGCCTTCTGCTGCTCGGTGGACATGCGGCTGGCGGCGGCGGCGTCATCGGCAAAGAAGGCTGCCAGACTGGCGTCGGCGCTCTTGGCGATGGCCGTCGTGCGGCGCACACTGGTATGGATGGTGCGATACCAGTCCGAGACCAGTCGCTCCTTGGTCAGGGGTTCATGCATCATCTCGTCGGTAGCGGCGGCAATGCCATGCAGGCGCCAGATCGACAATGCCACCACCACGCTGGCAGCCGCCAGGATGACAGCGAAACCCAGGGCCAGGCGGCGGCCTATCTTCATGTGGGAAAAATAGCTCATCTGTCTCTCTTCTTGCGCAAGGGTGGAGGGTCGGCCGGCGCCAAGAACGGCGCACGGGCCGATGATGCAAGCAAACACGGACAGGCGCGATCAGGGTTTTCCTGAGCGCGGGACCATGACAAGCGTACGAGCCGGGCAGGCTGATGGCCGCGCCGGTGCCGCGATTACCTCGATTGCCGCGAGTGGCGCTATTGTTGCCAACAAGTCTTGCCGGCAGGCATTCGTATTTGTACGTAGAGACGGAGCGCTCATGCTGAGCTATTGCGCACATGGTACGCCCGCCCCGGCAATTCAAACATCAAAAAAGGATGCCGAAGCATCCTTTCCAATTGCCTTTCACAGGTGTTTCCTGCTCGCATCTGCTCAATGCTGTTCGGCGTAGTCCTCGATGGTCTGGGACGCCGGGAAATGCACGGTGAAGGTACTGCCGTGATCCGGCACCGAGGCGATGTCCAGTGTCGCATGGTGGCGCAGCAGGACATGGCGCACGATGGCCAGCCCCAGGCCGGTGCCCTGGGTCTCGCGGGAACGGCTCTTGTCGACGCGGTAGAAGCGCTCGGTGAGGCGCGAGATGTGCTCAGGGCTGATGCCGATGCCGGTATCCTGCACCGCAAAATGCGCGCCCTGCTCATCGCTCTGCCAGCGCAGGGTGATGGTGCCGCCTTCCGGGGTATAGCGCACGGCATTGGTGACGAGGTTGGTGAAGGCACTGCGCAACTCGTCGGCATTGCCCTTGAGATCGGGGCCTTCGACCACGAGGCGGATGTCATGCTTGCCGGCCGACAACGCCCGCCCCTCTTCGGCGATGCGTTCCAGCAAGGGGCGCACCCGCAGCACTTCCGAGCGCAGCGGATAGTCGATCGATTCCAGCCGGGTCAGGGTGAGCATGTCGTCGATCAGGTTCTGCATGCGCTGCCCCTGCTCGGTCATCAGCTTCAGATGGGCGGTACGGATCGTTTCGTCCAGGTTGGGCTGGGCCAGGGCGATTTCCAGGAAACCGTTGATGACCGTCAAGGGCGTGCGCAGCTCGTGCGAGGCATTGGCCACGAAATCGCGGCGCATCATGTCGATACGCTGCGACTCGGTGACGTCGTGGGTGACCAGGATCTGGCGCCGGTTTTCAAAGGGGATGATCTGGATGATCAGCTTGCGCTCATGCAGGGCCAGCGTAAGCGGCTGCTCGTAGCGACCCAGGATGATGTAGTCGATGAAGGCCGGGTTGCGGATCAGGTTGGTCACGCGCATGCCCTTGTCGCGGTCCAGCTTGAGCCCCAGGTGTTGCTGCGCGGCCGGGTTGCACCATTCCAGGAACAGCACGTCATCCATGATCACCACGCCATCGGGCAGCAGGCTCATGGCCTGGCGGAAACGCGCCAGCCACTCGGCCAGTTCGGCCTGGTTCTTCTCGTCATCGCGGCGCATGCGGTACAGGCGCGCATAGACATCGGTCCAGGCGCCCCAGCCGTCGGGCAGGCGCGACTGGCCGGAATCATCCAGCCAGGTCGACAGGCGCAGCAGGTAATGCAGGTGGGCGATCATCATCGCCCCCACCGCCAGCACTGCCGTGACCAGCCCGATGATCGGGCCAAAGAAGAAACCGACGACTCCCGCTCCGGCCAGGCACAACACCAGGCGCAATACAGCAGGAATCCAGAACAGAAGTTGTGGACTCATTGATTTGGCAGATAGATCTTGCAGGCGCCCGCGCGCCCGGATTTGTTATTGTCGCCTGAATAGGGCGGCGGCGGGCTTATTTGGTGGAGAGCATGTAGCCGACGCTGCGTACCGTCTTGATCAGGTACTCGGCATCGCGCAGGGCCTTGCGCAGGCGCAGCACGTGGACATCCACGGTGCGCTCTTCGATCACCACGTGGTCCCCCCAGACCCGGTCCAGCAACTGGCTGCGCGAAAACACGCGGTCGGGATGGGCCAGGAAGAACTTCAGCAGCTTGTATTCGGCATGGCCGATATCGATGCGCGCACCCGACAGGCTCACCGAGCAACTGGCCGGATCGAGCGTAATCGGACCGGCCGACATCACTTCCTGCGCGTGCTCCGGGCTCTTGCGACGCAGCAGCGCCTTGATGCGGGCGGTCAGCTCGCGCGGCGAGAAGGGCTTGGTGATGTAGTCATCGGCACCGTTGTCGAGGCCGGCGATCTTGTCTTCTTCCATGCTCTTGGCGGTGAGCATGATTACCGACAGCTGCTGCAGCTGGCGATCGGCGCGGATGCGCGAGAGCAGGTGCAAGCCGCTACGGTCCGGCAGCATCCAGTCCAGCAGCACCAGTTGCGGGGCGCGATGCTGGACGAAGTCCCAGGCCGCCGCCGCGTTGGAGACGACGAAACTGGACCAGCCCGCCTCCTTGAGGGTGAAGGCAATCAGTTCGGCAATGGAGGGTTCGTCTTCGACGATGAGGATAGTAGTCATGGTATCGGTTGAGCAGTATCGCGGGTCTCCCCTCCGCAACCCGGTGATGGACGGCTCTTCCCGACCGCCACCACCGGCGCCGTGCTATCAGTCTTCTTCGTCTTCGATCGACTTGGCCGAACCGAAGTCGGTATGGCGGATATCCTTGCCACCGACCACGTAGACGACATACTCGGCGATGTTCTTGGCATGGTCGCCGATACGTTCGATGGCCTTGGCCACCCACAGGGTATCGATGGAACCGGAGATGGTGCGCGGGTCTTCCATCATGAAGGTGATCAGGCTGCGGGTGATGGAGCGGAAGCCGTGGTCGATGCGTTCATCCTGCTTGATCAGCTCGGCGGCCTGCTTGTCATCCAGGCGGGCGAACGCATCCAGGGCGCTACGCAGCTGGTCCATGGCCTGCTCGGCGATCAGGCTCACGGTCTCGTAATGCGACACCAGACCGATCCCCCGCTTGTGCAGGTGGATGGCGGTCCGGGCGATCTTGGTCGCCTCGTCGCCCACGCGTTCCAGGTCGGTGATGATCTTGATGGTCGCCATGACGGTACGCAGGTCATTGGCGGTCGGCTGGCGACGCACGATGAGGTGGCTGCAGGCATCATCGAGTTCGACTTCCAGCCGATTGACGGCCTCGTCGTCCTTCATCACGCGATGCGCCACGTCCAGGTTACCGTTACGGAAAGCCGCAATCGCATCCTGGAACTGATGCTCCACCATGCCGCCCATGGCAAGCACCTTGGAGCGGATCTGCTCCAGATCCTGGTCATACTGTTTGGAGGAATGATCGCCGGTCATGTGACGTCCCTAAAAGAAAATTCTATAAAAAATATGTGCCCTGACTACTCTGTGGAATCGTCGTATCGGCGTAGCGAGCGCTTCGAGTTCGCGTCGAGAAGCGCAGCCGTACTGGAGTACGGCGAGCATCGCAGACGCGAAATCGGAGCGCGCAGTAGCCGAGACGACGGTTCAGCCGAACCGGCCGGTGATGTAGTCTTGGGTTTCCTTGCGCACCGGATTCATGAAGATCTGGTCCGTCTCGCCAAACTCCACCAGCTCGCCCAGGTACATGTAGGCGGTGTAATCCGAGCAGCGGGCCGCCTGCTGCATGTTGTGGGTCACGATGGCGATGGTGTAGTCGTTCTTCAGCTCACCGATCAGCTCTTCCACCTTGGCCGTGGAGATGGGGTCCAGCGCCGAGGTCGGCTCGTCCAGCAGCAGCACTTCCGGCTTGACCGCGACGCCGCGGGCGATGCACAGACGCTGTTGCTGACCACCGGAGAGCGACAGACCGCTCTTGTGCAGCTTGTCCTTGACTTCACCCCACAATGCCGCCTTGTTGAGCGCCCATTCGACGCGCTCGTCCATCTCGCCCTTGGGCAGGTTTTCGTACAGGCGGATGCCGAAGGCGATGTTGTCGTAGACCGACATCGGGAACGGGGTCGGCTTCTGGAACACCATGCCGACCTTGGCGCGCAGCATGTTCAGGTCTTGTCCCGGCTCCAGGATGTTGTTGCCGGCGTAGATGATCTTGCCCTCGGCACGCTGGCCGGGGTACAGGTCGTACATGCGGTTGAAAGTGCGCAGCAGGGTCGACTTGCCGCAGCCCGAGGGACCGATGAAGGCGGTGACCTTGCCTTCCCAGATATTGAGGTTGATGTTCTTGAGGCCCTGGAATCCGCCGTAGTAGAAATTCAGTTGCGAAACTTCGAGCGTGGCCTTCTTGTCCGCAGCAGCGTTGGCGGATGCGGTAGTAGCGTGGCTTGCCATTTGATGAGCAGTAGTCATGTCGGTCACTTGGAGAATTAGCCGGGGATTTGTTGCTTGAACAGGGTGCGCGAGAGCACGTTGAGCAGCAGCACGCTGAAGGTGATCAGCAAGGCGCCGCCCCATGCCAGCGAGACCCAGTTGTCATACGGGCTCATGGCGAACTGGTTGATCACCACCGGCAGGTTGGCAATCGGACGGTTCATGTTGGTGCTGAAGAACTGGTTGTTCAGGGCGGTGAACAGCAGCGGCGCGGTCTCGCCCGAGATGCGGGCCACCGCCAGCAGCACGCCGGTCACCACGCCGGCCTTGACGGCACGCAGGCGCACGATGATGGCCACCTTCCAGCGCGGCGCACCAAGTGCGAAGGCGGCTTCACGCAGACCACTGGGGACCAGCTTCAGCATGTTGTCGGTGGTACGCACCACCACCGGAATGGCGATCAGCGAGATGGCGAAGGTACCGGCCCAGCCCGAGAAGTGGTTCACGTTGGCCACGTAGATGGCGTAGATGAACAGGCCGATCACGATGGACGGTGCCGACAGCATGATGTCGGTGACGAAGCGGGTCACCTGGGCCAGCTTGCTCTCCTCGCCATACTCGGCCAGGTAGACGCCGGCCAGGATGCCGATGGGGGTACTGATCAGGGTGCTGATGCCGACCATCATCAGCGAGCCGACGATGGGGTTCAACAGGCCGCCGCCGGCATCGCCCGGTCCGGGGGTGTTTTCGGTCAGCAGGCCCAGATTGAGCGCGGCCACGCCCTTGAAGACCAGGGTCAGCAGGATCCAGGCCAGCACGAACAGGCCCAGGCCCATGGCCAGGAAGGAGAACAGCATGCCCATGCGATGCTGCAGCAGGCGCTTGCGGTAGACGGGATTGATGGCTTGCGGCGCGTTGGCGGCGGCGCTGCCGGTTGGTACGGTCTGGCTCATTATTTGGCTCCTTCCTTGCGGGTCATGCCCATCAACATGATCTTGGCGGCGGACAGAACGATGAAGGTGATGACGAACAGGATCAGGCCCAGCGCGAACAGCGAGGACACGTGCAGCTTGCTGGAGGCTTCGGCGATTTCATTGGCCAGGGTCGAGGCGATCGAGTTGCCGGCCGAGAACAGCGACCAGGACAGGCGGTGCGAGTTGCCAATCACGAAGGTGACCGCCATGGTCTCGCCCAGAGCGCGGCCCAGGCCCAGCATCACGCCACCGACCACGCCGGTCTTGGTGTAGGGCAGCACCACCTTGCGCACCACTTCCCAGCGGGTGCAACCGAGGCCGTAGGCCGATTCCTTCAGCACGGCCGGCACCACTTCGAAGACGTCGCGCATCACCGAGGAGATGAAGGGGATGATCATCACCGACAGGATCAGGCCGGCGGTGAGGATGCCGATGCCCATGGTGGGGCCCGAGAACAGCACGCCGATGCCGGGAATCTGGCCCAGCGTGGCCTTCAGGAAGGGCTGGCCGTATTCCGAGAACAGCGGCGCGAACACGAACAGGCCCCACATGCCGTAGATGATGGAAGGCACGCCGGCCAGCAGCTCCACGCAGGTACCCAGCGGGCGGCGCAGCTTGGCGGGGCAGATTTCGGTGAGGAACAGGGCGATGCCGAAGCTGACCGGAAAGGCGATCAGCAAGGCGATGATCGAGGTCGACAGCGTACCCACGATGGCGATCATGGCGCCGAATTCGTTATTGGTCGGGTCCCATTCGACGCGGGTGATGAAGCCCGGGCCGAAGGCCTGGAACGCGGGTGCAGCACCGATGATGAGGGACACGATGATCCCGCCCAGCATCAGCAGCACTGACAGGGCGAAAATCAGGGTGATCTTGTGGAAGAAGAAGTCCTGCAGTCGCTGGCGGCGCATGACGGCCATCAACTTCTCGCGCGCGACCTGCGCACTATCAGTCTCTGTCGGGGATTTTTTGACTTCGGTATTCGACATTGCCGTGGTGGAATAATTAGCGCTCATTTGAATTCACCATTAAAACGGGCCATCGCCGCGAATGCTCTGTGCTCCAGAGTTGCTCGTTCTCGCTGCGATGGCCCGAATACTCCGTAGGGGAGAGGCTTGCTTGGCCGGGCCTGTTCAGAGCCCGGCCGGACTTGACGGTGGCTTACCAGATCGCCTTGCCGCTGCTGTCCTTGACGTTGCTCTTCCAGGAATCTTCCACCAGCTTGGTGACCGAATCCGGCAGCGGCACGTAGTCCAGGTCGGCGGCGACCTTGCCACCATTCTTGTAGGCCCAGTCGAAGAACTTCAGGACTTCGCGGCCCTTGGCGCCATCGCCAGCCTGTTCCTTGTGCAGCAGGATGAAGGTGGCGCTGGAGATCGGCCACGATTCCTTGCCGGCGGCGTCGGTGAAGTCAACTGCGAAGCCCGGGGTCTTGGCCCAGTCGCCGTGGGCGGTGGCAGCCTTGAAGGAGGAGTCATCCGGGGAGACGAAGTTGCCGTCCTTGTTCTTGAGCTGGGTGTAGTTCAGCTTGTTCTTCTTGACGTAGGCGTACTCGACGTAGCCGATGGAGCCCTTGACCTTCTGCACGTTGGCGGCAACGCCTTCGTTACCCTTGCCACCCACGCCGGTGGGCCACTTGACGGCGGTACCGGCACCGATCTTGGCCTTGAAGTCGGCATTGGCCTTGGACAGGTAGGAGGTGAACACATAGGAAGTGCCCGAGGCGTCCGAACGGTAGACGACGGTGATGTCGTCGGCCGGCAGCTTCACGCCCGGGTTCAGGGCGGTGATCTCAGGCGCGTTCCACTTGGTGATCTTGCCAGCGTAGATGTCGCCCAGAACCTGGCCCGACAGCTTGATCTGGCCCGGGGTAACGCCGTCCAGGTTGACCACCGGGACCACGCCACCGACCACGGCCGGGAACTGGGTCAGACCGGCTTCGGCCAGTTCGCTCTGCGGCAGCGGGGCGTCGGAGGCGCCGAAGTCGACGGTCTTGGCCTTGATCTGCTTGATACCACCACCGGAACCGATGGACTGGTAGTTCAGGCTGTTGCCGGTGGCAGTCTTGTACAGTTCAGCCCACTTGGCGTAGACCGGGTACGGGAAGGAGGCGCCGGCGCCGGTGATTTCTGCTGCATGAGCGGCACCGCTGAAGGCGAAAGCGCCGGCCACTGCGACTGCAACAGATTTGATCAGATGGTTAAACCCCATTTCAACTACTCCTATGATTTTGAGAGAGGAACGTCAGAAAGAAACATCACGATGGGAGGGATGACTTCCGAGACAGGGCGAACTTTAACCAGCTAATGTGACGAGTTTATGACCCGAACTTGTCATCCAGGCCAGCCCCGGCGGCCCTTCGCCGGGCGCCGGGGCAGATCCTGGTACCGGGCTGCAAAACCAGGCGCCAGGCTGCACGCGGGTTTCCTGACAATTCCGTGTCATGCCGACAAACCCGCATTGCATATGAGCAAATATGTTTTTGTCATCACATGGGCTTGCTCTTATACTGAAGCAATGTGACAAAGCGACATGAGTGTTGTCATAAACTCGTCATACCTCCTAAATACACTGCCCGCTCAAAGTGGATGGACAGGGAACATTGATGATCAGAAAAGCAAAACCGGAAAGCAGCACACCTCCTGAACTTCCCGCCAATACGATTTACCTCAATCGCGAACTGTCGCAGCTGGCCTTCAACCGACGCGTGCTGGCCCAGGCCGAAGACGACAGCGTGCCGCTGCTGGAACGCCTGCGTTACCTCTGCATCTGCAGCAGCAACCTGGATGAATTCTTCGAAGTGCGCATCGCCAGCCTGCTGGCCAATCGCATCGAGGGCGAGAATATCGATCCGCCCGAACTGCGCGCCGCGCTGGAACGCACCAGCGCCGAATGCCACCGCATCGTGACGCGCCAGTACGAACTGCTCAACGACGAAATCCTGCCGCAACTGGCGGCCAACGGTATCCACCTGCTGCGCCACGATGACCGCAACGAGGCACAGCGCGCCTGGGTCAAGCAGTATTTCGAGCAGCATGTGCGCCCGCTGCTGACGCCCATCGGCCTGGACCCGGCCCACCCCTTCCCGCAGGTCCATAACAAGAGCCTCAATTTCATCATCGAGCTCTCCGGCAAGGATGCCTTCGGGCGCGGCACGGCCATCGTCATCGTCAAGGCGCCACGGGTGCTGCCGCGCGTGATCAAGCTGCCGGACCATCTCTCGGCCAAGGGCCAGTCCTCGTTCTGCCTGCTGTCCTCGGTGATCCATGCACACATCGCCGACCTGTTCCCGGGACGCGACATCACCGCCTATTCGCAATTCCGCGTGACCCGCAACAGCGACCTGTGGGTCGATGAAGAAGAGGTCAAGAACCTGCGCCAGGCCCTGGAAACCGAATTGCAGAGCCGCCAGTTCGGCGTGGCGGTGCGCCTGGAAGTGGCGGCCAATTGCCCCGAACACCTGGCGCAGTTCCTGCTGAACCAGTTCAACATCGAACGCAACCGCCTGTACGCGGTACAGGGTCCGGTGAACATGGTGCGCCTGGGCGAGATCGTGAACCTGGTCAACCAGCCGGAGTTGCGCTTCCCGCCCTTCTCCCCCACCCTGCCGCCGCAACTGGCCAGCGAGAATATCTTTGCCGCCCTGGACAAGAAGGACGTGCTGCTGCACCACCCGTTCCAGTCCTTCCAGCCGGTGGTGGATTTCATCCGCACCGCCGCCCACGACCCGCGCGTGCTGGCCATCAAGCAGACCATCTACCGTACCGGCATGAACTCGGACCTGATGGAGGCGCTGATCTACGCCGCCCAGCACGGCAAGGAAGTGACGGTGATCGTGGAACTGATGGCGCGCTTCGATGAAGAAGCCAACATCAACTGGGCAGTCAAACTGGAGCAGGCCGGAGCGCAGGTGGTCTATGGGGTGGTAGGCCTGAAGACGCACGCCAAGCTGGCACTGGTGATCCGCCGCGACGACGACCAGGGCCTGCGCTTCTACGCCCACCTCGGCACCGGCAACTATCACCCAAATACCACCAAGTTCTATACCGACTTCGGCCTCCTGACCTCGAACCAGGAGCTCACGGCCGAAGTCAACGAGGTCTTCATCCATCTCACCAGCCTGACCAAGCCGCGCAATCTCACGCATCTGTGGCTGGCGCCGTTCTCGCTGCAGAAGGAAATCATCCGTGCCATCCGCAACGAAGGCCAGATCGCCCGCGAAGGCCGGCCGGCGCGCATCATCGCCAAGATGAATGCGCTGCTGGACGAGTCGGTGATCCGCGCCCTCTACGCGGCCTCGGCCGATGGCGTCAAGATCGACCTGATCGTGCGCGGTGCCTGCGCGCTGCGCCCGGGTGTGCGGGGACTGTCGGAAAACATCAAGGTGCGATCCATCATCGGCCGCTATCTGGAGCACTCGCGCATCTATTACTTCCGCAACGACCTGGCCCACGATGTCTACCTGGCCAGTGCGGACTGGATGAACCGCAACCTGTTCCGCCGTATCGAGGTAGCCTTCCCGGTGCTGGACAAGACGCTGAAGAAGCGGGTGATTTCGGAAGGTCTGAACCCCTACCTGAAGGACAACACCAATTCCTGGCAACTCGACGTCAATGGCGTCTATACGCTCAAGAAACCGCGCACCAAGCAGCAGTGCTTCAACGCCCAGCAACACCTGATGACCACGCTGGGCATTCCGGCCACGCCACCGGAAGAGTGAGCCCGACACCGAAGCACTCCCGACGCCACCTGCCGATTTATCCGAGGAGCTGAGATGGACCTGATTCTATGGCGACATGCCGAGGCCGAGCTGGGCGAACCCGACGAGGGCCGCGCCCTGACCCCGAAGGGTCACAAGCAGGCTGCCAAGATGGCTGAATGGCTGGACCGCAACCTGCCGGAAAGCTGCCGTATCCTGGTCAGTCCCGCGACACGCACCTTGCAGACGGTGGAGGCCCTCAAGCGCCGGCACAAGGTGGTGGCCGACCTGGCCCCCAACATGACTGCGGCCGACCTGCTGCGGGCGGCCAACTGGCCGGACAGCCGCGAGCCGGTACTCATCGTCGGTCACCAGCCGACACTGGGCCAGGTGGCCGCACAACTGATCTGCGGCCAGCCGCAGGAGTGGTCGCTGCGCAAGGCCAATATCTGGTGGATCAGCCAGCGCGAACGCGGCGACGTCACCACCAACTACCTCAAGGCGGTGGTGGCACCGGAATTGCTGGCGACCTCGGGCAAGCATCACCCGCGCTGACGGCCGATCTGACAAGGCAGGCATAAAAAACGCTGCGACCGGCACGGGCTGGTCGCAGCGTTTTTGCTTTTTGCTTTTGTCTTTTTTCGG
>NZ_AEEC02000041.1 GCF_000300975.2 Herbaspirillum frisingense GSF30 | reverse complement strand
CCATATTATTGGCCAGCGAACTGCCGATGAAGCCGTACCACGACAACAGCCGCACCTGCACCGGCTTGCCGCCGTTGTAGCGGCCTGCGGCAACATTGCGCAGCAGAGTGCCCCAGCTCTCGCCACGTGGCCATTGACCTCCTTCACGCTCCAGCTCCATGGCCGGGTCGAAGCCCCAGCAGATGATCTCCACACTGGCGCGGGCTTGCTTGATGTCGTTGTGAATGCTGCGAAAGCCTTCCTCGCCGCAGTAGAGCATGGTCAGCTTGTTGCAGCGGTGGATGGGAGCGTGCTTGTCGTGCTCGCTTTCGAGCAGCCATTGCGCACTGCCCCAGCTGATGGGCGAGGCTTCACTGATGGGGACGCGGGATTTGCGGTGGGTGGTGGGCATGATGCGCTTGGATGAATAAGGGGTGAATCAAAAAGGCGGGCGGGATCAGCCTTCCCTGAACTCTCGATTGCGCTGGCGGTCTTGTACGTCCTCGTCAGCGGCGCGATAGCCACGCGCGGCCAGGCTGTCGTCCTCCGAATCCAGCGCGGCCTTGACCGGCAATTCGAACTCATGGCCGTTGCTCAACTTGACGACGTAATCGGTAGTACCTGGCGCGTGATCCTTGACGACCAGCTGTCCACGTCCGTCGGTCATGCCGTCGGCCACTTTGGCGCCGTCCTTGTAGAGGGCATACGGTTCGTGCGCGAAGATCCGGCCCGGCATCGAGTGCGAACGCAGCAGGAAGGCCAGGCTTTGCTTCTGCTTGAGTTCCTCCAACTTGACCGGCTCCGGCAAGCTCACCTGGGGGGCGTTGGCGGGGCCATCCAGGTTGTACTGCGCTGCATGCGCCTGCCAATTGCCGCTGGTGCCTTGTTCGATGCCGCCCGCATTGAAGCGCATGTAACTGCCCCCGCCATTGATGAGGACTTCTTCCTTGGCGGTGATGCTGATGCGATTGGCGGTGTGAGTGATGTTCAGTTTCGCCAGGATGTTGATGCTGTCCCTAAGCGCGGTGATGTCGATATCGGCGGCGGCGGCCACCAGTTTCATGCCGGCTTTACAGGCGAACAGGCGTACCGCATCCCTGGCGCTGGCCAACAGGCTCTTACCGGCGCTGATGCTGGCATGGGCGCCGCTCGTCAAGGCCGTGTGCTGGTGGCTGAGCAGATGCGTCGAACCGGCACTGCTGGTCTGGATGCCGGCCGGGCTAGAGAGGGTGAGATGGGGTTGCTGGAATTCGGGGAAGCCACTTTCGTTGCCAATGACCCGGCCCTTGACGGCATCATTCTGCTGATGCAGTGCCGCCGCCACCTGTCGCTGGTCACCGTCCCGCTGCGCCCCGGACTGCAGGGCGGCCAGCGACAAGCTGTCATGCAGATCGGCGCCCTGCTCCATGCGCGCCACCGTCTCGGCCATGTCGGTAATATGGCCTTCGGCGCCTGGCCGGGCTTCGGTCGTAAGCAGCAGGCCGCGCTGCGCACGCACCGCGCCGTGACCGTCGGTACGCAGTTCAAAGCCTTGCCCCCGGCCATCCTTGCGACCGACGTGGTCATCGATACGGGTAATGTGACCCAAGCTGAGTTGGCTGGACTGATGATCGCTCTTGAGCTGGACCTGGATCTGCTTCCAGGTATCGTCCAGGACCAGATGATTGCTTCTCCCCAAGGCACGGTTGCCCCCCTCGGGGGTGAGCTCGCGACTACGCAGGCCGGTCAGCGCACGCTGCTGCGGCAGGTCCCAGGGCGGCATGTTCGCCTCGTTATGGACACAGGCCGTGACCAGGGGATGATCAGGATTTCCGTCCAGCCACTGCACCACTACTTCGGAATCCACCCGAGGATGAGTGGCCAGCCCGCTCCGGGAGCCAGCCCAGTTGGTCGCAACGCGGACCCAGCAACTGCTGGTCTGCTCCCGATCCCAATGGAAGCGCACCTCGATGCGGCCGTAGCGGTCCACGTTGAGGCTGCCCTTGCCCTTAGGCCCGACTACGGTGGCCGTCTGCAAGGTAGCAATCCGGGTATCGACACTGTCAAAACCCGGGCCGGGGCGCCAGGGGCTATCCAATGGCTGGCAAACGAAGCGGTTGCTGTAATGCGCCTCCATATCGGCGCCTTGCAGATAATTGTTGCAGGCCTCGTGATGGACTTCCAGGATCAGGAATTGTCCGTCATCCTTGCCGTGGCGAAAATGTTCACGCAGGCGGAACGACCTGCCGGGTGTCACGTGACGGTTGTTCCCGTTGGCCTCGAACTGCAAGGTGCGGGCTTCAAGTTCCTCCATGCGCAGGCGCACCAGGCGCTCCGCATCAGCCAGGTTGCGAAATCCATAGTGGCCCAGGTAGCGATGCTCCTCCACGCGGGCGGTGGCCCCCTGCTGGACGATCGTGCGGATTTCCGTCTCACGCGGATAGGGCTGCTTGAAATCAAAGCCGGTGACCACCGAACGGGCCGGCACCACCTGCCTGGTCACGCGCCACTGCGCGATGGCGTCTTCGTCCTGCGCCCCGCCCTTGCTGTGGAAGCGGATTTCCGCACCGTCCTCGTCGAGAGGGCGGGCGCCGCAGGTGTCGTCACTCACGACCAGGGTGTGGCCATCCTCGGCATGCTCGTACCAGTAGGCGTATCCCTCGGCCGCCCAACGCCGCGACAGATAGTTGTGGTCGCTCTCGTCCCACTGCGTGCACATGGTGTATTGCGGCTGCTTGCGTACGACCGACCAGCGCCAGCGTGGCAGCCCACTGTAGGCCTTGAGGATCGCGTGGGTCTGCTGCTCTATCGTCTGCTGATGAAAGAGACGGCTGTTGCGGCGTAGGCGCGCGTAGTGCAGCCACGGAACCAGAATGGCCTCATAAAAGGCGATCGCGCCATCGGTCTTGACGAAGGTAAAGCGCGATACATAACCGGTAAAGGGGCGCAACCGGCCATCGGCCAGCACCAGCGACACGCAGAGCAGCTTACCCTGCATGCTTTCCAGTGCAATGGTGGCGTCGTCGCTGAGCAATTCCAGCGTGAAGCAGAAGTCTCTCGACATCGATTCGTGACCACTGAAACGGTGGATCATCAGCGGGGCCGAGGGGGCGTCGTCGTGAGGAAAGGAAAGACGCAATAGGCGATGGTGCTGATGCCGCTGATGCAGCATTTTCAGGATATTCATGGCAGCAAGAGAAGGATGATCCGGACCGGGGAGGCAGTATCGGCTCAGCGCGCGCTCTTGTTCTTGCACCTTGTTGAACTAATTGGCTGCTTCCGAAAAATTTCGACGAAGTTTTTCGCTGCACCAAACTGATTCGGTCATTCATCAAAATGGGGCAACTCAATTCGCACCGATAGCTTCGCCATCAGGCCTGAAAAATCCACGCACGTAAAAAGTGGATAGTCGCGCGCCCGCAAGATGCAAGCGCCGGATATTTTTCATCGTTCCGATTCCCTATGATCGCCGCAGCAAGCGATGAGGTCGTGCGTCCACGCGCACGGCGTCACGGCAGGTCGGTCTGCGCGCTTGCCACCTCCACATCCGGTCCACTCAATTCAATCAACATGGGGAAGAGCATGAAAAAACTGGTCGCAGGCGCCATGGCGCTCACGGCAATGACTTGTGCACAGCAGGCGCTGGCGCAAAGCCAGGTCAGCATCTACGGCATCATCGATACCGGCGTGGTCTATACCACCCACGCCAACGCTGCCGGCAACTCGGTCCTGAAGATGCCGTCGCTGACGGCCTCGTTTCCGTCACGCCTGGGCTTCAAGGGTAGCGAAGACCTCGGTGGCGGACTGCAGGCCATGTTCGTGCTGGAGTCCGGCTTCGCCGTCGATACCGGTGCCATGGGCCAGGGCAATCGCCTGTTCGGCCGGCAGTCCTACGTCGGCCTGAAGAATGGCTGGGGTAGCCTGATGCTGGGTCGGCAGGTCAACATGACCTACCTGGTCACGGCCAAGTCGGATGTGATGGGTCCCAACATCTTTTCCATCAGCAGCATCGATTCGTACATCCCCAACGCCCGCAGCGACAATGCCATCGGCTACCTGGGCAGCTTCAACGGTCTGACCGTCGGCGCCACCTACAGCTTCGGCCGCGATACCTCCAGCGCCGGCGGTGCCAGCGCCACCAACTGTGCCGGCGAAGTGGCCGGCAATGCCAAGGCTTGTCGCCAGATCACCGGTATGCTGGCCTATGACGGCAGCAGCTACGGCATCTCCAGTTCCTACGACATCCTGTACGGCAACACCGGTGCCGCCAATGGCCTCACCAGCAGCAACAATCACGATCAGCGCGTCACATTGAATGGCTACGTGATGCTGGGCCAGAGCAAGATCGGCGGCGGCGTGATCGACCGCAAGACCCGCGCAGCCACCGCCAATACCGATTCGGACCTGTACTACCTGGGCTTCTCCACGCCGCTGTCGGTCGCGCTGGTGCTGGACGCGCAGGTGGCACGGCTCAAGATCAAGGGCACGTCCAACAACTCCACACTGTCGGTGGCGCGCCTGACCTACAACCTCTCCAAGCGCACTGCGCTGTATAGCTCGGTGGGATACATGAAGAACGGCGGCAGCGCCGCGATCCCGCTGGACGTGGGCGGGACGGTCGGGGTCGGCATGAACCAGTTCGGCGTGATGACGGGTGTACGTCATACCTTCTGAGCTTGATCCCTCAGATCTCGGCGTCGACCACGGCGATCCATTGCAGGATGGCCTGCATTGCATCCGGCTCGCCGTCGGCCAGTGCCGTCTGTAGCATCTGGCTGCGTTCGGCCAGATGCTCGCGGCCCATGGCCAGCAGACCACCCTGCAGGCGATGCAGGATGCGTGCGGCGCGTTCGCCATCGCCGCACTGCAGGACCTGCTGCAACTTGTCCCGCTCCTGCGGCCAACTGTGCCGAAAAGCATCCAGCAGTACCTTTTGCAGCGGGTCACCCTGGTCCTGTACCGGCGCTGCCGGGCGGCCGAAACGGGATAGCAGTTCCTGCATCTGCTGCAGCGACCCTGGTTTATAGAGCAGGGCATCGAACAGTCCGCTGGGCAAGTGTGCCAGGCTGTCCGGGCCGGCGGCGGTAGTGGCGATGATGCATGCCCGCGCATGTTCCTGACGCACGCGTCGGGCCAGCGCGACGCCGTCCAGCCCCGGCATGTCCAGATCGGTGATGAGCAGGTCGGCGCGCTGCGCCTGCCATTGCGCCAGGGCGTCCAGGCCATCGCGTGCCAACCGCAGGCGCTGACAGCCCAACGCCTGCAGCTGTTGCTGGATCAGGGTCAGGTTCACGTAGTCATCCTCCACCACCAGCACATCCAGCATGTCCGGTGCGGCGGGCAGCTGCACGGCCTGCGGCCGGCCTCGCCATGGCGGTACGATCATTCCATCCTGCTGGCTCAGGGCCATCCGCCAGGCATGGCGGTCGAAGGCACTGACCTGGCGCCAGTGCGTCACGCTGCTGCTGTGGCGAACCACATCGGCACGGATCAGCACGGCCGTCTTCGATGCACTCACAGGCGCAGCCACGAAGGCTTCTACGCTGTCCGGCGCCACCAGATGAATGGTGGTCAGGCCGGCCGACTCCGGCTCGACCGGCTCGGCACCCCAATGTTTGAGGTAGGCGCGCAGCATGGCTGCGGTGCTCGCCTCACCGGCATGCAACGCCACCTGTCGTCCACGCAGCGGGGCGGCATGCTGCGAATCCGCTTGCGGCAGGGTCTGCAGCACAATCTCGGCGCCGAACACGCTGCCCTTCCCCGGCTCGCTGGCGAGGGTGATATCGCCCCCCATCAACTCGGCCAGGCGCCGGCACAGCGACAGGCCCAGTCCGGTGCCACCGAAGCGCTGGCTGATACTGTCGTCGGCCTGTTGCAGGGACTTGAAGATGCGCTGGCGCGCCCCGGACGAAACACCGATGCCGGTATCGGCCACCTCGAAACGCACCACGCTCACCCCCTCGGCAACGCGCAGCAGGCGCGTGGACAACGTGATGCTGCCGGTGCTGGTGAACTTGACCGCATTGCCAACCAGGTTCTGCAGGATCTGCATCAGCCGACGTGGATCGCCGCGCAGCGGACGTTCCAGCGCGACATCCGGCAGACAGCGGAACTGCAGTCCCTTGTCCAGCGCCAGCGGCGCGAACAGCTGGGCGCATTCTTCGAGCAGTTCGTTGACCTGCAACTGCTCGGAAGCCAGCGTGATGCTCTGTGACTCGATCTTGGTGATGTCGAGAATGTCGTTGACCAGGCTCATGAGCATGTCGAAGGCATGCCGGATCAGCTCGATACGCTGGCGCTGCGGCGCCGACAGGTCTTCACGCGTCAGCAACTCCAGGTGACCGATGGCCCCGTGCAAGGGGGTGCGGATCTCGTGGCTGACCTGGGCCAGGAACATGGACTTGGCCTGGTTGGCACGGTCCGCCATGCTCCTGGCGTCGCGCATCAGGGCTTCATGCGCCTTCTGCATGTTGAGGTCGATCATGCCCAGCAGTAGCACATCCTGACCCGAAAAGCGGGTGCGCGACCACACTGCCCCCAGGTGGCTCACGCCGCCGTCGCGCAAAGGCAGTTCGGCTTCGATCATGGCCTGGCGCAGATCGTCACCCACCCGCACCGCCGTGAGGATCTGGGCGTAGAAGCCGGCGCTGGGCAGTGCAGATTGCTCCAGCATCTGTGCCGCCACTGCATTACGCAGCACCACCTCGCCGGAGCCCGGCGCATAGACGGCGATACCCACCGGCAGGGTGTCAATGATGGTCTGGCTGAACTGGCGACTTTCCACCATCGCCAGCGCTTTCTTCTGTAGCGGGCCGATCACGCAACGATCAAAGTACAAGGTGGCTGCCCACACGAAAAGCAAGGAGAACAGCCCCCAGAACGCGCCGGTGATGAAGTTGCCCTGAAGGCCGGCCAGCACGTCGCGCCAGGTAAAGGTATAGACCACCACCCAATCCGGCCCCTCGATGGTCTGGGCGATGAAGAAGCTGCCATCGTCATGGAAATGGCCGACGTGATCATGCGGATCCATCTCGCGTCGCACATGCTCCTGGATGTGCTGCATCAGGCCCGGATCGACCTGGCTGTCCGGCTGGCTCAACAACTGGACGCTACCCTGTCCTTCGAAGACGAACAGTCCAGGGGTATCTTCGTTCTTCATGAAGAACTGGCGGAACTGGCTGGCCGGGACCGAGAAGACGGCCGTGGCCTCATCGCCCTTGTCCAGCTGGATACGCACGGCCAGCCTGGTCACCGCATTACGCACCAGCGGCGCGCTCAAGGCCGGACTCATCCATAGCACCCGCTGTCCGGTGCTGCCCTGGGCGCGGGCGGCACGCTCTCGTTCGGCGGCGAAGGCGGCGTTGACCGGTGCCCCCAGAGCGCTGATGAAGCGCGCGATACCCTGTTGCCTCACCAGAGCGAGCTCAGCGCCCTCCAGCGGTGGCGAGACCGCCAGGAAACCGGCATCGGCCGTATAAATGAAACCGTCCAGCGTCACCCCTGGCTCGGCAGGATTGAACATCGGCAGGGCCGACGCCTGACGCAAGAGGAGCAGCAGGCTGGCCAAGCGCAGGCGGTCGGCGGCCGTATCGCTGCGGACCAGGAGCGAGAACGGTACCACCGTCAAGTTTTCCGGACTGCGGGTGATCTGCCCGCCACCGACGTTGCCGGTATAACCCTCCAGCGTCAGCAATTCCCTCTTGTAAAGATGTTGCAGGCGTGCGTACATTTCGGCGAACTGGACCACACGCGCTGTCAGCCGGTCGACCTCGGACTTGATCTGCTCGCGCTTGCTGGTGAAGGTGCCGATCTGGCGTTCTCGGAACTGGGAAAAGGCGCTGTATCCAAGGAACAGGATGGCGCAAACGATGGCCGCCGACAACAGGCAGGCACAGCAGTAGAGCAGGCGCCGATAGTAGCGCTCGGAAAGGGCGAGGAGCTGGCGTGGCATGGGTTCCGGTGGTGCGCTGGATCAGTCGCCCAGGCTCTGGAAGACGCGACTCAGTTCGACGTCATTGCTCACGCCCAGCTTCTTCATCGCCGCCACCTTCTGGTTGCTGATGGTCTTGGGGCTGCGGTGAAGTCGTTCGGCGATTGCGGTGATGGACATGCCCTGGCAGATCATGCGCGCCACCACCAGCTCGCGCTCGGACAGCTGGCCCAGGCCGCTTTGACGCGGGTTGACGCTGAACAGGCTGCCCAGCAGGGCCGACGACAGGGACTGCGGCAGGTAGACCTGGCCTCCCTGCACGCTGTAGATGGCCTGTGGCAGGTTGACGAAATCACTGCGATTCTTGCCGATGAATCCGGCGGCGCCCAGCTCCAGGGCGCTGGAGATGATCTGCGGCTGGGCGTGGGCGCTGAGGAAGATCACCTTCATTGCCGGATGGTGGCGGCGCAGCCGCTTGAGCAGGTCCAGGCCGTCAGCGTGCGGGTCGTCGTCGAAAGCGTAGTCGCATAGCAGTACATCGACCGGTGTCTGCGCCAGCGCTGCCATGAGCTGGGCGATGCTCTCGGCGGAAAAGTGCAGTGCGATGTCCGTGCAGGGCGCCAGGATCGCCTCTATCCCGCGCAGAACCACCGGAAAATCATCGGCAATGCCGACCCGTATCGTTACCCCTCTAGTCGTCACGGCAACACCCCCTTTCCGAAACTGGCTTCATCGTCGATGCTTGTGTGGCGTGACCGCCTACCGGCCTCCTGACGTGATTCAACCTGGCAAAAAAATCCGGCAGCGCCATCGGCCTGGCAAAGTAATATCCCTGGAAGCGTCTCACCCCGATGCGGCGCAGGCCCTGCCACTGCGCCAGGGTCTCGACACCTTCGGCGGTGACGGAGGCACCGAATACCGCGGCCAGTGCCACGATCTTTTCGATCAGGCGACTGTACATGGAATTTCCGTGCATGGCAGCAACAAATGAACGGTCGAGCTTGAGGCAACTGATGCGGCCACAGGCCAGTTGGTGCAGGCGAGCGTCACCGACGCCGAAATCATCGAGCGCTATGGCGATATCGGCATGTTCGCACTGGGCGAACAGGCGACGGCAATGCACCGGCCCGAGATCGCCGCCGCGTTCGGGCATCTCGATCATCAAGCGTAGCTGCCCCTCCTGCAAGTCTTGCAACAGGGCCTGACATTGCGCCACCAGGGTATCGTCGTGCAATTGCTGGCCACATGCGTTGAAGGAGAGAAAGAAGGGTTGCAACAGACGCACCTGCGCCCGCTTCCAGGCGATGCTCAGTTGTCTGAGCATCTGCCGCGTGGCCGCCGCCAACAGTCCCTCCTCCTCCAGCCTCTGCAGAAAACTGCCCGGCGGCAGCATCCCGGCTTGCGGATGTTGCCATCGCATCAGGATCTCGGCACCCAGCCATTGGCCATCGGTACCGACGATGGCTTGCAGGAAGGGAAGGAACTGCCGTCGACGCAGCGCCTGCAACAGCTGCGCGCGCGTCATCGCGGGCATCCTGTCACTCCTGGTGCTGTGATAAGTGAGGCCAAGCATAAGAACTCCGTTCAGGGGTGGGAGGGCGGTGTCAGCGCAACTTCGTGTTCGCTGAGGCGGCCGTCGTCATTGATAGTCTGGTACCGCAGGTACGGTGCTTGCCAGGCGGCGGGCATCCCGGTCCGGGCATTTCCATCCTGCTGCAGCACATAGCGCTGCTGGCCATAGGGTGGGACCATCTGGTCGGGCGCCAGGCGCGGCGAGAACCCTTGTGCGCCATCGCCAAGCTGCAAGGCGGCGAAGGAGACGAAGTAGGGGCTGTCGTTGCGACATACCAGCACCCATGCGCCTTCTTCCCCGGGGTCCCGCGCCAGATGGAAGTGCAGTGCGTGGTGCCACTGCGGACCGGGGGCAGGCAGGCCTGGTGGGCGGTAAAACAGCTTGATCTGCGTGTTGATCCCCAGCAGTAGTCGTGATGCATCCTGCTGCGGGGCCTTGGCCGACAACAGCGCTATCTCATAGAGATTGAGCCAGAACACCGACTCGCGCCCGGCCGGCAGGGGATCGCCGGTGTACAACACCCGCACCTGGCTGACGGCGTGCGGCTGCAGTCGTTGTACCGCCGGCATGACGAACATCGAAGACAGCACCGTGTCCGGCGCCTGGCTGCCTTCCCCCTGATCGACCCAGCTCTGCATCATCACCGGGTAATCGTTGGTATTGGCCAGGCGCAGGCTGATCTCGCCAACGCCCTGGCTGAAGATCAGGCGCGTGCGTTCCGGCATGATCCCGGCCTCTCCGGTGCTGCATACTGTCAGGCTCAGCCACAGGAAGGCACAGCGCCACATGAACCACTGCCTCATTGCGTAGCTCCACTTGCCGCGGGCGGACCGGCGTCGGCGGGGAGGAAGGCTTCGCGCCGGGGCGCGGCGATGCAAGCGGCATCCAGGCGCAGGAGGGCTGCCTTGAGATCCTGGCCGTGCAAGTCGTAACGGACCGCGCAGCGCTCCTGCTGGCCATCCCCCCAGCGTACCAGCAGGTTGCCGCGCAACTGGGCGATGCGCAGATAGGCCTGGCTACCCTGCCCCACCATGCCCACCAGCTCGCCCTGCGGATCCAGCACATCGGCGCCCATGGGCAGAGGCTGACCATCGTCCCGCCGCAGCCGGATCAACAAGGCATGGCCGGAGCGGGTTCGGAAGTTCAGCTTCAGGGTGGCGCCGGCGTAGGGGATCACGGTGCGCTGGCTCTCAAGGATCTCGCTCTTGCTGCTCATCCCGGCGTCCGCCAGTTCCACGACATTGCGCTGGTAGGGTGACAAGGACGGCAGCAGCGCAAAGCCGTTGCTGTCGATCACCGCACCTTGACCGTTGAAGAGCCGGGCTCCCTCGGCCCCCTTGGCTTCGACCAGCGCAAAGGTATCTCCCAGATAGGGGCCAAAGGTAATGCCGCCACCATGCAAGGCCAGCGCGCCACGGGCATTGGCCGCAGCCTGCCAGTAGTCATGGCCACGCGCCAGGTTGAGATTGAGGTTGACCTTCGGCAGGCGCATGCCGACATTGCCATTGAGGCTGTCCTGTCCTCCTCCCGGTGCGTGGCTGGCACCCAGGCTGTAGCTGATGTGGCGCTCGCCCGGCACCATGGCGGAAAGCTGCGACTGGTACAGATCCTGTCCAGCCGCCTTGACCACCGAGCTGCTCAGGACCGGTCGATCAGCGCCGGCTTGCCCCAATGGAATGGAAAGCGACAGCATGACCGAGGAACCTGGTCGACCCGCTTGCGGCAGGCGAGGGTCCAGGCCCGACTGTACTCTGGAGGCGGCACTGACCTGCTGCCGCTGGAATGCCAGATTGATGCTCATGCCATTGCTCCACATGGTTGAATAACCGAACTGCAACTGGGTGATGCGGCTGCGGTTGTGATAGAAGGTCTGGGTCAGCCCGGAGAGATAGAGTGACCCCACGCTGCCCAGTTGCTGACTGAGCGAGACGTCGAACCGCGAATGCTGCTGATAGCTGCTGGAGTTGGCCAGCGCCCACTGGTTGCCGCGCCCGGCATGGCGTTCGCTGAGCACATCGGCCAGCTCACGGTAGCCGGCCGTCGAATAGCGATAGCTGGCAATGGAAAAATTGGTGCCGGTGGCCTCGAAGGCGTGCGAATACGACAGGCCCAGCATCCAGCCAGCGCGCGCCCCACGCCCGGTATCTGCGTAAGAATGATTCAGCGCCAGTCCGACCGACCCTGCCGGCCCTGCCAAGGTAGTTCCGATCAGCACCGAACGGTAAGCCCGGGCCAGTCGCATCCCGACATTGCCGGTCAAGGCATTGCTCAGACCACGTTGATAAAGCGCGTCCATGAACAGCGCCGGCGTGTCGGTATCACGCGTGCGCCCGGCGGTCAGGCTGTAGCGCGAGCGACCGGGGCGCATCGATTCCGGCAGTGCGGAAAATGGCACGCTGAAGCCGGAACGCGTGCCGTCAGCCTCGATCACGGTGACGTCGAGGTCGCCGTTGTAACTGGTCGGATACAGATCGTCAATGACAAAGCTGCCTGGCGCCACCGTGGTGCGATAGATCTCGCGTCCTTTCTGGCTGACGATGACCTGGGCATTGCTGCGGGCACTGCCGCGAATGACCGGCGCGTAGCCGCGCTGCGAGTCAGGCAGCATGCGGTCATCCGAACTGAGTTCCAGACCCTGGTAGGCCAGACCGGAGAGCAGCTTTCCGGAAGTGAAGCTCTGGCCCACCGTCAGTTCGCTGGTCCAGCCTGGCAAGGCGCGCCTGGCGTAGGTGCGTACCGGATTCCAGGCCAGCCCGGCATGGTTGTCATAGCCCAGACTGCCCTGCTGGCGCAGGCGCCAAAGACCGAGATTGACGCCGCTGTCGGTAAAGCCGTAGGTCGCGCTATGGCTGACCTGTGCCGTGCGAACGTAGTACTGGCTGATGCTGTAGTTGACGAAGCCGATACTTTCGCCGGCGTCGTAGTGTTCGGGGTCGACATAGCCCCGCGCCACGTGCTTGAGCTGTGCCTGTGGCAAGGTGAGGTTCAGGCGCAGATTGGCCAGATCAAACACCGCGTTTGCGCCCGGCGCAAGTTCTTCGAGGCGCGCACACTCGCGCTGCCCCAGTTGCGCCAGCAGATCTGGACGCAGGTTCAACATGGCAGCATCCTGCGCCTTGAAGCAGGCTGCGACGCCCTGCCCTTCGAACAAGTCGAAACGCAGCGACCGCCGGTGACTGAAACTGCCATTGACGAACACATCCACGCTGTAGGTGCCGGGCTCCACATTACCGACCCGGTTGAAGCGCGACAGGCTACCCTTGTTGACAGGGGAGGCCATCTCCAGCGCCTCCAGGAAGCGATAGCTCTGCTCCGGCTGCCCGGCCACCGGCGGGGCCATGACCAACAGACTGACGCCCAACGACAGCGCTGTCCAGTCGGCTCCCGCCCGTAGCGTTGATCTGCATGGTTTCACTACCGGTCTCGTCAGTGCAGTGGGTAGTCGCGCACGACTTCCGCCCCGAAATCATTGACGATGCGCAGTTGCATGCGCAGGTCCGAGCGTTCCACCGGCACACGTGTCAGCGGCCAGCGCAACTGCTGGAACGGACTGATCACCGTGGCCCGCGCCAGCGCTTGTTGCTGCTCTCCCTGCAGCAGCGTCGCCTGCTGCACCACGACGTGGTAGGCACTGGCGTTATCGACAACGACGGTGGCGGCACTGCCCGTACTATCGATGGAAAATGCCAGGCCATCCGGCGCCCGCGCAGCATCGGCCTCGCTGGCCAGTGCCATCGGTCGGTAGAACAGTTTCATGCGGCTGCGTACGGTGAGCACCAGCTGGTTTTCCCCAACGGAATCAGCCTTCAGGGCTGGCACCTGGAGAAAATTGAGGAAGAACAGGGACTCCCGATCCTGTGGCAACGCTGCACCCACATACGACAATCGCACCATCTGGCCACCATGCGGCTCTACCCGAAACACCGGCGGAATCACCAGGAACGGCGAGGACAAGGCATGGGCATCGCCGCTGCGACCATCGTCGAGCCACACCTGGACCAGATTGGGGTGATCGTCCGGGTTACTGAAACGCAGCGCCTGTTCGTTGGCGTCGGCCGGATAGATGATGCGCGTGCCAAGCATGGTCACGCTGGCCTGGGCGCTTGCGATGAATACCAACACCATGATGAGCCCTGCGAGCAAGCTTGCTTTTTTCATGTTCAAAACGGAAAAGGCACCGCGGCGGCGATCCAGCGGCGGCGAAGGTGAAGCGACAAAGCTGGCGCCGGCGCGCATTCAATCTGCGAGACGCGTGGATTGAATGTGCACCGGACCTGAAGGTAGCGAAGGAGATGATCAACAAGAGGCGACGCTGCAAGGCAGCCGCCCCGGAGGGCGGCCCGGCCCGCAGGTCAGAGGTAGTCCAGCGCGTACTGCACCGATCCGATGACCGAACCGGCTCCCGCAGAGCCAGCCTCTGAGATGTAGCGCACGGAGAAGGTATGCGACGCACTGGTGGCGCCCGTGGCGATCTCCAGACCATCAACCGAGACGGCACTTCCGCCGACCAGCTTGATGGCTTCTCCGCCCATGCCGGCACGCAATTGCAGCGCCACGTTCTTGGCGCTGCCGAGGTTGGGGATGTTGTTACCACCGGTGGCTGAACTGGCCAGGAACTGGGTCTTGATCTTCAGTGAATCCGAAGCCGATGCCGTACAACCGCTCACGCTGACCACGAAGGGAGTCTCACCGGCGGCGCTGCCAGCGGCCACCAGGTCGCCCGCGGCGACCGTGGGCAGCAGCACCACTGGATTGGTGGCGCCATCGACCATCACCTGGCAGGTCTGCTTGCTGACCTGGCCACGGAAGCTGATGGTATTGCCGGCCGCCAGCACCAGGGATGGCGAGACCAACATCAGGATTGCAAGATACTTTTTCATGTTTACCCCCAAAAGGATTCGGCCGACAGAAAGAAAATGCAGACGCCGACCGAAGCGCCCTGCACCGATCGCATCTTAGGCAAGAGCGGGCATCCGGAGGATCGGCGCACGCCCATCGACGGGCTGGCGAAGTCTGATTGCGGCATGGGCGAAATCCCATATGTAGTGCTAGGCATCGGCCCATGCGCATTGCGGGTCAGGCCCATTCACCGGCGCAGCGCGGGGAGCGATGATGGCTGGTGTCTCCTTCCCCTCCCTTTCCCCTTCCCCACCCCATCGCTCATGTCCCTCTTTCCTCACTATCCTCATCGCGCGCGCACGATGCTGCTTTTGCTGATGACGCTTTCCCTGTGGCTGCTGCTGGCACCGACGGCAGAAGCCATCTGCAAGCGCAACAACCGCGCCGCCTATCCGTTCGCGCCGCTCAGTGACGGCGGCTCTGCCCAGTTCTGGTTCGGCCGCATCAATCTGGCCAGTACGGCGATCCAGCCACCAGGCAGCATACTGGGCAGCGCGGTGGCCAGCGCCGCTGAAGCGGCCGGCATCAACGGCGATACCCTGCTCTGGACCTGCGATCTGGCCGATGCCGACCAGATCTATGAAGTCTTTTCCACCAATGGCGATGACAGGGTCGGTGGCTATGCCGAAATAGGTATCAAGGATGGCCTCCATGGTTTCTATCGCACATGGTTTCCCGGGGTTGCGATCCGCCTCACGCATCTGCGCTCGGGCAAGATCCTTTCCCGCTATTACCAGTCCAGCAAGCTCGATACCTATGATGTCGATCAGGCCACCAGGAAGATCCTGATCCGCGCCCGTCACCTCAGTCCGATCAAGGCCGAGGTGGCGAGGGTATCGGACCTGACACCGGGCACCGGAACCAGCAACTGGTGCAGTGGCGCACCGGACAACACGCGCTGGGCCGCCGTCGCGTATGAGTGCACCCAGCCCAATGGCTACCTGATGCTGCGCGGCCCCGGCTATAACCGTGCCAGCGGCGACATGGATGATGATGGTGAAGACCATGCCTATCGCTACCTGTTCTTTGGCGCGGCCAATGGCATTGCATTCGGCATGCGCATGGGCGCAACACTGAGCGTGCTGCCCTCCTGCGTGGTCCAGAATGTGACACCGGAAGTGGTGTTCCCGCCGATCTCGGAAACCGAGCTCAATCTGGGGCAGACGCGCCAGGTGGAATTCACGCTCTCATTCCGCTGCGACGAGGGCATCGGCAGCAAGCCGCCTTTCGCCGCCGGCACGGATGACAACCAGACCGCCTTCGGCCTCCAGGTTTCACCGGGTGCGCTGGCGGCTGCCCGCTTGCTGGGCTATGTGAATCAGAGTCAGGGGGTACGCTATCTGCTTTCGGACAACTACGGCACCGACCCGTCGCTGGCCAAGGGAGTGGGGATAGGCCTGAGCGATGCAGACAATCAACAAGAGATGCAGTTCCTGAGTTCATCGGTGACCGGCCAGTGGCTGTCGCAGTCCTTCCCGTCCGGCCGCAATGCCGGCTGGTATCGGCTGAGGGCAACCGAGGAACGATGTCCTCCCAGCCCGCCGTCGCCCGCTGCAGCCGTCGAACAATTTACGATCAACAAGCGCCTGACGGCGACGCTGCAGAAACTGCCGGGGCAGACCGTCACACCGGGAAGAGTGTTCTCGACCGCCTATGTCATCGTGAAGGTGCAGTGAAGGTCTCGGTCCTAAGCGGCCTTCAGTCGCCCGGGCTGGTCATCATCGATGGGAAAATGCAGCAGTGCCGCGACGATTCCCACCACGAAGGTGGCCATCCACAGCAAGGAATACGATCCGCTCAGTTCCAGCATCCAGCCTCCCAGCCAGGCGCCGAGGAAGGAACCGATCTGGTGGCTCAGGAAGCACACGCCGAACAAGCTGCCCATGTGGGTCGGACCGAACAGGCGTGCCACCAGCGCCGTGGTCAGCGGGACCGTGCCCAACCAGGTCAGCCCCATGACTGCGGCAAACAGGGTCACCGACAGACTGCTCTTGGGGGCGATGAAGAACAATCCGATCGCGGTGCTGCGCACCAGGTACAGCCAGCCCAGCACCTGCTGCGGACGATAGCGACCGCCCAGCCAGCCGCAGGTCCAGCTGCCGGCCATGTTGAACAGGCCGATCAGCGCCAGCGCCGTCGCCGCCAGGCCGGTGGGCATGTGGCACAGTTCCAGATAGCCCGGCAGGTGGGTGGCGATGAAGGCCAGCTGGAATCCACAGGCGAAGAATCCCAGGGTCAGCAACTGGAAGCCACGGTGCCGCAGTGACTGCACCATCACCCGCCGCAAACCGCCCTCCCGGCGCGGCATGACCGGCGTACTGATCGCTGGGGAGCGCAACACCAGCCCCAGCGGCGCCACAATCAGGACCAACGCGGCCAGCACCAGCAGCGCCAAGCTGATCCCCGAGGCTGCGCGCAAAGCCTGTACCAGCGGCAACATCAGCACCTGGCCCAGCGAGCCCCCGGCACTGACCAGCCCCATGGCGCTGCTGCGCCGTTCGGGCGGTACGCTGCGTCCCACCGCCGGTAGCACCACGCCGAAGCTGGTGCAACTGATACCCACGCCGATGAAGACTCCCATGCCCAAGACCAGCAAGGCGCCGTTGGGGGCGAGTGCCGTCAACGCCAGGCCGATGGCATAGCAGACCGCGCCGAATGCCACCACAGGCGCTGGGCCATGACGATCGGTCATGGCACCGGCCAGCGGCTGCGCCGCACCCCATACCAGGTTGTGCAGGGCGATGGCGAAGGCGACCAGGGTCACCGGCAGGCCGTGACCGTAGGACAAGGGACTGATGAACAGGCCGAAGGTCTGGCGCGATCCGAGCGCCATGCTCATGATGGCGGCACCGGCCAGCACGGCCCAGAGACGTTTGTGGCTCACAGAAGCATGGCTCATGGCAAGAGGCGATCCTGGATAGATGAATGATGCAATTTGACTCTGAAAAGAGAGCGCATTCAAATGACTTCGGCACGACTATCCATTCCAAAATGGAATGCGAAATGATGGACAACGGATGCCCACGAGGATGCACGACTATGCTTCAATAGCGCATCCGACCTGCTCCCCTTGCCGCCCCCCATGACACTCCCTCTCGCCAAGCTGCCGCCGCTGGACCTGATCCGTGGCTTTGTCGCCGTGGGTCGCCGCATGAGCTTCACGCTGGCGGCACAAGACCTGTTCCTGACCCAGTCGGCGGTGAGCCGCCAGGTCCATCTGCTGGAAGAATTCATGGGAACCGCCCTGCTGCACCGCCACCACCGCGCAATCTCCTTCACGACCGCCGGTGAGCGGCTGTTCCGCAGCTGTGATGCGATGCTGCTGCAACTGCAGGACAGCATCGGCGAACTGCGCGCCGCCCAGGCAAGCCGTCCGGTGACCATCACCGCCAGCATCGGCATGACCGGGCTATGGCTGTTGCCGCGCCTGTCGCGACTGCAGCAGCAGGTGCCGGGGATAGACGTACGGGTGGCGGCCAGTGACAGCGTGATCGACCTGCGCCACGAAGGCATCGATCTGGCCCTGCGCTACACCACGCGCGCCCAGACGCCGCCGGAAGCGATCCGCCTGTTCGGGGAATCGGTGGCACCGGTGGCGCACCCCCTGCTGCTCAAGCAGGGCAAGCTGCCGGCCGATACCACCCTGGTCGAATTCGAACAAGCCAACCCGCGCCTGCGCTGGAAGGATTGGCTGGACCATGGCGAATGGAAGAAGAAGCACCGCATGCTGCGCTTCAACCAGTACGACATGGTGATCCAGGCGGCACTGGCCGGACAGGGCGTGGCGCTGGGCCGCATCGAACTGATCGGACCGCAACTGGCCAGCGGCCAGCTGGTGCTGCTGGGCGAAGCACGGGCGCAGGACGAGGATGGCTACGCCTACTGGATGATCCAGGCCACCCCGGCAGCCCGCCGCGAAGTACAGCAGGTCGCCGCCTGGATACGCAACGAGGCCGGGACCAGCCTCACGGGCTGAAGCTGGCTGGTTCCCTGCAGGCGGCCAATGCGTCGTCCAGCCGGTCGTTGCCCCAGAACATCTCCTTGCCGACGAAGAAGGTAGGCGCGCCGAAGATGCCTCGCGCACGGGCCAGCACGGTCTGCTCGCGCAGGCGGGCGCGATTGTCTGCGGACTGCGCATCCTCCAGGAGGGAGGCTACGGGCAGGTCCATCGCCGTCAACACTTCAGCGACCGTCTCGGCGCTGTCGATGTCGCGGTCCTCGGCGAAGTTCAGATGCATCATCAGACGGCAAAAGCCACCCACCCAGTGCGTCCCGGATCCCGCCAGGGCGACCAGGGTGGGCAGCACCGCAGGACGCGGAAAGCGGCTGGGACGCCGCCACGGCAGGCCATACTTGCGACACTGGCGGGCCATGTCCTGCCAGGTGTACTCGCCCTTCTCCTTCTGCAACACGAAAGGAGACGTGCTCCAGCCCAGTTCGCGAAACACCGGCCCCAGCAGGAAGGGGCGCCACTGTACGGATACACCGGCCAGTTGCGCCGCCTGCTCGATGCGCAGCGTGCTCAGGTAACTGTAGTTGCTGCCGAAGTCGAACCAGTATTCGATCACGGGATGCGGTGCGCTCATGCATGCACCACCAGACAGCGGATTTCCAGGCTCTGACGCAAGGGGGCCCCGGGCCGGATGTCGGGAAGGTCGAAAGCGGTATGCGGGGTGAAGCGTGCCACGCCGCTGGTGCGCGAATCGAACTGCTTGAACACCAGCGCATGGTGACGATCCATCTGCGGGAAATAACACCAGCGATGCGCAGGGTTGTGGCGCATCAGATAGATTTCTCCGGTGCGCCGTGGATAGCGCACCTCGCCCCGCACCAGGTCCTCGCGTGCCACGCTGCGCGCGTCGACCACGGCCAACGGCGTGTCCTCGATCACGCCGCGCAGGCTGCGCCAGATGTTGATGATGGAAAAGTGCCGGGCAAAGGGAATCAGGTCCGAATCATGCAAGACCATGGACAGGCGCCTGCGCCCCGAGACTTCGGTGTAATCATTGTGGATGCGACCGTTGGCTGCCGGCGTGGCACCACGGGCGGCGCGCCCGAAATCCAGCGTGGCGCGTGCAGGGTCGCGCTCGCGCACCAGGTGATCGAAGACATAGGCATGGGTGCCACCGGTCACCTCCAACGCCAGCTCCACTGCTTCGGCATAACAGATCGCCTCGATCTCGTCGGCATCGGCCGGATTGCGCAAGGCCGTGGGGGCGTTACACAATTCGAAACCGTTGGTATCGATATCCAGGTCGCGCCAGCCGCCGGCATCGGCGATGAAGGTATCGTGCACGGTGTAGTCGGCACTCTCCCAGGGAACGCCAGGGGGTGGCGTATAGGCATAGCTGACCGGGTCACGGGCATGACTGGCGAGATAGCTCAGCTGCGCCCGCACTCCGCGCCTGGCATCAGCGTGACTCATGTCGGCGGGCAGGTGGGAGGTAGTCGTTTCCATACTGGCTCCGGGTTCAAGAATGGCTGTCGGTAATGCCATTGAAGCAGTGCAGCAAAACCTGTTCAAACGACTAATTTGATCTTACGCATGCGCGATGGGAATGCGAAACGGCATGATGGCCAGGGTCGCACGTCCTTGCGACCGGCATCATCCGTCGCCGCATATGCATATGACGAATCATTTCTTGGCGCCCTGCCCGCCGTCGCGCTACGGTCTCGGTGTGGTATCGCCTTCCTGCATCCCCGTTCAACGATAAGAGAGAGACAACATGGCAGACAACCCGCAATGGAAATTCGAGACCGTATCGGTACACGGTGGCTACGACCCTGATCCGACCACGCGCGCCGTGGCCGTGCCGATCTACCAGACGGTGGCCTTCGCCTTCGACGATACCCAGCATGGCGCCGACCTGTTCGACCTGAAGGTCCAGGGCAATATCTATTCGCGCATCATGAACCCCACCCAGGACGTACTGGAAAAGCGCCTGGCGGCCCTGGAAGGCGGCATCGCCGCGCTGGCACTGGCCTCCGGCCAGGCGGCCGTGACCTATGCGATCCAGACCATCGCCGAGGCGGGCGACAACATCGTCTCGGCCTCCACCCTCTACGGCGGCACCTACAACCTGTTCGCCCATACCCTGCCACAGTTCGGCATCACCACGCGCTTTGCCGATCCACGCCAGCCAGCCTCGTTCGAACCCCTGATCGACGACCGTACCAAGGCCATCTTCATCGAATCCATCGGCAATCCGCTGGGCAACATCACCGACATCGCGGCCGTGGCCGCCATTGCGCATCGGCATGGCGTCCCGCTGATCGTGGATAACACGGTGGCCACACCCTATCTGCTGCGTCCCTTCGAACACGGCGCCGACATCGTGGTGCACTCCCTGACCAAATACCTGGGCGGCCACGGCACCACGCTGGGCGGTGCCATCGTGGATTCCGGCAAGTTCCCCTGGGCGCAGCACAAGGAACGCTTCAAACGGCTCAACGAGCCCGATGTCAGCTATCACGGCGTGGTCTATACCGAAGCACTGGGCGAGGCCGCCTACATCGGTCGCGCACGCGTGGTGCCGCTGCGCAATACCGGAGCGGCGCTGTCGCCGTTCAATGCCTTCCAGATCCTGCAAGGCATCGAGACCCTGGCCCTGCGCCTGGACCGCATCACCGCCAACACCCTGGCCGTGGCGCAATACCTGAAACGCCATCCCAAGGTGCGCTGGGTCAACTATGCCGGGCTGGAAGGCCATCCCAATCATCAACTGGCGCAGAAATACTTCAAGGGTCGCGCTTCGGGCGTGCTGACCTTTGGCGTGGCCAACGGTCGCGAAGGTGGCGCACGCTTCCAGGATGCGCTGCAGCTCTTCACGCGGCTGGTCAACATCGGCGACGCCAAGTCGCTGGCCACGCATCCGGCGTCCACCACACACCGCCAGCTGTCGCCGGAGGAACTGGACAAGGCCGGCGTAACCGTGGATACGGTGCGCCTGTCCATCGGCATCGAGCATATCGATGACCTGCTGGCCGATCTGGAACAGGCTTTGCAGTCGGCCTGACCGGGCATTCATCTCCACCAAAAAAAGTGGCTCCGCAATGCGGAGCCACTGTCACGTTGCGACGGGAAAATCAGGCGGCCTGCTTTTGCTGCTTTTGCTGCTTTTGCTGTTTCTCCAGTTTCTGGCGCACGCGTTCTGCCACCAGTTCGCGGGTGCGCGGGATCAGTTCGCGACCGTAGTCGAGGGCATCTTCCAGCGGATCGAAGCCGCGGATCAGGAAGGTCGTCACGCCCAGGTCGTAGTAATCCAGCAGCGCCTCGGCCACCTGCTCGGGCGTACCGACCAGGGCCGTGGAGTTGTAGCGGGCACCGGTTTCGCGGGCAATGGCGGTCCACAGGCGACGATCCACCCGGTCACCCTTTTCTGCGGCGGCCAGCAGGCGGCGTGCGCCCACGCTTTCCTGGGGCCCGGTCTGGGCCGGATGACGACTGCCATTGCCGGAGCGCAGGCGGCGTGTCTCGGCCAGGATACGTTCTGCACGCTCCCAGGCGGCGTCTTCGGTGGCCGCCAGGATGGGACGGAAGGAAACCGAGAAACTGATCTCCCTCCCATGCCGAGCCGCTTCGGTTCGCACACGCCCGGTCAGCTCGCGCACCTGGTCCAGTGACTCGCCCCACAAGGCATAGATGTCGGCATGCCGACCCGCCACCGGAATGGCGGCCTCGGAGGCGCCACCGAAGAAGATCGGGATATGCGGCTGCTGCACCGGCTTGACCTCGGAAAAGGCTTGCTCGACGCGATAGAACTCGCCGTGATGGTCGAAGGGCTCGCCGGCAGTCCACACCTTGCGCAGGACTTCCAGGTATTCATCGGTACGGGCATAACGCCGGTCGTGATCGAGGAAGTCACCGTCACGTCGCTGCTCGACGTCGGAACCGCCGGAGATGATGTGCACGCCCAGCCGCCCACCGCTGAACTGGTCCAGCGTGGCCAACTGGCGGGCCGCCAGCGTGGGCGCCACGAACCCGGGCCGGTGTGCCAGCATCAGCTTGATGTGTCGCGTGGCGGCAGCCACCTGGACGATGGTCAGGATGGCGTCCGGCCCGTTGGAGTGATACGGCACCAGCACCCGGTCGAAACCGGCCTCTTCGTGGGCGCGCGCGAAACGCTGCAGGTAATCGATATCGATGGCGGGTCCCACCGGAGCATGAATCTCCGAATTCTTGTTGGTGGTGACCATGCCGATGAAGTTGACGCTCATGCTTCTCTCCTGGAAATGAATCAGACCTTGACGATGTAATCGCTCACCTGCACCTTCTGCGGCAGGATCTTGCGTGCGGCCAACCAATCGGCCGCTCCCTGGAAGGTGGCGATGAACTTCGCGTCATCGGCGCCATGGAATTCCCAGCGCCGCGCCAGCTTGATGAGCGAATCGCGTACCGCGTCCGAATAACCGGCATCCTTCTGCACCAGAATCTCGGCCTCGCGCGGATTCCTGCTGATCCACTCGCCCTCGGCGCGATAGGCGGCATTGACGGCGCGCACGATGTCGGCGTTTTCCTGCGCGAACTTGCGATGGGTGACGTAGGAGTTGAAGTCGATCAGGAAATCCAGATCGCGGCCTTCGAAGAAGACGTCATGCGCCTTGTATTCGACCCGCGCAATGTCCACGCCCGGGCTCCACATCGACCAGGCATCGACCTTGCCCTGGGAAAAGGCCGGACCGGCGTCCGGCGGATTGAGATAGACGAACTGCACCTTGTCGCGGGCGATGCCGTGCTTTTCCAGCGCCGCCACCAGCAGGAACTCGCCCAGGCCCGAGCGGTTCACTGCCACGGTCTTGCCGACCAGATCGCTGACCTTGGTGATGCCCGAACCATCCTTGGCGATAATGGCAGTGCTGCGTGGCTCGACCACGGCAAACTGGGTGAATACCAGCGGCGAGCCGGCGATCATGGCCGCCAGCGCCGGCGTGGTGCTGCCGCCGAAACCAAAGTCGGCGCTACCGCCGGTGACCGCCTGCAGCGAAGGCGCATGATTGGGGAAAGGACCCACCCATTGCACCTTGATGCCATCGCGGGCCAGGGTCTTTTCGAATTCGCCACGGGTGCGGGCGATGCCGGGCAGACCGCCCTTGCCCCAGGCCAGGCGCACGGTATCGGTATTGCGAGAGGAACCGGCGGCCAGCGCCACGGCGGGTGCACCGACAGCACCCAGGGCGGCGGCGCCTGCGGCCGCCTGCAACAGAAGACGACGATGGCGATGATGGAGATGGGCGGACTTGGCGTCTTGGGTCATGAGCATTCAGTGATGGTGAAGGGAAATCAGATCGGCATTAGATCGCTATTAATGCAGCGCATCGGCAGCCGCCACGCCCAGCTCGGCCAGCAATTGCGTGCGCAGGGCCTCGGCCGCCGGGTGGGCGCGATGGTGGGCGGCTTCCGGCGCGACGCGGTGATCGCTGGCAATGGCACCATCGCGCATGACCAGAATGCGGTCGGCCAGGACGATGGCTTCATCGACATCGTGCGTGACCAGCAGTACGCCGGGTCGATGGCGCGCCAGCAGTTGGCGCACCAGGGCATGCATGCGGATGCGGGTCAGGGCGTCCAGGGCGGCAAAGGGTTCATCCAGCAGCAGCAGACGAGGCTCGCGCACCAGGGCGCGTGCCAGCGCCACGCGCTGGGCCTGGCCGCCGGAGAGATTGCGGGGCCAATCCTCACTGCGGCCACCCAGGCCGACTTCTTCCAGCGCCGCCTGTGCGAGCGGCTTGCCGCTCTTGTCATCGAGCCCCAGGGAAACGTTGCGCCACAAGGGGTCCCACGGGATCAGGCGCGGTTCCTGGAACACTACGGCCGGTTGCGCCGGACCGTCGATGCGGCCGCCATCGATGGCGTCTAGCCCCGCCAGGGCGCGCAGCAGGGTGGTCTTGCCGCAACCGCTCTCGCCCAGCAGGGCCACGAACTCACCGCGATGGATGCGCAGGTTCAAGCCCTGGATGACGGTGCGCTGGCCGTAGCGGCGCTTGAGACCGGCGACCTGCACGGCAATCTCATCGACGCCGGCCGGATGCATGGTATGGGTGGTGGTGCTCATCATTTCCCCTTGGCGGCGTAGTTGGGATGCCAGGCAAGCAACCGGCGCTCCAGCAGGCGGGCGATGGCATCCGAGACCACACCGATGCCGGCATAGATGACGATGGTCAGCACGATCACGTCGGTCTGCAGGAATTCACGCGCATCCATGGCCAGTGAGCCGACGCCGGTATTGGCGGCAATGGTTTCGGCGATCACCAGTGCCAGCCAGGCCACTGCCAGCGCATAGCGCACCCCGGCCAGGATCGAGGGCAAGGCACCGGGCAGCACGATGCGACGGATCAGGGTCCAGTTGGAGAGCCCGGTCACGCGGCCCAGTTCGAGCAGCTTGGGATCGACCTGGCGGATGCCCAGCACGGTATTGATATAGATCGGGAACAGTACGCCCAGCGACACCAGGAACACCTTGCCGCCCTCGCCCACACCGAACCACACGATCACCAGCGGCAACGCCGCCAGGAAGGGGACGGCGCGCACCATCTGCACGCTACGGTCGAACAGGGCTTCGGCCAGCCGCGAGAAGCCGACCAGGGTGCCCAGCACGAAGCCGAGGCTGCCACCGATGACGAAGCCGGCGGCAGCCCGCAGAAGACTGGCACCGAGGTCGGAGAGCAGGCGGCCCTGACCGATCAGGTTCCAGGCGGTCTGCAATACCTTGCTGGGCGCCGGCAGCACTTGCGGCGAGAGTACGCCGGCACGGGCGAAGGCTTCCCAGAGCAGCAGCAGGAGCAGCGGTGCGGCCCAGGAGAGCAGGAACAGGCTGCGGTTGCCGAGTTCTTGCAAGGGACGCAGTCGCCTCGATCGGCGCACGGGGGAGGACTCGGCAGCTGCCGGCAGGGGGAAATGATTCACCGCTTCGGACATGGGGATTTCCTTCTCTGACGTTTCAGGATGCGCAACCAGAGTGGCGCAGGAAGGAAATGCTAATCAGCTTCGCGGTGAGCGAATACGAATGATTTTATGCTTGGATAGTTGGTAAACGGATTTGGACTTCATCGCGCAGTTTCAGCGGAGCTCGTCTTCGCCCACCCCCGGTACGCCACGCCGGATCAGCTTGCTGTAGTCGTCCCCCGGGCCGCTTTGCAATGCCCGTCCGGTGATGCGGCCGGCCTCGCGCAGTTGCTCGAAGCGGTAGCCGGGCGTCATTACCCCGTGGTCGAACACGTACCCGGCGAAATAACCGGAGAGCAGCAGGCGATAGTCCAGCGGCAACGTGGGAGAAAGACGGCGCGCCAACTCGAAGACGATGGTGGTGCAGTTGCTGGTGAGGGTGTTGTAGAAGCGCGGTGTGGCGCGCACCTGCGCGGCGCGTTCCAGGTATCCGAGGAAGACCTTGCGCAACTGGTCGGGGCGCAGTTGCAGGCGATACAGGTAGACGTCCTCGCCACGGGCGTTGGTGCGGGTACGGACGATGTCGCGCTCGTCGGCGGCGACGATGACGGTCTCGAACTTGCGGAAGAAGCCGCCCAGGGCCGAAAAGGATTCGCCGCGTTCGCGCCGGATCTCGAGCGAAAATACCAGGCGCCGGCCATCGGCAAACCCGAAGGAAACCAGGGTGTGCGCAATCGCCGGCCCCATCCAGTAGGACAGCAGCAGGTCGGCCGAGACCAGTTGCGACAGATCGTAGTCACGCGACTCCCAGCGCACGTCGTAATCGGTCTCGCTGCGCCATTCGAAGTTGCGTACATTGTCCAGTCTGACGCGGTCACCCGTGACCTGCGAGACCAGCATGCAGGCCACATCGTCGGCCCAGACCCGATCATGGGAAGCACGGATACCATGCCACCAGCACAGCAACACCACCAGTGCCAGCACGAAGGCCAGCGGCCCCCAGGGCGATGTGTCCCCTGCCCCGGCCAATGCTCCCAGGCTTGCCAGGGTGGCCAGCGCTGGCAGACTCCAGGTCGCCATCACCAGCAGACGCGCCCAGCGTGGTCCAGGGCACTGGTACCAGAGCGCAAAACCACCCCAGGCCGCCAGCCCCAGCACCAGGCAGGCCAGCACGATCAGCAATACGATAAAAAGAAGGCTCATTGACGTCACGCACGCTTGTTATTGGTCTGGCGTCGGGGTCCCTCCCCCTCGCTCCCGGGCATTGTAGCCGTCCCGCGTGCATATGTTTATGCGGATATATTCGTGGCTGCCGCCGGGGTGGCCGGCACAGAATCGTCGGGTTTCCCATCATCAGGAATGCCTCCATGGCGCGCGACCGGTCGGTCTTGCTTGCGTATGGCCTGAGCCTGTGCACGTGCCACGAGTCGTTCCCCTCCCCGGAGCCCCCCATGAGCCAGCCCCCACGGCAATTGCATCTGAACGTCAATATCCTGCATTCCGGCTTCATCCCGTCGGCGTGGCGCCTGCCGCACGCCGATCCGCTGGCCTTCATCGATGCCGCGCATTACGTCAAGGTGGCGCGCATCGCCGAGGCGGCCAAATTCGATGCGGTGTTCCTGGCCGACAATGCGGCCATCATCGAGCAGATCGATTTCCGTCCCATCACGGCGCTGGAGCCTACCGTGCTGCTGGCCGCGGTGGCGGCCGCGACCACCCATATCGGCGTCATCGGTACGGCCTCCACCAGCTACAACGAGCCCTACAACATCGCACGCCGCTTCGCGACGCTGGATCATGTCAGCGGCGGCCGCGCCGGCTGGAATATCGTCACCACCGCCGATGTCGCATCGGCCCGCAATTTCGGTCTGGAGAAGGTTCCCGACCATGCAGCGCGTTATGCGCGTGCAGACGAATTCACCCAGGTCGTGAAGTCGCTATGGAACAGCTGGGAAGACGAGGCGCTGGTGGCCGACAAGGTCAGCGGTCGTTTCATCGATGACAGGCGGGTGCATCCCATCGCCCATCGCGGCAGCCACTTCAAGGTGCACGGCCCGCTGAACCTGCCGCGCACGCCGCAGGGCCAGCCGGTACTGGTACAGGCCGGCGGATCGGGGGATGGCCAGGAGCTGGCCGCACGTCACGCGGAGGCGGTCTTCTCGGCCGCCCATACCGTGGAAGCATCGCTGGCCTACAGCCGCGCCATCAATGCCCGCGCCGCACAACTCGGACGCGGCCCCCATGCGGTCAAGATCCTGCCGGGGCTGGCCACCATCATCGGGGCCACCGAAGCCGAGGCACTGCGCCGACGCGACGAACTGATCGACAACATTCCCTGGAGCTATAGCCTGAAGCGCCTGGCCGGCATCCTCGGGGTGCCGGTGGATAGCCTGGACCTGGATCGCCCCCTGCCGGACAAGCTGGCCCTGCCCGGTGGCGGCAATGGCAACCACACCTTCTTCCATGCCACGCTGTCGCTGGTGAAGGGGCGGCCACACACGGTGCGCGATGTCATCCGTGCCCTGTGCGGTGGCGGCGGTCACCGGGTACTGGTCGGCACGCCCGAGCAGACTGCCGATGACATCGAACGGTGGTTCAAGGCCGGCGCCGCCGACGGTTTCAACCTGATGCCCGATGCCCTGCCGGATGGCCTGCAGCACTTCGTCGATGGTGTGGTGCCGCTGCTGCAACAACGCGGACTGTTCCGTCGCGACTACGAGGGCAAGACCCTGCGTTCCCATTTCGGACTCGTACATCCTGGCAGCACCGGTGGCCAGGCCAGGGCGGCCTGAGCCTCCGGATCAAGCACAATAGACCAAAGGCTCGCCCCGGAACGACCGGGAGCGGGCCTTTTGCTTGATGGTAGCGGGGTGGCAACGGGCCGGACAATACGTCGATCAGTTCTTGCCCAATTTGAGGTTCTTGTCGTCCTGGTCCTTGCTGCTGAAATAATCCGGCAGGGTGAAGCCGTCATAGAAGCGGTCGCTGCGGATGGCCTTCTGGAAATAGTCGGAACGGTAGGCCTGGGCGATATCGCGGGCATAGGTCTCGTCCTGGCGGGTCTTCCTGACGGCCACCACGTTGATGTAGGGCGGCTTCATGTCTTCCAGGATGAAGGCCTCGGACAGCTTGAGTTTGGCGAAGATGGCGAAGTTGCCCTGGACGGCGGCGAAATCGGCGTCATCCAGCGCGCGTGGGCCCTGGGCATTCTCCAGCAGCACCAGTTTCAGGCCGACCTTGTTTTCCACCACGTCCAGTTCGGTGACGTCGACCGGCTTGTTCTCGCGGATGCGGATCCAGCCCAGCCTTTGCAGTATCCACAGGGCGCGCTGCAGATTGACCGGGTCGTTGGGTACGGCGACGGTGAAGCCCTTCTTCAGGTTGTTCAGGTCCTTGTGCTTGCGCGAATACAGGCCCATGGGGGGCGTAGGCACCTGCACGATGCCCACCAGGTCGGTCTTGTTGCGCTCATTGTAGGAAGCCAGAAATACCGAGTGCTGCATCACGTTGGCATCGATGTCGCCCTTGAAGACGGCGCTGTTGGCTTCCAGCCCTGTGGAAAACTCATAGTAGCGGATCTTGTAGCCCTTCTTCTGTAGCTCGGGTTGCACGCCCAGCTTGAATTCGTCGATGTAGGGGCCGGGGACGAAGCCGATCTTCAGTTCGCGTTCGGGCGTGGCAGGGGGCGCGGCGTGGGCGCCGGCAATCACGGCAGCGCCGATGAGCAGCAGGCCGGCAAGTTGCTTGAGCATGATGGACTTCCTTCAGTGGATCGCGGAAATACCCGCCGCCAACTTGCATCACATTGGCGTGGAAATATGGCGGGTGGCGTATGTGGATGATTTCCTTGGGAGGTGAAACCGACCAAGGATTATGTGGCCGCGAACCGGTCCGAATGAACGAAGGAAAACGGATAAGAATATACAGAGCCAGTGTCCTGGCCGGAACTCATGTCGTCATCAGTTGCGAGATGTGTTCAAGGGCCCGTGTACCTGCAGCGCCTTGCTGGTGCGGATCGCCGCGATCATGTTGCGCACTGCCGGCGCGCGTTCGTGACGACGGAATACGGCTGCCACCTCGGAAACGATAGCGCTGCCCGCCAGCGGCCGATAGCAGACATTGGGCAGTTGCACCACCGAGGTCAATACCCCCGGCACCACCGCCACGCCCGCGCCCACCGATACCTCGGCCAGCACCGCCAGCAGGCCACCTGGACGACTCATGCTGCGCGGCTCGAAACCGCCGCGGCGCCAGACCTCGCGACTGCCCAGCTCCTGCTCGGGCAGGATGAAGGATTCTCCGGCCAGGGCCCGTGAACGCACGGCAGCGCCCGCGCTCGCCAGTGCATGATCAGCAGGCAGGGCCAGGCAGAAGCGGTCGCGCAGCAGGACTTGCGACTGCAGGGTGCCGCCCAGCGGCACCGGCATGCGCAGGAAGGCGATGTCGACCTTGCCCTCCTCCAGCGCGTCGGAAAGTTGCGCCATCGGCCACTCGCGGGCATGTACCGTGGCTTGCGGCCACTGACGACGGAAGGCGCTGATCTGCTGCTGCAGGATGCCGCCGAATACCGCCGATCCCACATAGCCGATTTCGACCCGACCCAGCTCGCCGCGCCCGGCGCGGCGACCCACGTCGATGGCCTGGTCGAAGCGTGCCAGTACCGCGCGCGCCTGCTCGACGAAATCACGACCGGCCGAAGTCAGCGATACGGAGCGCTTGGTGCGGGCGAACAACTGGACCTGCAGTTGGCGTTCCAGCTCCTGGATCTGCACCGACAGCGTGGGTGGCGCAATGCCCAGCAGTTCGGCAGCACGGGCGAAGTGTAGTTCTTCGGCGACGGTCAGGAAGTAACGCAGGTGTCGTAGGTCCACGGTCTTGCTCCGGTATGAAGGATGGCGGCGATGTCTTGAATTAGTTTAAAACTAATTAAGTCGCGGTTGATGATTATTGAAGTGAATTATAGAGACTGGTTCAATGAACCCCTCCCCTCTCGCATTTCAGAAAAGGAATTCCATGATCATCAAGACCCGACTTCTCGCCCTGGCCCTCTCCAGCCTGTTGGCTGCCAATGTAGCGGCTGCCGCCACCCTGCCGACCCAGCCGGTGCTGACGCTGGCCGCTGCGCAACAGGTGCTGCAGGCTGCCCAGGCCAAGGCGCAGGCGGAAAACTGGCCCTGCGTGATCTCGGTAGTGGATGCCGCCGGTCTGCCCGTGGCGCTGGTGCGCATGGACAATGCGGCCGTACCGGCCGGGGTCGAGATCGCGCCGGGCAAGGCGCGTACTGCAGCACTGTTTCGCCGTCCCAGCGGCGCGCTGGAAGATGCGATCAACGGCAACCGCCCGGCGGCCGCCACGGCACGCGGCTTTGTCCTGATGCGCGGTGGCCTGCCGCTGGTGGCCGACGGTCAGGTGGTGGGAGCCATCGGCGTGTCGGCCGACACCCCGCAGCATGATGAAGACATCGCCAAGGCCGGCGTGGCGGCGTTGAAGTAAGCGCCTCTCGCCCTCTCGCCCGCGCCGCCATGCGTTCGCCCTTCTCCTCCACCGCTGGCCGCATCCTGCTGACCGGTTCGCTGGGATGTGCCATGACGGTACTGGACACCAACGTGGTCGGGATCATCCTGCCCACGGTGGCGCGTGAGCTGCAGGCGTCCTTCAGCGAGGTGGAATGGGTGGTCAGCAGCTATGTGCTGTGCTTTGCCGCGCTGCTGCTGCCGGCCGGTGCCCTGGCGGACCGCTATGGCCGCAAGCGCGTGCTGCGGGGCGGGCTGGCGCTGTTCGCGCTGGCCTCGCTGCTTTGTGCGTTGGCTCCCACGGCACAGGCCCTGTATGCGGCCCGCGCGCTGCAGGGGGTGGGTGCAGCCTTTTTGCTGGCGCCTTCGCTGGCGGTGATCGGCCATGCCTTCCATGACGAGAGCGAGCGCGCTCGCGCCTGGGCGGTGTGGGGCGTCATCATGGGCCTGACCATGGTGCTGGCGCCGTTGATCGGCGCCGTCATCAATACCCTGCTGGGCTGGCGCTGGGCGTTCGGGATCAACCTGCCGGTCTGCCTGTTGCTGGGCATGGCGGTGGGACGGCAGGTACCGGAGTCACGCAATCCGCTGCCGCGTCCGCTGGATCCGCTGGGCATCCTGTCTTTCTCCAGCGCGGTCTTCCTCCTGACCTGGGCCCTGATCACGGGTCCGGAGCAGGGGTGGACCAGCGTTGTTTGCGTCGCCCGCGGTCTGGGCGGCGCATTTTTATTCCTGCTCTTCATCGCCTGGGAGCGCCGCTGCGCCCATCCGATGCTGGAGCTGTCACTGTTCCGCCATGCCGGTTTCGTGGCGGCAGTGGCGGCCATGTTCGCCTATGCGGCCTCGGCCCAGGTGATGGCGTCGCTGCTGCCGCTGTTCCTGCAAAACGCACGCGGCCTGAACGCGCTGCAGACCGGCCTGGGCATGCTGCCCTTCGCGCTGGCGATGCTGCTGTTACCGCAGCTGGGTCGACGACTGGGTCACTACCTGTCCTCGGCGCAGGTGCTGGCGCTGGGACTGGGCGTGACGGCGCTGGGCAACCTGCTGATGATGTGGGCGGCCGGATCGGGATCGCAGATGCTAGTGATCCTCGGCATGGCAGTGCTGGGCAGTGGCGGTGGCCTGCTCAATGGCGAAACGCAAAAGGCCATCATGGGCAATGTGCCACGCGAGCGCGCGGGCATGGCCTCGGGCATTAGTACCACCTCGCGTTTCACGGGTGTGCTGGCCGGCTTTGCGGGCCTGGGTGCAGTACTGGCCGAGGCAGCGCGTGGCCGCATGCTGACGGGGATGGCGGGCATGCAAGAGGCGCCCGGACACGCGGCCCAGTTCGTGGCGCGGGCGATGGCCGGCGACATGGTGCAGGCAGCGCAGGGCTATGGCGAACGGCAGGCGGCGGTGCTGGCCTTGGCGCGAAATGCCTATGCCCAGGGCTTTGCGCATGCCTTTGCTGCGGCCGCGCTGCTGGCGCTGATGGCAGCGGCCATCGTACTGTGGTCGATCAGGAAAGCGGCTGTGACAGCAGTCGTGCCGCCAGACGCGGCAACACCGACTCGGCATCCTCCTGCAGCTTGAAGGCCAGCAGTTCGTCGGCACGGGTACGACCGCGATTGATGGCCGCCACCGGCTTGCCTGCGGCGGCCGCCATGCGCGCAAAGCGAAAACCCGACAACACCATCAGCGAAGAACCCACCACCAGCATGGCATCGCAGTCACGGGCGAGTGCTTCGGCCTGGGCGCTGCGCGCAGCCGGCACGCCATCGCCGAAGAACACCACGTCCGGTTGCAGCATGCCGCCACAGGCAGTACAGGCGGGAACGTGGAAGGCGGCGTCGGCATCGGGCTCCAGCTGGGCATCGCCATCGGGCAGGACTTCTGCCTGCAGCTGGGCAAAGGCGGGGTTGCTGCGTTCCAACTGCGCCTGGATCTCGGCACGACCATAGGGCGTGCCACAGGCCAGACAGCGCACCGCATGGATGCTGCCGTGCAGTTCCAGCACATCGCGGCTGCCGGCCTGCTGATGCAGGCCATCGACGTTCTGGGTCAGGATTGCGCCCAGGTGGCCGGCTGCCTGCAACTGCGCCAGTGCCTGGTGGGCCGCATTGGGCAGGGCCTGGGCCAGGCGCGGCCAGCCGAGCATGCTGCGTGCCCAGTAGCGCTTGCGGGCGGCTTCGGACTGGCGGAATTCGCTGCCCTGGATGGGTAGGCGGCCACGTCGCACGCCTGCGTCATCGCGATAATCAGGAATGCCGGAGGCAGTGCTGATACCGGCGCCGGTCAGTACCAATACCTTGCGATGGGAGAGCAGCAACTGCGCCAGCGCCGACAAGGTATCGGCGTGGAGCGATGGTGCGGCTCGAGGTTCGCAGCGGGGGGCGACGGCAGCAGTGGCGGTCGCGGTGACGGTAACGGTGGGCGCCCCGTCCTCGGGCAGGCTCAGACTCTGGCTCATGGAAAACTCGCTGGACAATGACAACCGGCAGCGTACGCGAAATCGGTCCGGCGCGTCGGCCGCCGGGGTATTTCCAATTCCCGATCAGGCGCGGCGTGGCACCTCATGGGGCGGCACCGCCTGCGCCAGCTCACCCAGGGCGCTCAGCAGCGCCGGTCGGCCGAACAGATAGCCCTGCCCTTCCTGGCAGCCCTCCTGCTCAAGGATGGCGCGCTGGGCTTCGGTTTCCACGCCTTCGGCCAGCACCGCCACATTCAGGCTGTGGCCCAGTGCCAGGATGGCACGCACGAAGGCCTTGGCCTGCTGGCTGGTTTCCAGCTCGCTGATGAAACTGCGGTCCAGCTTGATCTTGTCGAAGGGGAAGGAACGCAGCGTCTCCAGCGAGGAATAACCGCTGCCGAAATCGTCCATGGCAATGGTCACGCCCATGGCCTTGAGCTGCTGCAGCAGGTAGAGGGCGCGTTCGCGGTCGGCGATGATGGCGGTTTCGGTGACTTCCAGTTCCAGCCGCTGCGCTGGCAGGCCGGTGGCGGCCAGCACCGAGCGTACCTTTTCCACCAGGCCGGCATTGGACAATTGCAGGGCCGACAGGTTGACGGCGATGCGCGGCTGCAGATTCCATTGCGCCGCCTCGCGACAGGCGTGCTCCAGCACCCAGTCGCCAATGGCGCCGATGGCGCCGCACTCTTCGGCCACCGGGATGAAGATGGCCGGCGGGATCAGTCCCTGTACCGGATGCTGCCAGCGCAGGAGGACTTCGTAGCCGGTGATCTCGTCGCAGCTGACGGCGCGCTGTATCTGGTAGTTCAGGAAGAACTCTCCGCGTTCCAGGGCCGTCCAGATATCGCGTGCCATGGCGCGACGGGCGCGCGAAGCCTCGTCCATGCTGGCTTCGTAGAAGCAGATCTTTTCATCCATGCTCTTCTTGGCGCGATACATGGCGAGATCGGCATTGTTGAGCAATTGTCCGCGGTCACCCGCGTCGCCGGGAAACATCGCCACCCCCAGGCTGGCGCCGGGGACGATGTCGGTCTGCGCCAGGTGCAGCATGGTGGTCAGGGCGCGCTGCAGACGGCTGATGAAGTCGGCCAGATGGCGCTGCTGACGGAATACCTTGAAGGCGACGAATTCGTCACCGCCGAAGCGCGCCACGGTCTCGCCCTCGCCCACGGTGTTCTTGAGACGCTTCCCCAGTTCGGAGAGCAGCTGGTCGCCCACGCCATGACCGAAGGCATCGTTGATTTCCTTGAAGCCATCCAGGTCGATGCTGACCACGGCCACTTGTTGCTGGCCGGCATGCAGGGTGGACATGGCTTCGTCCAGGCGTTCCAGGAAATGGACACGGTTGGGCAGGCCGGTCATGGCATCGTGCCGGGCCATGAAGAGGATTTTTTCGTTGGTTTCCAGTTGCTCGGTGCGGTCGCGGGTGATCTTGGCGAACCCCAGCAGGCGTCCATTTTCCTGGTAGATCGGATCGATCACCACGTGCGCCCAGAAACGTGAACCATCCTTGCGCACGCGCCAGCCCTCGTCCTCGAACTTGCCCTCGCGCAGGGCCAGGGCCAGGTTGGTGGCGGGCAGGCCAGCGAGACGATCAGGCTCTTCATAGAAGACCGAATAATGCTGGCCGATGATTTCTTCAGCGGTATAGCCCTTGAAGCGCTGGGCGCCGGCATTCCAGCTGGCGACCACACCATCCGGACGCAGCATGTAGATGGCGTAGTCCTTGATCCGCTGCACCAGCAGCCGATAGGCGTTTTCCGAACCGAATTCGATCAAGTCACTCTGCTGGCTCATCGCCCTTGCCCCCACTCCCCGATTTGCATGCCGTCCTGCCGGATAACCCTCATGGGCCACGGGCGGCGCGCTGTTCAAGCCGTCATTGTACGCTGGCCCACCGTCAGTACCGTGGCGTTGGCGCTACGCACGCTGGCGGGCGTCAAGCCGGAAGGTCGAGACCAGGCTGGCCAGGGTGGCCGCCTGCTCCATCATCGAATTGGCGGCGGCAGCGGCCTCCTCGACCAGCGCCGAGTTCTGCTGCGTGGCCTCGTCCATGTGGGTGATGGCCAGGTTGACCTGGGTGATGCCGTGACTCTGCTCCTGACTGGCGTGCGAAATCTCGGCGACGACATCGGTCACCCGCCTCACGCTGTTGACCACGTTTTCCATCGTCACGCCCGCCTGCTGGACCAGGTTGCTGCCCTGGCCGATCTGCCCCACCGAGTCATTGATGAGTTCGGTGATTTCCTTGGCAGCGGTGGCGCTGCGTTGCGCCAGGTTGCGCACCTCCGACGCCACGACTGCGAAGCCGCGGCCCTGTTCACCGGCCCGGGCCGCTTCCACTGCCGCATTCAAGGCCAGGATATTGGTCTGGAACGCGATACCGTCAATGACGCTGATGATGTCGACGATCTTGCGCGAGGAGGCATTGATGCCTTCCATGGTACTCACCACCTGGCCCACGGCGACGCCGCCCTGGCTGGCCACTTCCGAGGCCGATACCGCAAGCTGGCTTGCCTGCCTGGCGTTGTCGGCGTTCTGTTTTACGGTGGACATCAGTTCTTCCATGGCGGAGGCGGTCTGCTCCAGGGCACCGGCCTGTTGCTCCGTGCGGGAAGACAGGTCCAGGTTACCGGTGGCAATCTCGGAGGAAGCCTGTTCGATGGTCTGGGTGCCTTCACGCACCTTGCCGACAATGGCGACCAGACTGTCTCGCATCTTCTTGATGGCCAGCAGCAGACTGGCGTTATCGCCGGGCCGCGTCACCACTTCAGAGGTCAGGTCACCGGCAGCGATCTGCTGGGCGATGTCGGCAGCATAGGCGGGTTCACCGCCAAGTTGCTTGAGCAGGCTGCGGGTGATCAGTACGGCCACGATGATCGAGATGAACGTCACCAGCAAGGTGAGCGCGGCGACCACCATGGAACCGTGGGTCGCCATTTCCAGCGTGGAGTGATGCGCGCGGTCGTTTTCGGCGTCCACTTCCGCAATGACCTTGTTGATGTCCTGCACGATCTGGCGCCGCAGGGGGCTGCATTCATTGACCAGGAAGTCACGGAACTCCTCGTTCTTCCCGCTTTCGCGATAGATGCGCGGACGCTTGAGTTCCTCGGCCATCTGCAGCAGCCCGGTCCGCACCTTGTCGAAACTATTGTTGCCGGCCATTTCCGGTTCGAGTTCGGCCAATGCCTTGAGATAGATATTCTTCTGTTCATCGACGATGGCCAGTTCCTTGGCGGCATCGGCGTCGCTACGGAATACATAGGCATTGCGCGCCGCAAGGCCGGTCTGGTCCAGCGCCTCGCGCACCAGATAGAGCGGCACCAGGTGTCGGTCCTGGACGGCATCTGCGGCCTTGATGGAGGTCGTCAGTGACTGGATGCTGACCAGTGCAACGGCAGCCAGGATCATCGTCAGCACCAGCAGGACGGCAAACCCCAGTGATAACTTGGTGCCGATTTTCATATTCTTGAACACACTCATTGTTCCCCCTCGGATGTGATTGTTGGACATCGACCAATCCAGAGTGAATCAATCCATGCAGTGACTCACTATAGACAAAGGCGGGGTCGGGGGATCTAGGGCATTTCCCGATACGGATGAACTCCAGGACGGCGGGCAACAAAAAGGCGCCGGTGTTGCCACTGGCGCCTCTCCGATATCAGGTTCCGGTCTGACACGACCCTATCGATGTTCCGGTTGCTTTACTTGTTGTTTTTTCAATCTGCTGTGTCCTCCCGGCCAAGCATTCAGAGCTTTTCAGTCTCCCCGCTCTTGGGCTGCCACTTCATGAGCCGCTTCTCGATCACGCCCACGGCCAGGTCCAGCACCAGCGCGAAGACGGTCAGCACGACGATGCCGGCAAAGACGGTGTTGATGTCGAAGGTCCCTTCGGCTTGCAGGATCAGGTAACCGACGCCGCGCGCCGAGCCCAGGTACTCACCCACCACCGCGCCGACGAAGGCCAGACCGATGGAGGTGTGCAGGCTGGAGAACACCCACGAGGTGGCCGAGGGCAGGTAGACCGTACGCAGCAGCTGGCGCGCGTTGGCGCCCAGCATGCGGGCATTGGCCAACACCACCGGGCTGACTTCCTTGACGCCCTGGTAGACGTTGAAGAAGACAATGAAGAACACCAGCGTGACCGCCAGGGCCACCTTGGACCAGATGCCCAGGCCGAACCACATGGCGAAGATCGGGGCCAGGATCACGCGGGGCATGGAATTGGCGGCCTTCACGTAGGGATCGAGAATGGCCGAGGCGGTCGGCGACAGCGCCAGCCACAGGCCGATGCCCAGGCCGAAGACGGTGCCGATGACGAAGGCCAACACGGTCTCGGTCAGCGTGATGAGCAGGTGTGAATAGATTTCGGCGGGGAAAGTGAGTGTGAAGAAGGTGGTATCGCCTAGGCCCACTTCCAGCGAGCCGCTGCCCACCGTGAACCACTCCCAGATGCGCTGGGCCACCTTCAGCGGTTCACCGAAGAAGAAGGCGGTCTGCGGATTGCGGGTGGCCACATGCCACACCAGCAGGACGATGGCCAATACCATCAGTTGCCAGAAGCGGATGTTCTTGTGATTCGGTTTCAGTAATTTCCACATGGTGCTGATTCTCTTCCCTGATCTTTTCCGGTACGGCTTACGCTGCGCGCTTCTGTTGTTGATAGCCCTTGAGCACTTCGTCGCGCAGCACGTCCCAGATCTGCTGGTGCAGTTCGACGAAGCGGGGATGCATGCGGATTTCGGCGACATCGCGCGGGCGCGGCAGGTCGATCCTGAATTCGCCGATGGGGTGGGTGCCAGGGCCCGCGGCCAGCACGATCACGCGGTCGGACATGGCGATGGCTTCGTCGAGGTCGTGGGTGATGAAGAGCACGGCCTTCTTCTTGGCGTTCCACAGGTCCAGCACCTCGTTTTCCATCAGCTGGCGGGTCTGGATATCGAGAGCCGAGAAGGGTTCATCCATGAGGATGATGTCGGGGTCCAGGATCAGGGTCTGCGCCAGGGCCACACGCTTGCGCATGCCGCCGGAGAGCTGGTGCGGGTAACGGTCGCCGAAGCCTTGCAGACCCACGCGGGCCAGCCATTGCTCGCCCAGTTCGGCAGCCGCCTTCTCGTCCTGGCCGCGATACTGCAGGCCGGCGATCACGTTCTGCAGCGCGCTGCGCCAGGGCATCAGCGCCTCGGCCTGGAACATGTAACCGGCGCGGCGATTGATGCCGGTGAGCTCTTCGCCGAATACCTTGACGCTGCCCGAGGAGGGTTGCAGCAGGCCGGCACCGACGTTGAGCAGGGTGGACTTGCCACAGCCGGTGGGGCCGACCACGGACACGAATTCGCCCGGTGCGATGGACAGGTCGGTATTGGCCACGGCGGTGTAGCGCTGGGAACGATCGTCCTTGGAGACGAAGGTGCAGGTGATGTTGTCGAACTGGAGGGCTGGCGTCATGGCGTCTGGGCTTCAGGGATTCAGGACTTCACTGCATTACGGGCCGGCACGGCCGCGCTGGATGATACACAGGCAAGCGCCCCGCTCAGATGCGCAAATGCCCGTTGCCGGGCATTTGCTGTGCATTCGCATCGGGTGGGAGCACCTGCATGCTGGTCTTGCTTCTTACTTGTACTTGGCGTTGGCCTTCTGCACGAAGGAATTGGTGAAGGTCTTGGAGAGGTCGATCTGCTTGTCGGCCAGCGAGGGCTCGAAGGCCTTGAGCGTGCGCAGGGCGGTATCGGGGCCACCTGGCGGGAAGTATCCATCCGGCGAAATGGCCTGGCGCACCTTCATGAAGGCATCGATGTAGAGCGAACGGTCGCCCAGCAGGTAGCTCTCCGGCACGGCCTTGATGATGTCCGAGGGGCCGGCCTTCTGGATCCACTTCAGCGCGCGCACCATGGCGTTGGTCAGGGCTTGCGTGGTGTTGGGATACTTCTGGACGAAGGCCGCCGGAGCGTACAGGGTGGCGGCCGGCATCGGGCCACCGAAGACGTCGTTGGTGTCCTTCAGGGTGCGGGTGTCGGCGATGGTCTTGATCTCGTTGTGCTGTTCCAGCATGGAGATCACCGGGTCCAGGTTGGCGATGGCATCGATCTGGCCCGAGCGGATGGCCGAGATCGCACCGGCCGATGCACCCACGCCGATGAAGGAGACGTCGGTGGGCTTCAGGCCGGCCTTGGCAAGCACATAGCTGGCCATAATGCTGGTGGATGAACCGGGTGCGGTCACGCCGATCTTCTTGCCCTTGAGGTCGGCCACGCTCTTGTAGTTGGGCATGGTCTTGTTGTTGGCGGCCAGCACGATCTGCGGCGCACGGCCTTGCAGCACGAAGGCGACGATGGCCTGGCCCTTGGCCTGCATGTTGATGGTGTGCTCGTAGGCGCCCGAGACCACGTCGGCGCTGCCGCCCACCATCGCCTGCAAGGCCTTGGCACCGCCGGCGAAGTCGGAAATCTCGACCTGCAGGCCTTCATCCTTGAAATAACCGAGCTGTTCGGCCACCGTCAGCGGGAGGTAATAGAATAGGTTCTTGCCACCGACGGCGATGGACACCTTGGGCTTCTCCAGTGCCTGCGCACCGGCACTGCCGTTGAAGGAAAAGTAGCCGGCCAGGAACAGGCCCGCGGCGATCAGCAATTGCTTCCAGCTCAATTTCATTATGTCTCCTCCGTGTGTGGATGGGGGTGCTGCGTTTTTGCTGCTTTATTGTCTGCAGCCTGTGCAGTGTTGGTCCGCAATCCCGTGCAGATTACGCTACCGTTGCGTGCCGCTCAGACCACGCCGTGGTCGCGCAGCATCTTGATGTGGGCCTCATCATACCCCAGCGATTGCAGGATTTCATCGCTATGGGCGCCCAGCTCGGGACCGAGCCACTTGGTCTGGCCGGGTGTCTCGGACATCTTGGGCGTGATGCCGGGCAGCTTGACCGGCGTGCCGTCGGCAAACTGGTGCTGCTCGAACATGTCACGCGCCAGGAACTGGGCGTCGCTCATCATGTCCTTGACCGAGTAGATCTTGCCGACCGGGACGTCGGCCTCCTGCAGCGTGGTCAGGGCATTGTCGATGGTCTGCGTGCTGCACCACTGCTGGATGGCCGCGTCGATCTCGGCGGTACGCGGGACACGTCCGTCGTTGCGTGCCAGACCGGGGTCGCTGGCCATGTCGTCGCGACCGATGGCAGTCATCAGGCGCTTGAAGATGGCGTCGCCATTGCCGGCGATGACGATGTTCATGCCGTCGCCCGTGGTGTAGGTGTTGGAGGGCACGATGCCGGGCAGCGCACCTCCGGTGCGCTCGCGGACCACGCCGGCAAAGTCGAACTCGGGGACCATCGATTCCATCATGTTGAAGACGGCCTCATACAAGGCCACATCCACCATCTGCCCCTGGCCGGCGACGCAGTCGTCACCCTGCTTGCCGTTCCAGCGGCCGCCTGTGACGTCGCGGTGACGCAGCGCCATCATGGCGCCGATGACGCCGTGCAGGGCGGCGATGGAGTCGCCGATGGAAATGCCGATGCGTACCGGTGGACGGTCCGGGTGGCCGGAAACGTAGCGGATACCGCCCATCGATTCGCCGATGGCGCCGAAGCCCGGCAGGTCGCGCAAGGGGCCGGTCTGGCCGTAGCCAGACAGGCGCACCATGATGGTGGCTGGGTTGATCTGCCTGAGGTCTTCATAGCCGAGCTTCCACTTTTCCAGCACGCCGGGACGGTAGTTCTCGATGATGACATCAGCCTCCAGGGCGAGCTTGCGGGCGATTTCCTGGGCCCGGTCGTCCTTCATGTTGAGGGTGATGCTCTTCTTGTTGCGGGCCTGGACCGACCACCACAGCGAGGTGCCATCCTTGAGCACGCGCCATTGGCGCAGCGGGTCGCCGTTGCCGGGGGCTTCGACCTTGATCACATCGGCGCCGAATTCGGCCAGCATGCGCGAGCAGAACGGGCCTGCAATCAGCGTACCGAGTTCCAGTACCTTGATGCCGGCCAGCGGGCCGGGCTTGGATTTGCCTGTGCTCATCGTGCTTGCACCGGATGGCTGACGCGCTACGGCGCGGCCGATCCGGTGATCTCCTCCTGATCGTGATGCCGGACCTGGCTCTTGTCGGGTAGTGGCCAGTGTCCTGAAATGCGTGGGTTGGTGTGCAGTCCGGTGCGCAGGGTTGCTGCGCTGTCGCCTGCGGCAGCCTCCGGGGGTACCGGCCGGCTGGCAGTCGTCATTCTATTGCAGCATGGACTGGATGTCGCGCATTTTGACCTTCATCGTCGACCTCATGCCTGCAAGTTTTTCATCTGAAAACCTGCCCGGCCTCACGTCGTGCGGCGGTCCAGCATGGCGCGGGCGATGGTGCCGGCATCCACGTATTCCAGCTCGCCGCCGACCGGGACACCCCGTGCCAGGCGGCTGACCTTGAGGCCACGGGCCTTGAGGGTCTCGCTGATGTAGTGGGCGGTGGCTTCGCCTTCGTTGGTGAAGTTGGTGGCCAGCACCACTTCGGTGACCACGCCATCGGTGGCGCGGGTGATCAGCTTTTCGAGATGGATGTCACGCGGGCCGATGCCGTCCAGCGGCGAGAGGCGCCCCATGAGGACGAAATACAGGCCCTTGAAGGTCAGCGTCTGCTCGATCATGACCTGGTCGGAGGGCGACTCCACCACGCAGAGCTGGGTATGGTCGCGCTGGCTGTCCTGGCAGGTCTCGCAGATGACCTGCTCGGTGAAGGTGTTGCACAACGCGCAATGACGGATGGTATCGAGCGCCTGCGCCAGCGACTTGCTGAGCTCGGCAGCGGCGTCGCGATCATGCTGCAGCAGGTGGTAGGCCATGCGCTGCGCGGTCTTGGGCCCGATGCCGGGGAGCCGGCGCAGCGATTCGGTGAGGACGGTGAGACTGGAGGGCGTTTTCAATTGCGGTCTACGGAATAGCGGAAGGCTTCCAGCGCCTCGGCGGTCATCGAAGGCACGAATTCAATGATCTCGTATTCGGCCACGCCCCCGATGAAGAAGGGATCGGATTCCATGATGGCTTCGATCTCGGCGCGATCGGCGCAATCGGCAATGATGATGCCGCCGGTGCGCGGGACCTTGCGGCCCGACATCAGGAACACGCCGTCGGCATATTGCTGGTTCAGGAATTTCTTGTGCGCGGTCAGCAGGGAGTCGATGTCGCCTGCCGGCTTGGTGTACGTGATCGAGACGATGAACATGGTGCATCCCCTAAACAATCGTGCATTCCGTCAACATCATGGATGTCTTGCTTTACCGCAGCGATCGTGGCGGCCCGGCATGCGTGCGCGGGCCGCACCGACCTCAGAACGGCATCTTGAAGCCCGGGGGCATCGGCATGCCGGCCGTGACGCCGGACATCTTTTCCTGGGCGGTGGCTTCAGCCTTGCGCACGGCGTCGTTGAAGGCGGCGGCGACCAGGTCTTCCAGCATGTCCTTGTCGTCAGCCAGCAGCGACGGATCGATGGAGACGCGCTTGACGTCGTTCTTACAGGTCATCACGACCTTCACCAGGCCGGCACCGGACTGGCCTTCCACCTCGATATTGGCCAGTTGTTCCTGGGCCTTCTTCATGTTGTCCTGCATGGCCTGTGCTTGCTTCATCAGACCTGCGAGTTGACCTTTCATCATGCTCATGCTCCTTGTTTCAATTTCAGGGGATTCTATCGCGTTTGCGGAAGCGCCCGGCAATCCGGTCGGTCCTTCCGTTCCTGCTTCACAACGCCTGGATCGACCCCGGCACGATGGTGGCGCCGAATTCGCGCATCATGGTCATCACGAAGGGGTCGCTGGTCATCTTCTGTTCAGCCTTGCGCTGGCGCTCGGCGCGTTCGGCTTCGGCCACCGCGTTGGCCGTGTCGGCGACGGCGCCGAGTTCGGTTTCCACGCGGATTTCCTTGCCGAAGCGTTCTGACAGGGCGGCCACCAGTTTTTCCACGCTGCCCGAGGAACGCAGGGTGTCGAGGGGGATGCGCAGGTGGAAGCAGACATTGCCACCATTGAGCGCTTCGCAGCGCACCAGTTCACTCTGGAACGCCATCTGATGGGCCACACCGCGCAGTGCCAGGCTGGCGGCCAGGCTGGGCCAATGGCCGTCCCAGCCCAGTTCAGCGGCGATGCGGGCGGTTTCCTGTTGCTGTGCGGGTGTGGCGGCCGGACGCTGGGGTGCGACGGGCGCGGCCGGTGCAGCCGGTGCGACGGCGACAGCGGGCTCAGTTTTTTTTTCAGCCGCGAAGCCAGCGGGTGGCATCGTGTCGACGCGTGCATCCTCTTCCCAGGGCGGGATGGCGTCGAAGGGCGGCGGTTCGGGCATGTCCGGCATGTCCGACGCCAGCGGCGCGGCGGCACGCGGAGCCGAAGCAGCCGGGGCGGCAGCGGTGGATACCACCTGCGCGGCGCCCCCAGCAGGCGCCGACGCTGGTGTCGGCGCAGGTGTTGGACGAGCAGCAGGAGCCTTGCCGTTCTTGCCGACGCGGGCTGCCATCAGCGCTGCCTCGCGGGCCGATGCCGGGGCTGCAGGGGCAGCACGCGTAGCAGGTGCGGCTGAAGCTGTTGCAGGTGCTGCGGATGCGCTTGCTGCGGCCGGTGCATTCAGCGCAGTCGGCACGGTCGGC
>NZ_AEEC02000042.1 GCF_000300975.2 Herbaspirillum frisingense GSF30 | reverse complement strand
GATTGCCGCGCAGGTGCGTGCCGCCGGCCTGCAGCCCACGCCGGCGCAGGCCTATCAGGCCCAGCCCGGCCCGCTGGCGCGCCGCCCCGGCGACCTGGTCCACCTGGCCGGCCTGGACTGGCTGCCACTGCGCTGGCAACCCCAGTCGGAAGAGGTCGCGGCCACCGAATTCAAGGAAGTGGCAGCAGCGGGGCCTGCACCGACTGCACCGGCCGAAGCCACCAAGGGAGGCGACGACCTGGACGACCTGCTGGGTGACCAGCAGCTGCCCAATGTGGCCTTGATCGGCACCTCGTTTTCGCGCAATTCCAACTTTGTGGGCTTCCTGCAGCAGGCGCTGGGTGCCAAGATCGGCAGCTTCGCCAAGGATGGCGGCAAATTCTCCGGCAGCGCCAACGAGTATTTCTCCAACCCTGCCTTCACCCAGACCCCGCCCAAGCTGGTGGTATGGGAAATCCCCGAGCGCGATCTGCAGACGCCGTATGAGGCGATCAGGCTGGGGCGGTGAATGACAAGGTGGTTTGTTGTTCGTAAGCAATAATCTATTCCTCGCTTCCACCGCTCTCCCACCCGCTTTGCTGGAGGCCAACCCCCGGGCCTGCTAAACTTGCCGATCCGCCCACTGTGCAGGGCGGGTTCCAGGCATGGTCCTGGCCAACCTCCACGACAAATTGACAGAAGAATTCGACCCCGCTCCCCTTGCGGACGAGCATGAATCAGGCTCCTTCGAGAGCTATTTCCGCGATCCCACCCAGGCCGCCGAAGCGCCCCTGGCCTGGGGCCTGGGCCAGCGGCTGGATGTGCTGGACGCCCTGCGCGGGCTGGTCTCCGGTGGCCAGGCGGCGGCACGCCTGCGCATCTGGGTGTTCCTGGAACTGGCGGCCCAGCCGCAAGGGCGGCTGCAGCGCGAGGACCTGAACCAGCTGTTCTACGCCCTGAAACCCGAGGCCATGGACGCCGCGCTCAAGCGCCTGCGCGACCTGGGCCTGCTGGTCTGGGATGCCACCGACCAGGATTACCAGCTCTCGCCCATCGCCCAGCAGGTGCAAGCCCTGCTGGCACCGCTCACGCGCGCCGTCGGCGAGGACGATGAGATGGCCGCGCTGCTCTCGCAGGTGGCCGGGGCTCAGGCCCTGGGCCTGTCCGACGCCAGCCAGATCCGCCACCTGCATGCCCAGCTGGCGCGCCTGCACGACCAGTTCGCCGATGCCATCGAAAGTGGCTCCGAAGCCCTGCTGCGCGAAGCCCAGCCGCGTTTCGAACGTGCCCTGAAGCTGGTCAACCGCGCCGGCGAAGCCCTGACCGCCCTGATCCGCAGCGAACATGCCGACGCCCGCCTGGAGCGCGAAGCCCGCGCCCTGGGCAATGGCCAGGCCCGTCTACTGACCATGGCCAGCCAGTTCACCCGCGCCCTGCAACAGGCTGACCGCCAGCGCGTCACGCTCGGCAGCACCGGCGTGACCAGTTCGGACGTGCGGCGCTGGCTGCAGAGCCATCCCGATCTGTCCTCCCTGATGGGGGAGGCGCTGTCCATGGGCGTCAAGCCGGTCTTCGTCAGCGGCCACGAATTGCTGGACGTGGCCGAGGGCGAGTTCGAACGCGACCGCCCCGACGCGCAACGCTCGCAAGGCCTGCCGCCCCCCGCCCAGGCGGTGGAGGGCAAGATCGAAGCGCTGCGCATGCCGGTCGAACTGGGTGACCTGATCGCCCAGCTGGGCCGGCTGGGCGCCATGCCGGAAGAGGGCGACGAGGGCCAGCCGCAGTCGTTGCCGCTGTCCACCGTGGTACTGGGCGGCAGCTTCGGCAAGGCCGCCTATCGCCTGCAGTTGCTGCCGCTATTGGGCGACCGCCAGGCGCAGACCCTGCAGGGCCAGACCGGCGACCTGGCGCGCCTGCCATGGCAGGCCGGCTTCCTGCCGCTGGTCGAGAAAATCGATGACCCGGATGTCGCCGCCATCAGTGGCGGCGCCATCCATCCAGATCCATCCCGGGAAAGACCGAATGAGTGAGACCCTAGACGAGGCCGGCCTGCTGGCCGCCGAACTGCTGGCCCGCCGCTGGCTGCCGCGCAAGCATCCGCGCGTGCGCCGCGCCCTGATCGATGCCGACCTGTGGCAGGCGCTGCAGGACCGGCTGGCGCAGGTGGGCCTGCGGCTGGTGGACAACATCCACGCCGACCACATCAGCGTGGCGCTGGCGCGCCCGGCCGAGTACGCCGTCTTTGGCGAAGCCGGCATGAATGCCAACAACAACATCGACCTGCCACGCGATGCGATCTCGCTGCTGGTGGTGCTGTGGTCGCTGATCGTGCTGCCCAAGCGCGAGCGCCAGTCGGCGCGTACCGCCGGTGACGACGGTCAGCAGCAGGACGAGATGTTTCAGACCGACAAGCCCATGCCCAGCGCCGCCGAGGTCAGCCCGGTGGTGTCCTACAAATCGCTGCTGGCCGACTTCGGCAACCAGCTCGGCAAGAAGACACGTATGGACACCAACCTGCGCCGCCTTGAAGCCCACGGCTTCATTGTGCGCCGTGGTGTGGACATCGCCGAAGGCCCCTTGCTGGACCTGCTGCTGGACTACGACGCCCTGGCGCCGCGCATTCTCGATGGCGCCCTGGGCGAAGTGCTGGCCCGCGCCACTGCCCGGGAGGAAGCCGCAGGGGCGGACGCCGACCAGAGCGAGCCGGCACCGCTAAAACCGGCAGACGAAGAAGGAGAATTCTGATGTTCCACCTGCAATCGCTGGAACTGCTGCAGTGGGACTATTGCCAGCGCCTGACGCTGCCCCTGGACGGTTCCATCATCACCATCGCCGGCCCCAATGGGTCCGGCAAGACCACGCTGCTGGACGCCATGCGTACCCTGCTCGGGCTGGAGTGCTCGGGCGGGCGCAGCTACAAGACCTATGCCCGGCACGCCAATGCCGACACCACCTGGCTCCGCGCCACGGTGGACAACCGTCCGCATGGCCGCCAGACATCCACCCGTCCGTTCGCCCGCAACCTGCTCTATGCCGATCAGGTCACGCTGGCCTGCCGCATCGAGCGCAACGGTGGCGACTGGCAACGACGCTACTGCATGAGTGATGGCGATGTCGCCATCGAAACCCTGGCGCAACTGCCGGAGAAGGATTGGCTGGGCCTGGACCACTGGCGCAAGCGTCTGGAAGGTGCCGGGCTGTCGCGCGCGATTGCCCGCGTGCTGGCGCTGGAGCAGGGCCAGACCGACCGCCTGTGCGAATTCTCGCCCAAGGAATTGCTGCGGCTGGTGTTCGAGGTCTTCGGTGACCAGGAAGTGCTGGACCGCTACGAAGAAGCCCGTCGCCACCAGCGCGACCTCGCCGCGGAAGTGACCCTGGCTGAGCAGGAACTGGCCTATAGCGAGGCGCAACTGGCCCAGCTCGACAGCCGCGTGACCCTGTATCGGCAATACCAGGGCAAGCTGCGCGAGCGTGAAATCCTGGCCGCCGAAGTGATCCCCGTGCTGCGCTGGCATGAAGAGCGCCAGACCACAGCCGGCCGCCTGCGCGAATTGCATCGCCAGCGCCTGCATCACAACGAGCAGCGTCGCCAGCGCAGCAGCGATGCGCTACAGCTGTCGGCACTGCTGACGCAACAGCAGGCCGCCCGCGAAAAGGTGAGCACGCTGGAACGCGACAAGGCCGATGCCCAGCAGGCCCAGCAAAAGGCCCGCGATGCCGAAAAGCCGGTCGAGGAACTGGTCAAGCAGGCCGATGAACTGCTGGCCCTGTCGGCAGTGGAAGGCGATGCCGTGCAACTGCTGTCACGGGTGGAAGAACTGGAGCAGCAGAAGGGCGCATTGAACGACCGCTGGCGCGACCTGGAACAGCAGCGCAAGGAAGCCCAGGGCGCCCTGGAGCGCCTGAGCGGACAGCGCCAGGCCCCCAAGCCGGGCGATGTGCAGCAGTTCAGCCGCAGCCTGCGCCAGGCCGGCATTGCGCACCACATCCTGGCCGATGTCATCGAGATCGGCGACGACCACTGGCGCGCCGCCGCCGAAGGGGTGCTGCGCGCCTCCTGCTGGGTGGTGGTACTGGACGACCCCAAGGATGAAGCCGCCGCCATGGCCCTGGCCGAGCGCGAGCGCTATCGTCACTACGTGGTGTCGGACGCCGCCACCGCACCGGCCCAGCCGGCGGCGGACAGCCTACTGGCGGTGCTGCGTTTCTCCGCCAAGGCGCCGTCCTGGCTGCTGCGCCAGCTGGCGCAGATCCGCCGCGTGGACGATACCGTCGAGGGTGCCCGCCTGGGTGGTGAATGGATCACGCCGCAAGCCTACTGGCGCGACGGTCGGGGCGGACGCAGCGTCTGGCGCGACCCGGGTGACTATCAGTTCGGCGCCGCCGCCATGGCCTCGCGCCAGGCCTCGATCCAGAAACGCCTGGCCACGCTGGACGATCAGCTCACCGATGTCGTGCTCAAGCAGAGCGAGGTCAAGCGCCAGCTGGAGGCCGCCAAGAAAGCTACCGAAGGCCACCTGGCCGCCGAGGAACTGGCGCGCCGTAGTGAAGAATTCGAGCAGGCCAGACGTCAGCTGCCCTCGTTGCGCGCAGCCCGGGTGGCCGCCAGCGAACGCTGGACGCAACTGGATGCACAGCATGCCGACGCCATCGAACAGCGCACCATCATCGATGGCAAGTACCAGGGCCTGCAGCGCCGCCTGCGCGACACCGAAGGCGACCTGGCCGGCCAGGAGCGCGACTGGCGCACCCGCCACGACGAGCAGCGCGCCCGCGCGCTGGCCTCGCGGGCGCAGAAGGGGCGCTTCCCGCAACGCTGGATCGGCGCCGACGCCGTGCAGGCGCTGTACGAGAAATACAGCAACGCCAAGCAGGCCGAACTGCGCATGGCGGCGGTGGAAACCGAGCTCGACAGCGGTCAGTGGGAAAAGGACGGCACCGTCGAAGACAAGCACCTCATCATGCAAGGCACGGTGGGCAACCAGCGCAACGAACTGGACTCGCGCAAGATCAGCAATGCCCAGGCCGAGGAAGCGGTGGGCAATGCCCGCGAACGCTACATCGATGTGCTGCGCGCCACCGTGCGGCGCTATCGCAAGAACATCGTCGATCTCGGTGCGCTGGCCGGCGTGATCGTCAGCGCCGACCTGCCGCATCTGGACAACGACGATACCGTGCTGCGCCAGGCCGAACTGAAGGTCAGCTTCAACTTCGACGGCAAGGGCGAGATCGGCCTGAACGACGGCGAAGCCTCGGGCGGGCAGCAGGTCATCAAGTCGCTGATCCTGCTGGTGGGCTTGTTGAAGGACGACGACATGCCGGGCGGTTTCGTCTTCATCGACGAACCCTTTGCCCACCTGGATGTGCGCAACATCCAGCTGGTCGGCAACTTCCTCAAGTCGACCCGCGCCCAGTACGTGCTGACCACGCCGATCACGCACAACGTCGAAGTCTTCGAGCCGGCCGATATCACGCTGGTGACCTCGAAGAAGCCGCGTGAAGCCCGCTGGGCACCGCCCATCGGGGTGTTGCAGCGGCGGCTGCGGCTGGATGCCTGAATCACCGGACCATGAGTGCGCTGCTAGAGACCCCGCATGGCCGCGATCAGCATGATCTGGTCGCCGCCCATGCGGTGCCAGACAGCTTGCTGCTGCTGGACAAGGAAGAGCGGGCCGCTCTGGAACGCTGGGCGCGAGGCGAGGCCGGCTCCCGCAGCCGTGACGCCATGCTCAAGGAGGCACAGTCGGTAGGGTTGGGCATCGAACGTGCCGAACGCCTGTGTCAACGTCTGCTGCAAGAGGGCTGGATCAGCCGGCGCGAGGAGCTCAAGGGCGGTAACTGGCTGTGGAAGACTATTGCCTGGCGCGATCTGCGCCGCCTGCAGGGTTTGTTGGGCATCATCCATGCCGAGCAACGCAAGCAGGCGAGACAAGCCATGCTGGAGCAAGCCTGGCAATGGCTGCACGAACGCGGCAATGTCCAGCAAACCTTGCTGGACCCCGACCTGCTGGATGAACTGACGCTCGCCCTCAAGGCACTGGAAGAGGACAAGTCCCTGCGCGCCGATGTGCTGGAAGCTCGCCTGGGCCTGCTGCGGGCGCTGGCGGCTTGGCACGACAGTGGCCAGCAGGGATTGCGGCGTAATTTTGCGCTCCATGCGCGCGACCTGACCAAGTCGCTCAGCGCGAGCGAGTGGCGCTGGCTGGATGCGTTATTCGATCTCGAGCGATTGGGCATTGCCAGTTTTGCCCAGGTGGGGTGGCTCTCCGGCGATCTGGTCTTCTCCTGGCAAGGACGCCGGCTGGAACTGGCGCCGCTGCATTGCATCGGCCTGCCGCTGGACGATCTGCTGGTTGCCGATGCCCTCACAGCGCCACGGCAATGGTGGCTGATCGAAAACCGTACCAGCTTCGAACTGCAGGCACGTCAACGCCAGGCCGGTGTGGCACTCCTGTGGATGCCCGGGCGTCCCTCGTCGGCCTGGCTGGCGACGGTGTCGCATTTGCTGCAACTGGCACCTGCGCCGGCGTGGATCAGTGCCGATGCCGACCCGGCCGGTGTCGACATTGCCTGCACGGTCGGTAGTCGATGGGAGCAGGCCGGCCTGGCCTGGGAGCCCTATCAGATGGGGCTCGCTCAATGGCAGAGCACCACCCAGCGCTGGCCGCTGAATGCACATGATCGCCGCTTGCTGGGCGTGTTGCTGGCGCGCCCTTCGCTGCCGGCTTCGCTACGCGCCCTGTGCGAGGCGATGCAGACCGAGGGACGCAAGGCCGAGCAGGAAGCCTGGTTGTAAGGTGAAAGCAGGCGCGGCATTGGCGCCCTGCATCAGCGCAACTCGCGCACTATCCGTCCGGGAGGCAACAGGCCCGACGGCACTTCCGGTACCTCGGCCTCCAGCAATTGATGGGCCACGCATTCGCACCAGTGGATGCCGCGGGCCAGTGCCAGGGGCTTGGAGTCGTACAGGCCCGGCAGGGAGCGCTTGGGGAAGAGCTGCCCAATGGAGCGGTGGCGGATTTCCACGCCGCTGACGAACCAGCTGTCGGCGCGGTTGGCGCACCAGACCCTGAACATGAACGGCGAAGAATGTCCCGTCACTTCGTAACAAGACATCGTGTTTGCACGTTGACCCAACTGCTTTCCTCCTATGGTTTGGGCGGCATTATAAACAGCGTCGGGCAAGCTTGCCAAAGGCCCCGGCGCTAGCGCAAGCGCCAGCATTTCCAGTCCACAAGAAAATCAGCAGGAAGTAGGCGGGGGTAATGGATTCCTACAAGGCTTGTAGGTGTTGTCTTGCATAGCTTCAAAGCCGCGTCACCTAGAATGGTCAGACCGTGCGTCCAGGGGGACTGCAGGCGCCCGGTACCTTTCCCAATGCGCCTTCCGCCAGCCACGCGAAGCGGAAGGTATGACCGTCCAGGACACAAAAAGAACATGACTTCCGCTCACACCCAGCAACTGACCGTGATTCTCAACCAGCACCAGCAAAGCCTGCTGGAAAACTGGCTCACGACCTTGACGTCCAAACTGGGCCGCAAGGAAAAAAGCGGTGAATTCGAAATCCGCCGCCAGGCCGAACAGTTCCTGAGCCTGCTGGCCCGTACCCTGGAAAGCGGGGCCGGCAGCGACACCGATGGCAACGACTGGGCCGATGTGCGCCACCTGCTGGGCGAAGTGTCGCGTACGCGTGCGCTGCAGGGCTTTTCCTCGCTGGATACCGCCAGCTTCGTGTTTGCCCTGAAGGAACCGCTGTTCGACCATCTGCGCAGCATCCTGGGCGAGCAGCCGGCCCAGCTGGCGCAGGAGATCGCGGCCACCAGTTCGCTGTTCGACAAGCTGGGCCTGTACACCATTGAAGTGCACCAGAAGGCGCGCGAGCAGGTCATCCTGCGTCAGCAGCAGGAACTGCTTGAGCTGTCCACGCCGGTGGTGCAGCTGTGGCAGAACGTGCTGGCGCTGCCGCTGATCGGCACGCTCGACAGTGCGCGCACCCAGGTGGTGATGGAAAGCCTGCTGCAGAAGATCGTCGAGACCGGCGCCATGATCGCCATCATCGACATCACCGGCGTGCCCACCGTCGATACGCTGGTGGCCCAGCATCTGCTCAAGACCATCGCTGCCGCCCGCCTGATGGGCGCGGACTGCATCATCAGCGGCATCCGTCCGCAGATCGCCCAGACCATCGTGCATCTGGGCGTGAACCTGGAAGACGTGACCACCAAGGCCACTCTGGCCGATGCCTTCATGATCGCGCTCAAGAAGACCGGCTCGCGGGTTACTGTCCAGAATACGGAGCAGTAATCCATGGAACGCATCCCTATCCTGCGCATGGGGCGCTTGTTGCTGGTGACCATCCAGGTCGACATGCACGATCGCCTGGCCATGGCGCTGCAGGACGACCTGACCGAGCGCATCGTCAAGGACCGCGCGCGCGGCGTGCTCATCGACATCTCCGCGCTGGACGTGGTGGATTCCTTCATCGGTCGCATGATCAGCAATACCGCCTCCATGGCGCGGGTGCTGGACGCCCGCACCGTGGTGGTAGGCATGCAGCCGGCCGTGGCCATCACCCTGGTCGAGCTGGGACTGACACTGGATGGCGTGCGTACCGCCCTCAATGTGGAACGCGGCGTCAAGCTGCTTGAGTCGGAGAGCGACTGATGGGCGCGCCCCACATGCCGTGCGAGGTACACGGTGGATGAACAGCAACTCCTGACCCAGACCCTGCAGACCGACGAAGACGTGGTGCGCCTGCGCAAGCTGGTGCGCGACCATCTGGTGCGACTGGGCTTTTCGCTGGTGGAGCAGACCAAGATGGTGACGGCGGCCAGCGAACTGGCGCGCAATACCCTGCGCTACGGCGGTGGCGGCGAAGCCCGCGTGGATGAGCTCAATAACGGCACCCGACGTGGCCTGCGACTGGTATTTGCCGACCAGGGACCGGGCATCGCCGATATCGGGCTGGCGCTCACCGATGGCTACACCACCGGCGGCGGCCTCGGGCTGGGACTGTCCGGCGCCAAGCGGCTGGCCGATGAATTCGAGATCGATACCGCGCCGGGCGCGGGAACCCAGGTAAGCATCATCAAATGGAAACTGTTCTGACGGCCTCGCGCAGCGAGGAATGCGTCGCCGTCAATGAAACCGTCGATGTCGCAGCAGCGCGACGGGCGGCGGCCGACCTGGCACGACGACTGGGTTTTGCCCAGGAACCGGCGGCCCGGCTGGCGCTGGTGCTGACCGAAGCGGCCACCAATATTCTCAAGCATGCCGGGCATGGAGAAATCCTGTTGCGTTCCGTCATGGGCAATACCGCAGCGGGTGCGGCGGTACGTGGCATCGAGATGCTGGCCATCGACAGTGGCCCCGGCATGCGGGATGCCCGGGCCGCCATGACCGACGGCAGTTCGACCGCCGGCACCTATGGCGTGGGGCTGGGCGCGATCCGGCGTCAGTCCGATGAGTTCGACCTCTATTCCTGGCCCGAGCGCGGCACGATCCTGCGCGCCGTGCTGTGGGAGGCACCGGGGGCGCGCCAGCCGTGGCAGTGCGGCCTGGTCTGCCTGCCGCTGGCGGGCGAGCAGCGCTGCGGTGACGCGGGCTGGGCGGCGACCGTGGATGACGGGCTCTTGTCGATGGTGGTCGACGGCCTGGGCCATGGCGACGCCGCCGCCGATGCCGCCGAGGGCGCCGTACAGGTGCTGGCCGACATGGCGGCAGTCAGCCGTGTGCGACCGCCTGCGGAACTGGTGCCGCCCATGCACGCCGCCTTGCAGAAGACGCGGGGCGCGGCGGTGGCCGTCGCAAGCATTGATGTGCAGGCCGGCAAGGTGCGCTTTGCCGGGGTCGGCAATATCGCCTGCTGTACCAGCCTGGACGGTCAACGCCGTCATCTGGTCTCGGTCAATGGCATCGTCGGCCACAACCTGCGCAAGGTGCAGCAGTTCGAGACGCCCTGGGAGGATGGCATGCTGCTGATCCTCCATTCGGATGGGTTGACCAGCCGCTGGTCGCTGGATGGCTATCCGGGCGTGGAACAGGCGCACGCGGCCGTGATTGCGGCCTTGCTGTATCGTGATTTCTATCGTGGCCGTGACGACGTCAGCGTCATGGTCCTGCGTCAGGGAGAGGCGGGATGACCTTGCGTTTGCTCACCGTGGCCATCGGCAATGAAATCGATGTGGTCGGCGCTCGCCAGCGCGCGCGCCAGATCGCCGAATTGTGTGGCTTCGCGCAGCAGGACCAGGTGCGCATCGCCACCAGCATCTCGGAACTGGCGCGCAATGCCTTCCGCTATGCCGGGCGCGGTCAGGTGGAGTTCGCCATCGAAGGCAGTACCGCCCCGCAGACCTTGCTCATGTGCGTGCGCGACCAGGGGCCGGGCATTGCCGACCTGGAGCTGGTGCTCTCCGGGCGCTATCAGTCCCATACCGGCATGGGCCTGGGGCTGACGGGTGCGCGCAAGCTGATGGATGCCTTCGATATCGAGACCGCACCGGGCAAGGGCACCACGGTGCTGATGCGCAAGCTGCTGCCGCCGGCGGCACGGTTGATCACGCCGCGCGTGGCCGGTGAGATCGGCAGCGCGCTGGCGGCCGCACCGGCCGGGCTGGCCCTGTTCGAAACCCAGCAGCAGAACCAGGAATTGCTGGCCACCCTGGCCGAGCTCAAGGGCCGTCAGGAAGAGTTGCTGCAACTGACCCGCGAACTGGAAGACACCAACCGCGGCGTGGTGGCGCTGTATGCGGAGCTGGATGAAAAGGCCGACCACCTGCGCCGCGCCGACGAGGCCAAGTCGCGCTTCCTCTCCAACATGAGCCATGAATTCCGCACCCCGCTGTCCTCCATCCGGGCGCTGGCCAAGTTGTTGCTGGATCGGGTGGATGGCGAACTCGGTACCGAGCAGGAACGCCAGGTGCGCTACATCCTGGACAGCGCCGGGGCCTTGTCGGAACTGGTCAATGATCTGCTGGACCTGGCCAAGATCGAGGCCGGCAAGGTCGAGATCCAGCCCAGTCGCTTCCAGGTGGCCGAACTCTTCAGCGCCTTGCGCGGCATGCTGCGCCCCCTGCTGGTGTCGGACCGGCTACGCCTGAGTTTTGTCGCCCCGGACGAGTGCGAGATGTTCACCGATGAGGGCAAGCTTTCGCAGATCCTGCGCAACTTCGTCTCCAATGCCATCAAGTTCACCGAGCAGGGCAGCATCACGGTGACCGCCGAGCCGTTGCGCGACGGCACGGTGCGCTTCTCGGTCACCGATACCGGCATCGGCATCCCGCCCCAGCATCTGGGCATCATCTTCGAAGAATTCTCGCAGGTGGAAAACCACCTGCAACGCCACGTCAAAGGCACCGGCCTGGGCCTGCCGCTCTGTCGCCAGCTGGCCATGCTGCTGGGCGGTGAAGTGGCGGTGGCCAGTCAGCAGGGCCAGGGTTCGACCTTCAGCGCGGTGATCCCGGTGATCCATGCCGGCACCGGGGGGCTGCCCGATGGGCCAACGCTGGCCTTGCACGAGCGGCCCGAGCCCTCGGCCGCCAGCCTGCCGGTGCTGGTGGTGGAAGACCGGCCTGAATTGCGTCTGCTGTACCAGCGCTACCTGCACCAGTCGGAGTTCCGCGTGGTGCCGGCCTCGTCGGTGGCCGAGGCCGAAGCCCTGTGGCGCAACGGCGAGCCCTGCGCCGTGGTGCTGGATATACTGCTGGACGGCAAGGATTCCTGGCACTGGCTGGTGCAGCTCAAGAACGACCCCTCGCGTTGCGATGTGCCGGTCATCATCGCCTCCGACGTGGACGACAAGAGCAAGGCCATGGGACTGGGCGCGGACGCCTATTTCCTCAAGCCGGTAGGACGCGATGAGCTGCTGGCGGCACTGCGTTCGCTGGTGGAATTGCCGCCGCATCGAAACGAAATCGCCCTCGGCGAGGTCAATGCCTAAACCCATGTTACCCATGCCTGCCATGAGCCATCCTCAACAACTGATCCTCAACGTCGACGATACCGACGCCGCCCGTTATGCGCGCACCCGTATCCTGACCAAGGCCGGGCTGCGCGTGGTGGAGGCTGCCAGCGGCACCGAGGCACTGGCGCTGGCACGCGAGCTGAAACCGGCGCTGATCCTGCTGGACGTGAAGCTGCCCGACATCCACGGCATGGAAGTCTGCTCCCGCCTCAAGGCCGATCCGGCCACCGCCTCCTGCCTGGTGCTGCAGACCTCGGCCTCCTACATCGGACTGGCCGACAAGATCCGCGCCCTCGAAGGCGGCGCTGACAACTACCTGTTCGAACCGATTGAACCGGCCGAGCTGGTGGCCAACGTGCATGCGCTGCTGCGCCTGGCCAAGGTGGAGAACGAGCTACGCGAGATCGACCGCCGCAAGGACGAGTTCCTGGCCATCCTGGCGCATGAGCTGCGAAATCCGCTGGTACCCATGCGCAATGCCATCGGCATTCTCAACACCCGGGCGCCGGATGCGCCGGACTGGGAGCTGCGCGCCCGCAACACCATTTCCAATCACCTCGACCACATGGTGCGGCTGGTGGACGACCTGCTGGACGTGTCGCGCCTGTCGCACAACAAGCTGGCGCTGCAGCTGCGTCGCACGCTGGTGGCCGAGGTCATCCACAATGCGCTGGAATCGGCCCAGCAGTTGATGGAGCGCAAGCGTCAACAGCTGCACCTGGACATGGCCGATGCCAGCCTGGCAGTAGACGGTGACGAGGTCCGGCTGGCCCAGGTGCTGATCAACCTGCTGCACAATGCCGCCAAGTTCAGCCCGGAGGGCGGTCATATCTACCTGGCGGCGCAGGCTGAGGCCGACAAGGTGGTCTTGACGGTCCGGGATGAAGGCATCGGCATCGCCGCCGAGCGGCTGGACGATATCTTCGGCATGTTCGCCCAGGCCAATGCGCTGGGTCATGATCGTCAGGATGGGCTGGGAATCGGGCTGTCGCTGGCACGCAGCCTGGTCCAGCTGCATGGGGGCGAATTGACCGTGCAGAGTGCCGGCATCGGCCAGGGCAGCGTGTTCCGCATCGAACTGCCGCGGGCCATGCCGGACAAGACCGCCAGCGGTTCCGATCCGGCAAATGCGACGACCGAGACGACTGCCACGAATGCCGCGAATGGCACAAGCACCACAAACGCAGCAGCATCAACCGACGGCACGCCGCGTGCCGGCATGCGCGTGCTGGTGGTGGACGACAACATCGACATCGCCGACACCATGAAGGAATTGATGGAGTTGCTGGGCCACGATGTGCAGGCGGTCTATAGCGGCACGGGCGCCATCGCCCGTGCCAAGGAATGGGTTCCCGACGCGGTGTTGCTGGACATCGGGCTCAAGGACATGACCGGTCACGACCTGATCCGCGCCCTGCGGGCCGAACCGGCCACCAGCAACGTCTACCTGCTGGCCTGCTCGGGCTTCAGCAGCGATGAAGACAAGCGCGAAGCCTACGACGCCGGTGTCGACGATTACCTGGTCAAGCCGGTCGACCTCGATACCCTGGCGCAACTGGAGTTGCGCCGTCCGCCGCCGCGCGCCCGCGCCTGAAGCATCCGGGTCGCGGGGCCGGGGACGGCGCGGCGACTTATTGCGTCAGGAACTGCAGCACGGCCTGGGTGAAGGCCTTGGGCTGCTGCTGGTTGGAGATGTGGGCGGCATCGAATTCCACATACAGCGCGCCCGGGATGGTGGCGCGCATGAATTGTCCATCGGCCGGTGGTGTGGGCACATCGCCGCTGCCGGCAATCACCAGGGTCGGGGCCGTGATGCCGGCGATGGCCGCGCGCAGGTCGTTGTCTCGCACCGCCGCGCAGGCGCCGGCATAGCCTTCGGCCGGGGTCGCCAACAGCATCGTGGTCAGCGCTTGTACCTGTTGCGGATGCTGGGCCGCATACTCCGGCGTCAGCCAGCGTGACACCACTGCCGCCGCAATGGCGGACAGGCCTTCACGCTGCACGGTCTCGATGCGGCTGTTCCATGCCTCGGGGGTGCCGATCTTGGCCCCGGTATTGCAGAGGATGAGCTTGTTGACCCGCTCCGGATGATGCACCGCCAGCCACATGAAGGTACTGCCACCCATGGAAAGGCCGCAGAAATGCGCCTGGGTGATCTGCAGATGGTCCAGCAGGGCGATGACGTCACCCCCCAGCTGGGCGATGGTATAGGGGCCGGGCGTGACCTCCGACTGGCCGTGGCCGCGGGTGTCGTAGCGCAGCACGCGGAAGTGCTGGCTCAGTTCGGCCATCTGCGGCTCCCACATCGCCAGCGAAGTCCCCAGCGAATTGGAAAACACCAGCACCGGCAGCGAGGCATCGCCGTCGAGTTGATAGTGCAGCTTGATTCCGTTCAGTGTTGCGAATGGCATGGATCGATCCTTGACGCGCCGGCCGGCATCAGACCGGGGGCGCGCGATGGTGGTCAGCAGGGAAGGGGGGGCTCAGCCGATCTGTGCGATCGCCGAGGGGTGCTGGGTCAGCGGGGTGACCGAGATGCTCATGAAGGGATACAGCGGCAGCGCCGAGAGGATGTTGTGCAGCTCGTCATTGCCGGAGACATTGAAGATGCTCACATTCGCATACTGACCCACCACCCGCCACAGGTCGCGCCACTTGCCTTCGCGCTGCAGCTTCTGCGCCATCTCCTTCTCGTCCTTCTTCAACTGGTCGGCGACCGCCTTGTCCAGGGTGGCGGGGATGTTGACTTGCATTTGGACCATGAACAGCATGATGTTTTCTCCGTTATCGCGTTGTGATTATGGTGGGGGCGAGGGCTGAAGCTTCAGATGAGATGTTCGATTAACGAACATTAATCCTTTATTCGCACAGCCGAGTGTAGGCGTGTGCCGGTGAGGATGTCAACCTGGGACGACAGCGCAGTGCATCAATGAAGCCCGCATACAGCTGTACCACAGCACCACAGCAGCACCACCACGGCCCTCAATCGCGCCGCTCGGGATTCGGGAAGCCGGTGGCCGGGAAGGAGCTGGTCTCGATGTCCAGCCAGGCCGGGCGCTCGGCGTACATGTCCGCCACCAATTGCTTGACGGCCTCGATGTACCAGGCGTTGTCGTTGATGCGGTGGGTCAGGATGATGGGCGAGGTGGCACGCGGGTCGTCGATCAGCCGGTAATGCAGGTCATTGCGCAGGCGCGCCGAGGCCGGGATCAGGCACAGGCCCGACTCCGCCGCCACCAGGCCCAGGGCGGTCTGGATTTCGCGCACCTCGTGCACTTCGGCGGGGTGGATGTCCTGGTCGTTGAGCAGGCTCAGGATGTGGTCGGCAAAGCTGGGACGCGGCTCCTTGGGATAGACGATCAGCTTCTGGCCATGCACTTCCTTCAGGCTCACGCGCTGGTGGCTGGCCGCCAGCGGGAAGGAGGGCGGGATCGCCAGTACCAGCTTTTCCTCGCGCAGGACGATGCGCGCCACCGTGGCGTCGTTGCTGCGGATGCGGCCGAAGCCGATATCGATGCGCCCCGACTTGAGGGCCGCGAACTGCTGCATCGAGGTCAGTTCCAGCAACTGGATATCCACCTCCGGGTAGTGCTGGCGCAGCTTGCGTACCAGCACCGGCAGGCCACCGTAGAGGGTCGAGGCGACGAAGCCGATGGAGAGTGTCTGGCGCTGGTTCAGGCCGATCTGCTGGGTGGCGTTCTTCAGCTGCTCCAGGCGGTTGAGGATCTGCAGCGCCTGCTCGTAGAACACCCGGCCGGCCTCGGTCAGGCGCAGCGGGCGGCTGTTGCGCAGGAGCAGCTGCACGCCCAGCTCTTCTTCCAGCAGCTGGATCTGGCGGCTCAAGGGGGGCTGCGCAATGTGCAGCTGCTCCGAGGCCCGCGTGAAGTTGCGCGTATTGGCGACGGCGACGAAGTATTTCAGTTGTCTGATGTCCATGGCCAAAAATCATATCGCACGGGAACAAAAGATGTCTAATTCTTTGATTTCTTTGGGTGCGCTGCAAAACTATATAAAAAAGGTATGAAACTAGATGTATTTGGTGTTGGCAATGGCAGGGCTTTCGGGTGTTCAATGCAAGCCATGGACACCCAACAACACCTTCACACTTCGGCAGCCCCGGCGAGCATCGAGCGGGTCGAGACCTTCCTGGTCGATCTGCCCACCATCCGCCCCCATCAATTGTCGATGGCGACCATGAACGGGCAGACCCTGATGCTGGTACGCCTGTATTGCTCCGACGGCAGTGTCGGTGTGGGCGAGGGCACCACCATCGGCGGCCTGGCCTACGGCGCGGAGTCGCCCGAGGGCATGAAGCTGGCCATCGATACCTATTTCGCACCCCTGCTGCTGGGGGCCAACGCCAGCGCCATTCCAGCCCTGATGGCACGCCTGAACAAGGCCATCCAGGACAACCGCTTCGCCAAGTGCGCCATCGAGACCGCGCTGTTCGATGCCCTGGGCCAGCGCACCGGCCTGCCGGTCTCGCAGCTGCTGGGCGGACCGGCCCGCGACAGCCTGCCGGTGGCCTGGACCCTGGCCTCGGGTGATACCGCCAAGGACATCGACGAAGCCGAGCGCATGCTGGCCCAGCGTCGCCACAATATCTTCAAGCTCAAGATCGGCCGGCGCGAGGTCGACGCCGACGTCGCCCACGTCGCCGCCATCAAGAAGGCTCTGGGTGACCGCGGTACGGTGCGGGTGGATGTGAACATGGCCTGGAGCGAACTGGAAGCCCAGCGCGGCCTGGCCGGCCTGGTCGATGCTGGCTGCGAACTGGTGGAGCAACCGGTGGCCTCGCCCCAGGCGCTGGCGCGCCTGAAGGGCAAGCATGCCATCGCGGTGATGGCCGATGAATCGCTGACCGGCCCGGCCTCGGCCTTCGCTCTGGCGCGCATCGGCGGCGCCGACGTCTTTGCCATCAAGATCGAGCAATCCGGTGGCCTGCGCGCCGCCCAGCAGGTGGCCGCCATCGGCGACGCCGCCGGCATCGAACTCTACGGCGGCACCATGCTGGAGGGCGCCATCGGCACCATCGCCTCGGCGCACGCCTTCGCCACCTTCCGCGAACTGCAGTGGGGGACCGAACTGTTCGGGCCGCTGCTGCTGACCGAGGAAATCCTGGCCACGCCCCTGCAGTACCAGGACTTCCACCTCACCATTCCGCAAGGCCCCGGCCTTGGCATCGTGCTCGATGAAGAGCGTGTGCAATACTTCCGTCGCGACCGCAGGCAAGGCGCTACCGTGACCACAGTGACAGCAGCGAGGCCGACCGCACTGGTCGGATAAAACAAAAAAATCACTTTCCCCGATCGATAAATCCAATAGGAGACTCAACCATGGCAGCCAAGATTTTCAGCACCCCCGAAGTACAAGATTTCCTGCGTCTGGCCAGCGGCCTGGACACCGAAGGCGGTAGCCCGCGCACCAAGCAGATCGTGCATCGCATTCTCTCGGACCTGTTCAAGACCATCGAAGACCTGGAAATCACGTCCGACGAATACTGGGCCGGCGTGGCCTACATCAACCGCCTGGGTGCCTCCAGCGAGGCCGGCCTGCTGTCGCCGGGCCTGGGCCTGGACCGCTTCCTGGACATGCGCATGGATGCCGAAGATGCCGCCCTGGGCATCACCGGCGGTACCCCGCGCACCATCGAAGGTCCGCTCTACGTCGCCGGTGCTCCGGTGGAGCAGGGCTTTGCCCGCCTGGATGACGGCAGTGACCAGGCCGGCCAGACCATCATCATGCACGGTACCGTCTACGGTGCCGACGGCAAGCCGCTGCCGGGCGTGCAGGTCGAAGTCTGGCATGCCAATACCAAGGGCTTCTATTCGCACTTCGACCCGACCGGCGAGCAAAAGCCGTTCAACATGCGTCGCACCATCATCACCGACGCCCAGGGTCGCTACAAATTCCGCAGCATCATGCCGGCCGCCTACGGCTGCCCGCCGGCCGGTCCCACCCAGGGCCTGCTCAATGAACTGGGTCGTCACGGCAACCGTCCGGCGCACATCCACTTCTTCGTCACCGCCGAAGGTCATCGCAAGCTGACCACGCAGATCAACATCGAAGGCGATCCGCTGATCTATGACGACTTCGCCTACGCCACCCGCGAAGGCCTGGTGCCGCCGCTGGTCGAGCGTACCGATGCCGCCAGCATCAAGGCCGAGGGCCTGGAGGGGCCGTTCGCCGAGATCGTCTTCGACATCTCGCTGACTGCCCTGGTCAACGGCGCCGACAACCAGATCGTCGATCGCCCGCGTCTGGCGGCCTGACGCGCCCCTTCGGCGCCACTTCGTCCACCCCCCGCCGCAGTGAAGCCGCGATGGCCACCATCGCGGGGGGCGGCTTGCACCCTGGAGAAACCGCACCATGAACACCCTCGCCGCCGCTGACAAGTACCAAGCCGTCGACAGCCTGCTCGACAGCGCCCTGCAGGAAGACCCGGCCAATGGCATCTTCCGCTGCCGTCGTGACATCTTCACCAACACTGAGCTGTTCGAGCTGGAGATGAAGCACCTGTTCGAATCGAACTGGGTCTACCTGGCCCACGAGAGCCAGATTCCCGAGATCAACGACTACTACACCACCTGGATCGGTCGTCAGCCGGTGGTCATCACCCGCGACAAGACCGGCCAGTTGAACGCCGTCATCAATGCCTGCGCCCACAAGGGTGCCATGCTGTGCCGTCGCAAGCACGGCAACAAGAGCAGCTTCACCTGCCCCTTCCACGGCTGGACCTTCAGCAACAGCGGCAAGCTGCTCAAGGTGAAGGACGAGAAGACCACCGAATACCCGGTCTCCTTCAACAAGGACGGCTCGCACGACCTGACCCGGGTGGCGCGCTTCCAGAGCTATCGGGGCTTCCTCTTCGGCAGCCTGTCGGAGGACGTGCTGCCGCTGGAAGAGTACCTGGGCGAGACCCGCGTGATCATCGACCAGATCGTCGACCAGGCGCCCAACGGACTGGAAGTCCTGCGTGGCAACTCCAGCTACATCTACGACGGCAACTGGAAGATGCAGATGGAAAACGGCTGCGACGGCTATCACGTCAGCACCGTGCACTGGAACTACGCGGCCACCATGGGCCGCCGCAAGGAAGGTGGCACCAAGGCCACCGATGCCAACAACTGGAGCAAGGCCGTGGCCGGTGTCTATGGCTTCGAGAATGGGCACATCCTGTTGTGGACCAATACCCTCAACCCGGAAGTACGCCCGATCTGGAACCAGCGCGAAGAACTGGCCGCCCGCGTCGGCCAGGCCCGCGCCGACACCATCGTGGCCCAGACCCGCAACCTGTGCCTGTATCCCAACGTGTTCCTGATGGACCAGTTCGGCACGCAGATCCGCGTGGCCCGTCCGATCAGCGTGGACAAGACCGAGATCAGCATCTTCTGCTTCGGCCCCAAGGGCGAGAGTGATGAAGACCGTCGGCTGCGCATTCGCCAGTATGAAGATTTCTTCAATGTCTCCGGCATGGGTACCGCCGATGACCTGGAAGAATTCCGCGCCTGCCAGGCCGGTTACGCCGGTTCGACCGTGCGCTGGAACGACATGAGCCGTGGCGCCCCGCTGTGGAAGCAAGGCCCCGACGAGAACGCCCGCAAGATGGGCATGAACCCCAAGCTGAGCGGCGAGCGCAGCGAGGATGAAGGCCTGTTCGTCTGCCAGCACCACTACTGGACCGAGCAGATGCGCAAGGCGGTCGGCAAGGAGCGCGCCGCGCTGCAAGAGGCACAGGAAGGAGCACAAGCATGAGCAGCACCGTCGAACTGGGCGCGGTATGCGCCTTCCTCTATCGCGAGGCACGCCACCTGGATGAGCGCGAATGGGAACCCTGGCTGGAACTGTACGCCCCCGATGTCGAGTACTGGATGCCGGCCTGGGACGACGACGACCAACTGACCCAGGACCCGCAGCGCGAAATCTCGCTGATGTACTACGCCAACCGGGAAGGCCTGGAAGATCGCGTGTTCCGCATCAAGACCGAGCGTTCCAGCGCCTCCATGCCGGAGCCGCGCACCAGCCACATGATCGCCAACGTGGAAATCCTGGCCGAGCGGGATGACGCCGTGGACGTGCGCTACAACTTCCACACCCTGTCGCACCGCTACAAGATCACCGACCAGTTCTTCGGGACGGTGCTGGCCACGCTCAGGAAGAGCGCGGGCGCCCCGGGTGGTTTCGTCATCGCCCGCAAGAAGATCGCACTGAAGAACGACTATATCCGCCAGGTCATCGACGTCTATCACGTCTGAGACCGGCGGCAGGAGACAGAAAATGAGCAGCTACCGCATCGCCCTCAACTTCGAAGACGGCGTCACCCGCGTCATCGATTGCGGCCCCAAGGAAAAAGTCCTGGACGCCGCCTTCCGCCAGCGCATCAACCTGCCCATGGATTGCTCCGATGGCGTATGCGGCACCTGCAAGTGCCGCGCCGAGAGCGGTCGTTACGACCTGGGCGATGACTACATCGAAGATGCCCTGAGCAGCGACGAGGCGCAATCCGGTCTGGTGCTGACCTGTCAGATGGTGCCGCAGTCGAATTGCGTGGTGGCCGTACCGGTCGCCTCCACCGCCTGCAAGACCGGCATCGCCCGCTTCGGCGGCAAGGTGGCCGAGGTGACCGGGTTTGCCGGTGCCGCCTTCGAACTGGTGCTGGAGGTGGCAGCCGATGCGCCCGGTTTCCTGCCGGGGCAGTACGTCAACATCGGCGTGCCGGGCAGCGACCAGCATCGCGCCTACTCCTTCAGTTCGGCCTCGGGCGCTGCGCGCATGAGCTTCCTGATCAAGAACGTGCCGGGCGGCCTGATGAGCAGCTGGCTGGCCACCGCCCGGCCGGGTGATGCACTCGACCTGACCGGGCCGCTGGGCAGCTTCTACCTGCGACCGGTGACCCGGCCGGTGCTGATGCTGGCCGGCGGTACCGGGCTGGCGCCTTTCCTGTCGATGCTGGAAGAGATGCAGCGCCAGGGCATCGACCAGCCGGTGCACATGATCTACGGCGTCACCCGCGACCAGGACCTGGTGCTGGTGGAGCGCCTGGAAGACTATGCCCGCCGCCTGCCCGGCTTCAGCTTCACCACCTGCGTGGCCGATGCCGCCACCGCCCATCCGCGCCAGGGTTACGTGACCCAGCACATGCCGGCCGAGGTGCTGCACGATGGCGCGGTGGATGTCTACCTGTGCGGTCCGCCACCGATGGTGGAGGCGGTGCAGAAGCACTTCCAGGCCCAGGGCATCAGCCCGGCCAGCTTCTACTACGAGAAGTTCGTCACCAGCCAGCCGGCCCCGGTGGCGGTGGCAGCATGAGCGGGGCCGCCGTGAAGGCCCGCTTCCAGGGCAAGGTGGTGGTCGTCACCGGCGCCGCCCAGGGCATCCTGCGCGGGGTGGCGCTGGCCATCGCCGCCGAGGGCGGGCGGGTGATGCTGGTGGACCGCGCCGAGTTCGTCCATGAGGTGGCGGCCGAGGCGCAGGACGGGCGCGGCATCGGCTTCGTCGCCGACCTGGAAACCTATCAAGGCGCCCAGGCCGCCGTGAGTGAGGCCATCACCCGCTTCGGCCGCATCGACGTGCTGATCAACGGCGTGGGCGGTGCCATCCGCATGCGACCCTTCGCCGAATTCGAACCCTCCCAGATCGATGACGAAATCCGCCGTTCCCTCATGCCCACCCTGTATAGCTCGCATGCGGTGCTGCCGCATATGCTGCGGCGGGGCGCGGGGACGATCGTCAATGTCTCCTCCAATGCCACGCGCGGCATACGGCGGGTGCCGTATTCGGCCGCCAAGGGAGGCATCAATGCCGTGACCACCGCGCTGGCCATGGAATACGGCGAGCGCGGCATCCGTGTGGTGGCGACCGCCCCTGGCGGCACCCAGGCCCCGCCGCGTCGCGTGCCGCGCAATGCCGAGGGCGACAACGCCCGCGAGCTGAGCTGGATGCAGGAGGCGATACAGCAGGTCATCGGCTCCACCTTCTTCAAACGCTACGCCACGCTGGAAGAGCAGATCGCCCCGATCCTCTTCCTCGCCTCCGATGACGCCAGCTACATCACCGGTGCCGTCCTGCCGGTGGCCGGCGGCGACAACGGCTGATCCACCTGATTCACATCATCCACACCATCCACAGATCACGGAGTCAATCCATGCCAGAGCGCCAGGCCATCATTCCCAAGGGAATGGAAGACGTCTACGAAAAAATCGGTTATGCCCCCGGCGTGCTGGTGGGCAGCATCCTGTATGTGTCCGGCCAGATCGGCCGCAACCACGCCATGCAACTGGTCGAGCCACGCGAAGCCCAGATCGTGCAGGCCTTCGAGAACCTCAAGCAGGTGCTGGAGACCGCCGGCGGCACGCTGGACGATATCGTCGACCTCACCAGCTTCCACACCGACATGCGCGACCTGCCGCTGTTCATCAAGGTGCGCAACCGTTACCTGACGCGCTATCCGCTGCCGGCCTGGACCGCCATCGGCGCCCACATGCTGGGCGGCGCGCCTGGCTACATCGTCGAGATCAAGGCGGTGGCGCATCTGCGACACGAGGAGACCAGGCACTAGGCAAGCGCAGCACCCGATCCATCAGACATAACAACAACGCACAACAACGTACAACAACGGACTACAACCGAAACAACGGAGGAGAACCCCATGAAGACCCTGGAAGTGAGCCAGATCATCGACGGCGCGCGCTTTACCAAATTCCACTGGATGGTGATGTGCCTGTGCGCATTGCTGCTGGTGTTCGACGGCTATGACCTGTTCATCTACGGCGCCGTGCTGCCGGTGCTGATGAAGGAGTGGAGCCTGTCGCCGGTGCAGGCCGGCGCACTGGGCAGCTATGCCCTGTTCGGCATGATGTTCGGCGCCTTCATCTTCGGCCCGCTGGCCGATCGCATCGGTCGCAAGAAGGGCGTGGCGATCAGTTTCGTGCTCTTTAGCGTCTCCACCTTCCTGAGCGGCTTCTCGACCTCGCCCACCGAGTTCGGCGTGTATCGCTTCCTGGCCGGTCTGGGCTGCGGCGGCCTGATGCCCAATGCCGTGGCGCTGATGAACGAGTACGCGCCCAAGCGCCTGCGCAGCACCCTGGTGGCCATCATGTTCAGTGGTTATTCGCTGGGTGGCGTGCTGTGTGCCGGCCTGGGCATCTGGATGCTGCCCAACTTCGGCTGGCAGTCGATGTTCTTCGCCGCCGCCGTACCGCTGGTGCTGCTGCCGCTGATCCTGTGGAAGCTGCCGGAATCGGTGGGCTTCCTGCTGCGCCAGGGCAAGCATGAGCAGGCGCGCGCCATGCTGGCGCAAGTCGCCCCGCTGGCCGGCATCGCTGCCGATACGCAACTGGTGCAGGCCGAGGCCAAGGGTGCCGGTGCACCCATGCTGGACCTGTTCAAGCAGGACCGCAGCGTCGGTACGCTGATGATCTGGGTGTCCTTCTTCTGCTGCCTGCTGATGGTGTATGCACTCGGTTCCTGGCTGCCCAAGCTGATGGCCAGTGCCGGTTATAGCCTGGGTTCCTCGCTGTCCTTCCTGCTGGCCCTGAACTTCGGCGGCGTGGTCGGTGCCATCGGTGGCGGCTGGCTGGGCGACCGCTTCACCCTGCCCAAGGTGGTGATCAGCTTCTTCGCCGTGGGGACCGTGGCCATTGCGCTGCTGGGCTTCAACAGCCCCACGCCGGTGCTGTACCTGCTCATCATCGTGGCGGGCGCCACCACCATCGGCACGCAGATCCTGCTGTATGCCAACACCGCACAGTTCTACCCGCTGGCGATCCGTTCCACCGGTCTGGGCTGGGCCTCCGGCGTGGGCCGCTCGGGCGCCATCGTCGGCCCCTTGCTGGGCGGTGCGCTGATGGCGGCAGCCCTGCCGCTGAAGATGAACTTCCTGGTCTTCGCCATCCCTGGTCTGGTGGCGGCGCTGGCGATCGGCATCTTCATGCTGCGCTACCGGCATGCCGGCCAGGGCGCCAGTGCCAACAGTGTCGGCGCGAGCGGCGTGTCGCCAGCATCGGTGTCGCGCAGCGTTTAAGATCGCAACTTCAGGACGGCGGCTCGGCGCTGCGATGGTTCGGCCATCGCAGCGCCTGGCCTTTTGAACATCAGGGGGGGCAGGGCACAGCCGGCTCCCTCCCGTGTCGTTGCCTGTAGCTTGAGGGCAGGCAGCATGTAGCAAGGAACGATTCATGGTCCATCGACAAGGCTCGCTCACGGCGTGGGTGGCCGGTTTCCTGGCAGTACTGATTTCCTATGCGGGGCCGCTGGTGATCTTCGTGCAGGCTGCACACGCCGGTCAGGTCCCGACCTCGCAACTGGTGTCCTGGGTCTGGGGCATTTCCATGGGGGCGGGGGTGAGCGGCCTGCTCTTGAGCTGGTGGTTCCGGCTGCCCATCATCACCGCCTGGTCGGCTCCCGGGACGGCGCTGCTGCTGAGCCTGTTCCCCGGCATCAGCATGCCCGAGGTGGTGGGTGCCTATGTGATGGCGGCGCTGCTGCTGATCCTCATCGGCGTGACCGGTTACTTCGAGAAGATCCTGGCCTTCATCCCCAAGGGCATCGCCGCCGGCATGATGGCCGGCATCCTGTTCCAGTTTGGGGTGCAGGCCTTCCGCTCCAGCGCGGAGGCACCCCTGCTGGTGCTGGTCATGCTGGCCGCCTACCTGGCCGGGCGCCGCTGGTGGCCGCGCTACGGCATCGTGGTGGTGGCGCTGGTGGGTTTCGCGGTGGCCTTTGCCAGTGGTCGCACCCATCTCGGCGAGCTGGGGCTGGAACTGGCGCAGCCGGTCTTCATCGCACCGCAGTTCAGCCTGGGTGTGTTCTTCAGCTTTACCATCCCGCTCGTACTGGTGAGCCTGACCGGGCAGTTCCTGCCAGGCATGGCGGTACTGCAGCTGGCCGGCTACCATCCGCCCACCCGCGCGGTGGTCACCGGTACCGGCCTGGCCTCGCTGGTGACCGCCTGCTTCGGCGGCATCACCATCGTCCTGGCGGCCATCACGGCGGCCCTCTGTACCGGCAAGGATGCGCATCCCGAGCCCGGCAAGCGCTACCTGGCCGGCATCGCCAATGGCGTGTTCTATCTCGTCGGCGGGACCTTCGCGGCTTCCATCGTGAAGTTGTTCACCGCCTTCCCCAAGGAATTGATCGCCGCGCTGGCCGGTCTGGCCCTGATCGGCGCCATCGTTTCCAACATCCGCCTGATGAGCGAGGAGGGCGGCTATGTCGAACCCCCTGTCATCACCTTCCTGGCCACGGCCTCGGGCATGAGCCTGTTCGGACTGGGCGCGGCCTTCTGGGGCGTGGTGTTCGGCATGGCCGCCTACTGGCTGATCGGACGCCCCAGAAAACCAGCTTGAGCTGCATGGAGACTGCAATGCAAAAAGATACCGGATCCACCGACCCCTTCGCCCCCCTGACCAGCGAGATCCTGGCCGTGGCACCCGGTCGTGCGCATGACCTGGCACGACTGCGGGTGCTGGCGCAACGGGCCGCGCCCGCCACGGTGACCGTGGTGGGCAAGTACAACCACGGCAAGAGCCGCCTGTTGAACGAGCTGATGGGCAGCGACGTCTTTGCCGTCGCCGACCGCCGCGAGACGGTGCGCCTGTCCGAACACCGGCATGCCGATGTGCGCTGGCTGGATGCACCCGGGCTGGACGCCGACGTGGCCGAGCAGGACGATAGCCATGCCCAGGAGGCAACCTGGCTGCAGGCCGATATCCGCCTGTTCGTGCATGCCGCCAAGGAGGGCGAACTGGATGCTGCCGAGCGCGCGCTGTTGCAGGCCCTGCGCGACGACCAGCAGCGCACGCGCCGCCAGACCCTGTTCGTACTGACCCAGGTCGACCAGATGGCCGACGAGGCGCAACTGGAGCGGGTGAGCAGCGCCATCGGCGCGCAGGCGCCGGGCTTGACGCTCCATCCGGTGTCGTCCACGCGCCACCGCAGCGGCATCGAAGGCGGCAAGAAGCTGTTGCTGGAAAAGAGCGGCATTCCCGCCATGCAGGCCTGGCTGCGCGATGTCACGGCACAGGTGCCGGCGGCGCGGCGCCATGAGCGCGCGCTGCTGCTGGACGAGATCGACCAGCAACTGCAGCACCAGCAACGCAGCGCGCAAACACAGTTGCAGGCACTGCGGCAACAGCAGCACCAGCAGCGCCAGGATTTCGAACAAGGCCTGGAGACGGTGCTGGACAAGGTGCATCAGGACCTGCTGCCGGTGCTGGAGGTGGAGGGCGACGATCCGGCCCTGGTACCGGACACGGCCGCCGACGAATTCAAGCTCACCGCCGGCAAGCGCGAGCGGGCGCGCATCCACGTCGCCTATTCGCGGGCCTGCATCGCCATCCGCGCCCATCTCATCAAGCACGGGGTAGAGGGTTTGCCGGCCGACCAGCGGACCTCGGTCACCAGCCTGGATACGGTGATGGTGGCCGTCATGGGCATTTCCATCAAATACCGCGCCGACCTGCGCCGCCGTTTCTGCGAGCCGGCCGGACGCGGGCAGATGACGCAGTCCTTCCTGCACTACTACGAACTGTCGGAAGATCGCCAGGCCCTGGTGCAGGCGGTGGAGCGCGCCGACGCCGCGCTGCATGCCATCACCCGCGCGGCCGATGCGCTGGAGCAGTTGCGCGCGGTGGAGCTGGCATGAAGACGTCGGAACAGCGTTTCATCGACATCATCGGCAGCTCCGGCAGCTCCGGCAACTCCGGCGGGGCCGAAGCGGATGTGGCAACCCTCCTCGCCGCGTTGCGTGACTGGCTGGCCTCGCTGGATGCGGCGCTCACGGCCGGCCGGATCGAGGCCGGTGGCCTGCAACCCGGCAGCGCCCTGGCGCAGCGCATCGCTGCCCTGCATCAGGCACTGGCACAGCAGCACCAGCAGCGCGAAGCCCAATGGCTGGCACTGGCACCGGCACGCGCTCTGGCGCAGCACTTCGAGGGCAAGTTGATGGTGCTGGTGTTCGGCAAGTTCAATGCCGGCAAGAGTTCGCTGTGCAACTTCCTGGCCGAGCGCTTCCGGCAGCATGGGCAGGCGGTGCAGTATTTCCATCTGCAGGGCGGCCAGCTGCTGGCCTCGGACGAGGCCTTCCACGAGGGTGCCACCGAGACCACGGCGCGCCTGCAGGGGGTGTGCCTGGGCGATGGACTGGTCTTGCTGGATACCCCCGGCCTGCATTCGGCCACCGATGACAATGCGGCCCTGACCCAGCGCTTCCTGGACAGTGCCGATGCGGTGCTGTGGCTGACCAGTTCGACCTCGCCGGGACAGGTGCAGGAACTCGACGAATTGGCCCGCGAACTGCGCCGAGGCAAGCCACTGCTGCCGGTGGTGACGCGCAGCGATGTGATCGACGAAGACGAAGTCGATGGCCAGATCGTCAAGTGCCTGCGCAACAAGTCCGACGCCAACCGCGCCGACCAGGAAGCCGATGTCGGCCACCGCGCCGCCGACAAGCTGCAGGCGCTGGGCGTGGCGGCGGCCCAGCTGAAGCCGGCGGTGTCGGTCTCGGCCTACGTGGCGCGCAGCACGGGCGCCGATGCAGAGGTCATGGCCGGCGCCGGTTTCGAGCGTCTCTATGCGGCCCTGCTGGAACTGCTGGCCCCCGCGCTGGCCTATCGCGCCCGCAAGCCGGCCGAAGTCCTGCTGCATCATTTGCAGGAGGAGGTGGAAGCCCCCTTGCTGAACCAGACCATGCCGGCCCTGGCCGTGCTGCGCCAGCAGGTGCAAGAGGAACTGGACAGCCTGCCGGCCCGGCAGGCGCGTCTGGTGCAACAGGCCTGGCGCGAGGTGATGCCGCAGCTGGCCGACCTGCTGGAAGCGCATGCCGGGGTGGCCGACGTGGCGGCAGTGGTGGCTGCATTGAACGCAGCCCTGCAACAGGCGGCCACCCAACATGCCCAGGCCTGCCTGGACAGTCACATCTTGCCCGCCGTCGAGACAGTGCTGGAGCTGCCTGCCGATCCCGGCTACGACAGTGCGCCGACCGATGGCGTGCCGGCCGCATATGAAAAGCTGTACGAGACCCTGGGCGCGGCCGTGCAGGACAGCCTCCAGCGCATGGCCGGTGACCTGGCCGAGCGCTGCGCGACCCGCTTGCAGGCGCTGGATCAGGCGCTGCAGCACAAGCAGCAGATCATCCTGGACGGCCAGCGCCGCCTGGGCCAGATCGCGTCCCTTCTGCGTGGCCTGCACGCAGGTGCGAGCCAATTGCGTGAACCGGCGCAGGAGGTGTGACCACGCTTGAGCGCATATACGGCAGGACCATGGCAACACCCCTATAAAAAACGATAAACGCAGCATCAGGGAGGAAAGCAGCATGTGGAAGAACAATCTCAAACGGCTATGCCTGGCCGTATCGATCATATCGATCGTCTTGATCGTCGGCGCCGGCTGGCGCCTGTTCAATGCCGCCCATGACGTGGGTGCGCAGGTGCTGGCCTTGCTGTCGCCGCTGGCGGCGCTTGGTCTGCTGATCGGCGGTACTGGCCTGCGCCGACGGGGAACGGAGTTGGCGGTGGCGCAGATGCTGCCGCCGGCCACCGAGCTGGTGCCGCCGCTACCGGTGGAGCAGGCCAGCCAGGGCTACATGGTTGCCGAAGCCGGCATGCAGGATCTGCATGCGCGCGTGCAGGATCTGGTGGCCCTGCTGGAGCAGACCATCGCCGACATGGCACGCGCCGGCGTGGTGGCGCGGCAATCCGGTGGCAGTGTCGACAGCGCGGTGGCCGCCGTGCAGCAGACGGTGACGGCGGTGGCCACCATCAGCCGCTATATCGATGGTTCGCTGCAGACCTACCGTACCCTGGTGGAGCAGGCTGCGACCATCGGCAAGATCGTCGAGACCATCCATGAAATCGCCAGCCAGACCAATCTGCTGGCATTGAACGCGGCCATCGAGGCCGCCCGTGCCGGCGAGAGCGGGCGCGGCTTCGCGGTGGTGGCGGCCGAGGTCAAGCGGCTGGCCGGCCGGGTCGGGCAATCCAGCAAGGAGATCGGCAAGATCGCCACCTCGCTGAGCCAGTCTTCCGGCAGTGCCCTGCGCGAGGCCGAGGCGGCGGCCTCGCAGGCGGCGCTCGGTCGCAACAGCGCCGATCAGGCCCATGTGGCGATGGCCGATGTCATCGATGGCGCCCGCAAGCGCGTGGCCATCGTCGGCGGCATCAACGACGCCCTGGCACGGCAGTCGCAGGTGGCGGCGGGTCTGTCGCAGCAGGTGCAGCTCCTGTTGCAGCAGGGAACGGCGCGGGTGTTGCGCATCGATTGAGCGGCGTGCGGGTGGAATCTTTTGCGGGGTTAAGTATCAGTTAAGTCTATGTCACTAGAGTGAATCTGACGGCGCCAGCTCGACAGTGGCGTCGTGATTCGTCTCTTGATCCTTCAAGTCTTCATCTACGTACAAGGAGAGCCATCATGGATATCAACAAGATCACCGCCATCAGCGCCATCGTCTTCGGTCTGGCCGGCATGGCGGCACCCTTCGCACAGGCCCAGACCCAGGATACCCAGGGTAGCGTGGCCTACATGAACGGCGGCATCGGCGCGGGCGAACAGAGCAAACTGCGCGAGGCGGCCAAGGATTACAACCTGCGGCTGCTGTTTTCCGAAGCCAAGGATGGCGCCTATGTCAGCAACGTCAAGCTCAGCGTCAATGACAGCCAGGGCAAGACCGTCTTCAGCCTGCCCGGCGCCGGCCCGATGACCAATCTCAAGTTGCCGGCCGGTCACTACGAGGTGAAGGCGGACTACAACGGCGTCACCAAGACCAGCAAGGTGGAGGTGGGCCAGAAGCCGACTTCGCTGAGCTTCAACTGGGCGCATCAGGACAACTGAACAGGTCCTTGCTGACGCAAAAAAGATCCTGTGTGTTTCCACACAGGATCAATGTGTCCAACACAGACACAAGGGAACCGTCTGGACCCGGCCGCGCTTCAGCGCGGCGACAGGCGTCGTCCCAGCCACATCAGGCCGCCGTTGCAGGCCAGGGCGAAGACTGACAGCAGCAATGCCACCGCCATGATGGTGCGGATGTCGCCCAGGTTCATGGCATTGGTCAGCAGGAAACCCAGTCCCCGCTGCGAGGCGAACATCTCCCCGATCAGCACCCCCAGCAGCGTCAGCGAAAACGCCAGGCGCAGGCCGGCCGTGATTTCCGGCAGGATGGCTGGCAGCACGATGTGCAGCAGCGACTGGCGGCGCGTCAGCCGCATCGACTGGCCGGCGCGCAACAGCACCGGGCGCATCTGGCGGATCGCATTCATCGTGAAGACCATGATGGGGATGATGCCGTGCATCACCCCGAAGGCCACCTTGGCCGACAGGCCCAGCCCGAACACCAGCAGCACCAGCGGATAGAGCGTGACCTTGGGGATGGCGTACATGTTCAGGAGGATGGGTTCGGAGACATCGCGCGCCATCCGGTTCACGCCCAGCAGCAGGCCTGCCGCCAGGCCACCCACCAGCCCGATCAGCAGGGCGTAGAGCAAGGCCTTGCCGGTTTCCAGCGCATGCAGCCAAAACTCGCTGGTCTGCATCATGCTGCCCAGGGTCAGCACGGCCTGCCCCGGCGAAGCCAGCGCACTGCCGCCATTGATCCAGTACAGGCCCTGCCAGGATACGGCCAGGCCGGCCGCCAGCAGGGCGTAGAGCAGCGGGGTTTGCATCTCGCGCATCGGTTTCATGGCATGTCCTTTCAGCGACGCAGGCGCGCCTGCAGGCGACGGTCCAGCGCGTTCAGCAGGAGGTTGACGAGGGTTACGCTGGCCAGCACCAGGAACATCAGCGCATACATGTCGTTGTTCTCGAAGTTGTTGTAGGCATAGCCGATCGCATAGCCTATTCCCGAGCCCGAGAGGATGAACTCGGAGGCGATCACGCCGATGAAGGCATAGGCCACCACCAGCTTCACCCCGGTAAAGAGGTAGGGCAGTGCCGCCGGCAGCTTCACGCGCACCGCCGACTGCCAGGGTGTGAGCCGCAGTACCCGGGCGGTCTTGTGCAGGGCGCGCGGGATGCGGTCCAGCCCGTTGAGGGTGGCGGTGATCATGGTGACGATGGCCAGCAGCACGGCGATGGCGATGATGGGTGCCGAGCCCACGCCGAAGAGCACGATGAAGACCGGATAGAAGATGAAGGTCGGCACCGCGTAATAGCTGGCCAGCAAGGGTTCGATGGCGCTGCGCAGGCCCGGCAGCGCATGCAGCAGCAGGCCGCAGATGAAGCCGAGGATCACCGCCAGTACCGTGGCTGCGCCGATGTTGGCCAGGCTGATGGCGATGTCCTTGTCGAACTTGCCCTCGCGCAGGATTTCCCAGGCGTGGCGGGCCATGGCCGAGGGCGCGATCATGGTGGTGGGCTGGATGAGGCCGCTGCGGCACAGCAGTTCCACCAGCCCGATCAGTACGATCACCACTGCAATGCGGACCAGGCCATCGAGCTGGTGTGCCGACCTGCGCGCCGGGCTGGCGGCAGCGCTATGAGCAGAGCTTGCTTCAGCCATGGCTGGCTCCCATTACCTTCAACGACTCCACCCGCAGGCGTTCCCACAGGCGGGCATTGACCTCGCCGAAACGTGGTGTGGAGACCACCCGGCTATCGCGGTCACGCGGCCAGCCGGTCTCGACGATGTCGATGAACAGGCCCGGCCGCGAGGACATCACGCCGACCCGGTCCGACAGCATGGCCGCCTCGTCCAGCGCGTGGGTGATCAGCAGCACGGTGGCGCCGGTCTCGCGCCACAGGCGCAGCAGTTCGTCGCCCATCAGCAGGCGGGTCTGCTGGTCCAGCGCGCCAAAGGGCTCATCCAGCAGGATCAGGCGCGGCTGCTGCACCAGCGTGCGGGCGATGCACACGCGCTGGCGCATGCCGCCCGACAGTTGCGCCGGGTAGGCCGTGGCGAAATCCTTCAAGCCCATGAAGGCCAGCGCGTAGTCGACCCGGCGCTTGATCTCGGCGCCCTCCATGCCACGCATGCGCAGCGTGAAGGAGATGTTGTCGCGCACGTTCAGCCAGGGGAAGGAGGCGTCTTCCTGGAACACCACCCCCACGCCATCGGGCACGCCCTTGACCTCGCGGTTCTCGAACTGCACCGTGCCGTCGGAGGGTGAGGCCAGGCCCGACAGGGTATCGAGCAAGGTGGACTTGCCGCAGCCGGAAGGGCCGACCACCGAAAAGAATTCGCCCTGGTAGAGCGTCAGATCGATCGGGCCGAGCGCGTGGAAGACGCTGCCGGCCTTGCCGAACTTGCGGGTGACACCCTGCAGCACGGCATGCGGCACACGGGGCGTGGTGGCCGGGCTGTCCTGCAGGAGGGCCTCGGCGGCCAAGACGGTGTGTTCACTCTTCATGGCGGACTCCCTCACAGCTTGCTCTTGATCTTGATGGACGGCGGCAGCATGCTGCTGTCGATGAGCTTGTCCCATTCCACGTTGTCCTTGATCTCGCCGATCAGCTTGAGGCCGTCGGTCATGCGGTCCAGTTCGGCCTGGTCGAAGTCGCCCTCGCTCCACATGCGCGCGCGCACCATGTTGTCCACCGCTTCGCGCGCCACCTCCGGGCTGAGCTTGAAGCTGCTCTCCAGCAGCTTGGCGGCGGCGGCCGGATCGCGGTACACCGCCCGCACGCCTTGCTGGCGACCTTCGATGATGGCGCGGATGGTCTCCGGATGGGCCTTGGCATAGGCGCGGGTGGTGATGCCCACCGAGGTGGTCATCGGTTGCAGCACCTCGCCGGCGCTGTAGACGGTGCGGTACTTATCCTTGCGCACGATGGACAGCGGCTCGATCAGCACGGCTGCCGCCACCGAACCCTGTTCCAGCATGGTCAGGCCGTTGATGTAACCGCCCGAGGCCACGCGCTGTACCTGGGCCGCATCCACGCCTTTGGCCTTGAGCGCCATCAGCAGCAGCATTTCGGACACGCCCTTGGGCGAGGTGATGGCGACCTTCTTGCCGGCCAGGTCGGCGATGCTCTTGACGGGGGAATTGGGCATGGTCACGGCCGACGCTTCAGCCACGCTGCGGGTACCGGTATTGACGATGACCACGTCCAGCCCCTGGCGCTGTGCGGCCAGCGCTGCCGAGACCGCCACTTCGCCATACGGTAGCTTGCTGGCCAGGATGTTGCGCACCGTGGTGCCGCCACCGCCGGAGGTGAGGATGCCGGTGATATCCACCCCGGCCTTCTTGAAATAGCCTTGCTCGATGGCAATCGCATAGGGCAGGCCGTAGAGGCTGGTGCCCCATTGCGTGACCGAGATTTCTTCGGCGCGGGCCAGACCGGGGAGGGCGACTGGTACAGCCACTGCAACCAGGGCAGCACTGAGAGACACTACAGCTTGCAGGTTCTTGCAAAAGCTTTTCATGATTTCCTCGACACGTGATGGACACTGCAATCGGATACTCGCAAGGGGCGTACCTGCAAGCACTTGATGCTGTCAATGCAAACGACGTGCCAAGCTTAGATATCGATCAAAAAATCGTCTGAAAGTCCTTTTGCAGTCTGCAAAATATAGTTAGATATCTTAGAACATGTGTCGAAGGAGATGCATGGCCGACAAGCCACGGCGCTTTCTCCGATGGTGCAATTATGCTGCCCGCCCGTCACTTGCTGGTGCGTCTGCACAGGGATGGGGCAGCGCCGGGGAGGTTCAGCCCAGCCCGGAAGCTAGGCGTCCGACCTCCTGGGTGGAGGGCATGCGCTTGCCGGATTCCACCGCCTGGCGCTCGTCCCGCGCCAGGTTCAGGGCCATGGCGATGAGCACCTTGCGGGTGGTCTCCAGCTCTTCCTCGCTGATACCCTCCAGGCTCAGGTCATTGACGTCCTCGGCCAGCGGCACCAGCTTCTTCTTCAGGGCGCGGCCCTGCTTGCTGAGGAAGACGTGGACCTTCTTCTTGTCACCCGGGAGATGGGTGCGTTCCACGTAGCCGATGGCTTCCAGCGACTTGAGGGCGGTGGCGGTGGTGGCCTCGCTCACGCCGGCCCGCTCGGCCAGGTCGCGCTGGGACAGGCCGTCGTGTTCCCACAGCACGCGCAGGATGGTCCAGTGGCCGTAGCTGACCGCATGCGGCGCCAGGCGGATCTGCAGGCTGCGGATGAAGGCACGCGCCGCATCCTTGACCAGGTGGGCGACGCGTTCGGCGGCCAGGGCCTGTAGCGCCTGTTCCAGTTCATCCGGTTCATCTTGTTCGACCGGGGCGGCGGCCAGTGGCCGGGATCGTGTGGCTTTCATCATTTCATCAGAAATCTAAGATAACGCAATCATACCCATTTGCAGCCCGCTCAGGGAGGGCAGGGTAAGTCACCATGACAGGCTGGCCTGCATCTTGCATAATCGTAGATATCGAAGAATATTTTCGGGGTCATGATGTCTCTCGCCACTGCCATCGATCAGGTCGTACTGTCCAGCTGGGATGAGTTCGCTGCCGCCAGCGATCAGCTGGAGGGCTGGGTATTCCGTGGCCAGGCCGATCATCGCTGGCCGCTGGTCAGTTCGCTGACCCGGCACCTGTCACGCTATTGCCCCGATCCCTCGCTGTGGCCCCTGCGCGAGGAGCGGGCGATCCGGGTGTTCCGGCGCAAGGCCCATGTCTTCCTGCATGACGCGGCGGTGCTGGACGATGACCTACGCTGCCTGGCGCTGATGCAACACCATGGCGCACCGACGCGGCTGATCGATTTCACCAAGTCCCCCTTCGTGGCGGCCTTCTTTGCCATGCAGCAACTGCATGGCGACGCCGCCGTCTATGCCCTCAATACCCCGGCCCTGTGGAAGGCGGCGCCGCGCTTCGATCCGACGCTCAATCGCGAAGCCATCGACCTGCGCAAGCCCGACAGCTACCAGCGTTATTTCGCCGGCAACGCCTTGCCGCTGGTGTGGTTCGGTGAACCCAACCAGATGGATGCGCGCCTGGTGGCGCAGTCCGGCATCCTGGTCGTGCCGGGTACGCTGGAGGCGCCGCTGGAGCGCCTGCTGGCCGGCTACGAGGCCAGCGAACCGCTGATCCGCAAGTTCATCCTGCCGGCGGCGTTGCGCGAGCCGGCGCTGCGGGCGCTGTACCGGATGAACATCACCGCCGCCACGCTCTTCCCCGGCCTGGATGGCCTGGCCCGCTCCATCGACTACGAGCTGGAGATGGTGTGGGAGCAACTGATCGTCGATTACCAGTCCAGACTGGGCAAGAGCTGAACCCCACGTCGCCACCGCGTCCCTTTTTCCAGGAGCCCTGAACACCCTGCATCACATCCACCGCACCGAAGTCCGTTCTTAAATAGTTCGATATCTAACTTAATTGCAGTAGCCATTCCAGTTGTCATTCATTTCGGGGCCAGCCAGCCCCTCACCACGCCAACGAAAGGATTCACCATGTACGACCATTACGCCACCGAAAAACTGATCGACCTGTGGCTCTCCGAAGACATCGGCGCCTGCGACCTGACCGCCCAGACCATGATCGAGCCGGACGAGCAGGGCCATTTCGTCATGAATGCCCGTGAATCCCTGATCGTCTCCGGCATCGAGGTGGCCGCCCGGGTCTTCCGCAAATACGACGCCACGCTGGCGGTGCAGGTGCATCACGCCGACGGCAGCCGGGTCGAGGCCGGTGCCATCCTGCTGACCGTCAAGGGCAATGCGCGCAGCGTCCTGACTGCCGAGCGCACCGCACTGAACCTGGTGCAGCGCCTGTCGGGCATCGCCAACGAAACCGCCCGCTACGTGGCCGAGATCGCCGGAACCCGGGCGCAGCTCATCGACAGCCGCAAGACCACCCCCGGCCTGCGCATGCTGGAAAAGCACGCCGTGCTCTGCGGTGGCGGCCTGAACCACCGTCTGGCGCTGGACAACGGCGTCATGATCAAGGACAACCACATCGCCGTCTGCGGCAGCATCAAGGAAGCCGTGGCCCGGGTGCGTCGCAAGCTGCCGGTACTGACCAAGCTGGAAGTGGAGTGCGACCGCGTGGAACAGGTGCGCGAGGCGCTGGCCGCCGGGGTGGACGTGATCATGCTGGACAACATGTCCCTGCCCGACATGCGCGAAGCGGTCGGCATCGTCGATGGTCGCGTCAAGGTCGAGGCCTCCGGCGGCATCCGCCTGACCACCATCCGCCCGGTGGCCGAGACCGGGGTGGATTACATCTCCACCAGCAAGATCACGCAATCGGCGCCGGCCGTGGACATCGGCCTGGACGAAGCATGAGCCCGGCCAGCACGGCGCCCGGCACCTTCTTCCTGGTGGTCGGCCCCAGCGGGGCCGGCAAGGACACCCTGATGAGCGGCGCCCGCGAGGCGCTGGCCGATGCGCCCTATGTCTTTGCCCGCCGCGTGATCACGCGGCCGGCCGGCGCCCCCGGTGAAGACCATGACGCCGAGACCGAAGCCGGCTTCGCCGCCCGAGCGGCGGCCGGCGAGTTCCTGCTGACCTGGCAGGCGCACGGCCTGTCCTATGGCCTACCGGGTCAGTTGCTGGCCGAGCTGGCAGCGGGTCGCCATGTCGTGGCCAATGGCTCGCGTGCCACCGTGGAAGCGCTGGCGCAGCGCCTGCCCAGCCTGGTGGTGGTGGAAATCTCGGCCCCGCCCGAGGTGCTGGCGCAGCGTATTGCCGGGCGCGGGCGCGAGGATCATGCGCAGATCCTGGCGCGCCTGCAGCGCCAGGTCGACCCCGCGCCGCCCGGCGTCCTGCGCCAGGCAGTGGCCAACGACAGTGATACCGCCACCGGTATTGCCCGCCTGCTGGCGGTATTGCGCGCCCCCTTGCAACATTGCGTGGTGCGCGCTGCGCCGGTGGAAACCGGGGAGGAGGCGGTGGCCTATGCCCATCCGCGCCACTGGGCGGCCGGCACGCGTCTGCGCCTGCGCGCTGCGGCCGGTGCCATGGTCGACGTGCGCATCCATCATTGGCCCGACGGCGGCCACGACGCTAGCCCCTGGCTGGCGCTGTCCGCCGGCTTGCGTCAGCGCCTCGGATCGGCTCAGACGGTACAGGCCTTGCGCCTGCTGGCCCCGGCCAGCCGTCCCTTGTGGAGCCGCAAGCTGCGCGGTGAACGCCTGCCGGCGCATCAGTACCAGGCCATCCTGCAGGATGCCGTCGATGGTCGCTACAGCACCACCGAACTGACCACCTTGCTGGTCTCCATCACCCGTGGCCTGGATGCCGAAGAAACCCTGGCGCTGGCCCAGGCGCGCAGCCGCATGGCCCGGCGTATCAGCTGGGACGAGCCCATGGTGGTCGACAAGCATTCCCTGGGCGGTGTCCCCGGCAGCCGCATCACGCCCATCGTGGTACCGATCGTGGCGGCCTGGGGGCTGGCCATGCCCAAGGCGTCCTCGCGCGCCATCACCTCGGCCGCCGGCACAGCCGACACCATGGCCCTGCTGGCCAATGTCGACCTGGATGGCGAGGCCGTGCGCCGCTGCGTGCGCCAGGCGCGGGCCTGCATCGCCTGGAATGGCCGCATCAGCCACTCCGTCATCGATGAAGTGATGAACCGCATCACCCGGCCCTACGGACTGGAGACGGCGCACTGGTCGGTGGCCTCGATCCTGTCCAAGAAGGCGATCGCCGGCGTCACCCATCTGGTGGTGGATGTGCCGTACGGTCCCTATGCCAAGCAGCAGACGCTGGAACAGGCGCAGCAGTTGTGCCGATTGTTCGAACAGGTGGGGCAGGGGCTGGGCATGCAAGTGCGGGCGCTGGCCACCGATGGCAGCCAGCCCATCGGGCGCGGCATCGGCCCGGCACTGGAGGTGCGCGATATCCGCCAGGTCCTGGCGGGCGATCCACAGGCGCCGCAGGATTTGCGTGCCAAGGCACTGCTGTTCGCGGCGCATCTGCTGTCCTTCGATCCGCGCCTGGGGGAGGTCGACGTCGCCTTGCAAAAGGCCACCGAACTGCTGGACAGCGGCGCCGCCCAGGCCGCGCTGGCGCGCATCATCGCCGCCCAGGGGCCACCCCAGGTGGAGGCCGCGCCCTGCGCCGAGGTCTTGACCTGGCACGCCAACGAGTCCGGCGTGATCAGTCAGGTCGATGGCTGGGCCATCGCGGGACTGGCGCGTACCGCCGGCGCCCCGGGGTATACGGGGGCGGGACTGGACTTGTTATGCCGGGTGGGTGAGCGGGTGCAGGCTGGTCAGGCGCTGTTCCGGGTCCATGCCGCCAGCGCTGCGCACCTGGAGCTGGTCGGTGCCGAACTGCAGGCTCTGGCCAGTCCGGTGGTGTTGGTCGGCCATTGAAGGCTGGACGGAAATGGCAGCGGCGCCCCGTACGCGGGGCGCCGCTGCAATGTCACGCTCAATGTCCGGCTTGTGCGCGTGAGCGGGCGATGCTCTCCGGTACGCCTTCCCAGGCCGGCTTGCCGGCAGCGAACTCGCTGCGCAGATAGGCCAGCAGATCACCCACCTGGGCATCGCTGAAGCTGTTGGCAAAGCCCGGCATGTAGCCCAGCACCGGGTTGGCCGGTTCGCGGATGCCGTGCAGGATGACGTGGATCAGATTGTCCGGTGTGTCGCTGTGCAGGTTGGTGTTGACCCGCAACGAGGGTCGTACGCCGAACAGTGTCGGTCCCGTCCCTTCGATGTGACAGGCCGCGCAGGCGCCCTGGAACAGCCGCTTGCCATTGGCCTGCGACAGCTTCTGGCTCTCGTTCAGGCTGGTCGTGGTGATGGGGGCCGGTGTCGTGGTGCTGGTGGCCGGTGCCTGGAACGAGGCCAGATAATGCGCGATGGCGCGCACGTCGCCGGCCGGCAGTTGTGCCAGTTCGGCCACCACCGGCGCCATCGGTCCGGCGGCAATGCCGTGGCGGTCCGAGAAGCCGCTGCGCAGGTAGCTGAACAGTTCATCCTCGGTCCAGGGCGTGGGCGACTTCGACAGCGCCGTCAATGCCGGGGCTTCCCAGCCATCGACCGTGCCGCCGCCCAGGTACTGGCGTCCGCCCTGTTCCGCGCCCAGGGCATTGCGCGGTGAATGGCAGGCGGTGCAGTGACCGGCGCCTTCCACCAGATAGGCTCCGCGATTCCACAGGGCCGAGCGGTCCGGGTCGGGCTGGAACACCTCATTCTTGTGGAACAGCAGATTCCAGCCGGCCAGCAGCGGACGCATGTTGAAGGGGAAGCGCAGATCGTTTTCCGGCGGCGTGCTGGAAACCGCCGGCTGGGCCATCAGGTAGGCGTACAGCGATTGCATGTCGGCTTCGCTGATCTTGGCAAAGGCGGTGTAGGGGAAGGCCGGGTAGAGATGCCGTCCGTCGCGGTGGATGCCTTCGCGCATGGCGCGTTCGAAGGCGGTATAGGACCAGTTGCCGATGCCGGTCTTTTCATCGGGCGTGATGTTGGTGCTGTAGACGGTGCCGAACGGCGTCTGCAGGGCATGGCCGCCGGCATTGGCGACCCCGCCCGGGGCCGTGTGGCAGACCGCGCAATCGCCGGCCAGCGCCACCCGGCGCCCGCGTTCGATGGTGGCGGCCGAATACAGGTCGGCCGCAGGTCGCGCCACCGGTGCGATCTCGGCGCGCCACGGCATTGCCAGGGTCAGCGTGGCGCCCAGTGCCGCCGCAGCACCCCCCAGCCAGCCGTATTTGCGCAGGCGGCGCCAGCCGCCCGGCCGCTGGCCCGAACCCTCCTGATGTTGCAGTGCCAGCCTGATCTGCTCACCCGAGAACGGCGCCTCGCGCAGACGTACGCCGGTGGCGGCATGGATGGCATTGGAAATCGCCGCCGCCGCCGGCAGCGTGAAGGCGCCACCCGCCTTGAGCTGGATGTCGCGCAGCGCCGGCGTGGTGCCGCCACCGATGAGGTCGACCTGGGGCAGGCCGGCGCTGGACTGGCCCGGCAGGGGGCGCACTTCGCGTGACCAGGCATCGAAGCCCTGGTCTGGCGCCAGCGTCTGCGCCATCGCCAGTCTGGCCTGTTCGCCCAGCAGGGCGCGTTGTTTTTGGTCGAGCAGATCGTCAGTGGCATGGGCGGCGGCCGCTGTCGTCCCCGCGCGCTGGTCGTGGCCGGCAGTGACCCGGGTCACGCTCAGTTCGCCGGAGGCGCGGTCGTATTCCACATCGGCCACCCAGGCCGACCAGCTCTGCACCGGCTGGCCCTG
>NZ_AEEC02000043.1 GCF_000300975.2 Herbaspirillum frisingense GSF30 | reverse complement strand
GTCTACAGCGGAAGAAAGCGGATTACTTGGCTTCTTCGGCGCCGCCAGCAGCAGCTTCACCTTCAGCGGCAACTTGACCGGCCGGCACGGTGGCGGTGGCGATGGTCAGGTTTTCCTGGGTGACGGCGGTCACGCCGTTGGGCAGCTTCAGGTCAGCCAGGTGGATCGATTGGCCGACGTCCAGCTTGGACAGGTCGACTTCGATGAACTCAGGCAGGTTCTTCGGCAGGCAGGTCACGTCCAGTTCAGCAGCCACGTGGCTGATGATGCCGGCGTGCAGCTTGACGGCCGGCGACACTTCAGCGTTCACGAAGTGCAGGGGCACCTTGGTGTGCAGCTTCTGGGAAGCGTCCACGCGTTGGAAGTCAACGTGCAGGACCAGTTGCTTGAAAGCGTGGACTTGGAAGTCACGCAGCAGCACTTGTTCGACCTTGCCGTCGATTTCCAGGTCCAGGATGGACGAGTGGAAGGTTTCCTTCTTCAGGGCGTGGTACAGGGCGTTGTGGTCAACGGCGATGTTCAGCGGGGCAGCGGTGCCACCGTAGACGATACCCGGGGTTTGACCCGCGCGACGCAGGCGGCGGCTCGCTCCGGTGCCCTGTTCATTACGCGGAAAGGCGATCACTTTCATGTTGAAGCTCCAATGTTGGCAGGGCTCGTCGTTGAATCATTCAATCGACGGTTGCCCCGCAAGTTAAATATTCCCCGCGACCAGGGAATATGAAAAAACCTCGCCACGGAAAACCGCAGCGAGGCGAATGCAAAATCTTATTCAGCGAACAGCGACATCACCGAGTCACCCTTGGTGATGCGCTTGAAGGTCTCGGCCAGCAGGTCCGCGCAGGTCAGTTGACGCACCTTGGCGCAGCCACGTGCAGCCGGCGACAGCGGGATGGTATCGGTCACCACCAGTTCGTCCAGGGGCGAATTGGCGATGCGGTCGATGGCCGGACCCGACAGCACCGGGTGGGTACAGTAGGCCACGACCTTCTTGGCGCCACGTTCCTTCAACACTTCGGCAGCCTTGGTCAGGGTGCCGGCGGTGTCGACCATGTCATCCATGATGACGCAGTTGCGGCCTTCGACTTCACCGATGATGTTCATCACTTCGGAGACGTTGGCCTTGGGACGACGCTTGTCGATGATGGCCAGATCGCAGTTCAGGCGCTTGGCCAGCGCGCGGGCGCGCACCACGCCGCCGACGTCGGGCGAGACCACCAGCAGGTCGTCGTAGTTCTTGTTGACCAGGTCACCCAGCAGGATGGGCGAGGCGTAGATGTTGTCCACCGGGATGTCGAAGAAGCCCTGGATCTGGTCTGCGTGCAGATCCATGATCAGGACGCGTTCGACGCCGGCTTCCTGCAGCATGTTGGCCACGACCTTGGCCGAGATGGCCACCCGTGCCGAACGCGGGCGGCGATCCTGGCGGGCATAACCGAAGTAGGGGATGGCGGCAGTGATGCGACCGGCCGAAGCGCGCTTCAGAGCGTCGACCATGATCATGATTTCCATCAGGTTGTCATTGGTCGGTGCGCAGGTGGACTGCAGCACGAAGACGTCCTTGCCGCGAACGTTTTCATTGATCTCGACCATGACTTCGCCGTCGGAGAACTTGGAAACATTGGCCTTGCCCAGCGGGATACCGAGTTTCTCAGCGACGCCGCGCGCCAGTTCGGGGTTGGCGTTGCCCGTAAAAACCATCAGGTTCTCAAGTGCCATGTGGGTATCCCTGAATGCAATCGTTAAAAAGTCGAAAAGCCGACAATGCTTGACTTGATCGGTCTCACATTGACGGCTTATTTTTCTGACTGGACCCGGGCCTGTACTGCGGCCTGTCCGAATTAAATGGCAGGGGAACAAGGATTCGAACCTTGGAATGCCGGAATCAAAATCCGGTGCCTTAACCAGCTTGGCGATTCCCCTACGCAACTTGCTGCTCGCCGTGTCGCGCGCTCTATGCCAGGCGCTGCGCTCACGTCAAACCAATTCTTCTTTACGACTGCACTAAATGGGCGAGAGGATGTTCCTGCATCGCTTTGGCTTTCCAGCCGATCCAGCGCGAAGGCAATTGCTTGAGCACTTCGTCTGCCTGATGTTCGTGTTCGAATGCACAAAACACACAGGCGCCAGATCCGGTCATTCTTGCGCTTCCGAACCTGCTCAGCCATTCGACTGCCGCTGCAACTTCGGGGAAATGCGCAGTTGCCACCATTTCCAGATCGTTCTTCCCGAAGCTGGAAGCGATTTGTTTCGTCGCATCAGGAAAGTCCGTTATTCTGACGGGTTCAGTATCCCTTGTCAACAACTTTGAAGAAAATATTAAAGAAGTTGGAACAGATACGCCTGGTTCGATGACCACGAACCAGCAATCCGCGGTTCGCAGTGCCGCCAGCTCTTCACCCACGCCTTCTGCGAATGCATTGCGGCCAAACAGGAAGAAGGGAACGTCGGCGCCCAGTTTCAGGCCCATCTCCATCAGAGAGGCGCGATTGTATCCGCAATTCCACAGATGATTCAAGACCATCAGCGTGGTCGCCGCGTCCGATGAGCCACCGCCCACGCCACCGCCCATGGGCAGGATCTTGTGCACGGTGATGTCGGCGCCCAGGTGGGGCTTGCCGCTGGTCTCGCGCAGCAGGTGCGCCGCGCGGATCACCAGATCGGACTCGGCCGGCACGCCCGGCACCTCATTGGTCCTGACGATGCGGCCGTCGTCGCGCAGGGCGAAGTCCAGCGTGTCGCTCCGGTCGATCAACTGGAAGGCCGATTGCAGCAGGTGATAGCCATCCGGACGGCGGCCGGTCACGTGCAGGAACAGATTGAGCTTGGCCGGTGCCGGGCAGGCGGTGAGCGTGGTGGTCATGCGTGTTGCGTGGTCGGGTGGGGGCAAGTGAAGACGGGTGGTCTCAGGGCAGCGCGTTCAGGGTTTTTTCCAGCCATCGATGGCGATGCGGATGGCGACCTTGCCGGCCTGGGCGGTGCTGCGGGTCATGTCGATGCGCTTGGGGCGGGCCTGGCCGCTGGCGGCATCGGTCTCCCAGTTGGCGTAGGTGATGCGCCAGCCATCGCGCGTGTCGAAGCTGGCTGCTTCCGTGCCGGCGCGGGCGGTGAAGGGCTTGCCGCTGGCGTCGGTGCCACTGCCCTGCAGCCACTGGCGCATGCCCGACACCGGCAGCGGCCACCCCAGCGATTGCGCGGCCAGTTCATCCACATCGGGCGCCACCTGCGGTGCGAGCCCGGATTGCACCAGGGTGGCGATGCCGGGCTTGACGTTGATGGTGGCGACCGTCTGGCCCAGGGGCGAGAACATGTCCAGGTTCAGTTCCTGCGGGGTCTGCTTCCAGAAGAAGCTGCCGTGCAGAGACTGCGGGCGCTGGTCCTGCTCGTACTGGACCGAGATGCGGCCATCGATCTCGATGCTGGACTGGTAGACCGGCGCGCTGGCGTTGGGCGCCACGCTGTCCTGCGATACCGTGGCGCAGCCGGCCAGCAGGACGGCCAGACAGAAAGGCGCCGCCTTCAGGAAGCCATGATAGGAACGCAAGCGACTCATAACTTCACATTGAGCCGCGCCAGCGTGCTTTTCAGGACTTCATTGTTGGGTTCCTTCAGCGCAGCCTCACGCCATACCTTGCGCGCCTCATCCTGCTTGCCGTTGGTCCAGAGCACTTCGCCCAAGTGGACGCCGATCTCGACATCCGGACGCAGTCCATAGGCGCGGCGCATCTGGGTCTCGGCCTGTTCGGCGCGACCCATGCGGAACAGCACCCAGCCCAGGCTGTCGGCGATGAAGGCATCTTCCGGGGCCAGGTCGGCCGCCTTCTGGATCAGCTCCAGCGCTTCCGGCAGGCGCACATTGCGATCGGCCAGCGAATAGCCCAGGGCGTTGTAGGCGTGCTGGTTGCCGGGGGCCAGTTGCATCACGCGACGCAGGGACTTTTCCATCTCGTCGTACTTGCCCAGCTTTTCCAGGACCATGGAATAGTCGTAGAGCAGGTCGGTATTGTTGGGGAAGCGTTCCAGGCCGCCCTTGAGCACGTCGGCGGCTTCCTGGTTGCGGTTGGCGTCGCGCAGCAGGCTCGATTCGGCCAGCAGCAGTTGCAGTTGCTCACCATCATTGGCCGATTCGGACTGGGCCTGTTCCAGGGCCTTGCGGGCACCTTCGATGTCGGCCTTGCGTGCCAGCAGCTGGGCACGGCGCACCTGGATGTTGACGTAGCCTTCGCTGCCCGGTTCAGCCTGGTCCAGGTAGCGCAGCGCCGAATCCAGATCGCGCCGTTCCTCGGCGATGCGCGAGAGCAGCAGGAGCGCCTGGCTGGGGTCGCGATCATCTTCAGGCTGGGCCGAGAGCACCTGCAGGTAGCGCTGCAGATAGTATTCGGCGTCCTTCAACTGGTCGGTCTGGGCCGACAGCACGCCCAGCGCGAAGAGGGTGGTGGCGTCTTCGCCGTCTTCCTTCAACAGCGTCTCGAACTGGCTGCGGGCCTGCTTGTAATCCTTCTGTTCCACCAGGCTGCGGGCGTAGGCCACGCGCACTTCGCGCGCATCGGGATACTTGCGCAGGAAGTCGGTCACCAGCTTGGTGGCGTCCTTGTTGTCGGAGGCCACCTGGGCGGCGGTCAGCACGGCCAGTTCGGAGTCCGGCTTGATCTTCAGGGCCGCGCGCGCCTCGCGCTGGGCCTGGGCGCCGTCGCCGATGCTGAAGGCGCCCTGGGCCAGGGCCAGGTGGGTTTCCATCAGGTCGCCATAGGGCTTGGTGATGTTCTGCAGGATGGTGAAGCTGGCCTGCTTGTCCTTGGCCCGCGAGAGCAGGCGCTGGATCTGCAGGATCATCGGGCCACGCGCCTGGGGCGCGGCATCGGCCAGGCGCTGGGTCAGCAGCGGTTCGATTTCATCGACGCTGTCCGAGAGCATGATCAGGCCCAGGTAGTTCTGCAGGGCTTCATCGGAGTGCGGTGCCAGTTCGGTCCACAGGCGCACCGCCACCAGTGCTTCGCCCGCCTGGCGCGCCGCTACCGCCATCTCGGCAGCACGCTTGGCCAGGCGCGGGTCGCGTGTCTGCTGCGCGGCCGCCAGCATGGTCACGTAGGCCGACTGCCATTGACCACGCTGGAAGGCGATCTCGGCTGTCAGCACTTTGTAAAGGATGTCCTCGCTCAGCTCCAGCGCAGGCAGGGTGTCTTCCTGCGGCTGGACCTTGGCCTTGGGGGCTTTCTTGCGATTGGCGGCCGACTTGGCCGACGCGCTCTTCTGGTCCTGGGCCGCCTGGGCATCCGCCTTGTCGCCGGGCTGTTGCAGGCTTGCGCAGGCAGTCAGCAGCAGGGAACTGGTGAGGAGAGCGATGGTTTTTTTCAAGATTTCATCCTGACGATTCGGAGAGTTTCGATTTTACGCGCAACAAACGTGGCTTTGCTGACAGCGCAGTGTAATCCATCTTTGACAAGCTTCCCTGCGCAGGTTGCACCTGCGGCTTCAGGTCTTGTTTTCGGCATCTGCATTATCATATGCAGCTTCACGCCCGTCCTCCCTTATCCGCCAGCCGATGCCAGAATTACCAGAAGTCGAAGTCACCCGTCGCGGGGTCGCGCCCTATCTCGAAGGCCAGACCGTCAGCGGCGTCGTCCTGCGTCACACCGGCCTGCGCTGGCCGTTCCCGACGGGCTTGCAGGGCCTGCTGGCGGGGCGGGTGATCCGGCGTACCGGACGTCGCGGCAAATACCTGCTGATCCATTTCGACCATGGCACCCTGATCGTGCACCTGGGCATGTCCGGTCACCTGCGCATCCTGCCGCCGGGCATCGCGCCGCAAAAGCATGATCATTTCGATCTGGAAGTGGGCGGCCAGGTCATGCGCATGACCGATCCGCGTCGCTTCGGCGCGATCCTCTGGCATGACATCGCCGATGGCGCCGTCGAGGAACACCTGCTGCTGCGCAGCCTGGGGCTGGAGCCGCTGGAAGACAAGTTCAGCGCCCGCGAGCTGTTCAAGCAGACCCGTGGCCGCAGCGCGCCGATCAAGCAGGTATTGCTGGCCGGCGACATCGTGGTGGGGGTGGGCAATATCTACGCGTCCGAGAGCCTGTTCAAGGCGCGCATCAATCCCAGGACGCCGGCCTACAAGATCAGCCTGGCGCGCTACGAACGCCTGGCCGAGGCCATTCGTGAAACGCTGGCCGCGGCCATCGAGCAGGGCGGCAGCACGCTGCGTGACTTCATTGCCGTCAATGGCCAGTCGGGCTATTTCCAGCAGAGTTACTTCGTCTATAACCGCACCGGCGAAGCCTGCCGCATCTGCGCCACGCCGATCCGCCAGATCAAGCAGGGGCAGCGTTCCACTTTTTATTGCGTGAGTTGCCAGAAATGAAGGGTATTGTCGAATCACGGGGCAAGGCTGCTGCCGGTGATGTGTCGGAATATGAAGATTCCTCCTTCTCGGCTCAGGTGATCGCGTGGCAGAAACAGCACGGTCGCCACAAGCTGCCCTGGCAGAATACCCGCGACGCCTATCGCGTCTGGCTCTCGGAAATCATGCTGCAGCAGACCCAGGTGGCGGCCGTGATCCCGTATTACCAGCGCTTCCTGGAGCGCTGCCCGGATGTCTTCTCGCTGGCGGCAGCTCCCTCCGAGGATGTGATGGCGCTCTGGAGCGGGCTGGGCTACTACACCCGTGCGCGCAACCTGCACAAGTGCGCGCAGCGCGTGGTGGCCGAATACGGTGGACGCTTTCCGGAGGATCCCGAACTGCTGGCCGACCTGCCCGGCATCGGCCGTTCCACGGCGGCGGCGATTGCGGCCTTTTCCTATGGCCGCCGCGCCGCCATCCTGGATGGCAACGTCAAGCGCGTCTTTGCGCGGGTGTTTGGGGTCGATGGCTATCCGGGCGCCAAGCCGGTCGAAGACAAGCTCTGGTTGCGTGCCGTGGCGCTCCTGCCGCAACAGGATATCGAATCCTATACCCAGGGCCTGATGGACCTCGGCGCCACCCTGTGCGTGCGCGGCAAGCCCGCCTGCGAGCGCTGCCCGCTGGCCGGGCGCTGCGTGGCCCTGGCCCAGGACCGGGTGGCGGAACTGCCGGTGAGCAAGCCCAGGAAGGCGGTTCCTGAAAAGGAAACCGTGATGCTGGTCATCACCCACGGTGAGGATGTCCTGCTGGAACAGCGGCCCGACAGTGGCATCTGGGGCGGCCTGCTGTCGCTGCCGGAGATCGGCGTGGCCGATGCGGCGCGCTTCGATACCGCCGTGCGCACCCTGGTGGCGCCCTACGGCGAGCTGGAAGGCTGCCGCAAGCTGCAGCCGTTCTCGCATGTCTTTACCCACTTCAAGCTGCACGTGGCGCCCTTCCAGGTGGCGCTGAGCAGTCGCAGCCAGGCCATCGCCGAGCGCGGCCTGCTCTGGTATCCGGCCCACAGGCTGGCCGATGCGCCGTTGCCGGCGCCGGTCAAGAAGCTGTTGCTGGGCGTGCTGGGGACGCGGGACCTGCTCTCGGTGGTGTAGCCGGCGGCACCGGCTCGGGCGATCAGTTCAACTGGCGGTGCCGGCTCACCACCTGCTCGGTGGCGCGGAAGTGGCTGGCCAGCAATTCGACCAGATAGACCGAGCGGTGCTGACCGCCGGTGCAGCCGATGGCCACGGTGAGGTAGCTGCGGTTGTCATCCTTGAAGGCCGGCAGCCATTTTTCCACGAAGCCACGGATGTCGTTGAACATGTCGGCCACCTCGGGATAGGCCGCCAGGAATTCGATGACCGGTGCATCGCGTCCGGTCAGTGGACGCAATTCGGCGTCGTAGTGGGGATTGGGCAGCATGCGCACGTCGAACACCAGATCGGCGTCCAGCGGCAGGCCGTGCTTGAAACCGAAGGACTCGATCTGCAGCGTCAGCGGCGAGCGTTCCAGGTCCACCAGTTCCTTGATCCAGCGACGCAGCTTGTTGGAGCTCAGCTGCGAGGTATCCATGACCAAGCCGATGTCCTGCATGTCGCCCAGCATTTCCTTTTCCAGCGCAATGCATTCGGTGAGCGTGAGGCGGTCGGCCGGATTGCGGCCGGGCAGCAGCCGGTGCGACAGCGGATGGCTGCGGCGGGTTTCGGAGAAGCGGGTGATGAGCGTATCGTCAGAGGCGGTCAGGAAGAAGACCTTGACGTCATGTCCCTCGGCGCGCAGGGTCTCGATGTCGGTGCGCAGGGTGGCCAGGGAATCGGCGCTGCGCGCATCGGTGGCCACGGCCAGCATGCTGGCGCCTTCCTTGATGCGGGTTTGCACCAGGTCGCACAGCAACGAGGGTGGAAGATTGTCGACGCAGAAATAGCCGGCGTCTTCCAGCACATGGAGTGCCACCGATTTGCCGGAGCCGGAGATGCCGGTGATCAGAACGATTCTCATGGCGGCAATCATAACGCATGGGGCGTCGATTCGTGGGAGGGGATGGCCTTTCCCGAGCGGCGGGAAAGGCTTGCTGGCGGGCTGGTGCGTCGTCGTCGCGCTGCCTATTCGCCGTTCATTGCCCGTCGCTGGCGTTCGATGAATTCCTTGAGGGTATCGATGCCGCGCAACTGCAGGATGGTATTGCGCACGGCGGCTTCCAGCAGCACCGCGATGTTGCGGCCGGCCGCCACGGGAATGACCACCTTGCGGATCGGCAGGCCCAGCACTTCTTCATACTGCGCATCCAGCGGCAGGCGTTCGTAGTTTTCTTCCAGGGTGCTGCGGCGGACCAGGTGCACGATGAGCTTCAGGCGCATCTTGCGACGCACGGCGGTCTCACCGAAGATCGCCTTGATGTCCAGCAGCCCCAGTCCGCGCACTTCGAGCAGGTTCTGCAGCAGCGGCGGGCAGCGCCCTTCGATCATGTTGGGGGCGATGCGGGCGAACTCCACGGCATCGTCAGCCACCAGGCCGTGGCTGCGCGAAATCAGTTCCAGCCCCAGCTCGCTCTTGCCCAGGCCGGATTCGCCGGTGATCAGCACACCCACGCCCAGCACGTCCATGAACACGCCGTGCATGGTGATCTGCTGCGCCAGTTTCTTGGACAGGTACACCCGCAGGTAGTCGATCACCTGCGCCGCCGGCAGCGGGGTGGAGAACAGCGGGATATTCTTTTCGTCGCATACCGCCAGCAGATCGGGCGGGGTCGAGAGACCCTGCGCGATGATGAAAGCCGGCGGTTCGCCGGCCACCAGCTCGGCGGTCTGGTAGGCGCGCGAGGTGTTGGAGAGGCGATTGTAGTATTCGATTTCCTGGTGGCCGAAGACCTGCAGGCGGCCCGGGTGGATCAGGTTCAGGTGGCCCACCTGGTCGGAGGCCGAAACGGCGTCGCCGGAAATGAGGCGTTCGCCGCCGGGGAAGCCGGCAAACCAGCCCAATTGCAGGGATTCACGGTTTTCTTCGTAAAGCTGCTGTATCGACAACGCGGAATAAGTGGGCATGTAGATCCGGTCTGGTCTGCTGGCGGGTGGGCGGCGAGCGGGAGCGGCCGGGCTGATCAGCCGGCCTTCTCCATCGAGGTCTGCCAGGTCACGATGCGTGCATGCACCACGGCAGGGTCGGCTTCGACGGCGAGCTCGTTGCGGAACGCGTCGTCGGAAAACATCTCGGCGATTTCCGAGAGGATTTCCAGGTGCTGTTGCGTCACGTTGTCAGGAATGAGCAGGAAGATCAGCAGCTTGACCGGCTGGCCGTCGGGCGATTCGAAGGGGATCGGTGCAGCCAGCCGCATGAACAGCGCCAGCGGCGCCTTCAGGCCCTTGATACGCCCGTGCGGCACGGCCACGCCGTGACCCAGTCCGGTGGAACCGAGACGCTCACGGGCAAACAGGTTTTCGGAAACGGTGGAGCGGGCGATGCCGCTGTTGTTTTCGAAAGTCAGGCCGGCTTGTTCGAAGGCTCTTTTTTTGCTGGAGACTTCCAGATCCAGAACCACATTTTCTGGAGACAGGATTTTTGCGAGATTAGTCATGACGCTCAAGGAATTGCCACGGGCTGAAGCTTTGAGCAGGATTATAGGCCTCTTTGGACCCGGAGGAACGCTTTGAAAGCGCCGAACAGCAGGTGATTTCGGGCGGATAGAGCGGATTTGCCCCAAGGTACGACTTTTGTAGAGATAGGTGGAAATATTTTTGCCGACTCCAGCGCCGATGAGGGTTGGTGATTTATCCATCACGGCCCCGCTCATCGGTCATCGCATCACCGGCAATGACATCTCGAATTACATCTCGAATTACATCTCGAATTACATCTCGATACGGCCGAAGATCAGCAGCACGTCGCCGTTGTTCTTGTTGGAGGACAGGCGCGGCACGTAGGCAAACATGATCTTGCCCTTCTGGGTGCCGATGGAGGCCAGCGGCAACGGTACCGGGAAGGGAACGCTGTGGAAGTAATCCTGCCGGCTCATGAGCATGGCAGTGCCGCCCAGGCCCACTTCCAGGCCGGTCTTGGCAATCGGAAACACCCATTCATAGGCATAACCGGCCATGTATTGCGGATGGCGGTGCGAGTCCTTGATCACGAATCCATACAGGGACTCGTCATTGCCACTGTCGTTACGCAGGGTCTTGCCGTAGCCCAGGCCCCAGGCGTGTTCATTGAGCTCATCCAGCTTCTGCGGGGTATAGGTGCTGCGGCCGTGGTGGGCCACGCCGGACAGGTAGATGGCGCTGTCGCCCTGGTCCCAGATGTGGGCGGCGTGGTCCTTGGTCTGTTGCCACAGGCTGTACTGGTTGTCTTCGGCGTGGGCCGCCGACACCAGCGCTAGGGTGGCAGCCGCGACAAACGCGGCGCGACACAGCGTGCGGCGGGCAGAGGCAGTGCGAAGTTCAGAAGCGGTCGCAGGCCGCAGTGGGGTGGTGGTTGTCATCGTTATTGTGGACGTAAAGCAGAAGTCCCATGACTCCGGGGCGCGGAGCTGGAACGTGGTAGCACGGGGTTGAAGAAGGATCGGGTGTGCGAAGGCGCTGCCTGATTGGCAAGCTCATGCACATAAGAGTGGACAGACATGAAGGAAAAAATATCCCTTCATCTGCATTGTTGTAAAACGGAAAATGTTACCAAATCTTGGTCATGCCGCCTGTCCCTTAAAGGAGGCAAGTGCCTGGGTGGCAAGATCCGGTAACAATTTGCTGACGTTGTTTTTACAACTGGCACCCGACGGGCGGGATCAGTGGCGCCGCCTTATTGACGAGCGTTACGCAATTGCGAGGGCGGTTTGGCGCTGGAGAAGTTGCTGCGCCAGGGATTGATGTCCAGGCCGCCGCGTCGCGTGTAGCGTGCATAGACGGCCAGCTTCTGCGGTTTGCAGTAGCGCAGGATGTCGCTGAAGATGCGTTCCACGCATTGCTCGTGGAATTCGTTGTGCTCGCGGAATCCGATGATGTATTTCAGCAGCCGTTCCTGGTCGATCGGCGCGCCCACATAGTGGATCTGTACGCTGCCCCAGTCCGGCTGGCTGGTCACCGGGCAATTGGACTTGAGCAGGTGCGAGACCAGGGTTTCCTCGACCAGGGCTTCCTCGTGGTTGGCGCGCAATTGGCTGCCGTCGGGGTGGGCGCCGCCGCTGGCGGGTTCGATTTCCACATCCAGGCGATCCAGCGACAGGCCGGCCAGTTCGCCGAACTGCAACTGGCCGAACTGCGACGATTCGGTCAGCATCACCTGCACCCCGGCACCTGCAGCGGCCGACAGGTCGGTGCGCAGCTTTTCCACCAGTTGGTCGGCATTTTCCAGGCGCTCCTGGTTGAACGAATTCAGGTACAGCTTGAAGGACTTCGATTCGATGATGTTGGGCGAATCGGCCGGCACCATGAAGGTGGCGATGGCGATCTGCGGCTTGCCGCGCAGGTTCAGCCAGGAGATTTCATAGGCGGTCCAGATATCGACGCCGAAGAAGGGCAGGGTGCCGCTGATCTGCAATTCGGCGCGCTTGGGCGCGCGCGGGATGGGGAACAGCAGGGTTGGATCGTAATGGGTGGGGTATTCCGAGCTCTTGCCCAGGGGCGAGCTTTCCGGCGAATGGCCGGTGGTGGCGACGGTCGAGGCGGGCGGGGTGGTGTGGTTCATGGTGAGGCTCCTGCGATGCCAGCCTGGGCTGGCGATGACGTTCGGTATTGCCGTGGCCGCGCCCGGTTGGGGCGCGGCCAGCGGTGCTAGCCGAGGAACAGCTTGTACAGCGGGTTCCTGGTTTCGTCCCAGTGACGATAGCCCAGTTGCGCCAGGAAGGCGCGGAACTCCTTCATCTCCTTCTTGGGTACCTGCAAGCCGATCAGGATGCGGCCGACATCGCCACCCTGGTTGCGGTAGTGGAACAGGCTGATGTTCCAGCCCGGGTTCATGCTGGAGAGGAATTTCATCAGCGCGCCCGGGCGCTCCGGGAATTCGAAGCGATACAGCAGTTCGTCACCGGCAAGTTCACTTTTGCCGCCCACCAGGTGACGAATGTGGACCTTGGCCAGTTCATCGTGGGTCAGGTCCAGCACGCCGAAGCCGGCCTTCTCGAAGTTGCGGGCGATCTTGCCGGCCTCGTCGGCGGCCGAGACCTGGATGCCGACGAAGACGTGCGCCGCCTTGTCATCGCTGATGCGGTAGTTGAACTCGGTCACGTTGCGCGGGCCGACAGTCTCGCAGAAGCGGCGGAAGCTGCCGCGCTCTTCCGGGATGGTGACGGCAAAGACGGCTTCGCGGGCCTCGCCGGCATCGGCCATCTCGGCTACGAAGCGCAGGCGGTCGAAGTTCATGTTGGCGCCGCAGGCGATGGTGATGAGCGACTCGCCCTTGATCGGCTTCTTGCTGGCACGCGCGCGCTCTACGTAGGCCTTGGCGCCGGCCACGGCCAGTGCACCGGCCGGCTCCACGATGCTGCGGGTGTCCTGGAAGATGTCCTTGATGGCGGTACAGACAGCATCGGTATCGACGATGATGATCTCGTCCACCAGTTCCTTGGCGATGCGGAAGGTTTCTTCACCGACCAGCTTGACGGCCGTACCGTCCGAGAACAGGCCCACGTCCGGCAGGGCCACGCGGCGACCGGCCTTGAGGCTGCGGGCCATGGCGTCGGAGTCGGTGGTCTGCACGCCGATGATCTTGATGTCCGGGCGCACTGCCTTGACGTAGGAGGCCACACCGGCGATCAGGCCGCCACCGCCGATGGCCACGAAGATGGCGTGGATCGGGTCCGGGTGCTGGCGCAGGATTTCCATACCCACCGTCCCCTGCCCGGCGATCACATACGGATCGTCGAAGGGATGCACGAAGGTCAGTTTCTGCTTCTTTTCCAGCGTCAGCGCGTGTTCATAGGCGTCCGTGAAGGAGTCGCCGAAGAGCACCACTTCGCCGCCGCGCGCCTTGACGGCGTCGATCTTGACCTGCGGGGTGGTGGTGGGCATCACGATCACGGCGCGGCAGCCCAGGCGGGCGGCCGACAGCGCCACGCCCTGGGCGTGGTTGCCGGCGGAGGCGCAGATGACGCCGCGCTTGAGTTGCGCCGGCGTCAGGTGGGCCATCTTGTTGTAGGCGCCGCGCAGCTTGAAGCTGAACACGCTCTGCATGTCTTCGCGCTTGAAGTAAATTCGATTATCAATCCTTTGCGACAGCGTGTTCGCCAGTTCCAGCGGGGTTTCTTGGGCGACGTCATAGACGCGGGCAGTCAGGATTTTTTTCAGATAATCGTTACTCATGTCGGTCTTCAGTGAAGTGAGGTCAGGCGAGCAGCAGCGGGTTCAGGCGCGGTCATATCGCAATCAGGCAAAGGGAAAAAGCGGCTCGGTAAGCCGGTCGGGATTCCTCCTGGGCGCGGAGAGCGGTAGCCGCTCCGGTCCAGGGGAACTGGACATTATAAAGGAGCCCACCGGCGCAGGGCAGGGCACCGGCAAGCCGGGGGAGAAGTTCCGGGTGGGGGTGAATCTTTCTTCAGTTCTTGAATTCAGCCCCGATGGCACCAGCTAGAATGCACGCTGCGCCATTCGACCAGGCTTGATGGATGGCAAGTTTCGCAACATATTCCCCCCTGGCCGCGGCCAGCCTTCAATCTACCCTCCGCCTGCATGATCGAATCCGCCGTCCTCTGGCTGCTCAATATCCTCGCTATCCCCACGGTCGGCCTGACGTCGGTCTTCCTGATCAGCTTCATCTCCGCCACACTGCTGCCGCTGGGCTCGGAACCGGCGGTGTTCGCCGTCATCAAGGCCAGTCCGGAGATGTTCTGGCCGGTGATCCTGGTGGCCACGCTGGGCAATACCCTGGGCGGTATCGTCGACTACTGGATGGGCTATGGCGCCAAGCAGGCCTTCGCCAAGGAGCGTTCCTCGCGCTGGTTCCACTGGCTGGAGAGGTTTGGCGCCAAGACCATGCTGCTGGCCTGGCTGCCCGGCATCGGCGACCCCATCTGTACCCTGGCCGGCTGGCTGCGCCTGCCGTTCTGGCCCTCGGTGGTGTACATGGCCATCGGCAAGTTCATCCGCTATGTACTGATGACCTGGCTGCTGTTGAATGTGCCGGACGGCTTCTGGCACAAGCTGGGGAGCTGGCTGGCGTGATCCGGGCCCTGGATCGATAGGCCAGCGCTCACGCAAATGAAAACGGCACCCGAAGGTGCCGTCTGGCTGGCCGGAGCAAGCGCTCACGCGGTCAACTCAGGCGCTCAAGGCAGGCAGCAGGCCTTCCACCACGCGGATGGCCAGGAAGGTGGCTGTCACGCCCAGTACCGCCAGGTGGCGTGTCTTGAGCTTCAGGTAAAGGCCGGTGTCACTGAAGGTTGTCGCGGTGTTCATTGTGTTCATGATCTCTTCCTCACGCCTTGCATTGGGCATAGTCGGCCAGGGTAATGGCCAGGTTTTCCAGGAATTCCGTCATCAGTGCTTGCAACATGGGAGCCTCCTCGCTGGTATTGGTTCAGGAATGTTCACCTGAGGTCTGAACGAAGTATAGATTTATTCAATTGATTTACTGAAATTGATTGTATTTATAAATTCAATTGAGCCTGGCTATTGCTTTTCCACCGCCAGGCCGCCCCTGCAAACGTCGTCCGGTCGCTCCCCAAAACCGGCCCATCCCGTCGCGAGTTTTGCCAATAGGCTAAAATGCTCCTCCGGCAGCAGATTGACCTCATACATAGATGAACGCCCCCGCACAGATCCAGGCCTTGCTTACAGACGCGCCGCACGGCGCCACGCCTCCGCGCTTGCGCGAAATCCCCTACAACTACACCTCCTTCTCAGATCGCGAGATCGTGATCCGGTTGTTGGGCGAAGCGTCCTGGTCCCTGCTGGACGAGCTGCGCGGCAAGCGCCAGACCGGTCGCTCGGCGCGCATGCTATATGAAGTCCTGGGCGATATCTGGGTGGTCCGCCGCAATCCCTACCTGCAGGATGACCTGCTGGACAATCCCAAGCGCCGCGCCGCGCTGATCGAGGCGCTCAACCATCGCCTGAACGAAGTGGACAAGCGCCGCCTGGCCACCGATCTGGCCGAAGCCGGCGACGCCGAGGCCCAGCGCCGCAGCGCCAGCGTGGAAGCCTTGCTGAAGGCGGCCAAGAAGGCCATCGCCGACTTCGCCGAGGAATTCCGCCAGACCTATGATTTGCGCAAGCGCGCCAACAAGGTGCTGGGTCGTTATACGGCCAAGGACAACATCAAGTTCGACGGTCTCTCGCGCGTCTCCCACGTCACCGACGCCACCGACTGGCGCGTCGAGTACCCCTTCGTGGTGCTGACCCCGGACACCGAAGACGAGATGGCCGGCCTGGTCAAGGCCTGCATCGAACTGGGCCTGACCATCATCCCGCGTGGCGGCGGCACCGGCTATACCGGCGGCGCCATTCCGCTGACGCCGCTGTCGGCCGTCATCAATACCGAAAAGCTGGAACAGCTGGGCGCGGTCGAGATGGAAATCCTGCCCGGCCTGGACAAGCCCTACGCCACCATCTACTCGGGTGCCGGCGTGGTCACCAAGCGCGTCTCGGATGCGGCTGAGAAGGCCGGTTTCGTCTTCGCGGTGGACCCGACCTCGGCTGAGGCTTCCTGCATCGGCGGCAATGTCGCCATGAATGCCGGCGGCAAGAAGGCCGTGCTGTGGGGCACCGCCCTGGACAACCTGGCCAGCTGGCGCATGGTCGATCCGCAAGGTGACTGGCTGGAAGTGACCCGTCTGGACCACAACCTGGGCAAGATCCACGACGTCGAAGTGGCGCGCTTCAAGCTGGAATGGTCGCACCCCGGCGAAAAGGGCCAGAAGACCGAAGTCTTCAAGACCGAGATCCTGGAAATCTCCGGCAAGAAATTCCGCAAGGAAGGCCTGGGCAAGGACGTCACCGACAAGTTCCTCTCGGGCCTGCCCGGCGTGCAGAAGGAAGGTTGCGACGGCCTGATCACCTCGGCCCGCTGGATCCTGCACAAGATGCCCAAGCAGACCCGCACGGTCTGCCTGGAATTCTTCGGCCAGGCGCGCGATGCGATTCCCTCGATCGTCGAGATCAAGGATTACCTGGATGCCGAGACCAAGCGTGGCGGTGCCATCCTGGCCGGCCTGGAACACCTGGACGAGCGCTACCTGCGCGCGGTCGGCTATGCCACCAAGTCCAAGCGTGGCGTGCTGCCCAAGATGGTGCTGATCGGCGACATCGTCGGTGACGACGAGAACGCCGTGGCCGCAGCGGCGTCGGAAGTGATCCGCATGGCCAACAACCGCGTGGGTGAGGGCTTTGTCGCCGTCAGCCCGGAAGCGCGCAAGAAATTCTGGCTGGACCGTTCGCGCACCGCCGCCATCGCCAAGCACACCAACGCCTTCAAGATCAACGAAGACGTGGTGATCCCGCTGAACCGCATGGGCGAATACACCGACGGCATCGAGCGCATCAACATCGAACTGTCGATCAAGAACAAGCTGCAACTGCTGGCCGAACTGGACAGCTTCTTCGTCAAGGGCAACCTGCCGCTGGGCAAGAGCGACGACGCCGAGGGTGACGACATCCCCGCCGCCGAAATGCTGGAAGACCGCGTCCACCAGGCTGAAACCCTGCTGGAGCAGACCCACGCACGCTGGTCCTATCTGTTGGCCAACCTGGACAAGCCGCTGACCGAGGCCAAGGCCGAACTGGCCGCACTGGGCCTGGAGAAGATGCTGCCGGTCTTCGAGCAACGCCTGCTCGACCAGCCCGGCGCCGCCGTCTTCCACGTGGTGCAGGACCGCACCGTGCGCATCTCCTGGAAGCAGGAAGTGCGCGCGCAACTGCGCCAGATCTTCTCGGGTGCGGCCTTCAAGCTGATCCTGGAAGAATGCCAGGCCATCCACAAGCGCGTGCTGCGTGGCCGGGTCTTCGTGGCGCTGCACATGCACGCGGGTGATGGCAACGTGCACACCAACATCCCGGTCAATTCCGACCACTACGAAATGCTGCAGGATGCCCACGTCGCCGTGGCCCGCATCATGAAGCTGGCGCGTTCGCTGGATGGCGTCATCTCGGGTGAGCACGGCATCGGCATCACCAAGCTGGAATTCCTGACCGAGGACGAGATCGGCGAGTTCCGTGACTACAAGAAGCGCGTGGATCCGGAAGGTCGCTTCAACAAGGGCAAGCTGCTGGACCTGCCCGGCATGGAAGCCGACCTGCGCAATGCCTATACGCCGTCCTTCGGCCTGATGGGGCATGAATCGCTGATCATGCAGCAGAGCGATATCGGCGCCATTGCCAGCAGCGTCAAGGACTGCCTGCGCTGCGGCAAGTGCAAGCCGGTCTGCTCGACCCACGTACCGCGCGCCAATCTGCTGTACTCGCCGCGCAACAAGATCCTGGCGACCTCGCTGCTGGTGGAAGCCTTCCTCTATGAAGAGCAGACCCGTCGCGGCGTCTCCATCAAGCATTGGGAAGAGTTCGAGGACGTGGCCGACCACTGCACGGTCTGCCACAAGTGCGTCACGCCTTGCCCGGTCGATATCGACTTCGGCGACGTTTCGATGAACATGCGCAACCTGCTGCGCAAGATGGGCAAGAAGTCCTTCAACGCCGGCACCAATGCGGCCATGTTCTTCCTGAACGCCACCGACCCGGCCACCATCAACGCCACCCGCAAGGTGATGACGCAGTGGGGCTTCAAGGCGCAGCGCCTGGGCAATGACCTGTTGAAGAAGCTGGCCAAGAAGCAGACCCAGAAACCTGCGGCCACGGTCGGCAAGGCGCCGATCAAGGAACAGGTGATCCACTTCATCAACAAGAAGATGCCGGGCAACCTGCCCAAGAAGACCGCGCGTGCCTTGCTGGATATCGAGGACGACAAGATCGTCCCCATCATCCGCAATCCCAAGACCACCACGGCCGATACCGAGGCGGTGTTCTACTTCCCCGGCTGCGGCTCGGAGCGCCTGTTCTCGCAGGTCGGCCTGGCCACCCAGGCGATGCTGTGGAACGTGGGCGTGCAGACGGTGCTGCCGCCGGGTTACCTGTGCTGCGGTTACCCGCAACGCGGTACCGGCGACTTCGCCAAGGGCGAGAAGATCATCACCGACAACCGCGTGCTGTTCCATCGCATGGCCAACACGCTGAACTACCTCGACATCAAGACCGTCGTGGTCTCTTGCGGTACCTGCTACGACCAGCTGCAGGGCTATGAATTCGAGAAGATCTTCCCCGGCTGCCGCATCATCGACATCCACGAATACCTGCTGGAAAAGGGCGTCAAGCTGGAAGGCGTGACCGGTACCCGCTACATGTACCACGATCCCTGCCACACCCCGATGAAGCTGCAGGATCCGCTGAAGACGGTCAACTCGCTCATCACCACGGTGGATGCGCAGAAGATCGAGAAGAACGACCGCTGCTGCGGCGAGTCGGGTACCTTCGGCGTGTCGCGTCCGGATGTCTCGACCCAGGTCCGCTTCCGCAAGGAAGAGGAAATGAAGAAGGGCAGCGACAAGGTGCGCGCCGATGGTTTCACCGGCGACGTCAAGATCCTGACCTCCTGCCCGTCCTGCTTCCAGGGCCTGTCGCGCTACAACGAGGATGCCGGCACCACTGCCGACTACATCGTGGTCGAGATGGCGCGTCACCTGCTGGGCGAGAACTGGATGCCGGAATACGTCGAGCGCGCCAACAATGGCGGCATCGAACGCATCCTGGTGTAAGCACGGGAGCCCATGATGAGCCAGACCCCTGCATGCGAACTGTGCGCCGGTGACGGCGGCGAAGTGCTGTGGCGCCATCCGGAGTTCCGGGTGGTGCTGGTCGATGAGCCGGATTACCCCGGCTTTTGCCGCGTGATCTGCAACACCCACGTCAAGGAAATGACCGACCTGGCACCAGCCCAGCGCACGCGCATGGCCAACGCCGTCTGGGCGGTGGAAGCGGCGCAGCGCGAAGTCATGCAACCCGAGAAGGTCAACCTGGCCACGCTGGGCAACATGACCCCGCACGTGCACTGGCATGTGATCCCGCGCTTCCTCGACGATCGTCATTTCCCCAGTCCGGTATGGGCCGAGCCGCGCCGGCCGGCCGATGCCGCCAGCCTCGCCGCGCGTCGCGCCTTGCTGCCGCAACTGCGTGAAGCCGTGCGCCGGCAGCTGGATGCGGCGGGTTTGACGGCCTGATTGCGCTGGCTTTGTCGCACCGGGCGTGATCAATCGCGTCCGGGTGCGGCTGATGTCACCGATGTCGCGGATGGGTGATGCTGCAAGCTTGCCAGCGTCATTTCTCCTCTCACCGATTTCACACATTTCACAAGGGATAGCCTATGAGCGCCCAGACTTCTCCGGTTCCGGTGTCCTTCAAGGTACGCAAGCTCTCGCGCGTGGTGGAGGTCGAGTTCGATGATGGCGTGATGTTTTCGCTGCCCTTCGAGCTCATGCGCGTGTATTCCCCCTCGGCCGAAGTACGCGGCCATGGTCCCGGCCAGGAAGTGCTGCAGACCGGCAAGCGCGAGGTCGAGATCAACGGCATCGAACCGGTCGGCAACTACGGCGTCAAACCGCTGTTCTCGGACGGCCATGCCAGCGGTATCTTCACCTGGGACTATCTCTACCAGCTCGGCCGTGACCAGTCCGCGATGTGGGAAACCTATCTGCAGAAACTGGAAGCGGCGGGCTTCACCCGCGAGAGCGGGCGCGACCATCAGGCCGAGGCTGCAGGTGGTCACGGCTGCGGCCACTCGCACTGAACACTGCAAGGCCATGCTGATCCAGGGCAAACCGCAGCATGGCCGGTCTCTTATAATGTCGTCTTCAACGTTACAGGCCTAGCCATGACCAACACCACCCATTTCGGTTACGAAACCGTCAAAGAAGAAGAGAAGGTCCGCAAGGTCGCGGAAGTGTTCCACTCCGTCGCCGCCAAGTACGACGTGATGAACGACTTCATGTCGGCTGGCCTGCATCGCATCTGGAAGGCTTTCACCATCGCCCAGGCCGGTATCCGGCCCGGCTTCAAGGTACTTGATATTGCCGGTGGCACCGGTGACCTGTCCAAGGTCTTCGCCAAGCAGGCCGGTCCCAGCGGCGAAGTCTGGCTGACCGACATCAACGAATCCATGCTGCGCGTGGGCCGCGACCGCCTGCTCGACAAGGGCATCGTCACCCCCACCATGCTGTGCGATGCCGAGAAGCTACCCTTCCCGGACAACTATTTCGACCGCGTTTCGGTGGCCTTCGGCCTGCGCAACATGACCCACAAGGATGCCGCCCTGGCCGAGATGCGCCGTGTGCTGAAACCCGGTGGCAAGCTGCTGGTGCTGGAATTCTCCAAGGTCTGGGAGCCGCTGAAGAAGCCCTACGACGTCTACTCCTTCTCGGTCCTGCCGTGGCTGGGCAAGAAGGTCGCCAACGACGCCGACAGCTATCGCTACCTGGCCGAATCGATCCGCATGCATCCCGACCAGGAAACCCTGAAGCAGATGATGGAACAGGTCGGTCTGGAGCGCGTGCAGTATTTCAACCTGACCGCCGGCGTGGCCGCGCTGCATACCGGCATCAAGATGTAAGCCAGGCGGGCAGCGGCTGACCTGGCGTGGCCCGGCATTAAGGCTGGCTTAATTTTGCCGGGTGACAATGGCCCTGTCGGATCGCCAATCTGCTTTGCGCTCCGGCATCCCGCACTGACGGCAACATCCACAAGAGGTAAGCCATGAAAAAATTCCTGCTCGCACTGCTGCTGGCGATGACTTCGCTAGCCCTGCTCACGTCACCGGCCGAGGCCAAGCGCCTGGGCGGCGGTGGTTCCTTCGGCAAGCAATCGTCCAATTATTCGCGCCAGGCGGCACCGTCTTCGCCGTCCTACAGTCAGCCTGCCGCCACCCCTTATCGGCCCGCGACGCCAGCTGCCACGCCGCAAAGCGCTCCCCTGCCCAAGCCTGTCAGCCCCTGGCGCAACGTGCTGGGCGGCGCCTTGCTGGGCTTCGGCCTGGGTGCGCTGATGTCGCACTTCGGCATCGGCGGTGCGCTGGGTGGCATGCTGGGTTCTCTGTTGACCATCGCCTTGCTGTGCGCGGCAGTGATCTTCCTGATCCGCATGTTTGCCCGTGGGCGCGAGGCGCAGAACAGCAATCCGGCCTATGCCACGCCGATGCCGGGCGTGAGCCCCATCGGCAGCGCCGCCGGTGCGACACCAGAAATCGGCTCCGGCCTGCGTGATATCAACCCGCCGCCAGCCTTCCCAGGCAGTTCCCCGGCTGCGCTGCAAGGCAGCGGCCATGGTGGCTACGGTGGCACTGGTCAACCCGCGCAGATCCAGCACTGGGGCATCCCTGCGGGCTTCGACACTGCCGGTTTCGTACGCAATGCCAAGACCTACTTCATCCGTTTGCAGGCCGCCTGGGATCGCGCCGATGCCAATGACATCCGTGAATTCACCACGCCCGAAATGTTCGCCGAACTGCGCATGCAGCTCACCGAACGCGGTGCCGCGCCCAATGCCACCGATGTCGTGCAGCTGGATGCAGAACTGCTGGGCATCGAGACCATGGCCTTCGATTACCTCGCCACCGTGCGCTTCCAGGGGCTGATCAAGGAAGCTCCGGACGCCTCGGCCGAGCCCTTCGCCGAAATCTGGAACCTGTCCAAGCCGCTCAACGGCAGCGGCGGCTGGGTGCTGGCCGGTATCCAGCAGGTGTAGCCGAGCCGGGCGGCGCTGGATCAAGGAACACGCGGCGCGTGAGCCTTGCCGGCGCGCCAAGCTGTTACACTTGAGACCGCCCGCTTGATCGGGCGGTTTTGTTTTTGCGGAGCTGAATATTGGTGAATTCTTCGCCGCTTCCGCGTTCTTATTGCTGTCCCCGGCTCAACCCGTCTCTGGAACCCATGTCCGTGCTGCCCGACCCGTCCACCCTGGCCCTCGACCCGATGAAACCCGCTGCGGCGGTGATCAACCATCTGCTGGCGCAGGAGCCGTGGGCGCGCAATACCCTCATCACCCATGCCGGCAAGGTCGCCTGCATCGATACCGGCGTCATGCAGTTGCGCCTGAAGGTGGCCGGTGACGGCTACCTGCAGGATGTCCCCGCCGACGCGCCGGCCAATGTCACCATCCGCCTGAAACTGTCGGACCTGCCGCTGATCGCCGCCAACCGCGAACGCGCGGTGTCCTACGTCAAGCTGGAGGGCGATGCCGATTTTGCCAATGCCATTTCGCAACTGAGCCAGAAGCTGCGCTGGGATGCCGAGGATGACCTGTCACGCGTGGTCGGCGATGTCGCCGCCACCCGCATCGTCTCCGGCGCGCGCGGCCTGTTCGAGGCTGCCCGCACCACCCAGCGCAAGCTGACCGAAAACCTGGCCGAGTATTTCCTGGAAGAACAACCGATGCTGATCCGCCCCCGCCAGCTGCAGGACTTTTCTGCCGACGTCGTGCGCCTGCGCGATGACCTGGAACGTCTGTCCAAGCGCATCGAGAAACTGGAGCGTCGCTAATGCTGCTGCGTTCCATGCGTCTGCTCAAGATCATCCGCGTCGCCATTCTCTATGGCCTGGATGAAATCGTCGCCTCCGAATTCGCGCCGCCGCGCTTCGCCCGCATCGTCAACCGCATCTTCTTCTGGCGCGACCTGTCCGCGCCACGCGGCGAGCGCTTGCGTCGCGCACTGGAAGACCTGGGTCCCATCTTCATCAAGTTCGGCCAGGTGCTGTCGACCCGGCGCGACCTGATGCCGCCCGACATCGCCAACGAACTCACGCTGCTGCAGGACCGCGTGCCGCCGTTCGAATCCGAACTGGCCGTCAGGCAGATCGAGAAATCGCTGGGCGCCCATCCCGACCAACTCTTCGCCAGCTTCGAACGCACCCCGGTGGCTTCGGCCTCGATTGCCCAGGTCCACTTCGCCACCCTGAAGGATGGCAAGGAAGTCGCGGTCAAGGTGCTGCGCCCCGGCATGCGCGACATCATCGACCACGACATCGGCCTCATGCACGTGGCCGCCGACTGGCTGGAGCGTCTGTGGGCGGATGGCCGCCGTCTCAAGGCCAAGGAAGTCGTGGGCGAGTTCGACAAGTACCTGCACGACGAACTGGACCTGATGCGCGAAGCCGCCAACGCCAGCCAGCTGCGCCGCAACTTTGCCGAATCCACGCTGCTGATGGTGCCGGAGATGTACTGGGATTACTGTTCGCCCTCGGTGATCGTGATGGAGCGCATGCATGGCATCCCCATCTCGCAGACCGAGCGCCTGCGTGCGGAAGGGGTGGACCTGTCCAAGTTGTCGCGGGACGGCGTGGAGATCTTCTTCACCCAGGTATTCCGCGATGGCTTCTTCCATGCCGACATGCACCCCGGCAATATCCTGGTCTCGGTGGCGCCGGAAACCTTCGGTCGCTACATCGCGCTGGACTTCGGCATCGTCGGCACGCTCAACGATTTCGACAAGGATTACCTGTCGCAGAATTTCCTGGCCTTCTTCCGTCGCGACTACAAGCGCGTGGCCGAGGCCCACATCGAATCCGGCTGGGCGCCCAAGGATACCCGCGTCGATGAACTGGAAGCGGCCGTGCGCGCCTGCTGCGAACCCATCTTCGATCGCCCGCTGAAGGACATCTCCTTCGGCCAGGTGCTGCTGCGCCTGTTCCAGACCTCGCGCCGTTTCAATGTCGAGGTGCAGCCGCAACTGGTGCTGCTGCAGAAGACCCTGCTCAACGTCGAAGGCCTGGGCCGCCAGCTCGATCCCGACCTGGACTTGTGGAAGACTGCCAAGCCCTATCTGGAACGCTGGATGAGCGAGCAGATCGGCTGGCGTGGTTTCGTCGAGCAATTGAAGGTCGAGGTGCCGCGCTACAGCCGTCTGCTGCCCGAGCTGCCGCGTCTGGCACACCAGGCGCTGACCCGCTACACCAACGGCGAAGGCCAGCCGCAGAATACCGAACTGATGCGCAAGCTCCTGGCCGAGCAGCGTCGCACCAACATGTTGCTCGGGGTGATCGTCTATTTTGGCGGCGGGCTGATCGGCGGCATCATCGTGATCCAGGTACTGATGCATGTGCTGAGGTTCTATTGATGCAGGGCCGGTTTTGTAAATGATATAAATAATTTTTAAAAGAAGCGCCGGCACATGCCGGCGTTTCGCATGTCGGACCAGCAGACAGGGATAGAGGACGTGGGAACCAACGACAACAGCTTGCCGGACGCGCGCGTGCGCATGTTGCCCTACATCGTGGCGGCGACCTTCTTCATGGAGTATCTGGACACCACCATCATCGCCACGGCATTGCCGCAGATGGCCCAGTCCTTCGGTGTCGGTCCCAACGAACTGAGCCTGGGCATGACCGCCTATATGCTCACGCTGGCGGTGTTCATTCCCATCAGTGGCTGGGTGGCCGACCGCTTCGGGTCGCGTACCGTGTTCGGCATGGCCATCGTCATCTTCACGCTGGCGTCCATCCTGTGCGGGTATTCGGAGAATGTCTGGCAATTCACGGCGGCGCGGGTTTTGCAGGGATTGGGCGGGGCCATGATGGTGCCGGTCGGGCGCATGATCGTGGTACGCAGCACCGGCAAGGAGCGGTTGATGAAGGCCATCGCCACCATCACCTGGCCGGCCATCGTGGCGCCGGTGGTGGGGCCATCCATCGGTGGCTTTATCACCACCTATGCCTCGTGGCACTGGATCTTCCTGATGAATGTGCCGTTCGGTATCGCCGCTTTCATCGCGGTGATGACGGTGGTGCGCAACGAGCATGGCCACAGCCGGCGTCCGCTGGACCTGATTGGCTTCCTGCTCTCTGGCGCGGCGCTGACCTCGCTGCTGTATGGCACCGAGATCGCCAGCCACATGGAATCCAACATCAAGGTGGCGCTGGGCTTCGTGGCTCTGGGGGTGGTGCTGGGCGGGTGCGCCTGGTGGCACATGCAGCGCATCGAACATCCGCTGCTGGACTTTTCCAATCTGCGCATTCCGACCTATTCGGTGACCGTGCTGACCGGTTCGCTCACGCGCATCGGTGTGGATGCAGTGCCTTACCTGATGCCCTTGATGTTCCAGATCGGGTTCGGTCTCACGGCGTTCCAGTCGGGGCTGTTGCTGCTGGCGACCGCCCTGGGCAACCTGGGCATGAAGGCATTCACCACGCGCATCCTGCAGCGCTTTGGTTTCCGCAGCGTGGCGCTGAACAATGCGGCCATCGCCGGCTGTCTCATCATTGCCTGCGGCCTGCTCACGCCGGGCACGCCCTTGCCGGTGATCCTGGGGGTGATCTTCTGTTACGGCCTGTCGCGCTCGATGCAGTTTTCCACGCTCGCCACGCTGGCCTATGCCGACATCAGCGATGCCCGCAAATCTTCCGCCAGCACGCTCTGGAGCGTGGCGCAGCAGATGACCATCGGCATGGGCATCGCCTTTGGCGCGCTGGCCTTGCGCGTGGCGGCCTATCTGCGCGGGGAAGAGGTGGACGCCAGCGGCGCCCACTTTACGCTGGGCGACTTCCAGTGGGCCTTCGCGATGGCCGGCCTGGTGACGCTGGTCTCGGTGATCGGCTACCGTGGCCTGTCGCACGATGCCGGCAGCAATATCGGCGGCGGCATGCGCGCCACCCGGCAGGGCAAGGCGTGAGGACGTTCTTCAGCCCAGTGCGTTGAAGCGCTGCGCCAGCCGCTGCTGGCGGAAATGTTCCACCACGAAATCGACGAAGACCCGGGTCTTGGCCGGCAACAGCCGTGCCGCCGTGAAATACAGCGACAGCATGCCGGTGTCGACGTACCAGTCCGGCAATACCCGCACCAGGGTGCCGCGATCCAGATAGATCAGGGCATGTGGCATCGAGACCAGTGTGATGCCCAGTCCGGCCTCGGCCACCTCGCAGGCGGCGTTGGCGTCGCTCATGGTCATCCGCTGTTGCAAGGTCACCGGCGCCTGTTGGCCATGGCGGTCGCGTAGCGAGAACGGGCGGATGCGCCCGGTCTGCGGCGAGCGGATCAGCACGCCGGCATGGTCGGCCAGATCGGCCGGCGAGTGCAGCGCCGGGTGCGCTTCCAGATAGGCCGGCGAAGCCAGCAATACCCGGTGTGCCGGCGCCAGTTCGCGCGCCACCACCCCGGGCGAGAGTTCGGTACCGCCGGCAATGGCGGCATCGAATCCTTCCGTGATCAGATCCACCGGGCGATTCTCGAAATGCCAGTCCGGCTGGATGCCCGGATAGCGGCCCAGGAATTCCCCCAGCAAGGGCAGGATGTACTGGCGCCCGAACCCCGTTCCCATGCTGACCTTGAGCGTGCCGGCCGGCTGCCCGCCGGCGCTGGCCAGGTTGGCCACGGCGCTGCGGATGGCCTGCAGGCCGCCGGCCACCTCCTGCAGGAAGCGCTCGCCCGCCTCGGTCAGCGACAGCTTGCGGGTGCTGCGGTGGAACAGGCGCACCCCCAATGAAGACTCCAGCCGGGCCACGTTCTTGCCGACCGCGGCCGAGGTCAGGCCTAGCTGGCGCGCCGCCGCCGAAAAGCTGCCGGCATTGGCCGCAGCGACGAAGCATTCGATGCTGGTCATGGTTTCCATGGGCTGATTCTAAACCATTGGTTTAAAAAGAAGATAGTGATTGCCGGCTAGTCGCAACATAATCAAACGCCGATACTTGCTTCAACCCAGACGCAAACAGAAACGCGCCAACGGGTTCAACCCACGCAATCACTTACGCATCTATCCAAGGAGCAAGATCATGACCAAGCAAATCACCACCACTTCCCACAACACCCTGGTTTCCAAGGTTGCCTTCGTCCAGGGCGGTTCGCGCGGCATCGGCGCAGCCATCGTGCAGCGTCTGGCCGCCGAAGGCGCCACCGTGGCCTTCACCTACGTCAGCTCGCCGGACAAGGCACAGGCCCTGGTCAGCAGCGTGGAAGCCGCCGGTGGCCGCGCCCTGGCCATCCAGGCCGACAGCTCGGACGCGACCGCCCTGCAGCAAGCCATTCGCCTGGCTGCAGAAACCTTCGGTCGTCTCGATATCCTGGTGAACAATGCCGGTGTGCTGGCCATGGGCCCGATCGATGAATTCAAGCTGGAAGATCTGGACCGCACCCTCGCCGTGAACGTGCGCAGCGTCTTCGTCGCCACCCAGGAAGCCGCCCGCTACATGGGCGACGGCGGTCGCGTCATCAGCATCGGCAGCACCAATGCCGAGCGCATCCCCTTCGCCGGCGGCGCCGTGTATGCGATGAGCAAGTCGGCCCTGGTGGGATTGACCAAGGGCCTGGCACGCGACCTGGGTCCGCGTGGCATCACCGTCAACAACGTGCAGCCCGGTCCGGTCGATACCGACATGAACCCGGCCAGCGGTGACTTCGCTGCCGCCCTGACCGGCCTGATGGCCCTGCCGCGCTACGGCAAGGCCGAGGAAATCGCCAGCTTAGTGGCCTATCTCGCCGGTCCGGAATCGGGTTACATCACCGGTGCCAACCTGACCATCGACGGCGGTTTCGCAGCCTGATCTGCGTCCTCCCGGGAGCAAAAAAAACCTCGCACCGGTTTGCACCGGGCGAGGTTTTTTGCTGCACGCGAAGATCAGTTCAGGCGAACAGTCGTGCCAGCTCGACGCCCGGTTCGGGCGCCCGCATGAAGGCTTCGCCGACCAGGAAGGCGTGGACGTCGGCGTCGCGCATGCGCTTGACGTCGTCCGGGGTGGCGATGGCCGATTCGGTGACCACCAGCTTTTCCGGCGGGATGCGCGGCAGCAGGCCCAGCGTAGTGTCCAGCGTGGTCTCGAAGGTACGCAGGTTGCGGTTGTTGATGCCGAACAGGCGCGTCTTTAGCTTGAGTGCCGCATCCAGCTCGGCGCTGTCATGCACTTCCACCAGCACGCTCATGCCCAGTTCGTGGGCGCAGGCTTCCATGTCGGCCATCAGGCCGTGGTCCAGGGCGGCCACGATCAGCAGGATGGCATCGGCCCCCCAGGAGCGAGCCTGGTAGATCTGGTAGTGATCGACCATGAAATCCTTGCGCAGGACCGGCAGCGCGCAGGCGGCGCGGGCCTGCTTGAGATAGTCGGGCGACCCCTGGAAGAACTGCTCGTCGGTCAGGACCGACAGGCAGGCCGCACCGTGGGTGGCGTAGCTGACGGCGATCTCGGCCGGCTTGAAGTCGGGGCGGATCACGCCCTTGGAGGGGGAGGCCTTCTTCACCTCGGCAATCACGCCGGCCTGGCCGTTGGCGATCTTGTCGCGCAGGCTGGTCTCGAAGTTGCGCAGTTCGGAGCGCAGTTCGCTGTCGGTTTCGACGTCGCGGCGCAGGCTGGCCAGGTCGCGCTGCTTTTGCGCGATGCGGATTTCCTCGGCCTTGACGTCGAGGATCTTGTTGAGGATGTCGGACATGGGCTTCCTTGTCGGATTAGTGTTTGCCGCCAAGCTGGCGCGTGACTTGCACGAACTGGTCCAGCTTGGCGCGGGCGGCGCCGGAGGCGATGGTGGCGCGCGCGGTGGCCAGGCCATCGGCAATCGAGGGGACCACGCCGGCTGCATACAGGGCGGTGGCGGCATTGATCAATACGATGTCGTGCACCGGACCGGGTTCCCCGCGCAGGGCTTCGAAGATCTTCTCCTTGGACTCGGTCGAGTTTGCCACCTGCAGGTTGCGGCTGGCGAACATGGACAGACCGTAGTCTTCCGGGTGGATTTCATATTCGCGGATCTCGCCATTGACCAGCTCGCCCACCATGGTGGCGCCGCCCAGGGTGACTTCGTCCAGGTTGTCGCGACCCCAGACCACGATGGCGTGTTGCGCGCCCAGGCGTTGCAGTACGCGTACCTGGATGCCGACCAGGTCGGCATGGAACACGCCCATCAGGATATTGGGGGCGCCGGCCGGATTGGTCAGCGGCCCGAGGATATTGAAGATGGTGCGTACACCCAGCTCCTTGCGCACCGGGGCGGCGTGCTTCATGGCGGCGTGGTGATTGGGGGCGAACATGAAGCCGATGCCGCTCTGGGCGATCGATTGCGCCACCTGTTCCGGTTGCAGGTTGATGTCCGCGCCCAGGGCTTCGAGCACGTCGGCGCTGCCCGAGGAGGAGGACACGCTACGCCCGCCGTGCTTGGCCACGCGCGCACCGGCAGCGGCAGCCACGAACATGGAGGCGGTGGAAATGTTGAAGGTGTGGGCGCCGTCGCCACCGGTGCCGACGATGTCCAGCAGGCCGGTGGTGTCGGCCATCGGCACCTTGGTGGCGAATTCGCGCATGACCTGCGCGGCGGCGGCGATCTCGCCGATGCTTTCCTTCTTCACGCGCAGGCCCATGGTGAGGGCGGCGATCATGACCGGCGACATCTCGCCGCCCATGATCTGGCGGAACAGGGTCAGCATTTCGTCGTGGAAGATTTCGCGGTGTTCGATACAGCGCAACAGCGCTTCTTGCGGGGTGATAGGCATGTCTGGTCTCTTTTTGGTGTTGTGGTCCCGGCGCGGCCTCAGCCGTGGGCGCTGCCGGTCAGGAAGTTCTTGAGCAGGGCGTGGCCGTGCTCGGAAAGGATGGACTCGGGGTGGAATTGCACGCCTTGCAGTTCGAACTGCTTGTGGCGCACGCCCATGATCTCGCCGTCATCAGTCCAGGCGGTCACTTCCAGGCAGTCCGGCAGCGTGGCGCGTTCGATGGCCAGCGAGTGGTAGCGGATCACGGTGTAGGGCGAGGGCAGGTCCTTGAAGACACCCACGCCGGTATGGGCGATTTTCGATGTCTTGCCATGCATGACCTGCTTGGCGCGCATGATGTTGCCGCCGAAGGCTTCGCCGATTGCCTGGTGGCCGAGGCAGACACCCAGGATGGGCAGCTTGCCCGAGAACTCCTTCAACAGGTCTACGCAGATACCGGCCTCCTTGGGGCTGCAAGGGCCGGGGGAGAGGCAGATGCGCTCGGGATTGAGCTTCTTGATGTCATCCAGCGTGATCTCGTCATTGCGGATGGTCAGCACCTCCTCGCCGAGTTCGCCGAAGTATTGCACCAGGTTGTAGGTGAAGGAGTCGTAGTTGTCGATCATCAGCAGCATTTAGATTTCTCCATCCAGGCCATCTTGCACTTGTTCAGCGGCGCGCAGCACAGCACGCGCCTTGTTTTCGGTTTCTTCCCATTCCATTTCCGGCACCGAGTCGGCCACGATGCCGGCGGCGGCTTGCACGTACAGCGTGCCATCCTTGATGACGCCGGTGCGAATCGCAATGGCCACGTCCATCTCGCCACCGAAGGAGAGATAGCCGCAGGCGCCGCCGTAGATGCCGCGCTTGCTGGGTTCGAGCTCGTCGATGATTTCCATGGCCCGTACCTTGGGCGCGCCCGACAGGGTGCCGGCGGGGAAGGTGGCCTTCAACACATCCAGGTTGGACATGCCGGGCTTGAGGATGCCTTCGACGTTGGAGACGATGTGCTGCACGTGGGAGTATTTTTCGATGACCATCTGGTCCGTGACCTTGACGCTGCCAGTGGTGGCGATGCGGCCGATGTCGTTGCGGGCCAGGTCGATCAGCATGACGTGCTCGGCGATTTCCTTGGGGTCAGCCAGCAGTTCGCGGGCCAGCTGTTCGTCGCGCTCAATGGTGGAGCCGCGCGGTCGGGTGCCGGCCAGGGGGCGGATGGTGATCTTCTTCTGGCCTTCGCCGATGGATTCGTTGCGCACCAGGATTTCCGGCGATGCGCCGACGATCTGCATGTCGCCGAAGTTGTAGAAGTACATGTAGGGCGAGGGGTTCAGCGAACGCAGCGCCCGGTACAGCATCAGCGGCGAATCCACATAGGACTTCTTCAGGCGCTGGCCGATCTGCACCTGCATCAGGTCGCCGGCCATCACGTATTCCTTGGCACGGGCCACGGCCTTGAGATATTCATCCTTGGGGAATTCGCGGATGGTCTCGGTGCGCACGGAGCCGGTGGTGACCGGCGCATCGGCAGGGCGGCGCAGCATGGCGCGCAGGTCCCGCAGGCGTTGGCGCCCGCGGGAGAAGGCTTCCGGTTGGGTAGGATCGGCGTAGACGATCAGGTAGAGCTTGCCGGAGAGGTTGTCGATGACGGCAAGTTCTTCGGTCAGCAGCAGCTGGATGTCGGGCAGGCCCAGGGTATCGGGCGGGGCGCTGTCTTCCAGGCGCTTTTCGATGTAGCGCACCGCGTCGTAGCCGAAGTAGCCGGCCAGGCCGCCGCAGAAGCGCGGCATGCCGGGGCGGATGGCGACCTTGAAGCGGGACTGGTATTCGGCAATGAACTCCAGCGCATTGCCTTCGGCGGTTTCGATGACGACGTCATTCTTCAGGACCTCGATCTGCTTGCCGCTGCAGCGGATCTTGGTGGAGGCGGGCAGGCCGATGAAGGAATAGCGGCCGAAGCGCTCGCCACCGACCACCGACTCCAGCAGGAAGGTGTTCTTGCCGGTGTTGTGGCTCTGGGCCAGCTTGAGATAGAGCGTCAGCGGGGTTTCCAGGTCGGCGAAGGCTTCGGCGATCAGGGGGATGCGGTTGTAGCCTTCGGTGGCCAGCGATTTGAATTCGAGTTCGGTCATGTTTCACTCCAGACCGCCATTGTAGGGTACGCAGCGCTGGCCACCGGGCGGCGCGCAGGCGCAATGAGCGCGATGCACACGAAGCACGTGGACAGGTGCGGACTCTCGTCAGCGGTGTCGTTGTTTGAATTGCGGGAAATGCAGGGGATGCGGTACTACAACAAACGACCCGGCGCGCAGGTGCGGCCAGGTCCAGGCGTCAATCACTGAGCCTGGAATTGCCAGCGTCGCCACAGCCAGGCCTCAGGGGCGGCTGTAGTTTGTGCGGTACGTTTGTTGTTGCGAAACATGGATGTGAGGTCGCGGTTCGATCTTTGGTCTATCGACCGGTGGCTGACAGGGTGTCAATCCACCGAGATTTGCTGCGCTGCTTCTACAAGCGTCGAAACTATACCATCCGAATCGACGTCGTGTATAGATTCACCGTGGTTGTATCCATACGGAACATTCAGGACACGGCATCCCGCTGCACGGGCGGCCTGGGCGTCATTGCTGGAGTCGCCGATGGCGACCACCTGGGCCGGGGCCAGGTCGAAATCCTCGCACACCTGCAACAGCGGCATGGGGTCCGGCTTCTTGCGGGGGAAGGAGTCGCCACCATAGACGATCTCGAAGAAGCCGGAGAGGCCCTTCTTTTCCAGCAGCGGCACGGCGAATGCCAGCGGCTTGTTGGTCACGCAGGCCAGGCGCAGGCCTTTCTCGCGCATGGCCTGCAGGCCTTCGAGCACGCCCGGGTAGAGCGAGGAGTAGTCACCGTTGATGGCCAGGTAGTGCTCGCTATAGGCATCCAGTGCCTGCTGGAAGTATTGCGCCGCTTCGTCTTCGGCATAGTCCACGGCCAGTACCCGGCGGATCAGGTTTTCCGTTCCCTTGCCGACGAAGTTGACGATGGTTTCCTGCGACAGGGGCGTCAGGCCCAACTCCGCACGCATGCGGTTGACTGCGACATGGAAGTCGGCTGCGGTGTCCAGCATGGTGCCGTCGAGGTCGATGATGGCGGCTTTGATGTTGGTCAGCTTGCTCATGTGCGCGGGAAACCTCGTGGTCGGTTCGTCAATGGGTGGCGGGTTGGGACAAAGGCAGAAGGGGCGGGCTCAGACCTGCGCCAGTTCGGCGCGCATGGCGTCGATCACGGCCTTGTAGTCGGGCTTGCCGAAGATGGCGGAGCCGGCCACGAAAGTGTCGGCGCCGGCACGGGCGGCGGCGGCGATGTTCTCGACCTTGATGCCGCCATCGACTTCCAGCAGGATGTCGCGGCCGGATTCATCGATGCGGCGGCGCACTTCGGCGATCTTCTTCAGTGCTTCAGGAATGAAGGACTGGCCGCCGAAACCGGGGTTCACCGACATGATCAGGACCATGTCCAGCTTGTCCATGACGTGATCCAGATAGTGCAACGGCGTGCCGGGGTTGAACACCAGGCCGGCCTTGCAGCCGTTGTCGCGGATCAGTTGCAGCGAGCGGTCGATGTGCTCGGAGGCTTCCGGGTGGAAGGTGATCAGGTTGGCGCCGGCCTTGGCGAAGTCGGGGATGATGCGGTCCACGGGCTTTACCATCAGGTGCACGTCGATGGGGACCTGTACATGCGGGCGGATCGCTTCGCACACCAGCGGGCCGATGGTCAGGTTGGGCACGTAATGGTTGTCCATCACGTCGAAGTGGATGAAATCGGCGCCGGCGGCGACGACATTGCGCACTTCTTCACCCAGACGGGCGAAATCGGCGGACAGGATGCTGGGGGCGATACGATAGGTCGGCATGGCTGTAAAGAAAGGATGGCTGAATCGACGGCGGCCCCGGCGCTCGGCACGGAGGCGGCAAAGCTGCTATTTTACCCTGTCGCCGGGCGCTGACGCGCTGACGGAACGTTGCGGCTTGCGCTGCGTGACGAATTCGTGTGCAATCGGGGATGGTCGCTGCGAGTTTTCTTCATGCGCGGCCCGACATAACGACAACACAGGAAAAATCCCATGGCAGCGTACGAGTTCACGGTGACGGTCAAGACCCAGTACCTGGAGGAACAATCCGATCCATCGCGTTCGCACTACGTGTTCGCCTATGCGATCACCATCGCCAACACCGGCACCGTGCCGGCCCAGCTGATCTCGCGCCACTGGGTGATCACCGATGCCAACAACCACGTCGAGGAAGTGCGCGGGCTGGGTGTGGTAGGCCATCAGCCCTTCCTGCAACCGGGCGAACAGTTCGAATACACCAGCGGTACCTCGCTCAAGACGCCGCAGGGCAGCATGCACGGCGAATACTTCTGCGTGGCCGAGGATGGCGAACAGTTCGACGCCCGGATTCCCGAGTTCGTCCTTTCCCTTCCGCGCACGCTGCATTGAAATGAAGGTTTTGGAGGTGACCAGCGGATTTTTCAGCGCTGGTCGCTGTCTGTCTGCTCTCGTGCCTGCTGCTGCGCCTGCTGTTGCCGGGTGACTGGCCTGCCGTTCTTTTCCTTGCGGCCCGAGAACATGGTCCACCAGACGATGAAGACCAGCAGAAAGAAGGCGGCGCAGGCCTCCAGGATCAACCACAACATGAATTTGTCTCCGATGTCATTGAATCGTTTGAATCGTTCCTTCAGCCTGGCCTCGCTCAGGCGCCTCAGTGTACCCGCATTGGCAGTCTCGGTCGCCGTCCTGCTGGCGGCCTGCCAGACCACGCCGCTGACCACGCCGCCGGTGGGCCAGCCGCCGGCCAAGCCGACCGTCCAGCCGGGGCCGGCCATGCGCGCCACCACTTTCTCGCAGCTGCCGGGATGGGGTAATGATGACCTGCGCGAGGCCTGGCCGGCCTTGCAGTCTTCCTGCTCGGTGCTGATCCGCAAGCCGGAGTGGCGCGCCGCCTGTGGTGCAGCCCAACAGGTCAATGCCGGCGACCTGGGCTTCCTGCGCCAGTATTTCGAGACCTATTTCACGCCTTACCAGCTGTTCAACCCCGACGGTACCGATACCGGTCTGGTCACTGGCTATTACGAGCCGCTGCTGCGCGGTTCGCGCCGTCGTGCCGGGCCTTACCAGACGCCGCTGTATCAGGCGCCGGATGACTTGCTGACCATCGACATGGCCAGCGTATATCCGGAATTGAAGAACCTGCGCCTGCGCGGCAAGGTGGTGGGGCGCACGGTAGTGCCCTATCCCACCCGCGCCGAGTTGATGCAGGGCAATAATCTGGCTGGCAAGGAGATCGTGTGGGTGGATGATCCGGTGGAGGCCTTCTTCCTGCAGGTACAAGGTTCCGGACGGGTCTATCTGCCGGAGTCACGCGAGACCATTCGCCTGGCCTACGCCGACCAGAATGGCCGCCCTTATAAATCCATAGGCCGCTATCTGGTGGACAAGGGAGAGATGGAGCTGTCCCAGGCGTCGGCCCAGAACATCAAGGCCTGGGTTCAGGCCAATCCGGCGCGCAAGGAAGAGTTGCTCAACGCCAATCCCAGCTATGTCTTCTTCAAGGAGGAAAAGCTGCCCGATCCGTCCAAGGGGCCGAAGGGCGCCCAGGGTATCCCGCTGACACCGCAGCGCTCGATCGCTATCGATCCGCAGCATGTCCCGTTGGGTGCCCCGGTCTTCCTGGCGACCACCCTTCCCAATAGCGATAGGCCGCTGCAGCGCCTGGTGGTGGCACAGGATACCGGCGGTGCCATTCGCGGGGTGGTGCGTGCAGACTACTTCTGGGGCTTTGGCGACGAAGCCGAGGACCGCGCCGGCTCGATGAAGCAGCGCGGGATGATGTGGGTGCTGCTGCCTAAGGGGATGAATCCGCCTGGTGGTAATTGAACGCCAGATTTCCTCGCGGCAATAAAAAAGCCTGGTCCGGAGATGGACCAGGCTTTTTCCTTTGAAGGGGCCGGTCAGCGCAGTACCAGCACCGGAATGGTGGAGTGGGCCAGTACCTTCTGGGTCTTGCTGCCGAGGAACATGCGCGAGAGTCCGCTGCGACCGTGCGATGCCATGAAGATGGCGTCGCAGCCATGAAGCTGGGCGGCCTTGATGATTTCCTCATCCGGGTTGAAGGACATGACGATCTCGGTCTGGCATGGCACGCCGGCTGCAGCGGCGGCATCCGAGATTTTCTTGATGTGCTGGTTGGCCAGGGTCTTGACGTTTTCCTCATAGAGGGCGGGATCGATGGCCATCGAGCTTTCTGCCAGTGGAGAGAACGGATACGGTTCTGCGACCGAGATACCGATGAGACGGGCGCCGCAATGCCTGGCGTAATCCACGGCGGTGGCGATGGCCTTGTCCGAACGTTCGGAGCCGTCGGTGGGTACGAGTATGGTCTTGAACATGGAGGCCTCCTTGTCGATGAAGTTGGGTTCACGCGTGACGTTGGTTAGATGACTCCAATATAGTCTGGTGCCGCCTTGCTCGCATGAAATTATCGGCAGTCATTGCGCCAGGTCGGACTTCCTCATTATTTTTGGCTTATTCTTGCACATCGCCGTACCGGGTTTGTGCCACGTCCGGGCGGTTCCCCGATTCAACCATAAGAAGGAGACCTACATGAGCTACGAAAACATCCTGGTCGAGACGCACGGCCAGGTTGGCCTGATCCGCCTGAACCGCCCCAAGGCGCTCAACGCACTGAGCGATGCGCTGATGATCGAATTGGGCGAGGCCCTGCTGGCATTCGATGCCCAGGATGAGATCGGATGCGTCATCGTCACCGGCAGCGAGAAGGCATTTGCCGCCGGCGCCGATATCAGCGTGATGGCGGGCTATGACTATATGGACGTCTTCAACGGGGAATTCATTACCCGTAACTGGGAAACCGTGCGTCGCATCCGCAAGCCGGTCATTGCGGCGGTGGCCGGCTACGCGCTCGGTGGCGGCTGTGAGCTGGCGATGATGTGCGATTTCATCATTGCCGCTGACAACGCCAAGTTCGGCCAGCCGGAAATCAAGCTGGGCATCATTCCCGGTGCCGGCGGCACGCAGCGTCTGCCACGTGCCGTTTCCAAGGCCAAGGCCATGGACATGGCGCTGACGGCGCGCATGATGGATGCGCAGGAAGCCGAGCGCGCCGGATTGGTGTCGCGCATTGTTCCCGCAGACAAGCTGATGGAGGAGGCGATGGCGGCGGCAGTGGCCATTACCGAAATGCCGCGTCAGGTAGCGATGATGGTGAAGGATTCCGTCAACCGGGCCTTTGAGAGCAGCCTGGCCGACGGCATCCGGTATGAACGCGCACTCTTCTATAGTTGCTTTGCGACGGAAGACCAGAAGGAGGGCATGAAAGCCTTCCTGGAAAAGCGGCCGGCAGTCTTCAAGAATGCCTGAATAGATAAGATGAAAAATGGCCGCCCGCCAGGGCGGCCATTTTTGTTTGTAGGGTTTCTGTTTCCAGATTTTGAGCTCAAAGCTATGCCGGGCAAGGGTTTGCGTGGCATCGACCATGCTGGGTTCCCGGCTTGGCTAAATTATTTCCGAATATTTTTCAAAAAGTGCTTGCGTGGTGTGGAGGGCGTTGCTATAGTTCGCCCCCTGCTGACGCGACACACGAAGCGAAGTTGAAAAACAGAGCGACGAAGGTGGGCGAGGCAGGTGAGTAGTGAAGCAGTTCGAAAGGCGTTTTAGATGGAAGTAGTCGAGCGGTAGCAAAAGCGAAGACGAAAAAATTTAAAACGAATCGCAAAAAAGTAGTTGACGCGATGAACTAACTGCTACATAATCTCGTTTCTCTGCTGCTGACGAACAAAACGATTCGCAGCGATGCAAACAGCGCAAGG
>NZ_AEEC02000044.1 GCF_000300975.2 Herbaspirillum frisingense GSF30 | reverse complement strand
CACGACGGCGCCTCAGGTCGCTGCCGTTACCCCTTCCTGCACCGAGGTCGGCAACTTCACGGCTGCCGATGCCCGTCGCTTCTCGGCCCAGCTTGCCAGTCTCAACCTGGGTGACAAGGTGGTCCAGAAGCTGACCCAGGATGTGACCAGCCACATGGTCTACATCCCCCCGCAGGATGGCCGAGAGGGAGCCGACCGGCGTATCGCCGAGCTGCGTCGCCTGGGCATCGGCGACTTCTACGTCATTCCTGACAGTTTCCCCAACCCGGCATTGCGCTCGGGCGTTTCGCTGGGCATCTTCCGCACCGAGGAGGCGGCCAAGGCCTATGTCAGCCAGCTGATCTCGCGCGGGGTGCGCAGCGCCCGCATCATTGCGCGCCGCTCCGGGGCCGGCAAGCAGGTCTTCCAGTTGCGTGATCTGACACCGGAGGCGCGCAGCGCCCTGGACAACATCAAGAGCGCTTTCCCGGACCAGGAAATCCGCGGCTGCAGCGCCTGAAGGCGGCGGCGTTGTCTGGATCGGACACGCCGCATGTTGCGCTGCGAAGCCGGGCGGCTTTCCATGTAAAATCCCGTCCCTAACCTTTACCCGTCACCCATCCCTCATCGCATCGACAGGACATTGCCATGACCACCGACCTGACCAACGTAGCCCCCCAGATCAAAGCCGAAATCCTGGCCGAGGCGCTGCCGTATATCCGTAAATTCCACGGCAAGACCATCGTGGTCAAGTACGGTGGCAATGCGATGACCGAGGAAAGCCTCAAGCACGGCTTCGCCCGTGACGTGATCCTGTTGAAGCTGGTCGGCATGAACCCGGTGGTGGTCCACGGTGGCGGCCCGCAGATCGATGCGGCACTCAAGAAGATCGGCAAGCAGGGGACCTTCGTGCAGGGCATGCGCATCACCGACGAAGAGACCATGGAAGTGGTGGAATGGGTGCTGGGCGGCGAAGTGCAGCAGGACATCGTGATGCTGATCAATCACTATGGTGGCCAGGCGGTGGGCCTGACCGGCAAGGACGGCGGCCTGATCCGCGCGCGCAAGATGCAGATGCCGGACAAGGAGCATCCGGGCCAGTTCCTGGACATCGGCTACGTGGGCGAGATCGAGGCGATCAACCCGGCGGTGGTCAAGGCGCTGCAGGACGATGCCTTCATTCCCATCATTTCGCCCATCGGTTTCGGTGACGACGGCCAGGCCTACAACATCAATGCCGACGTGGTGGCCGGCAAGATCGCCGAGATCCTGCACGCCGAAAAGCTGATCATGATGACCAACATCGCCGGTGTCCAGGACAAGGCCGGCAATCTGCTGACCGACCTGTCGGCCCGCGAGATCGACGAGATGTTTGCCGACGGTACCATTTCCGGCGGCATGCTGCCCAAGATTTCCTCGGCCCTGGATGCGGCCAAGTCGGGCGTGAACACGGTGCACATCATCGACGGTCGCATCGAACACTCGCTGCTGCTGGAAGTGCTGACCGAGCAGGCCTTCGGGACCATGATCCGCTCGCACTGATACCGCGTCGGGTAGTCGGCAGCACAAAAAATGGATGAGCATGCTCATCCATTTTTTTATGCCCGCCGGTCAAGGCGTGGTACAGCTCAATAGAGTTGTTTGACCTGCAATCCCGTTTTCTTCAGCAAGAGCGGCACGCTGTCCGGTCCCACCAGGTGCAGGATGCCGATCGCCGCCACGGCGCCGTCATGCTGGCGCAGCAGGTCGGCCACGCCCTTGGCCAGTCCGGGATTGCGTTGCTGGAGCAGGGTCTTGAGCGTAAAGCGGGTGGCGAAGCTGTCATCCTGCCGCATGTCCTTGAGCGCTGTGGCGAAGCCGGCGCTGTCGGCGTGTCGCCAGGCGGTCACCAGCAGGTCCAGCTTGCGGCTCAGGGCGGCATCATCCAGTTCGCGCAGGGTATCGGCCAGGAATTCGGCCTGTTGTGCTTCGGTAAGCTGGCTGAAGAGGCTCATCTGGCGGTCCGCGCTCTCCAGTTCGACTGCTTTGCCACCGTGGGCGCGCACGGCGTTGGCCAGATGGCTGTCCACGGCCAGGTCGGTGCGGTAACCGTGGCGCCCGTATTCTTGCACCGTCAGGGCCATGGCCAGCATCCATGGACGCATGTGCTGCACAGCCTGCAGCGGCAGGCCCATACGTTCCAGCGTGGCAATCGTGCGCTGCGCCAGGGCGGGATCGAGGTGGTCCTGGAGGCGCTGACCGTCAGGGTAGAGGGCATAGCGCTGCACGGCGTTCTGCATCGCGGCGCCATTGTCCGGGTCCAGTTCCAGCGCCAGCACGGGGGCGGCAGACAGGGCGCGGGTCAGGCGCGGCTCCAGCGGATAGAAATCGGGTGCACCCACGTGGATGGTGCCGAACAGCAGCAGGGAATGGCGACCATCGGAGACCTGATACAGCGCGCCGCGCGGCGGGATACTGCTTTGTCCCTCGGCGGTAGTGGCCGCATGGGCGGGGAGGGAGAAGTTAAAGCAGGACAACCAGGTCAAACTCACTATAATCACCCGTTGCATCAATCCGTTCACTGCTGGCCTTTCTTTGCTGAAGGTGCGTCCATGCCTGCTGGCAGGCGCGCCGGTCCGATTTATGGCGTCCAATACTACACCGCTCTGGCTGTTCGACCTCGACAACACCCTGCACAACGCCTCGCACGCGATCTTCCCGGCCATCAACACCAACATGAACCGCATCATCCAGCGGGTGCTGGAGAACGACGGGCAGCCCAGCGACGAGGCGGCGGTGAACTATCTGCGCCGGCATTACTGGAAACTGTACGGTGCCACCCTGCTGGGCCTGGTGCGCCATCACGGCATGGATATCGATGAGTTCCTGCACGAGGCACACCTCTTCGATGACCTGCCCGGCATGGTCCGTGCCGAGTGTGGCATCGGCCGCTGGCTGCAGCAACTGCCGGGACGCAAGATCCTTCTGACCAATGCGCCCCGCCGTTATTCACGCGAACTGGTGCGGCATCTGGGGCTGCACCGCCATTTCTCGCATCACATTTCCATCGAGAGCATGCACGTGCATCGCCAGTTGCGGCCCAAGCCTTCGCGGCTGATGCTGCGCAAGCTGCTGGCGCGTCACAAGATCGCGCCGCGTCGCTGCATCCTGGTCGAGGACACCGTGGACAACCTGAAAAGTGCCCGCGAACTTGGCGTGCGTACTGCCTGGGTGACCCAGTACCTGCGCGGCAGCCAGGCGCTCCTGGGACATATGGGGGGACAGCGCGCCTTGAGCCGCTTACCGGGTTTCGTTGATGTGAAGGTTCGTTCAGTGCGGCAGTTGCCGCGCCGGCTGGCGGCGCTGGGAGCCTTGCGCTAGGCGAGGATGGGGTCGCTGGGTTGCTAAGTTGCCGGGCTGGCTTTAGTCGGCGCAATCGGCGCACCAGCCCTTGATGGTCAGCTCCACTTCGTGGCTTTGGAAACCCTTGCCCAGTGTCTTGCGCAGGGCCGATTGCAATTGCGCGGCGGTGGAGCGATGCCGATCGGCATCGGGCAGGACGGTCGCCAGGAAATCGGTGCCATCGCTGGCATCCAGGCAGAACACGCGGTGGCAACGGGTGCATTTGAAATGACCGTGCTGGTGTTGCTTGCCATGGGAGTGGTCGTGCAGGCCGTGCTCGGGATGATCGGCACCGGCGCTGTAGCGGAAGATCCGGTCATCGCTGGAAATCTTGTGCGCCAGGCCGGCCTCGGTCAGGCAATCCAGGGCGCGGTAGAGCGTGACCCGGTCCATGTCGGCGAAGCGATCCTGGATATCCTGGTGTGACGCCGCACTGCGGGTTTCCAGCAATGCCCCCAGCACATTCACGCGGGCCTGCGTCACTCGCACGCCGGCTTCGCGCAGTTGCGCCTCGGCCAGCGCCGTCACGGTCGCGGCTTGCGCGCTGGTGCTGGCGGAGGAGTGGTCGGCGGCTTTGGCTTTCATGGTCGGCATCGGCTGGAACGTTCGAGGAGCCAGGTCACTGGCAGAGAAACTTGGCGGCGCTGCAAGCGCCGGTCATCTATTTTAGCCCATGCGGCGCTCACCCTCCCGCGCCGACAGCCGTAGCGGCGGTCGCGGCTAGTTGTTGTTGTCCTTGCCGCCCTTGCGCGCGCGGGGGTGGGCCTGGTCGTAGACCTGGGCCAGGCGCTGGAAGTCCAGCGCGGTATAGACCTGGGTCGCGGTGATGGAGGCATGGCCCAGCATTTCCTGTACCGCACGCAGGTCGCCCGAGCTCTGCAGCACATGCGAGGCAAAGGAGTGCCGCAACATGTGGGGATGCACGTCCGACGCCATTTCCACACCCTTGCCATGCGCTTTCAAACGCAATTGCGTGACCCGGGGCGACATGCGGGCGCCCCGCTCGTTGAGGAAAAGTGCATGGCAGTCGGTGCCGCCATCGGCGCGCACCAGGCCGGCCCGCAGCGGCAGCCAGTCGCTGATCGCCTGCAGGGCGGCTTTTCCCACCGGCACCTTGCGCTTCTTGCCACCCTTGCCGGTGACGGTGACCTCGGCTTCTCCCAGGTCGATCCAGCCGGCGGACTCATAGCTGCCTTCGCCGATATCGGCCACGTCGATGCCCACCAGCTCGGAGACGCGTAATCCGCTCGAATAGAGCAATTCGAACATGGCGCGATTGCAGGCCGCCAGGGTGGAGTCGGGGTCGCGCCCCGGATCGGCCTGTGCGACCAGGCGCACGGCATCATCGGCGGCCAGCGCCTTGGGCAGGGGTTTGCTCTTCTTGGGGGGCTTGACGCCATCGACCGGGTTGGCGGGCAGTTCGATTTCCATCGACAACCACCCGAAGAAGCCGCGCCAGGCCGACAGCTTGCGTGAAATCGAGCGGGCATTCAGGCCGCGTGCATGCAGCCGGGCGGCGCATTTCCTGATCTGTACCTGGGTGACGCCGCGCAGATCGAGCTCGGCAGTAGATGCGTCCGCGTCGGCCGGCGTCAGCAGCGAGCGTAATTCCTGCAGGTCACGGCCGTAGTTGTCCAGTGTATGGGGGGACAGCTTGCGCTGGGCGCGCAAAAAGGAGAGATAGTGGCCGATCAGGGCGGAGGCGGTGCCATCCATGGCGTCATCCTTCACATTGGCGGCGTGCGCAGAACGGAACAGGGCCGCTCTGCCAGGCGGTGCATCAGCGCAGCAGGCAGGCCAGTGCGGCGCTACCGGTTTCGCCGATGCGGGTCAGGAAATCGGTCCCCATGTCGGAGGTGAAACGGCTCGGGTCCGGCGAGCCCAGTACCAGCAGGCCGAAGGCTTCAGGCGCTGCACCCACGCGCAGTGGCAGGATGGCGACCGATTTCACCGAGTCGGCATCGTCCAGCCAGGTGGCCGCTTCGAATTCCTTGTTGGGACCGCAGAAGGGCGCCGACAGACCGTTGGCAAAGATGCGGGCGTCGTCCGAGACTTGCCGGGTGGCCCAGTTGTCGGCATGGGCCTGGCCCAGATTCCACAGGCGCACGGTCACTTGCGGCACGTGGAAGATTTCCTGCAATTGGGTGACCAGCGTGCGTGGCAGGTCGGCGGCGTCGCGCGTCAACAGCAGGGCGCGGCTCCAGGCCTGGAACTTGTTGGTGATCTCGTCGTTTTCCTGGGCGATACGCATGAGGTCGGCCATGCGCAATTCCTGCACGCGGATCTTTTCGCGCAGGATTTCCATCTGCCGCTCCTGCAGCGAGACCGCGCGGCCCATTACCGGGCTGGTCAACTTGATGGTCGAAAGCAGCTCTGCATGCTCCTCGAAGAAATGAGGATGTTCCAGCAGGTAGTCGGCAATCAGGTTGGAATCCAGTTCGGAGGTCATCGTCGAGGGTCTGTGAGTGAGGTACCAGCGGCAGGCAAAAGGTGGCGTGCCGGAAATATCGCGAGATTATCCTCGCTATCGGACATGCTGACAATCATCGCCGGCGTGGCCAGGCGGCCTTGCCTGCCATGGCGTGCAAAGCATGGCGGCGCGATAAGAAAAGGCAAGGGAAGGTAAAGGAAAGGTAAAAGAAAAAGGCCTGCATGATTGCTCATGCAGGCCTTTTTCGTTCCAGCTCAGGCTCAATTCAGGTTGAAACTGACACATTCATGCCAGTTTCAGATCCATGAATTAGAACTTGTGACGGATACCGGTGATGACAGCGGTTTGGCTGGCATCGGAACCGGTTGCGCCACCGGTGACACCCGGGTTTTGGATGTCGCTAGCGCGCATGTTGGACACGAAGGCGTACAGGTCGGTACGCTTGGACAGCCAGTAGTCAGCACCCAGGCTGATCTGGGTCAGCTTGCCCTTGCCGTCGACGCCGTTGAAGGTCGCGCGGGAGTGGTCAACAGCTGCCAGCAGCTTCAGGGAAGGCGACAGGGAGTAGGCGGTACCGACTTCATAGGTATCAACCTTCTGTGCGTTGCCCAGGGTTGCGGTAGCAACGGTCGGGGTGCCCTTCAGATCTTGCTTGACGCGCGAGTAGTTAGCGTACACGCGGGCGGCGCCGAACTGGTAGGAAGCCACAACGTTCAGGGACTTCAGAGCGGTGTTGCCAGCGACGGCAGCAGCGGTGTTGGCGTTGCCGGTGGTGCCAGCAGCCGGGATCAGGCTGGTGTCAGACGGGGTCGAACCGGCCTTGGATTGGTAGTAGTTGATACCCAGACCCAGAGGACCGTTGTCGTACTTACCACCGATGCCGTAGGCTTGACCAGCGGAGGTCTTGCCAGCTTGTTCGCCGAAACCGTAGATCAGGTTACCGGTGAAGCCGCTCAGGTTGGTGGTGGTGTAGCTGATCGAGTTGTTGGTACGAACACCTTGCAGGCGGTTCAGGCCCGAACCCGAGTTGGAGACCACGCCGCCGAAGTCGTTAACAGCGGTGTAAGCGGAGATGGTGTCCGAGAAGTCGGTTTGACGACCCAGCAGAACGGTACCGAAGCCACCAGCCAGACCGACCACCGACTTGCGGCGGAACAGGTTGGAGGAGGTCACGGCGTCGGAGCCTTGCAGGCCGCCGTCGTCGTTGGTGAAGCCGGCTTCCAGGTTGAAGACTGCGGACAGACCGCCGCCCAGATCTTCAACGCCCTTGAAACCGATACGGGAACCTTGGATCACGCCAGAGTTGATGCCGAACTTGCTGCCGGTGCCACCGGTTGCGGTAGCGACCTTGCTGGAGTAAGCGATACCGGTATCAACGATACCGTAGATGGTGACGGAGCTTTGTGCTTGAGCAGCACCTGCGAACGCGCCGAGGACGGCCAGTGCCAGCAGAGATTTTTTCATTTGACATCCTTCTATAAAAATAGTCTTGAGGATCCGTACTTCTGGTCGGATGGTGAGACATTAAGGGTTCTCATTTGGCGTGGCCGCAGATTGGTCACGTGGGGGGAGGAATTTTGGTTGAAAGCGCCAAAGTGCAGTATGAGTGTTGTTTTTTTCAAACGCTTTCCACCCCGTCAATGCATGACAGGCAAATTTTGGCACTCAGCTTGTCACTCATTAACGGCAGGTATGACGCAAACTTGATCCGCATCGTCTCGTCAATACGCTTGTTGTCAAAAAGATGCATTCTGATAGTTTTTCGAGTCATTTTTAAAGAAATGTCGATTGTGGGGCATAATTTTGGCTTTCTGACCGGACGTGGAGGTCTGATGGCCAATCGCGAGGATCTTGCAATCATCCGCGCCGCGCGTGCTGGAGAGGCGCAGGCGCAATTGACGCTGGGCAAGCGTTATCTGTTTGGCGGTAATGGTTTGCCGCAAAGTGCAGGCACTGCCTTTCATTGGCTGGAGCGGGCGGCGCGCCAGGGGCTGGCCGATGCCTGGATGCTGATCGCCCAGCATATTCCCTATGAGGTCGTGGTACCGCTGGCCAAGCCGCAGGAAGCTGCGCAATGGTACGAACGTGCATTCGACGCCGGCCTGACGCGCGCCGGGTTGGTGTTTGCGCGGCTGGTGCTGGATAACCCTGCCGTCACCGCCACCATCAGCGTCGAGTTGAAGCACAAGGCTATCCGCGCCCTGGAAGTGGTCGCCCGCGAGGGGGATCCGGACGCGCAGTGGTTATTAGCCCGGCAGGGCGAGCGCATGCTGGCTCCCGCCACTGTACCCTCTTCGAACGCCATCCTCGGCGAAGCGCAGTCGCCCGCGCCGGCGGTCAAGGCCGAGGAGCTGCATCAGTGGACGAAGAAAGCCGCTGACGCCGGCGTCGAACAAGCCCAGCACGCGCTGGCCGACGCGGCCTGGCGGCAATCCGACTTCGCCACCTTCCGCCAGCGGGCTCAGCCCCTGGCTGACGCCCTGTTGCGCCAGTACGAGGGCACGGTGACGCAACTCAATGCCCCCTCCGAGGCCCTGGCGGCGGCGCTGGGCGCGCAGAACATCCAGCTGCTGTACCGCCTGGCCCAGGTCCATATGGCTGACAAGCGTCCCGACCTGTTGCACGCCCAGCAATTGCTGGAACTGGCCGCGCTGGCCTGCGACCGTGACGCGCAGCTGGCCCTGGGTCTTTTATATGGACGTCTGGACCAGGCGGGCGTGCGGCGCTTTGCCGGCCAGGGTTCGGCCAACTACAAGAAGGCCATCCGCTGGCTCACCCTGGCCGGGGAGCAGGGCATGGCGGCGGCCTGGTATGTCCTGTCGCGTATCTATCTGAAGCCCGAGTTTTCGCAACGCAATCTGGCTGACGTGCAGCATTACCTTGAGCGTGCTGCCGAGATGGGCCATGTGGAAGCGCAGGTCGAATGCGGGGTGGGCGCCTGGCGTAACCGTCGCGATGATCCGGGCAACGACGTGCGTGCCCTGTATTGGTTGCAGAAGGCCGCCACTCAGGGAGCGCAGCAGGCGCGGACCTTGCTGGACAAGGTCGCCGATCGCCCCCTGGCTGCCGAATGGGCGATGCGGGCGCGCGCGCAGCTCAGTCGCGAGCAGATCAATGCGCATCCCTTCCTGGCGGCACGCATCGAACTGGCGGCCCTGTTCGGGCTGACCCGGCCGGAAGCGCTGCTGATCGATCTGAAACAGGCCGATTGCGGTCATTGCCTGATGGTGGACATCCGCAGCCAGTATGCGCGCAGCAAGCGGCGCCTGATCCTGGTGGAGACGGGAGAGCAGCGCGGTACGCTCAATCGCATCGGACGCCTGTTCGAAGACATGGATTGTGGCCCCGCCGGTCCGGAAGGCAATTATCGTCAGCGGCTGTACCGCCTCAAGAGCGTGTTGCCGCAGGTGCAGGAGGACGACGAGGTGGAAGAACAGGATCTGGCTGCTTGAACCGCCGCGCCACGGCCTTCCAAGGTCGCAGGCAAATGAAAACGGCTTGCTGATGTGTTCAGCAAGCCGTTTTCATATGTGTATTAAATTGTCTCAGAGCTGATCCGGCAAATCGATCTCGCCTTCGAACACGGTCACCGCCGGTCCGGTCATCATCACCGGTTCGCCCGGGCCGGCCCAGGCAATGTTGAGCACGCCGCCATGGGTCTGCACTGCCACCGGGGAATCCAGCAGGCCGCGCCGGATGCCGGCCACCACTGCGGCACAGGCGCCGGTGCCGCACGCCAGGGTTTCGCCGGCACCGCGTTCATAGACACGCAGGTTGATGTGATGGCGATCGACCACCTGCATGAAACCGGCATTGACGCGCTTGGGGAAGCGCGGGTGATGTTCGATCAGCGGACCGTCGGTCAGTACCGGCGCTGCTTCACTGTCATCGACCAGTTGCACCGCGTGCGGATTGCCCATCGACACCACCGAGATCCAGGTGGTCTTGCCGGCCACGTCCAGCGGCCACAAATTGTCTTCGGCCTCGCTGCGATGCTGCAGGCCATGGCTGTCGAAGGGAACGTCGGCCGGGGTCAGGATGGGGGCGCCCATATCCACGGTGATCTGGCCGTCGTCTTCCAGGCGCGGTTCGATCACGCCGGACATGGTTTCCACACGGATGGCGCGCTTGTCGGTGAGCCCCTTTTCGGTGACGAAGCGCACGAAGGCGCGCGCGCCATTGCCGCATTGCTCGACCTCGCCGCCATCGGCGTTATAGATGCGATAACGGAAATCGATGCCGGCACCCTGTGCTTTTTCCACCACCAGCATCTGGTCGGCACCGATGCCGAAGCGACGGTCGGCGATGAACTGCCACTGGGCGGGGGTCAGCGAAATGGCCTGGTTGACGGCGTCGAGGACGACGAAGTCGTTGCCGGCGCCATGCATCTTGGTAAATTTGATTTTCATGTGCAGATTATAGGACGGCTGCTGGCCGTCGCGCTCGCTGCTCAGTCCGCGTCGCGTCCATAGACGTCCGGCTCGCCCGGCGGACGGGTCTTGAAGCGCTTGTGGGCCCAGAAGTATTCAGCCGGATGCTCACGTACGCGTTCTTCGATGAAGGCATTCATGCGGCGCGTGGCGGCCGCGATGTCCTCGCCCGGATAGTCGGTCCAGGCGGGATAGTAGGTGGCTTTCCAGCCCTTGTAGTTGGGCAGGAAGGTGCAGACCACCGGCACCACCGCGGCACCGGTAGCCGCGGCGATGCGGGCCGTGGCTGTGAGGGTGGCGGCGGGTACCCCGAAGAAAGGCACGAATTCGGCGTCGCGGATGCCGAAGTCCATGTCCGGCAACATCAGGAAGGGCAGGCCCTTGCGCATGGCGCGGATGATGGGTTTGACGCCCTGTTCGCGCGCCAGCAAGGTTGCCGGCCGGAAGCGCAGACGGCCCTTCAGCAGTGCGCGGTCGATGACGGCATTGCGTTGCTTGGTATAGATGGTACAGGCCGAATATTCGGAGAACACGCCCAGGGTCGCGCCGGGAATTTCCAGGCAGACGAAATGCGGTGCCAGCAGGATGGTCGGCCCCTTGGCGAAGGTCTCCAGCGGCATGCCCGGGTCGACCTGGATCAGCCGGCGCAGACGCGATACCGGCGCCCACCAGAGGATGCCGCGTTCCAGTGCACTGCGGGCGAACAGGCGGAAATGCTCGCGGGCAATGCGTACGCGTTCTTCTTCGGTCTTTTCCGGGAAGCACAGGCGCAGGTTGGTCAGCGCGATATGACGCCGGGGACGCATATAGATATAGAGCAGCGCGCCGATACCTTCGCCCAGGCGGCCGAGGATGGGCAGGGGCAACCAGTGCAGCACCCACATGATGGCCAGGAGCAGTCTCATGACGATGCCTCCCCGGGTCTGGTCACGCCGGGCGGTGTCTTGTAGCGGTTGTAGCTCCAGATATATTGGGCCGGGCAGTGGGCGATCAGTTTTTCCATGGCTGCGTTGATGGCGCGGGCCTGTTGTACCGGCGACTCGGGAAGTTCACCTTCAAATGGAACGAAGTGCACGTCAAAGCCGCGTCCCCAGGACAGCCTTTCCGCATAGACCAGCAGCAAGGGCGCACCGCTCATCTGTTGCAGTTTGGCGGGCAGGGTCATGGTGTAGGCCGGCTTGCCGAAGAAGTCGGCCCAGACGCCTTCGCCGTTTTGCGGCACCTGGTCCGGCAGCAGGCCGATGGCCTGGCTATTCTTCAGCGCCTTCAGCAGGATGCGCACGCCCGCCAGGTTGGCCGGGGCCAGGTGCAGGTTGGCGCGGGCGCGGGCGCCTTCGATCAGGGGCTTCAGGGCAGCCTTGCGCGGGGGGCGGTAGAGGACACTCAGGCTGGTCTGGTGCGCCACCACCTGGGCCGAGATTTCGAAGCAACCCAGGTGCGGCGTAAGGAAAATGACCCCGGACTTGGCCGCCAGCGCCTGCTCCACCAGATCCCAGTTGCGCAGGCGTGCCGTGCGCAGAACCCGGCGGGGCGAGGCGCACCAGATGAAGGGCAGCTCGAACATGCCCTTGCCCGCCTCGCCGACCGCCTTGAACAGGCTGGCGCGATGTCCGGCCAGGGCAATGTTGTTCTGCAGACGGCGCCGGTAGGATGGTGAGAGCAGGAACACCATCCAGCCCATTATCACGCCGATGGCATGCAAGACAGGCAGGGGCAGCAAGGACAGCAGGCGGAATAAAGAAACGAGCATACGTGCCGATAACGGTTGAGCGGGGCGCTTCCGCCGCCAAATTGCAGAAAATTGCAAGAGGCGTAAAATATCACAAGCCGTCGAGTTAATGACAACTTGCGAGACGGGGTACAAATTTCGCTAAAGCGTCGCAGGCACGACTGACGATGGGCCGCGACATTGCTAAATCGTTTTCAGTCAGAGGCTTGCATGTCCAACGAATATCTCTTCACTTCCGAATCCGTTTCCGAGGGTCATCCCGACAAGGTCGCGGACCAGATCTCGGACGCCATCCTGGATGCCATCTTCACCCAGGACCCGCAATCGCGCGTGGCTGCCGAAACCCTGTGCAACACCGGTCTGGTGGTGCTGGCCGGTGAAATCACCACCCGCGCCAATGTCGACTACATCGATGTGGCCCGCGAAACCATCAAGCGCATCGGCTACGACAATGCCGACTTCGGCATCGACTACAAGAGCTGCGCCGTGCTGGTCGCCTACGACAAGCAATCCCCCGACATCGCCCAGGGCGTCGATGAGGGCAAGGGAGTGGACCTGGAGCAGGGTGCCGGCGACCAGGGCCTGATGTTCGGCTACGCCTGCAACGAAACCCCGGAACTGATGCCGGCTGCCATCTACTATGCGCACCGCATCGTGGAACGCCAGTCGCAACTGCGCAAGGACGGCCGCCTGCCCTGGCTGCGTCCGGACGCCAAGTCCCAGGTCACCCTGAAGTACGTGGACGGCAAGCCGGTCGCCATCGACACCGTGGTGCTGTCGACCCAGCATTCGCCCGAGATGGACCAGAAGGACATCCACGAAGCCGCCATCGAGGAAATCATCAAGCCGGTGCTGCCGGCCGAATGGCTCAAGAACACCCGCTACCTGATCAACCCCACCGGCCGCTTCGTCATCGGCGGCCCGCAGGGTGACTGCGGCCTGACCGGCCGCAAGATCATCGTCGATACCTACGGCGGTGCAGCGCCCCACGGCGGTGGCGCCTTCTCCGGCAAGGATCCGTCCAAGGTCGACCGTTCGGCCGCCTACGCCGGCCGTTACGTGGCCAAGAACATCGTCGCTGCCGGCCTGGCCGAGCGTTGCCAGATCCAGGTGTCCTACGCCATCGGCATCGCCAAGCCGACTTCGGTGATGGTGACCACCTTCGGCACCGGCAAGATCAGCGACGAAAAGCTGGCGCAACTGGTGATGGAACACTTCGACCTGCGTCCCAAGGGCATCGTCCAGATGCTGGACCTGCTGCGCCCGATCTACGCCAAGACCGCCGCCTATGGTCACTTCGGCCGTGAAGAGCCGGAATTCACCTGGGAGCGTACCGACAAGGTCGCCGCCCTGCGCGCTTCGGCCGGTCTGTAATACGCACCCAGCCAGCGCGGGCCGGGCATTGACTAACGCCCGGCCCGCGCTACAATGCTGTTCCCGCGGATGAACAGCTTCATCCGCTGCCCGTACCGATGTCGGCATTGCGTCCGGTACGTCAATCCTCACAATGCCTCACCGCCGCAAGGAGCGTTGCGACAGGGACAACCCCTGCCAGGCTTGCAGCGATGAACAGGCGCACCGCGCCTGGCAACCGCGCTCACGTTACTTTTTTTCTGGCTTTTTCATGAAAGGAGGGCGTGAACAGCGCCATTGCCATGACTACTCAACAAGACTACATCGTCGCCGACATCAACCTGGCTGACTGGGGCCGCAAGGAAATCAAGATCGCCGAGACCGAAATGCCGGGCCTGATGGCGATCCGCGAGGAATTCGCCGCATCCCAGCCCCTGAAGGGCGCCCGTATCACCGGTTCGCTGCACATGACCATCCAGACCGCCGTGCTGATCCAGACCCTGGAAGCGCTGGGCGCGCAAGTGCGTTGGGCTTCCTGCAACATCTACTCGACCCAGGACCATGCCGCTGCCGCGATTGCTGCCAACGGCACTCCGGTGTTCGCCGTCAAGGGCGAGAACCTGGACGAATACTGGGAATACACCCACCGCATCTTCGAATGGACCGACGGTGGCTATTCCAACATGATCCTGGACGACGGCGGCGACGCCACCCTGCTGCTGCACCTGGGTGCCCGCGCCGAGACCGACATCTCGGTCCTGGCCAAACCTGACTCCGAAGAAGCGGTCTGCCTCTTCAACGCCATCAAGCGCTACCTGGCCAAGGATGCCAACTGGTACTCCAAGCGCCTCAAGGAAATCAAGGGCGTCACCGAAGAGACCACCACCGGCGTGCATCGCCTGTACCAGATGCACAAGGAAGGCAAGCTGGCCTTCCCGGCCATCAACGTCAATGACTCGGTCACCAAGTCCAAGTTCGACAACCTGTACGGCTGCCGCGAATCGCTGGTGGACGGCATCAAGCGCGCCACCGACGTGATGATCGCCGGCAAGGTCGCCATCGTGGCCGGCTACGGTGACGTCGGCAAGGGTTCGGCCCAGGCCCTGCGCGCGCTGTCGGCCCAGGTCTGGGTCACCGAGATCGACCCGATCTGCGCCCTGCAGGCCGCCATGGAAGGCTATCGTGTGGTGACCATGGACTATGCCGCCGAACATGGCGACATCTTCGTCACCTGCACCGGCAACTACCATGTGATCACCCATGAGCACATGAAGAAGATGAAGGACCAGGCCATCGTCTGCAACATCGGCCACTTCGACAACGAAATCGAAGTCGCCGCCCTGAAGCAGTACACCTGGGAAAACATCAAGCCGCAGGTCGACCATGTGATCTTCCCGGACGGCAAGCGCATCATCCTGCTGGCCGAAGGTCGTCTGGTCAACCTGGGTTGCGCCACCGGCCACCCGTCCTACGTGATGAGCTCGTCGTTTGCCAACCAGACCATTGCCCAGATCGAACTGTTCGTCAACACCAAGGCCTACCCGGTCGGCGTGTACACCCTGCCCAAGCACCTCGACGAGAAGGTCGCCCGCCTGCAACTGAAGAAGCTCAACGCCCAGTTGAGCGAACTCACGCCAGAGCAGGCCGCCTACATCGGCGTGAAGCTGGAAGGTCCGTACAAGCCGGAACACTACCGCTACTGATCCATGCCAGCGGCCGGCTTCACGCCGGCCCTGCATGGTTGGCAACGTTTGATCCAGCGGCCTGTGCGGCGTCCCGAGGGGCGCCGCGCTCACAGTGGCCGCTGCTGTCTTCATCACTCCCCTGACGGGGTCGAAAGGAATCTCCGTGCGCCTGCTGCTGACCTGGCTCATCAACGCCCTGGCCTTGCTGGCCGTCCCCTACCTGATGCACTCGGTGCAGGTCGACAGTTTCGGCTCGGCCCTGCTGGCCGCGCTCATCCTGGGTTTCGTCAATACCATCGTGCGCCCGGTGCTGGTCGTGCTGACCCTGCCGGTGACGGTGGTTACGCTGGGTCTGTTCATCCTGGTCATCAATGGCCTGATGTTCTGGGTCGTGGCGCAACTGGTGGGCGGCTTCCACGTGGCCGGATTCTGGTCTGCCGTGGGCGGCGCGCTGCTCTATAGCATCGTGTCCTGGGCCTTGTCGACGCTGTTGCTGAAATCGGGATCGAATCAATGAGTACGCATAATTTCAGTATCGAATTCTTCCCGCCCAAGACCGCCGAAGGCGCGCAAAAGCTGCGCGCCACCCGCGCCCGGCTGGCGCAACTGCAGCCCCGCTATTTCTCGGTGACCTTCGGCGCCGGCGGCTCCACCCAGCAGGGCACCCGCGACACCGTGCTGGAGATCGTCGGCGAAGGCCATCAGGCTGCACCGCACCTGTCCTGCATCGGCAGCTCGCGTGCCAGCCTGCGTGCCATCCTGGACGATTACCGCGCCAACGGTATCAAGCGCCTGGTGGCGCTGCGCGGTGACCTGCCCAGTGGTTATGGCGCCATGGACCAGGCCTCCAGCGAATTCCGCTATGCCAACGAACTGGTCGAGTTCGTCCGCGCCGAGACCGGCGACTGGTTCCACATCGAAGTGGCGGCCTACCCCGAAATGCATCCCCAGGCCCGTTCGCCGCAGGACGATGTCCAGAATTTCGCGCGCAAGGTCAAGGCCGGCGCCAATGCAGCCATCACCCAGTATTTCTACAACGCCGATGCCTACTTCCGCTTCGTGGACGAGGCTGCTCGCCTGGGCGCTACCGTACCGGTGATCGCCGGCATCATGCCCATCACCAATTACTCGCAGCTGATGCGCTTCTCGGACATGTGCGGCACCGAGATCCCGCGCTGGATCCGCCTCAAGCTGGCCAGCTATGGCGACGATACGGAATCGATCCGCGCCTTCGGCCAGGATGTGGTCACGCAACTGTGCGAGCGCCTGCTGGCCGGTGGCGCACCGGGTCTGCATTTCTATTCACTGAACCAGGCCGCCCCCACCGAGGCGATCTGGCAGCAACTGGTCAAGTAACGCCACACCTGGCAAGCGGGTGCCAGTTGCAGAGCCGGGCCTTGGCCCGGCTTTTTCATTGTTCAATCGATAATGGCGAATGGTTGGAAGACATCAGCCGACATCAGCCGACATCAGCCGCCATCGGTGAGGATGGCATCCAGCGGCACGTCATGCGCCTGCGGTTCGAACACCACCAGCCCGAAGCCATAACACACGCCCACCGCCAGCGGCCGCACCGGGCCGGCCAGGGTGCGGTCATAGAAGCCACCCCCGTAACCCAGCCGGAACCCGGCCTCGTTGAAGCCGACGCAGGGAATCAGCAGGGCCTGCGGCTGCGCCACTGCGGTACCTGCCGGCGGCACCCTGGTCCCCATGGCATCCTTTTCCAGGGCATCACCCGGGCGCCAGCGGCGAAACTCCAGCGGCATCTCCCGCCCCACCACCACCGGCAGGCACAGGTCCACGCCGTGCGCTGCCAGCGCGTTATAGGCGTCAGCCAGGTCCGGTTCACGCCGTATCGGCTGATATACCGCCAGGCTGGTGATGGCCGAGCCGACGCACCAATCCACCACACGCTGGCCGATGCGCTGTTCGGCGTGCAGCTTGTCCGTGTCGCCCAGGGCCTTGCGGCGTTCCAACAGGTCGGCGCGCAGGGCATTCTTGTGCAGCACCGCGAGGGCCTGTTCGGTCTCCGGCGCGGGTGCATCGCGTGCTATGCTTGGGTTCATTATTTGTTCCATCAATCTGCATGAAGAAGCTTGCATGAGTATGCGTCCGAAGAAACATCCGTTCAACCAGCGCCTGCGCGCGCTGGCCGCCTCATTGGCCACCTCGCTGGCGCTGCCCCTGGTCGTGGCGACCGGCACCGTCGTCATCGTGGCGCCAGCGGCCCACGCCCAGAAACGCCTGGCCCCGGACGCGGCGCCCGACGATCTCTTCCTCGCCCTGCGCCAGGCCGCTGCCAGCGACAATGCCGCGCTGGCGCAGGACCTGGCCGCGCGCCTGTCCGGTTACGAACTGGCCTCCTACGTCGACTACTACCGCCTCAAGCCGCGGGTGCGCGACTATAGCGCCAGTGAACAGGAAATCCGCGATTTCCTGGCACGTTGGGATGGCCAGGCCATCGTCGACCGCCTGCGCAACGACTGGCTGCTGGCATTGGGCAAGACCGGCAACTGGACCGTCTTCGACGAGCAATACCCCAAGTTCGTGCTCAACGACGATGTCCAGGTCAAGTGCTTCGCCCTCAACTCGCGCGCCCTGAAGGGTGAGAACGTGGCCGAGGAAGCACGCGCCCTCTTGAGCAACCCCAAGGACTATGGCCAGGGCTGCAGCGACCTGATCTCCACGCTGGCCCAGAACGGCCAGTTCAGCCAGGCCGATGTCTGGTTCCAGATCCGCCAGGCGGCCGAGAACGGCAATGCCACCGTCGCCCGTCGCGCTGCCGTGCTGGTCGATAGCGGCGATGTCGGCGTCACCCAGGTCATGGACCGCCCGGCGCTGATGCTGGCCAAGGGGCCGGGCAAGGGTGCTGCCAACCACCAGCTCTACATCATCGCGCTGGGCCGCATCGCCAAGAGCAATCCGACCCAGGCTGCCACCTATCTCGGCGATGCCGGGCGCAACATGACGGCACAGGAAGTCGCCCAGGGCTGGGCGCAGATTGCGCTGGCGGCGTCCTACAAGCTGGCGCCGGAAGCTTCCGATTACTGGCGCCGCGCCAAGGATGCAGCGCTCACACAAGATGCCATGCAGTGGAAGGTCCGCATGGCCCTGCGCGATGGCGACTGGAAGACCGTGCGCAAGACCATCGAAGCCATGCCGGCCCCGCTGCGCAGCGACACCGCCTGGGTCTACTGGCTGGGCCGTGCGCTGAAGGAAGAAGGGCAGACCGACGCCGCGCGGCGCCTGTTCGAATCGATCGCGCCCAACTTCAGCTTCTACGGTCAGCTGGCCCTGGAAGAGCTGGGCCAGAAGATCAGCATCCCGCCCGGACCGACCCCGCCCGGCGCTGGCGAGGTGGCGCTGTATTCGCAGAATGCCGGCTTCAAGCGTTCGCTCAAGTTCTATCAGTTGAACCTGCGCTTCGAAGCCATCCGCGAATGGAACTGGGAATTGCGCAACATGAGCGACCGCCAGCTGCTGGCCGCCGCCGAGTACGCGCGCCAGAGCGACGTGCTGGACCGCATGGTCAATACCTCCGATCGCACCCGCAGTGAATTCGATTTCACCCAGCGCTTCCCGGCCCCGCACCTGCCCGAGATGAACGCCGCCACCAAGCCGCTGGGCATGGAGAACGCCTGGGTCTATGGCCTGATCCGCCAGGAATCGCGCTTCATCAAGTCGGCCCGTTCCCATGTGGGGGCCTCCGGCCTGATGCAGTTGATGCCGGCTACCGCCAAGTTCGTCGCCAAGAAGATCGGCATGAGCGAATTCACCGCCGACCAGGTCAACGACATCAACACCAACCTGCTGCTGGGCACCAGCTACCTCGACATGGTGCTCAACAACATGGAAGGCTCGGAAACCCTGGCCACCGCCGGCTACAACGCCGGCCCCGGCCGCCCCCGTACCTGGCGCGCGACCTTGCCGCGTCCGGTGGAAGGCGCGATCTTCGCCGAGATCATCCCTTTCAATGAAACCCGGGGCTATGTCAAGAACGTGATGTCCAATGCGACCTACTATGCGGCCATGTTCGAGAACCGCCCGCAATCGCTGAAGCAGCGCATGGGCACGGTGGCGCCCAATTCCAACGTCGCCACCGACCTGCCCTGATCCCATCGCCCGCGCCGTCGGCAATGGCCGGCGGCCAACAGGAAATCGGAGAGTGACAAATGGCAGTCAGGAAGATCCTCGTCATCGGTGGTTCCGGCTTCATCGGCACGCGGCTGGTGGAACTGCTGGGCAGCAGCACCGCTTATCGCATCATGGTCCCCACGCGCCGCTACGAGCGCACCAAGCATCTGCTGGTGTCGCCGGTGGTCAGCGTGGTACAGGCCGATATCCATGACGACGCCGTGCTGGCGCGGCTGGTGGCCGAGGCTGATGCAGTCATCAATCTGGTCGGCATCCTGCAGTCGCGCCCGGCACGCGGTGGCGCGCCCTATGGGCCCGACTTCGAACGCCAGCATGTCCTGCTGCCGCGCCGCATCGTCACCGCCTGCGTGCAGCAAGGCGTACCGCGCTACCTGCACATGAGCGCGCTGTGCGCCGATGCCCAGGGGCCATCGATGTACCTGCGCTCCAAGGCGGCCGGCGAACAGGAAGCACTGGCCTCGCCGGCGCTGGATGTGGCCATCTTCCGGCCGTCGGTGGTGTTTGGCGAGGGCGACAACTTCCTCAACATGTTTGCCGGCCTGAACCGGATGTTCCCCGTGATCCCGCTGGGCAGCGCCCAGGCGCGCTTCCAGCCGGTCTATGTGGGTGACGTGGCACAGGCCTTCGTCAATGCGCTGGCGTTGCCGCGCCTGGGCGGCAAGGTGTTCGAGCTGGGCGGGCCCAGGCAATACGCCCTGCGTGATCTGGTGCGTCTGGCGGGCTGGTACAGTGGCCATCCGCGCCCGGTGGTAGGCTTGCCGGATGCCCTGGGCTGGCTGCAGGCCTTCGTCCTGGAACACCTGCCCGGCAAGCTGATGAGCCGCGACAACGTGGCTTCCATGCAAGTGGACAACGTACTGCACGGCCCTATCGCAGCCGAACTGCGGCTTGCCCCCAGGTCGGTCGAGGAGATCGTCCCCGGCTACCTGTCGTCGCGCAGCCCGCAACAGCAGTTCGACCTTTTTCGCAGCACCGCGCGGCGCTGAGCCTGTCGCTCACCGCGCTTTTGACCTTCAAGAAACGAGCCCCCATGCAAGACACTGAACTTGATCCGGTACTGTCCGAGACGCTGCAAAAAGCCGGCCGCCACATGCCCACGCTGGTGATCGCCAACAAGAACTACTCGTCCTGGTCGATGCGGCCGTGGGTGGCCATGGTCGCCTTCGACATCCCCTTCAAGGAAGTGCGCGTGCTGCTGGACCAGCCCGATACCGCCGCCGACATCGCCCGCTACACCGGCTCCGGCCGCGTGCCGGTGCTGCTGGATGGCGACATCGCGATCTGGGATTCGCTGTCCATCTGCGAATACCTGGCCGAACAGTTCCCCGACCGTGGCCTGTGGCCGGCACGCACCGACGCCCGCGCCATCGCCCGCAGCATCTGCGCCGAGATGCACTCCGGCTTCACCGGCCTGCGCAGCGCCATGAGCATGGACATCCGCGGTCGTTACCCCGGCCAGGGCCGTACCCCCGAGGCGCAGGCCGATATCGGCCGCGTCTGCGAAATCTGGGAAGAATGCCTGTCGCAGTTCGGCCATCACGATTTCCTGTTCGGCGATTTCTCGATTGCCGACGCCTTCTACGCGCCCGTGGTGATGCGCTTCATCAGCTACCAGGTGCCGCTGGCCCCGGCCCTGCAAGCCTACGCCGACCGCGTGTGCGCGCATCCGGCGGTGGCACGCTGGATCGCCGAGGCGCTGGCCGAGAAGGAAGTCCTTCCCGATCACAAGTGAGGCAAGCAAGATGAAGATCTACACCGTCGGCGGCGCAGTGCGCGACGGCTTGCTGGGCCTGCCGGTGAAGGACCGCGACCACGTGGTGGTCGGCGCCACCCCGCAGCAGTTGCTGGAGCGGGGGTTTCGTCCGGTGGGCAAGGATTTTCCGGTGTTCCTGCATCCCGACACCCAGGAGGAATACGCCCTGGCCCGCACCGAGCGCAAGACCGCGCCCGGCTACAAGGGCTTCGCCTTTCATGCCGCGCCCGACGTCACGCTGGAAGAAGACCTGGCGCGCCGCGACCTGACCATCAACGCCATCGCCCAGGACGAGGATGGCACCCTGGTCGATCCCTATCAGGGCCGTGCCGATATCGAGCGCCGCGTGTTCCGCCATGTCTCCGATGCCTTCATCGAGGACCCGGTACGCATCCTGCGGCTGGCGCGCTTTGCGGCGCGCTTCGCCGATTTCAGCGTGGCCCCCGAGACCCAGGCGCTCATGCAGCGCATGGTCGAAGAGGGTGAAGTCGATGCCCTGGTGCCTGAACGTGTATGGCAGGAGCTTGCACGTGGCCTGATGGAGCGCAAGCCTTCGCGCATGTTCGAGGTACTGCGTGGCTGCGGCGCATTGCAGCGCATCCTGCCCGAACTGGCCGCGCTGTGGGGCGTGCCGCAACCCGAAAAATGGCACCCCGAGATCGATACCGGCGTGCATGTCATGCTGGTGGTGGACTGGGCAGCGGCACAGGGCTTTTCCTTGCCCATCCGCTTCGCCGCGCTGTTGCACGACCTCGGCAAGGGCAGCACGCCGCCCGAGATGTGGCCACGCCATCACGGTCATGAGGCACGCAGCGAGCGCCTGGCCGAGCAGGTCTGCGCCCGCCTGAAGGTACCCGGTGAATGCCGCGACCTGGCGCTGATGACGGCCCGCGAGCACGGCAACGTCGGCCGCGCCTTCGAGATGCGTCCCGATACGCTGGTCAGGTTCTTCGCCCGTTGCGACGCCTTCCGCAAGCCGCAGCGCTTCATCGACATGCTGCGCGCCGCCGAGTGTGATCATCGCGGCCGCACCGGCCTGGAGCTGCAGCCCTTCCCGCAGGCGCCCTATCTGGAGGGCGCGCTGCAGGCCGCGCAACAGATCGATGCCGGCGCCATTGCAGGCCAGCAGACGCAGCCGCAACGCATCCCCGAGGCCATCCTGGCAGCCCGTACCGCCCAGGTCGAGGCCTTCGTCGCGCAGCACCGGCCGGTGCAGCACTGAAGCAGAGGCCGACCATGAGCAACCCCTTCACCCGCTGGATGCAACGACTGCGCGGCGCCTCTGCGGCCGCTGGTGAGCGGCATGAGAAGCCGCATGTCTTCGTCAAGGAATTGTCACCCCGCTCGCGGCGTCACCTGTTGCGCCACTTCCTGGCGCTGGAAGAAAAGGATCGCCTGCTGCGCTTCGGCTCCAAACTCTCCGACGAGATGGTGACGCGCTACGTCGAAGGCATCAACTTCGAACGCGATACCGTCTTCGGCGTCTACGACCGGCGCCTGCGCCTGCTGGGGGTGGGTCACCTGGCTTTCGCGCCCAAGGAAAGCACGCGCATCAGCGGCGCCACCATCAAGCCGGTGGTGGCCGAGTTCGGGGTCTCCGTCACGGCCGCCGCACGTGGGCTGGGCGTGGGAACGCGCCTGTTCATGCGGGCCTCCATGCGCTGCCGCAATGCCGACGTCGATACGCTGTATATGCATTGCCTCTCTTCCAACAAGGTGATGATGCACATCGCCAAGAAGGCCGGCATGGAAATCCATCGTGATTACGGCGAAGCCGATGCCTACCTCAAGATCAAGCCCGCCAATTCGGCCACGGTGTTCCAGGAGGCCGTGGAAGAACAGGTCGCCATGCTCGACTACATCGTCAAGGCCAACTTCAAGGCCCTGCTCAAATGGGGCGCCCGCGTGACCGGCATCGGCAACGACAAGAAGGACCGGACGCCGCCCCCACCGGGCGCATAGAGTCACTCCCGCACCGCCAGGCATGACCATCCCGGCAAGGGGGCGCATAATATGCGCCTCACTTTGATAACGGGTATGCCATGAGCACCAATCCCAACACTGACGATTTCTTTGCCACCGTCGCCACCAAGTCCGATAGCGGCGCCTTGCGCGGCGACTACAGCCAGGCCGACGCCAACTACGTCGTGGCCCAGAACTGGGAAGCCTACACGCCGGCCCAGCACGCACTGTGGCGGCGCCTGTATGAACGCCAGGCGCGCCTGATCCCGGGGCGTGCCTGCGACGTCTTCATCGACAGCCTGAAGGCTCTGGACGTTTCGCAAGGCATCCCGCGCTTCGACCAGACCACCGAAGCACTCTTCAAGGCCACCGGCTGGCAGCTGGTGGCCGTGCCGGGCCTGGTACCGGACCACACCTTCTTCGAGCATCTGGCCAACCGCCGCTTCCCGGTCACGGTCTGGCTGCGCGAAGAACACGAATTCGACTACATCGTCGAGCCCGACGTGTTCCACGACTTCTTCGGTCACGTACCGCTGCTGTTCAATCCGGTCTTCGCCAATCACCTGCAGGAATACGGCAAGGGCGGCCTGAAGGCGCTCAAGCTCGACGGCCTGGCCTACCTGGCGCGCCTGTACTGGTACACCATCGAGTTCGGCCTGATCCAGAGCGAACAGGGTTTGCGCATCTACGGCGCCGGCATCCTGTCTTCCGGCGGCGAGGTGGAATATTGCCTCTCCAGCGAGCAGCCACGCCGCGTGCCTTTCGACGTAGAGCGCATCATGCGCACGCTCTACAAGATCGATACCTACCAGGAAACCTATTTCGTCATCCGCGATTTCGAGCAACTGTTCAACGACACCGCGCCCGATTTCACGCCCATCTACGAGCGACTGAAGCAACAGGAAGCGTTGTCCGCCCACAGCCTGCTGCCGGGCGAGACCAACCTGCCACCGAATCGCTGAAACCTGAAGACATCGGCAGGCGGCCTCGTTGAAAACCACAGAAGAACTTCGAGGTCGCCGGTCAGCTTGCTGACCCTTCACGGGGAGATGATGCAGGTCAAGAAAGGGGCGCCTTGGCTACAGACAATGATCGGCTTCATTGTCCATCACCAAGGAGTCAGCCATGCCCTTCAAGCCCATCCTGTCCACCCTGCTGCTGGCCGCCAGCACCTTGCTGGTACCGCCCGCCCACGCGGCCCCCACCGCCACTGCCACCACCACCACCGGGAAAGAGCCGATCACGCCCATCCAGCCCGCCCGCGTGAGCAATCGCGCCATGGTCGAACTGGGCAAGCAGCTGTTCTTCGATCCCCGCATTTCGCGCTCCGGCGCCATCTCCTGCAACTCCTGTCACAACCTGTCGATGGGTGGGACGGACAACCTGAAGACCTCCATCGGCCACCAGTGGCAACAGGGACCGATCAATTCGCCCACGGTGCTCAATGCCAGGTTCAATGCCGCGCAGTTCTGGGACGGACGTGCCGCCGATCTCAAGGCCCAGGCCGCTGGCCCCATTGCCAACCCCAAGGAGATGGCCTTCTCGCATGCCCTGGCGGTGGACGTGCTGCAGTCCATTCCGGGTTACGTGGCTGCCTTCAGGCAGGCTTTCGGTCACGGCCGTCTGGGTATCGATGAAGTGACGCAGGCCATTGCCGCCTTCGAAGAAACCCTGGTCACGCCCAATTCGCGTTTCGACAAATGGCTCAAGGGCGACCGCAAGGCGCTCACCAGGAACGAGCTGGACGGCTACAAGCTGTTCAAGTCGGCCGGCTGCGTGGCTTGTCACAACGGTCCTGCGGTGGGCGGCAATTCCTTCCAGAAGATGGGCCTGGTCGCTCCCTACCTGACCAGCAATCCGGCCCTGGGTCGCGCCGATGTCACCGGCAGGGAAGAAGACCGTCACCACTTCAAGGTGCCGACCTTGCGCAACGTCGAGCTGAGCTATCCCTACTTCCATGACGGCGCTGCCGCCACCTTGACCGAAGCCGTCGATACCATGGCGCGCCTGCAGCTGGGTCGGCAGTTCAGTGCCGATGAAAACGCCAAGGTCGTCGCTTTCCTCAAGACCCTGACCGGCGAGCAGCCGCGCGTGAGCCTGCCATTGTTGCCACCTTCGACTGGAAAGACGCCGCCTCCACGACCCTTCGACCAGCCCTGACCAACCCTGCAGACATAAAAAAAGCGGACCCGGCAGGGGGGGCCGGATCCGCGAGCTAGTGGTGCTTTCAACACTAGAGGGGAGGAACCTTGCACAGTAACGGATAACCAATCAATCGCTGTTCAAGTGAGGTCTATTAAACGTCAGCGCAGAACCTCGTCCAATGGCTTTTACTGGTTGTTACATTCACGTCTTGCTTGTAACAACTGAACTTGTCGCCCATTTTTTTTCAGCCGGAAATATTGTTGTTTTCACCTTTCCGGCATTTTCTCCTCCCTATCACCGGGATTGCCGCAGGACCTGCGGAAAGTGTTTCCGGTATGTCAAAAAAGCCCGGAAACCCTGCTGCAGCGTGCGTAGCGGGGCGATCACCCTTGTGCTAACTTGATACCACAACATTAAGAAAACCCGGCCCACAAGGCCGAGGTGTTCCCTTTTCCCGACAGCGCGACGGATTTCGAGATTCTGATTCTGCTGCCGATTCTGCTGCCGGGAGCATGTGCAGGCAAAAACAAGATTTTTGGCACGGAGACCACATGAACGCACCCCTACCCGCCGGGCAACGCCTGCTGCTGGACGATGTATCCCTGGACGACAAATATGCGCTGGAGCGCGGCCGCGTCTTCATGACCGGCATCCAGGCGCTGGTGCGCCTGCCGATGCTGCAGCGGCAATACGATGAACGCGCCGGGCTCAATACCGCCGGCTTCATCACCGGCTATCGCGGCTCGCCCCTGGGCGCGGTGGACCAGACCGCCGAGAAGGCCCGCAAATACCTCGAAGCGAAACAGGTCCGCTTCCACCCAGGCATGAACGAGGACCTGGCTGCCACCAGCGTGTGGGGCACGCAGCAGGTCAATCTCTTCAAGGACGCGCAATACGATGGCGTCTTCTCGCTGTGGTACGGCAAGGGGCCGGGCGTGGACCGCTGTGGCGACGTGTTCAAGCATGCCAACATGGCCGGCACGTCCAGGCATGGCGGCGTGCTGGTGATCGCCGGCGACGACCATGCCGCCAAGTCCTCCACCGCTGCGCACCAGAGCGAACACATCCTCAAGGCCTGCGGCATCCCGGTGCTCTATCCGTCCTCGGTGCAGGAATACCTCGATTACGGCCTGCATGGCTGGGCCATGAGCCGCTATACCGGCTTGTGGGTGGCCATGAAGTGCGTGACCGACCTGGTGGAGTCCGGGATGTCGGTGATGATCGATCCCGATCGCGTCAAGATCCAGCTGCCGGAAGACTTCGCACTGCCACCTGATGGCCTCAACATCCGCCAGCCCGACACCGTGCTGGGCCAGGAAGCGCGGATGATCAACTACAAGTGGTACGCCGCGTTGGCCTACGCCCGCGTGAACAAGCTCAACCGCATCATCTGGGACAGCCCGCGTGCGCGCATCGGCATCATCACTGCCGGCAAGTCCTATCTCGATACACGCCAGGCCCTGGAAGACCTGGGCATCGACGAACAGGTCGCCGCCGACATCGGTATCCGCCTCTACAAGGTCGGCATGACCTGGCCGCTGGAAGCCGAAGGCGTGCGCGAATTCGCCCAGGGGCTGGATGAAATCCTGGTGGTGGAAGAGAAGCGCCAGATCCTCGAATACCAGTTGAAGGAAGAGCTCTACAACTGGCGCGACGATGTGCGCCCGCGCGTGGTCGGCAAGTTCGACGACACCGGCGAATGGAGTGGATCGCAGCGTGAAGGCCATGGCAACTGGCTGCTGCCGGCCACCTATGAACTGAACCCGGCGCAGATCGCGCGCGCCATCGCCACCCGCATCTCGCGCTACTTTGCCGGCCATCCGGTGGAGCAGCGCGTGCGCACCCGCGTGGCCTATCTGGAAGCCAAGGAAGCCGCACTCAACATCAGCAGCAAGCCCGATCCCGACAAGGACCGCATCCCGCATTTCTGTTCAGGTTGTCCGCACAATACCTCCACCAAACTGCCCGATGGCAGCCGTGGCCTGGCCGGTATCGGTTGCCACTACATGGTGACCTGGATGGACCGTGAAACCAATCTCTTCACCCACATGGGCGGGGAGGGCGTGACCTGGGTCGGGCAGGCGCCCTTCACCAGCGAGAAGCACGTGTTCGCCAATCTGGGCGATGGCACCTACTTCCACTCCGGTCTGCTGGCAGTACGGGCCTCGGTCGCCGCCAAGGTCAATATCACCTACAAGATCCTCTATAACGACGCGGTCGCCATGACCGGCGGTCAGGAGTTCGATGGCCCGCTCGATCCGGCCATGATCTCGCGCCAGCTGGCCGCCGAGAACGTGGGGCCGATCATCGTTGTCACCGATGAACCGGACAAGTATCCGGCCGACACCCGCTGGGCCGAGGGCGTCACCATCCGCCATCGCAGCGAACTCGATGCGGTCCAGCGCGAGCTGCGTGAGAAGCCGGGTGTATCGGCCATGATCTACGACCAGACCTGCGCCTCGGAAAAGCGTCGTCGTCGCAAACGCAATGCCTACCCGGACCCGGCCAAGCGCGCCGTCATCAACGAAGCCGTGTGCGAAGGCTGCGGCGATTGCAGCGTGCAGTCAAACTGTCTCTCGGTGGAGCCGCTGGAAACCGAGTTCGGCCGCAAGCGCCAGATCAACCAGTCGTCCTGCAACAAGGATTATTCCTGCGTCAACGGCTTCTGCCCCAGCTTCGTGACGGTGGAAGGCGGGCAGTTGAAGAAGCCCGCCCGTGCCAAGGCCGCCGCCGGTCCGAGCTTGCCGGCGCTGCCGCAGCCCGTGCTGCCGGGGCTGGCCCAGCCCTACGGCATTCTGGTCACCGGCGTCGGTGGCACCGGCGTGATCACCATCGGCCAGATCATCGCTATGGCCGCGCACGTGGAAGGACGCGCCTGCTCGGTGCTGGACATGAGCGGCCTGGCACAGAAGGGCGGGCCGGTGATGTCGCACGTGCGCGTGGCCGAGGATGCGACGCATATCCATTCCACCCGTGTCGGTACCGGCATGGCGGATCTGGTCATTGGATGCGATGTGATCGTCACGGCAGGCCGTGACGCCCTGTCACGCATGGGAGAGGGGCGTACCCATGCCGCCGTCAATTCCACGCAGATGCCGACGGCAGCCTTCGTGCGCAATCCCGACTGGCAATTCCCCACCGCCTCCAGCGAGGGCGAGATCGCCCAGGCCTGCGGGCGCGACAACCTGTCGCTGGTCGATGCCGGCCGGATCGCTACCGCCCTGATGGGGGACGCCATCGCGACCAATATGTTCATGCTGGGCTATGCCTGGCAAAAGGGCTGGGTCCCCTTGTCTGAGGCGGCCCTGTTGCGCGCCATCGAGCTCAATGCCCTGCAGGTGGACTTCAACAAGCAAGCCTTCGCCTGGGGCCGGGTGGCGGCGCATGACGTCGAGTTCGTCCTCAATGCGGCCGGCCGTAACGGCACGAGTGCGCAAGTGATCGATTTCAAGCGGACGCCATCGCTGGATGAATTGGTGGAGCGTCGCGTGGCCTTCCTGACCGATTACCAGAACGCCGCCTATGCCCGCAGCTATCGTGATTTCGTCGAGCAGGTGCGCCAGCGTGAGAGTGCGCTGGGCGAGGCCGGTCGCGGCCTCAAGCTGAGCCGGGCAGTGGCGAACTACCTCTTCAAGCTGATGGCCTACAAGGATGAATACGAGGTCGCGCGCCTGCACAGCGATCCGGCCTTCCGCGCCAAGATCGCCGGCATGTTCGAGGGCGACTACAAGCTGCGCTTCCACCTGGCGCCGCCACTGCTGGCTCGCCGCGACGAAAAGGGCCACCTGCGCAAGCAGGCCTTCGGCAGCTGGATGATGCCGGCCTTTGACGTGCTGGCCCGCTTGCGCTTCCTGCGCGGCACGGCCTTCGATCCCTTCGGCTATACCGAGGAACGCAGGCAGGAACGCGCCCTGATCGGCGCCTATCGCGACACCATGACGCGCCTTTTGTCACGACTGACACCGGCCAATCTGGAGCAGGTCATTGCCGTGGCCCGCGTCCCGGAAGGGATTCGGGGCTATGGGCATGTCAAGGAACGTCACTTGCAGGATGCAAAACTGAAGGAGGCTTCATTGCTGGCTCAACTGGGCCAGGGGCCGTCGCAAGCACCGCAATCACCACAATCACCGCCGGATGGAGGAAAGCAGGCGGCCTGAGCGGCCCCTGTGGAGTGAACTGAGGGTGTGGAGGGAGCGCGTCAGGCCAGGCGGCCGCCGCTGACGCGTTCGATGCCGGCCAGGTCGCGCCAGCTTTGCACGTCCGTAAAACCGGTACCGGCCAGCAGGGCGCGCACCGCGGCGGCCTGGTCGTAGCCGTGTTCCAGCAACAGCCAGCCTTGTGGTAGCAGATGTGCCGGGGCGCCATCGATGATGGTGCGCAGGTCGGAGAGGCCATCGCCGTGGTCGGTGAGGGCATCCACCGGTTCGAAGCGCAGGTCGCCTTGCGACAGATGGACGTCACCTTCGACGATGTAGGGCGGGTTGGAGGCGATCACGGCAAAACGCTGGTCCTTGGCCAGGGCGCCGTACCAGTCGCTCTCCAGCAGGGTTACGCGGGCCTGGTGGGCGGCGGCGTTCTCGCGTGCGATGGCCAATGCCGCCGCGCTGGCGTCGAGCGCCGTGACCACGGCATCGGGGCGGCTATGGGCGATGGCCACGGCAATCGCGCCCGACCCGGTGCCCATGTCCAGCAAGGCGCCGCCGGTGGGTAGGCGCTCCATGGCCAGCTCCACCAGCAGTTCGGTATCCGGGCGCGGGATCAGCACGTCCGGCGTCACCCGGAAATCCAGTCCATAGAACTCGCGCAGACCCACGATGTAGGCGATCGGCTCGCCCCGCAGACGGCGTGCGAAGAGGGCCTTGAGCGCATCGGACTCGGCCTGGTCCAGGCGCCGTTCCGATTGCGTGATCAGTTGCACCCGCGTCAGACGCAGTGCATGGCAGAGCAGGATGCGGTTTTCCAGCGGGTCCAGCGGCGCCGTCTTCAATACGGTGGCCAGCGTGCAGCCGGCGTAGCTGGACAGCGGTTCCATCATTTCCAGATGGTGGTGCGCGGCGCGCGCTTGAAGGCCTGGACCGCCAGCACCACGGCCAGCACGCCGAACCAGATCAGCGACCAGGTCGGGATCTGCAGTCCGAATACCGGCGGCCACGGGGCCGAGCAGAAACCGTCAGCGGTGAACATCTGCGGCAGCAGCTTGGCGGTGGGCAGCTGGTTCAGGGCCGTTTCCAGCGGATCGGTGGTGCAGGAGACGCCAGGATGCGCCTTCACATACAGATGCCAGATCGCCGTGCCGGCGCCGCCCAGCGCGGCCAGCAGACCCAGTGCCGCGCTACCGCGACGCGCCCCGGCCGGCAGGCCGGCGCCGATCAGCGCAAAGATGCCCACCAGCACGAACATGTAGCGCTGGATCACGCACAGCGGGCAGGGCTGCATTTCCTCGACGATCTGCAGATACATGGCAAAGCCCAGCAGGCCGGCGCACACCAGCGCCACCAGCAGGAAAACCGGTTTGGATGATTTCATGGTTGTTGTTCGAAATTGTCTTGGTTGGTGGGATTCTCATGGCTGCGGCAATCCGGCCATGACGCGATTGTAGAGACATCCCGGGGACCCTGCACTCTGTTCCCCCGAACAGGCCGCATGGTCAGCCTGAGACCGGTGCAGGAAAACCTGGTTCCGTGACAGCTCAGTCATCCCCCAGCTGCGCCAGCAGTTCGGCCTGGTGTTCGGTGATGAGCGCATTGGTCAGTTCGTCCAGGTCGCCATCCATGATGAAGTCCAGCTTGTAGAGCGTGAGATTGATGCGGTGGTCGGTCATGCGCCCCTGCGGGAAATTGTAGGTGCGGATGCGCTCGCTGCGGTCGCCCGAGCCGATCAGGGACTTGCGGGTGGCCGCCTCCTTGGACTGCTGTTCCCGCAGTTGCACGTCCTTGATGCGCGCGGCCAGCACCTTCATGGCCTGGGCCTTGTTCTTGTGCTGGCTGCGGTCGTCCTGGCACTCCACCACGATGCCGGTGGGCAGGTGGGTGATACGCACGGCCGAATCGGTCTTGTTGATGTGCTGGCCGCCGGCGCCGGAGGCCCGGTAGGTATCGATGCGGATATCGGCCGGGTTGATGTCCACATCCTCGACCTCGTCGGCCTCGGGCATCACCGCCACCGTGCAGGCCGACGTGTGGATGCGGCCCTGGGTTTCGGTGGCCGGCACCCGCTGCACGCGGTGGCCGCCCGATTCGAACTTCAGGCGCGAATAGGCGCCGAAGCCGACGATGCGGGCAATCACTTCCTTGTAGCCGCCCAGTTCCGATTCGGAGGACGAGACGATCTCCACCTGCCAGCGTTGTCGTTCGGCATAACGCGTGTACATGCGCAGCAGGTCGCCGGCAAACAGGGCCGATTCATCGCCACCGGTGCCGGCGCGGATTTCCAGGAAGATGTTGCGTTCGTCATTGGGGTCGCGCGGCAGCAGCATCTTCTGCAGGTCCAGTTCCAGCGCCTCCATGCGTGCCTTGGCGCCGTCGATCTCTTCCTGGGCGAAGGCCTTCATGTCAGGGTCCGACAGCAGTTCCTGGGCGGTGCGGATGTCGTCACCGGCTTGCACGTAGTCGTGATACAGCGCCACCAGCGGCCCCAGTTCGGCGTGTTCGCGGGTCATCTTGCGGAAGTTGTCCATGTTGGCGGTGGCATCTTCCTGGGCCAGCAGGCTGTTGAGCTCTTCCAGCCGTTCGGCAAGCTGGTCGAGTTTGGCGAGCATCGATGGTTTCATGGGTGTCGAATCCGGTAACGTAAAACAGGGGAAGAAGGAGATATCGGCGGCCCGGGAAAGGCAGCACGATCAGCCGTCGGCATCAGGCAAGGATGCAGACGGCGGGAGAGGGGAACGCTAACGCTTGGCGCGGAACAGTTGCGGCAGCAGCGAAGCCAGCTGGCTGCGCTGTTCGCCCTGGGCATGGTGCAGGGCCTGTTGCGGGCCGTGCAGGAACTTCGCGGTCAGGCCCTTGGAGAGGGCTTCCAGGACGGCTTCCACGTCGTCGCCCTTGGCCAGCATGCGACGGGCGCGATCCAGTTCGGCCAGGCGCAGGGCCTCACCGGTTTCCTGCAGGTCCTGGATCAGCGGCACCATGGCGCGGCTGTCGATCCAGTGCATGAAGGACTGCACGCGGGTCTCGATGATGGCTTCGGCCTGCGCCACCGCTGCCTGGCGGTTTTCGACACCGCTTTGCACGACCGAAGCCAGGTCGTCCACGGTGTAGAGGAAGACGTCATCCAGGCGGCCGACTTCGGCTTCGATGTCGCGTGGCACGGCCAGGTCGACCATGAAGATGGGTTTGTGCCGACGCGCCTTGACGGCCCGTTCCACCAGCCCCAGGCCGATGATGGGCAGTTGCGAGGCGGTACAGGACACCACGATGTCGAAACTGGCCAGCTGCGCCGGCAGGTCGGCCAGGCGGATGGCACGGCCGTTGAAGCGGTGGGCCAGGGTTTCGCCGCGCTCCATGGTGCGGTTGGCCACCGTCAGGGTCTTGGGATTCTGCGCAGCGAAGTGGGTGGCGCACAGTTCGATCATCTCGCCGGCGCCGATGAAGAGCACGTTCTGGCCCGAGATGGAATCGAAGATGCGCTGCGACAGCCTCACCGCCGCTGCCGCCATCGACACGCTATGGGCGCCGATCTCGGTGGTGGTGCGCACTTCCTTGGCCACCGCAAAGGTGCGCTGGAACAGCTGGTGCAGGTAGGTGCCAAGCCCCCCGGCGGCATCGGCCTGGCGCACCGCATCCTTCATCTGGCCCAGGATCTGCGGCTCGCCCAGGACCATCGAATCCAGGCCGGAAGCGACGCGGAAGGCGTGGCGCACGGCATTGTCCTGCGGCAGCGAATACAGATAGGGGCGCAGGTCGGCGTAGGGGATGTGATGGTAATCGGCCAGGAACTGCGCGGTGCGGTCGATGGCGAACTCCACCCCGTCGCGCCCGGCCGCCGCCGCGGCATACAGCTCGGTGCGGTTGCAGGTGGAGAGGATGGCCGCTTCACCGCTGGCGATGATCTTGTCATTGCCGCCAAACCAGGCACGCGCGGACGACACCGCCTGACCGATCTGGTCAGCGGGGAAGGCCACTTTCTCGCGCAGCGAGACAGGCGCGGTAGTGTGGTTGAGTCCGACAGCGAGCAAGTGCATGGAGTGCGCGGCAGCAGTGCCGATGAGCTGGGATGGTGCGATCTATGAGTCCCGAAACAGACAATTTCGAACAGTTTCGGCCCCGGTTTTGGGAATAATTATACTCTTCGGGCCATTTCGGGTTGGGACGGTCCCCGATAATCGGTATATGTCTGTGACATGGATCAGGTTTGGCGTTCACTGGAAACGACAAAAACAACAGACCAGCTGGCTGGCCCCGGAGCTTATTCCAGCCGTTCCAGCTGATAACCGTAGCCATAGACGGTCGCCAGCTGGTAGCCATTGGCCGGTTGCAGCCCCAGCTTGGTCCGGATGCGCGAGACATGGGTATCGATGGTGCGGGTCGGGGTCTCCGGCTCGGCGCCCCAGATGCGCTCCTGCAGGAAGGCACGCGACAGCGGGCGTCCCAGGTGCTGCATGAACAGCAGCGCCAGTTCGGCTTCCTTGCGGGTCAGCGTGGCATCCAGATGCGGCAGCCCCGGATGGGTTACGCGCAGGCGCGCCAGGTCGACCATGAAACCGCCGGCCTCGACGATGCTGGGCGGCGCCTCATAGGGCTGCGCTGCCAGCAGCAGCAGGTCCAGGCGCAAAGCCAGTTCCTGGCGTCGCACCGGCTTGACCAGGAAATCGTCGGCACCGGCCAGCAGCAGGCTGCGCAGCCAGGCCTGGTGCGCCGGTGTGCACAACAGCAGCAATACCGGCCTGGCCTTGGCGGCCGCCGGTGGGCGATGGCGTTGCACCAGGGTCGTGATGGCCTGGAGATGCCGTTGCACGTCATCCAGGTCCAGCACCACCAGCTGCGCGCCATCGTCGCAGGCCGCAGCAAAGCCATCGGCGCCACGATAGACGGTGGCGTCGTGACGTTCGGCCAGTTGCGTCACCAGCGTGACGGTATCGGCGTCGGAAGAGATGATCCCGATCTTCATGGCATCAGGCTGGACAAGGGCAGGTTATCGACAAGGAGACTCAGATGGACGAAAGGGCAGCCAGGGCTGCCCTTGCATCGGTGGCGACCGTCGCGTCAGGCCGCCGGGACGTCGCTGTCGGGCAGCACCACGTTCACGTCCAGCACTTCCAGGTTGCCCTGGCGGTCCAGCGAGATCTTGATGTCGTCGGCATTGACCTTGGTGTACTTGGAGATGACCTCGATCAGTTCCTTGTGCAGGGCCGGCAGGAAGTCCGGACCCTGACGGCCGTTGGAGCGCTCGCGGGCGATGATGATCTGCAGCCGCTCCTTCGCCGCCACCGCGCTCTTGGGCTTGCTGGGGAACAGGAAAGAAAGCAGGGACATGTCACTTACCTCCGAAGATGCGCTGCAGCAGACCCGGCTTTTCGTAGGTGGTGAAACGCAGTTCGACGGTCTCGCCGAGGAAGCGCGACACCACGTCCTGGTAGGCCTGGGCGACGTCGGAATCCTTCATGTGGATCGCCGGGGAGCCCTGGTTGGAGGCCTGCAGCACGGTTTCCGACTCGGGAATGATGCCGATCAGGGGAATGCGCAGGATTTCCTGCACGTCGGTATAGGACAGCATCTCGCCGTCTTCCACGCGCTTGGGCGAATAGCGGGTGATCAGCAGATGCTCCTTGACCGGCTCGCCGCCGGCCGAGGCACGACGCGACTTGGCCTGGATGATGCCCAGGATGCGGTCCGAGTCGCGCACCGACGACACTTCCGGGTTGGACACCACGATGGCCTCGTCGGCGAAGGTCAGTGCCATCACCGCGCCATGCTCGATGCCGGCCGGCGAATCGCAGATGATGTATTCGAAGTCCATCTTCGACAGGTCGCCCAGCACGCGCTCCACGCCTTCTTCGGTCAGGGCGTCCTTGTCGCGGGTCTGCGAGGCCGGCAGGATGAACAGGTTGTCGCAGTGCTTGTCCTTGATCAGGGCCTGGTTCAGCGTGGCTTCCTTGTTGATCACGTTGATCAGGTCGTAGACCACGCGGCGCTCGCAGCCCATGATCAGGTCCAGGTTGCGCAGACCGACGTCGAAGTCGATCACGGCCGTCTTGTGGCCACGCATGGCCAGGCCCGATGCGAAACTGGCGCTGGACGTCGTTTTGCCGACGCCGCCCTTACCCGAAGTCACAACGATGATTTTTGCCACGAAAAACTCCTTAAGAAGAACAGTACACCGGTGGGGTCCGGCCCGATTATTCGTTTAGATGATGATGGTCACCGGAGGCTCACGACGCCGACATCGGCAGCACGTCGATGCGTTCGCCCTGCAGGCGCACCTGCACCTGCTTGCCCGCGAGCTCCGGCGCGTGACCGTTCTCGAAGGTTCGATAGACTCCGGCAATGGAAACCAGTTCCGCTTCCAGTGAAGCGGCGAAGATGCGCGCCTCGGTATTGCCCGACGCACCGGCCAGCGCCCGGCCGCGCAAGGGGGCGTAGACGTGGATGCAGCCGTCGGCGATCAGTTCGGCACCGTTGTTGACCGCAGCCAGCACCACCAGGTCGGCGCCACGCGCATAGATGCGCTGGCCGGCACGCACCGGAGTATCGACCACCACGGTACGAGCCTGGGGGGCGGCGGGCGCTTCAGGCGTGGCGGCCGGTGCGGGGGAGGCGGGTGCCGGTGCCGGTGCCGCAGCGACAGGCGCGGGA
>NZ_AEEC02000045.1 GCF_000300975.2 Herbaspirillum frisingense GSF30 | reverse complement strand
ATGGCATCTGCTCTGCGCCGCCCGCTGAATCTTTCGCAGCACGCATACACACAAGATCAGCATAGTCCCGCCCTGTGCGGGGCTGGGCCTGTTCACATTCAATCTGCGAGATGCGTTGCCCCCAGGAGGCGTGGTGGCAAGGCGCGCGTCAGGGCTGGTGGTGGACCCACCAGCCCTGACGTGCAACGCAGCCAGCGCGCCTCCTGGGGGCAACCCTCCGGGAGAGGCCGCCAAGCGTCGCCTGCCGTTGTTGCAGCTCCTTGCCGTAGCACCACTACGGCGCGTCGCTGCGCCTAGGCAGCCAACGCTTGGCGACCTCTCGCACTCGCAGATTGAATGTGAACAGGCCCAAATACTTTCAGGAAGATGTGCTTGCACCAAAGCAATGCACACGAGATAAAAACTCCGGCTTGGCAGGGCTTCGCAAGACCGGCAGAAGAGAGGTCAGCATCATGAGCAACATTCTGGAAATGCGCGGCATCGAGAAGAGCTTCCCGGGTGTGAAGGCGTTGAACAACGTCAACCTGGCGGTGCGCGAAGGCGAGATCCATGCCATCGTCGGCGAGAACGGCGCCGGCAAGTCCACGTTGATGAAGGTGCTCTCGGGCGTGTACCCGCACGGTAGCTACTCGGGCGACATCGTCTACAAGGGTGAGGTGCGTGCCTTCAAGGATATCCGCGACAGCGAACACCTGGGCATCATCATCATCCACCAGGAGCTGGCACTGGTGCCGCTGCTGTCGGTGATGGAAAACCTGTTCCTCGGCAACGAGCAGGCCAGTGGCGGCGTGATCGACTGGGAGCAGTCCTATGTGCGCGCCAAGGCACTGCTGGCCAAGGTCGGCCTGAAGGAATCGCCCCAGACGCAGGTCGGTGACCTGGGCGTGGGCAAGCAGCAGCTGATCGAGATCGCCAAGGCGCTCTCCAAGGAAGTCAAGCTGCTGATCCTCGATGAACCGACCGCCAGCCTCAACGAAAGCGACTCCGATGCGCTGCTGGAATTGCTGCTGGAACTGAAGCGCCAGGGCATTGCCTCGATCCTGATCTCGCACAAGCTCAACGAAATTTCCAAGGTGGCCGACTCCATCACCGTGCTGCGCGACGGCACCACGGTCGATACCTTCGACTGCCGCGCTGAACCCATCAGCGAAGACCGCATCATCCAGCACATGGTCGGCCGCGAGATGGCCGACCGCTATCCCCAGCGTGATCCGCAGATCGGCGACGTGATCTTCGAAGTGCGCGACTGGCGCGTGCACCATCCGCTGCACAGCGATCGCCTGGCCATCAAGGATGTCAACATGACGGTACGCGCCGGCGAGATCGTCGGCATCGCGGGCCTGATGGGCGCCGGCCGTACCGAACTGGCCAAGAGCATCTTCGGCCGTGCTTACGGCAAGAAGATCAGTGGCAAGGTCTTCCTGCATGGCAAGGAAGCAGACCTGTCCACCATCCAGAAGGCCATCAACAAGGGCATCGCCTACGTCACGGAAGACCGCAAGGGCGACGGCCTGGTGCTGGAAGAAGACATCAAGAAGAACATCTCGCTGGCCAACCTGGGTGGCGTTTCCGAGCGTACCGTCATCGACGAGGCGCGCGAGTACAAGATTGCCGCCGACTTCAAGGCGCAGATGCGCATCCGCTGTTCCAGCGTGCTGCAGAAGGTGGTCAACCTCTCCGGCGGCAACCAGCAGAAGGTGGTGCTGTCGAAGTGGCTGTTCTCGCAACCTGAAGTGCTGATCCTGGACGAACCCACGCGCGGCATCGATGTCGGCGCCAAGTTCGAGATCTACAACATCATCAGCAAGCTGGCTGCCGAGGGCAAGTGCATCATCATGATCTCGTCGGAGATGCCAGAACTGCTGGGCATGTGCGACCGCATCTACGTCATGAACGAAGGCCAGTTCGTGGGCCATCTGCCCAAGGCCGAGGCCAGCCAGGAAAACATCATGCGCGCCATCATGCGCAACAAGCGCATCGACGATTCCGGCCTGTCCCAGGCCGCCTGAATACCTGACACCAAGCCGGAGCCAAACCGGCGGCAACTATCATAAAGACCAGAGAGCACCAGAGGAGCAAGACAATGGAAAGCATTGACGTGAGCAAGAAGCCGGCCGTCGCCGGTGGCGCCGCCGAAAAGAAGGACTACGGCAGCTTCCTGAAGAACAACATGCGTGAATACGGCATGCTGATGTCGTTGGTGGCCATCATGGCCTTCTTCCAGATCATGACCGACGGCACGCTGATGCGTCCGCTGAACCTGACCAACCTGGTGCTGCAGAACAGCTACATCGTCATCATGGCGCTGGGCATGCTGATGGTGATCGTGGCCGGTCACATCGACCTGTCGGTGGGTTCGGTGGTGGGCCTGATCGGCGCGCTGGCGGCGGTGCTGATGGTGGACTATGGCTGGGGCTTCGTGCCGGCCTCCATCGTCTGTCTGATCGCCGGTGGCCTGATCGGTGCGGCGCAGGGCTACTGGATCGCCTACTTCAAGATTCCCTCCTTCATCGTCACCCTGGCCGGCATGCTGGTCTTCAAGGGCATGGCGCTGGCGCTGCTGCAGGGCCAGTCGCTCGGCCCCTTCCCGCCGACCTTCCAGATGCTGTCCTCGGGTTTCATCCCGGAGCTGACGGACAATGCTACCTTCCGTACCACCTCGCTGGTCGTCGGCATCCTGGCCGCCGTGGTGCTGGTGCTGGTCAAGCTGCATGGCCGTCGCAAGCAGACCAAGCATGGCATGGAAGATGAACCGGTCCTGTTCTTCCTGCTCAAGAACGGTATCTTCGCCGTGGCTATCATCGCCTTCAGCTACCTGCTGTCGACCTATCGCGGCATGCCCAACGTGCTGATCATCATGTTCGCGCTGATGGTGCTCTACACCTTCATCACCAGCCGCACCATCCTGGGTCGTCGTGTCTATGCGGTGGGCGGCAACGAGAAGGCGGCCAAGCTGTCCGGCATCAAGACCGAACGTGTGTCCTTCTTCACCTTCGTCAACATGGGCGTGCTGGCCGCGCTGGCCGGCCTGATCTTCGCGGCCCGCCTGAACACCGCCACCCCCAAGGCCGGTCTGGGCTTCGAGCTGGACGTGATCGCGGCCTGCTTCATCGGTGGCGCATCGGCCTCGGGCGGCGTGGGCAAGGTGATGGGCGCGGTCATCGGCGCCTTCGTGATGGGCGTGATGAACAACGGCATGTCCATCATGGGCATCGGCATCGACTACCAGCAGATGATCAAGGGCTTCGTGCTGCTGATGGCCGTGTGCTTCGACGTCTACAACAAGAACAAGTAATCCGAATGAGCAAGGCGGGCAGGGTTGCCCGCCTTTTGCATTCGGGACCACCAGATCCTTTCGTTTCCTTCAGTCAGGAATTCAACAATGAGTAGCGATAAAAAAGACAAGAGCCGCACCCTGCGCTCGGCCGGCTGGTTCGGCACTGCCGACAAGAACGGCTTCATGTACCGCAGCTGGATGAAGAACCAGGGCATCCCCGATCACGAATTCCAGGGCAAGCCGGTCATCGGCATCTGCAACACCTGGTCGGAACTGACGCCCTGCAATGCGCACTTCCGCAAGATCGCCGAACACGTGCGTCGTGGCATCATCGAAGCCGGTGGCTTCCCGGTGGAGTTCCCGGTGTTCTCCAATGGCGAATCCAACCTGCGCCCGACCGCCATGCTGACCCGCAACCTGGCCAGCATGGATGTGGAAGAATCGATCCGTGGCAATCCCATCGACGGCGTGGTGCTGTTGACCGGCTGCGACAAGACCACCCCGGCCCTGCTGATGGGCGCGGCCAGCTGCGACGTGCCGGCCATCGTCGTGACCGGTGGCCCGATGTTGAACGGCAAGCACCAGGGCCGTGACATCGGTTCCGGCACGGTGGTGTGGCAACTGTCGGAGCAGGTCAAGGCCGGTGAGATCACCATCCACGACTTCATGGCCGCCGAAGCCGGCATGTCGCGCTCGGCCGGTACCTGCAACACCATGGGCACCGCTTCCACCATGGCCTGCATGGCCGAGTCGCTGGGCGTGTCGCTGCCGCACAATGCGGCCATTCCGGCCGTTGATGCGCGCCGTTACGTGCTGGCGCACCTGTCCGGCATGCGCATTGTCGACATGGTCTGGGAAGGCCTGACCCTGTCCAAGATCCTGACCCGCAAGGCCTTCGAGAACGCCATCCGCACCAATGCCGCCATCGGTGGCTCCACCAATGCCGTGATCCACCTGAAGGCCATCGCCGGCCGCATCGGCGTGGACCTGGAACTGGAAGACTGGACCCGCATCGGCCGTGGCACTCCGACCATTGTCGACCTGCAGCCCTCGGGCCGCTACCTGATGGAAGAGTTCTACTACGCCGGTGGTCTGCCTGCCGTGCTGCGCCGCATGGGCGAAGCCGACCTGCTGCCGCACAAGGATGCGCTGACCGTCAACGGCCAGACCATGTGGGACAACGTCAAGGATGCGCCGATCTACAACGATGAAGTGGTGCGGCCGCTGGCCAAGCCGCTGATCGAGGATGGCGGCATCTGCATCCTGCGCGGCAACCTGGCGCCACGCGGCGCGGTCTTGAAGCCCTCGGCCGCCACGCCTGAACTGATGAAGCATCGCGGCCGTGCCGTGGTGTTCGAAGACTTCAACCACTACAAGGAACGCATCAACGATCCCGACCTGGATATCGATGCCTCCTGCGTGCTGGTGATGAAGAACGTCGGCCCCAAGGGTTACCCCGGCATGGCCGAAGTGGGCAACATGGGCTTGCCGCCCAAGGTGCTGGCCACGGGTGTGAAGGACATGGTGCGCATCTCGGACGCCCGCATGAGCGGAACCGCCTATGGCACCGTGATCCTGCACGTGGCGCCGGAAGCCGCTGCCGGTGGGCCGCTGGGCATCGTCCAGGATGGTGACTTCATCGAACTGGATGCCTACGCCGGCAAGTTGCAGCTCGACATCAGCGACGAGGAAATGCAGCGTCGCCTGGCCGAACGCGCCAAGGTGCTGGCCGAACGCAAGCCGGAGATGGTCGGCGGCTACCAGTCCCTGTACGTGGACCGCGTTCTGCAGGCCGACGAAGGCTGCGACTTCGACTTCCTGGTCGGTTGCCGTGGCGCGGCCGTTCCCAAGCACTCGCACTGATCCATCACGACAAGACAGCGCCGGTGTCGGCATGACACCGGCCAGCAAGGAAACCTCATGAGCAACACTCCCCAGAACGTGCAGCTGGCGACTTTCCCCAGCCTGAAGGGCAAGCGTGTCTTCATTACCGGCGGTGGCACCGGCATCGGTGCAGCCATTGTCGAAGCATTTGCGCAGCAGGGCGCGCACGTGGCCTTCGTCGATATCGCCCGCGAAGCCAGCGAGATACTGTGCAATGAGCTGGCCAGCGCCGGCTATCCCAAGCCGCTGTTCCGCCATTGCGACCTGCGCGACATCCCGGCATTCCAGAAGACCATTGCCGAGCTGCAGGGCGAGCTTGGCGACTTCGATGTGCTGGTCAACAATGCCGCCAATGACGAACGTCACAAGCTGGAAGACGTGACCCTCGATTACTGGAACGACCGCATCGCCATCAACCAGCGTCCGTCCTTCTTCGCCGTGCAAGCGGTGGTGGACGGCATGAAGCGTCGTGGCGGTGGCTCCATCATCAACTTCAGTTCCATCAGCTGGCATCAGTCCAGCGGCGGATTCCCGGTGTACACCACGGCCAAGGCCTCGACCCTGGGCCTGACCCGCGGACTGGCGCGCGACCTTGGTCCGCACAAGATCCGCGTCAACACGGTCACGCCGGGTTGGGTCATGACCGAACGCCAGATCAAGTTGTGGCTGGATGAAGAAGGCAAGAAGGCCATTGCCCGCAACCAGTGCCTGCAGGAGGGCCTGCTGCCCTGGCACCTGGCGCGCATGGTCCTGTTCCTGGCCGCTGACGACAGTGCGATGTGTACCGCGCAGGAATTCATCGTCGATGCTGGCTGGGTGTGAGGCAGCAATGACCGCCCGATATCCGGTCGGCGCGGATCTTGAAAAAGAGTCGCCATTTGGCGACTCTTTTTTTTGTGATGCAGCCACATTCTCGTGTGGGTGATGCAGAGCTGTCATACAACTCGGAAAAAACTTAGTTTTTATCCGGTTTGTAGTGTTGTTTTTTTGCTGCGATTTTTTAATGAATTGGTGCGCCTGGAATTGTTTCGAGCAGCCCTATTTTTGAATTTTCAGATCGGCTTACTCTTCCTTACATTTCTTAATAAAACTCGGCGCAGTTCCGCCACCCCGTGATCGCATAATGCGCGGGTTGGCGAGGAAAGGGATCAGTAGATCATCTTGGCCACTTCACGGATGGCCTGCAGCACCAGATTGGCTCCCGGCGAGAGCAGGTTGTCCTGGCGGGTGATGATGCCGAAGCCGGCCATGCGGCAGGGCAGCTCGATGGGCAGGATGTCCATCAGGCGCGCCTGGGTGTAATAACGTGCCACTTCAGTGGGCATGGCGTAGATGAAATCGGTCTGCTGCAACAGGCTGGTGATGAACAGGATGGCCGTGGTGTCGACCACGTTGGAGGGCGGCGCCAGGCCTTGTTCGCGGAACATCTGGTCGCAGCGAGCACGCAGGATGCTGCCCTTGGGCGCCATGATCCAGGCTTCGCCGGCGAGGTCGGCCAGGCTCAGGTCGTTGCGGGTGTGGAAGGGATGTCCCACCCGGGCCACGGCGCATACCGGCTCGTCGGCCAGCTCTTCATAGAGCAGGCCGCTGCGGGCTTCCTCGTCGAGGATGCGGCCGATGATGAAGTCCAGTTCGCCATGCAGCAGACGCGACAGCAGGATGTTGCTGCTTTCCACTTCGACGCCGATGCGCAACATCGGCGCCTGTTCCTTCACGCGGGCGATGGCTGGCGGCAACAATGCCATGCCGGGCGAGAGAATCACGCCCACATCTACCTGTCCGGACAGGCCGGACTTCAGTGCCACGATGTCTTCATGCGCCTTGGACAGGCTGGTCAGGGCCATGCGCGCATGGCGGATCATGGCCTCGCCATAGATGGTGGGCCGCATGCCACGGGGCAGGCGCTCGAAGAGGGACACGCCCAGCATGTCTTCGAGGTCCTTCAACTGCTTGGAGGCGGCCGGCTGCGTCATATTGAGTTCGCTGGCGGCGCGATGGATGTTGCGGGTGTCGTCGAGGGCGATGAGCAGAAGGAGTTGGCGTGTCTTCAATCGCGCCCGCAGAAACCAGTTCGGGTCACTGTTTTTCATAAGTCTCCGGGGACGGTGTTCTAAATTTTTTCAATGATTTTTTTATTAGAAATTCATGATATCAAATCGCATATCGGAATTGCTAAAGATTTCATTGGAAAGACATGAACCGAATACTTAGTATCTAGCCACATTCCGGACTGTACAGGACAACGACCAAAGGGCCGGAATGAAAGAAGAGAAGGTCGGGCAGCATCAAAACAAAAAGTTGGGAGACCGTCAGGAGTCCGTCAGGATTCAAGGGGTCTGAAGTGCAAAGCTGCACGACCAAGCCCACCGACGACAAAAATTTAAACGGCAATATCCACGGAGACTATTCATGAAGCAAGTGAAGCCATCCTTTATTGGAGCAAAGACCCTGTGCGCGCTCGCGCTGATGGGAGCGTTCTCGGCACAGGCGCAGGCGCAAAGTAGTGTCACCATCTACGGTCGCGTCGTGGCCGGCGTCGACTTCCTGACCAATGCTGGCACCAACGGCCAAGGTACGCGCTGGAGCGCTGCAAACAACCAATGGGGCACCAGCATGATCGGCTTCAAGGGCACGGAAGACCTGGGCGGCGGTACCAATGCCTTCTTCCTGCTGGAGTCCGGTTTCAACTCGACCAAGGGCGGTTTCAACGGTTCCGACACCAGCAACGGTTCGGCACTGTTCAATCGTCGTTCCTATGTCGGCTTGTCCTCGGCCACCGCCGGTTCCGTCAAGTTCGGTAAGAACCTGTTCATCAACAATGATGTCTGGTTCCTCGACCCGACCGGCCAGCAGGCCATCGGCACCGCCAGCCTGGTCAACGGCCGCAACTGGCCCGGCGCCAGCAACATCATCGAGTACAACAGCCCGGATATGGCTGGCTTCACCGTCAACCTGCAGACCAGCCTGGGCGAAAAGCCGGGTTCGTTCAGCGGCGGCGTCCCCAACGCGGGTAGCAGCGACGGCCGCAAGGACGGTATCTCGCTGGCCTACCAGAAGAACGGCCTGGAACTGCGCGTGATCTATGACACCGTGCGCGACGCCAACGGCAACTACAGCGACATCTGGAGCCATTCCAAGGAGCTGATCGTCGGCGGTACCTACAAGTTCGACAAGCTGAAGATGTTCGCAGGCTGGGAAAACCTGCGTGCCAACGCTGCAGCCGCCGGTGCTCCGGACCGCGCGAACCACTACTGGATCGGCGCCAACTATGACGTGACCCCGCAATTCCAGCTGGTCGGTGGCTGGTTCCACGTCAACGCCAACAACGCACGTGTTGACGCTGCGGGCAACGGCAACGGTGGTGGTACTGCCAACATGTACATGGCCGGTATCAACTACTTCCTGTCCAAGCGCACCCTGCTGTATGTTGACGTCGGTACCGTTCGTAACGGCACCGGTGCCACCCACGCACTGGAAAACGGCGGCAACGTCGGTCCTTCGGGCCTGAAGCAGAACGGCGGCTACTTCGGTATCGCCCACTCGTTCTGATGTAACGATCTAGTAGTATCTGTAATCCTTCCTGAGGTGGTCTTGATGTAGTTGAGGGTGGGCGCAAGCCCACCCTTTTTTGTCTTGTGGCCGGCGCACACGGGCGTGGCCGGGACACTGACATTGTTTTATATCGTTTATTTCATTTATCTTATTTAATTGATTTGCAGGCGGAAACCCGATGAATGCGCAATTGCTGGTCGACGGACATCATGAACTGGGCGAAGGCGTCCTCTGGTGCGAACGCTCGCAAACGGTCTTCTGGACCGATATCCACGCGTCGCGCCTGTGGAACCACGATCCGCAAAGCGGCGCCACGCGCAGCTGGCCCATGCCTGAGCGGCTGTGCTGCTTCGCCTTTACCGCCGATCCCGAGCGCCTGCTGATCGGTCTGGCATCGCGCCTGGCTTTCTTCAATCTCGGCACCGGCGCCATCACGCCGATCTGCCGCATCGAGGATGACCTGCCGACCACGCGCCTGAACGACGGTCGTTGCGACCGCCAGGGCCGCTTCGTCTTCGGCACCCTCAACGAGGACGCCGGCCGCGCACCCATTGCCAGCTTCTATCGCCTCAATGCCGACCTGAGCCTGGAGCGCCTGCCGCTGCCGGGCATCGCCATTTCCAACAGCATCTGCTTCAGTCCCGATGGCACGCGCATGTATCACTGCGATTCCATGGAAGGCAAGATCATGGTCTGCGACTATGATCCGGCTTCCGGCGCCATTGCCAACCAGCGCGTGTTCGCCGATCTGGCGCAACAGCCGGGCGGCCCCGATGGTTCCACCGTGGACGCCGACGGCCATGTCTGGAACGCGCAGTGGGGTGGGGCGCGGGTAGTGCGCTTTACGCCCGATGGCCGCATCGATGGCATCGTCGACATGCCGACCGCCCAGCCTTCCTGTGTGGCCTTCGGTGGCGCGGCGCTCGATACGCTGTTCGTCACCTCGGCGCACGAAGGCATGAGCGCCCGGCAGCGCGAGCAGGATGCATTGGCCGGTGCGCTTTTCGCCGTGCCGGAGACCGGCGTGCGTGGCCTGCCGGAAGTGCGTTTCGCCGGCTAGCACCGGCAGCTGGCGCCCGCCTCAGGCGCCGAAGCTCGAATCCCCCATCAGTCGCGACAGCCGCGCCGAAATCTCCTGGACGATGCCTTGCACCTCGTCCAGGCTGGGGTTGACCTTCTTGTCGATGCGTTCGATATAAGGCACGTTGAGTGCAGCCAGCATGCGGTTGTTGGCCCCCATCACCGGATAGGACAGGTTGATCACGCCCCGGATCTGCCGGCTCTCCATGCGCGAATGCCCGCGCTTGCGGGTGTCCTCGATCTGCCGCATCAGCTGCGCCGTCCCGATCTCCTGCTCACCATCCATGCGGACGTGTGCGGCCAGCATGCTGGCCTGTTCGGCCTGGTCGCGGAAGGCCAGCAGTACATGGCCGGAAGCCGTATCCGTCAGGCTCACCAGCGCCCCCACCTTGAGCCCGAAGGCCCAGCGTTCGGGGCTGTCCACCTGCGCCACCACGATCACCCGTCCGGCCTCATAGACTGTCAGATGTGTCGATTGCATGGAGCGGTTGGCCAGTTCGCGCATGTGGGGCAGGGCGGTGCTGACCAGCGAGCGGATCGGCTGGTGATGGTGTGCCAGCTCGAACAGCTTCAGTGACAGCCGGTAGTGGTCGTTGTCGGCGATCAGGTAACCACGTTGCTCCAGCGTCACCACCATGCGGAAGATCTCGTTGACGCTGCGACCCAGCTGGCGCGAGATCTGGTTCAGCGTCAGCATCTGCTCCGAGCGGCTCAACAGTTCCAGGATATCCAGTCCCTTGTCCAGCGCTGGCGCGGCATAGCGCGTCTTGCCGCTGGTGCCGTCATGGCCGCTGTCGCTACCCATCTCATTGTCGTCGTTGATCGCGGCGGCGGGCGCTGCGGTCTGCAGCGCAGGGGCGTCGGAAGGATTGATTTTCCTGGTTCTGGGCATGGCAGCCTGGGTATCGTTAGCGGGCAGGAGGGCGGAAACAGAAGGGTGAATCCGCCGGTTTCTGGGGCCGGATTGTAGGGGATTTTTGATGGACGACGTGTTTTATTTGTAAAATTATTTTTTATAGATCGCTTTGATGCTACGGTGCTGACATCCCTAAATCGATATCGATCGATACCGAAACTTCATCGGGCCGGCCCGGCAATAAGAGGATAATCGAGGTTATGCTGTGTCTCTCACAGATAAAAACAAATTTTATTTGTGAGTAAAACGAACAGGGGGCCAGCCCCCGGAGACGACGACAACCGGCAGCCGCCCCCCAGCGGCCAGCCCGCCGACCAGCGGCAAGCAGAGGCAGCGCCCGAGCCCGAGGCGCCACCCGTCCCGCAGCGGCATCACGCTAGAGACCGATGACCAAGATTACCGCCATGCGCGTGCTGGACGTGCGCTTTCCCACTTCGCAATCACTGGACGGTTCGGATGCGATGAATCCGGACCCGGACTATTCTGCCGCCTACGTCATCCTCGACACCGACCACCCGCAATTGAAAGGCCACGGCCTGACCTTCACCATCGGTCGCGGCAATGAAATCTGCTGCGCCGCCATCCGCGCCATGGAACATCTCGTGGTCGGCCTGGACCTGGAATGGATCGCCGCCGACATGGGCCGCTTCTGGCGTCACGTCACCTCCGACAGCCAGCTGCGATGGATCGGCCCGGACAAGGGCGCCATCCACCTGGCCACCGGCGCCGTGGTCAATGCAGCCTGGGACCTGTGGGCCAAGGCCGAAGGCAAGCCGGTATGGAAGCTGGTGGCCGACATGACGCCCGAGGAGCTGGTACGCACCATCGACTTCCGCTACATCACCGATTGCATCACCCCCGACGAGGCCCTGGCGCTGCTGCGCGAGAAGGAAGGCGGCAAGGCCGAGCGCCTGCGCATCCTGCAGCAGGAAGGCTATCCCTGCTACACCACCTCGGCCGGCTGGCTGGGCTATGACGACGCCAAGCTGCGCCGCCTGTGCCAGGAAGCCATCGACCAGGGCTTCAACCATGTCAAGCTCAAGGTCGGGCGCGACCTGGCCGACGACAAGCGTCGCGTCACCATCGCCCGTGAAGTACTGGGCCCGCAGCGTCATCTGATGATCGACGCCAACCAGGTCTGGGAAGTGGACCAGGCCATCGACTGGGTCAAGCAGCTGGCGTTTGCCAAGCCCTGGTTCATCGAGGAACCGACCAGCCCGGATGACGTGGAAGGTCACCGCAAGATCCGTGCAGGCATCGGCGCAGTCAAGGTCGCCACCGGCGAGATGTGCCAGAACCGCGTGCTGTTCAAGCAGTTCATCATGCGCGACGCCATCGACGTGGTGCAGATCGACTCCTGCCGTCTGGGTGGCGTCAACGAAATCCTGGCGGTCATGCTGATGGCTGCCAAGTACGGCAAGGTGGTTTGCCCGCATGCCGGCGGCGTGGGGCTGTGTGAATACGTGCAGCACCTGTCGATGATCGACTATCTGTGCATCTCCGGTTCCAAGGAGGGACGCGTGACCGAATACGTGGATCACCTGCATGAGCATTTCGTCGGCCCCTGCGTGATCCGCAACGCGGCCTACATGCCGCCCAGCCTGCCGGGCTTCTCGATCGAGATGAAGCCGGAATCGCTGGAGCAGTACCGCTTTCGCGGCTAGCCCCCGGCAAGTGGCGGCGTCAGGAAATGATATAAAACATAACGGAGACTGAAGTGGATCTGAACCTGCAAGACAAGGTCGTCATCGTGACCGGCGGTGCCTCCGGCATTGGCGCGGCGATTAGCATGCAACTGGCCGCCGAAGGCGCCATTCCGGTGGTCTTTGCGCGTAGCGAACCGGAGCCGCAATTCTGGACCCGGCTGACTGCGCTGCAGCCGCACGCCACCCTGTTCCAGCTGGAATTGCAGGACGAAGCCCGCTGTGGCCAGGCCGTGGCCGAGACGGTGCAGCGCTTCGGGCGTCTGGACGGTCTGGTCAACAATGCCGGCGTCAACGACAGCGTCGGCCTGGAAGCTGGCCGCGACCAGTTCGTCGCTTCGCTGGAACGCAATCTGATCCATTACTACGTGATGGCCCATTACTGCGTACCGCACCTGAAGGCTACGCGCGGCGCCATCGTCAATGTCTCTTCCAAGACCGCGCTCACCGGCCAGGGCAATACCAGCGGCTATTGCGCCTCCAAGGGCGCGCAGCTGTCACTCACCCGGGAATGGGCTGCGGCATTGCTGGCCGACGGAGTGCGTGTGAATGCGCTGATCCCGGCCGAGGTGATGACGCCCCTCTATGAACGCTGGATCGCCACCTTCGAGCATCCGGAGGAAAAGCTCGCCGCCATCACCAGCAAGATCCCGCTGGGCAAGCGCTTCACCACCTCCGAGGAAATGGCGGACATGGCCGTCTTCCTGCTCTCGGGGCGCTCGTCGCATACCACCGGGCAGTGGATTTTCGTCGATGGGGGTTACACCCATCTCGACCGTGCCCTGAGCTGAGGCCCGTATGCGTACCGTGCTGGCACTGGACCTGAAGGACGACCCCGCGCTCATCGCCGAGTATGAACAGCATCACCGACGCATCTGGCCCGAGATCGCGCAGCACCTGAAGCAGCAGGGGGTGACCGGCATGGAGATCTACCGTCTCGGTACCCGCATGATGATGGTGATGGAGACCGATGACGCCGTCTTCGACGCAGCAGCAATGGCAGCGGCGACCGACACCGATCCCCGGGTGCGTGCCTGGGAGGAACTGATGTGGCGTTTCCAGGCGCCCACACCCTGGACTCCGGCCGGACAGAAATGGGTGCCGATGACGCGCATCTTCGATCTGTCCGAGCAATAGGACCAGGACCCGTACCGGAAGGTGCGGACCATGTCCTGCCTGCAGTGGCAGGTTGTAAAAAACGTAGTGCAAGCGACAAGTAGCACGCAGCAGGCAGCGACCGCAGAGTCGCGTCAACGATGGCCCCGGCAGCAAGGGCCGGCAATGCATCCGCATCCGAGGTGAGCATGCAACAAGATAACGAGACATCCAGACCATCCCCCGCAGCGACGCCCCCGCTGATCGCGCTGCGTAACGTCAGCAAGCGCTTTCCCGGCGTACTGGCGCTGGACAACTGCCAGTTCGACCTGGTCGCCGGCGAGGTACACGCCCTGATGGGCGAGAACGGCGCCGGCAAGTCGACGCTGATGAAAATCCTTTCCGGCGTCTACCAGTGCGACAGCGGCGAGATCCTCCTCGACGGCAAACCGGTGCAGATCGGTGAGCCGCGCCAGGCGCAGGCGTTGGGCATCGGCATCATCCATCAGGAACTCAACCTGATGAACCACCTGTCGGCGGCGCAGAACATCTTTATCGGTCGCGAGCCGCGCAAGGCGTTCGGCCTGATCATTGATGAAGAGCAGTTGAATCGCCAGACCGCTGCCATCTTTGCCCGCATGCGCCTTGAGATGGACCCGCGCACGCCGGTGGGCGAACTGACCGTGGCGCGCCAGCAGATGGTGGAAATCGCCAAGGCCCTGTCCTTCGATTCACGCGTGCTCATCATGGACGAACCGACGGCGGCCCTGAACAACGCCGAGATCGCCGAGCTCTTCCGCATCATCCGCGACCTGCAGGCGCAGGGCGTGGGTATTGTCTATATCTCGCACAAGATGGACGAGCTGCGCCAGATCGCCGACCGCGTCAGCGTCATGCGCGATGGCCGCTACATCGCCACCGTGCCGATGCAGGGGACTTCCATGGACAGCATCATTTCCATGATGGTCGGCCGCTCGCTGGAGGGCGAGCAACGTACCCCGCCGGATACCTCCGCCAACGAGGTGGTGCTGGAAGTGCGCGGGCTCAACCGCGGCCGCGCCATCCGCGATGTCAGCTTCCAGTTGCGCAAGGGCGAGATCCTCGGCTTTGCCGGCCTCATGGGCGCCGGCCGCACCGAGGTGGCGCGCGCCATTTTCGGTGCCGACCCGCTGGAGTCCGGCGAGATCATCATCCACGGTGGCAAGGCCGTGATCCGCCAGCCGGCCGATGCCGTGGCGCATGGCATTGGTTATCTTTCTGAAGACCGCAAGCACTTCGGGCTGGCGGTGGGCATGGATGTGCAGGCCAACATCGCGCTCTCCAGCATGGGCCGTTTCACCCGCGCCGGTTTCATGAACCAGCGCGCCATGCGTGAAGTGGCGCAGGGCTATGTGCGCCAACTGGCGATCAAGACGCCTTCGGTGGAACAGCAGGCGCGCCTGCTCTCGGGCGGCAACCAGCAAAAGATCGTGATTGCCAAATGGCTGCTGCGGGACTGCGACATCCTGTTCTTCGATGAACCCACGCGCGGCATCGACATCGGCGCCAAGAGCGAAATCTACAAGCTCCTCGACGCCCTGGCCGAGCAGGGCAAGGCGATCGTGATGATCTCCTCTGAACTGCCGGAGGTCTTGCGCATGAGCCACCGCGTGCTGGTGATGTGCGAAGGTCGCATCACCGGCGAACTCACCCGCGCCGAGGCGACCCAGGAGAACATCATGCAACTGGCCACGCAGCGCGAACCGGCGGTGGCGCACTAGCCGGTCGGGCCGCACTGCGATCCAACCCCTATCAGAGACCAGAACCATCATGGCAAACAACATCCATTCCGCAGCGTCCGCATCCACCATGGCCAATACCGCTTCCTCCTCGGGCCTGCGCGCCCGCCTGTTCAACCCGGCCGCGCGCCAGAAGCTGCTGGCCTTTGCCAGCCTGCTCTTGCTGATCGTGTTCTTCAGCGTCGCCTCGCCCAATTTCATGGAGGTGGACAACCTGGTCAGCATCCTGCAATCGACTGCCGTCAACGGCGTGCTGGCCATTGCCTGCACCTACGTCATCATCACTTCCGGCATCGATCTGTCGGTGGGCACCATGATGACTTTCTGCGCCGTCATGGCCGGGGTGGTGCTGACCAACTGGGGCATGCCGCTGCCGCTGGGCATCGCCGCCGCCATCTTCTTCGGTGCGCTCTCGGGCTGGGTCTCCGGCATGGTGATCGCCAAGTTGAAGGTGCCGCCCTTCATCGCCACGCTGGGCATGATGATGTTGCTCAAGGGGCTGTCGCTGGTGATTTCCGGTACCCGGCCGATCTATTTCAACGATACCGAGGGTTTCTCGGCCATCGCCCAGGATTCGCTGATCGGCGACCTGATCCCGGCGCTGCCGATTCCCAATGCGGTGCTGATCCTGTTCCTGGTGGCCATCGGCGCCTCCATCATCCTCAACAAGACAGTGTTCGGCCGCTATACCTTCGCCCTGGGCAGCAACGAGGAAGCGCTGCGCCTGTCGGGCGTGAAGGTGGATTTCTGGAAGGTCGCGGTCTACACCTTCTCCGGCGCCATCTGCGGCATCGCCGGCCTGATCATCGCGTCCCGCCTGAACTCGGCGCAGCCAGCGCTGGGCCAGGGTTACGAGCTGGACGCCATTGCCGCCGTGGTGATCGGCGGCACCTCGCTCTCCGGTGGCACCGGCACCATCATGGGCACCATCATCGGCGCCTTCATCATGAGCGTGCTGGTCAATGGCCTGCGCATCATGTCGGTGGCGCAGGAGTGGCAGACGGTGGTGACCGGGGTCATCATCATCCTGGCGGTCTACCTCGACATCCTGCGTCGTCGCCGTCGCGCCTGAACCGGCATCCACATCAGCCACCGCAGCAGTATTCGCAGTAGCAATGCAAGCCCCGCCGGGCAGCGCCAATGCCCGGCACTCCATCATCGATAACAAAAGGAGACTTACCGTGTTCAAGAAACAACTACTGGGCGCTGCCCTGGGCCTGGCCTTCGCTGTCGGCGGTTCGGCCGCGCAGGCGCAGGAAGTGTATGTGCCGCTCATTTCCAAGGGCTTCCAGCACCAGTTCTGGCAGGCCGTGAAGGCCGGCGCCGACCAGGCCGGCAAGGACCTGAAGGTGAAGGTTACCTTCGAAGGTCCCGAGACCGAAGCCATGGTCGACAAGCAGATCGACATGCTCTCCGCCGCGCTGGCCAAGAAGCCGCAGGCCATCGGTTTTGCCGCCCTGGACAGCAAGGCCGCCATCCCGCTGCTGAAGAAGGCGCAGGCCGCCAAGATCCCGGTGGTGGCCTTCGACTCGGGTGTGGATAGCGACATCCCGGTCACCACCGCCACCACCGACAACCGTGCTGCCGCCGCGCTGGCGGCCGACAAGATGGCCGAGCTGGTCGGCAAGGAAGGTGAAGTCGCCGTGGTCGCCCACGACCAGACCAGCCGCACCGGCATCGACCGCCGCGACGGCTTCCTGGAACGCATCAAGGCCAACTATCCCAAGATCAAGGTGGTCAGCGTGCAATATGGCGCCGGCGACCAGTTGAAGTCCACCGAGGTCACCAAGTCCATCCTGCAGGCCTATCCCAAGATCAAGGGCATCTTCGGTACCAATGAAGGCTCGGCCATCGGCGTGGTCAATGGCGTCAAGGAAATGAAGCGCAAGATCGTCATCATCGGCTATGACTCCGGCAAGCAGCAGAAGGACGCGATCCGCGAAGGCGTGATGGCCGGCGCCATCACCCAGAACCCGGTGGGCATCGGCTACAAGACTGTGGAAGCAGCGGTCAAGGCGATCAAGGGCGAGAAGCTGCCCAAGGTCATCGATACCGGCTTCTACTGGTACGACAAGAGCAACATCGACGACGCCAAGATCGCGGCTGTGCTGTACGACTGATCTTGACATGACGTGACGGGAGGGCGTCGCCAGCGGCGGCGCCTTACCGCTTTCCTGTTTCTGGTGTTTTTGTATTCCCCTGCCGGTTGTGCGCAATGCAGACCGGCAATCCTGCGCCGTCCTGCCCCTCGAAGAGACCATCATGAAGCCGCATCGCATCGACGCCCATCAGCATTTCTGGTTCTACCAGCCCGACGCCTACCCCTGGATCGGCCGCGGCATGGAACTGTTGGCCTGCGACCGCACGCCCGGCCAATTGCAGCCCGTGCTGGTCGCCGAAGGGCTGGAACAGTCCATCGCCGTGCAGGCGCGCGCAGGCCGCGACGAAACCGAATTCCTGCTGGATCTGGCGGGCGGTAACCGACGTATCGCCGGGGTAGTCGGCTGGGAAGACCTCGCTTCGCCGCACCTGGCGGCCAATGTGGAGCGATGGGGAAGTGACAAGCTGGTGGGCTTCCGCCACCAGCTGCAGGATGAGGCCGACATAAGCGCCTTCGTCGAAGCGCCGGCCTTCAACACCGGCATCGGCTGGCTGCAACGGCGCGGCCTGGTCTATGACGTGCTGATCTATGCGCGCCAGATGCCCGAAGTGCAAGCCTTCTGCGCCCGCCATGATCGCCACTGGCTGGTGCTGGACCACCTGGGCAAGCCGGCCCTGGCCGATTTCGGCAAGAGCGAGGCGGTCTTCGCCGACTGGAAGCGCCACCTGCGCGCCCTGGCAGCCTTGCCGCACGTGGCCTGCAAGCTATCGGGACTGGTTACGGAGGCCGACTGGCAGCGTGGTCTGCGTCAGAAGGATTACGACAATATCGTCCTCTGCCTGGATGCGGCGCTGGACGCCTTCGGCCCACAGCGCCTGATGTTCGGCTCGGACTGGCCGGTCTGCCTGCTGGCCGCCTCCTATGCCAAGGTGGCCGCCGTGGTGCGGGAGTGGGCCGCGACCCGGCTGTCGGCGTCCGAACAGGAGCAACTGTGGGGGCAGACGGCCGCGCGCTGCTACGGTCTGGGCTAGGCCTAGGCCTAGGCCCTAATCCCGCGTGAAACCGTTGAAGGCCACGTGCAGCATGTACTTCACGATGTCTTCGGTACTCATCTTGCTGAACTTCTGCAGGTAGTCCACCGCAGGATCACAGGTGCGGGCGTAGTAGCTGTACAGGATCACATCGCTGGGCAGCGCGGCGTCGAGTTCGCCGCTTTTCTGTGCTTCCTTGACCAGCTTTTCCAGCTGGCCGTTGAGCTTGAGCACCCGCATCACATACTTGACGTTGCGCATGAGCATGTCGCGCACCGGTGTACTGGTGGAAGGCAGGAAGGGCAGGCCGCCCTCCAGCCGCACCCGCAGTGCCCATTCCAGCATCGCCTCCAGCTTGCCACGCGGGCTGGGAATGCCCTCCAGCTGCGCCAGCTGGTCGATGGCGCCGTCGATGAGACGGATCATGGTCTCGCCGACCAATTCTTCCTTGGACTTGAAATGCTTGTACAGGCTGGGTTTGGAGATACCCACCGCACCGGCGACGTCGTCCATCGTCATCAGGTCATAGCCCTTGCTGCCCAGTACCGACGTGGCCGCATCCAGGATGGCGTTTTCCCGTAATTTGAAGGCTTGATCCTTGAAGCTCAGTTTGCCGAAAATACTCATTGGTAGTTTAAGTTACTAATTAGTAGATTTTATTTTTCTTTGGTAGTAATCTTAGCACCTAAATCGCGGCAGGGTAGAAATACTGGGACGCCAAAGCAGGCCATTAAACAAAAAGAGTCCCGCCGGCAGGCGCCGCCCGGCTGAGGGCAACACCCCAATAACAAAGACACAGGTGGACAAGATTTCATGAATCCAGGTACAGCAGCCATCGAGCAGGCATCAGGACAGCGCATCGCCGTCATCGGCGCCGGCATTTCCGGCCTGGCCAGCGCCTATCTGCTGGCGCGCCGGCACCAGGTGGTGCTGTTCGAGTCCGCGCCCACCCTGGGTGGGCATGCCAACACCGTGGACATCGCGCCGCAGGGCGTACCGTTCCCGGTCGATACGGGTTTCCTGGTCTTCAATGACTGGACCTATCCCAACCTGATCGCCCTGTTCGATGAACTCAAGGTCGAGACCTACGACACCGACATGTCCTTCGGCGTCTCGATGGATGAAGGCCGCTTTGAATGGGCCGGCACTAATCTGGACACCGTCTTCGCCCAGCGCAAGCGCCTGCTGCAGCCCTCCTTCCTGGGCATGCTGCGCGACATCCTGCGCTTCAACCGTGCCGCCCACGCCAACCTGGCGGCCTGCGACGGGCATCCCGTGAGCCTGCGCCAGTTGCTCAAGGACGGCCACTATGGTGCCCTGTTCAGCGATGCCTACCTGATCCCCATGGCGGCCGCCATCTGGTCCAGTTCGCCCTCGGACATCCTGGACTTCCCGGCCGCCACCTTCCTGCGCTTTTGCATCAATCACGGCCTGCTGCAGGTGAACAATCGTCCCCGCTGGCGCACCGTGCGCGGCGGTTCGCGCCAGTATGTACGTCGCATCGCCGCCACCCTGGAAGACGTGCGCCTGGGCAGCCGCCTGGAGAGCGTCACCCGCAATGAGCGTGGTGTGCTGGTGCGCAGCGGTGGCGCCGATCCGCGCGAGGAACAGTTCGACGCCGTGGTCTTTGCCACCCATGCCCCGCAGACCCTGGCCCTGTTGCAGGACGCCACCATCGAGGAACATCAGGTGCTCTCGGCCGTGCGTTACCAGGCCAATACCGCCTGGCTGCATGGCGACACCGCCCTCATGCCGCAGTTGCCCAAGGTCTGGTCGGCATGGAATTACCTGGGTTCGCGCCACGACGACGGCAGTCGCGCCGTCTGCGTGAGCTACTGGCTGAACCGGCTGCAGGACCTGCCTTGCAAGAGCGACGTCATCCTCACCCTGAACCCGCCGCAGGCCCCGCATCCGGCCACCGTGATGGGTCGCTTCGACTACGAACATCCGGTCTTCGACCAGCCCGCCATCGACGCCCAGCAGCGCCTGCCCCAGATCCAGGGCCGTCACCGGGCCTGGTTCGCCGGCGCCTGGACCGGCTATGGCTTCCATGAAGACGGGCTGAAGTCGGCGCTGCGGGTGAGCCAGGATTTCGGTGTGCTGCCGCACTGGGCGGCCCTATGAACGGCTCGCGCGCTTTGCATGCCGATGCCGCCGCGCTGCTGCTGAGCGGACAGGTGATGCACCAGCGCCTGCGCCCGGTGCGGCACCGCTTCGTCTATCCGGTCTTTTGCGTGCGCCTGGACCTGGCACGCATGGCCGAAGCAGGCAATGCCTGGTTCGGCGTGGATCGTCGGCGCCTGATGTGCGTGCGTACCCGCGACTACGGCCCGCGGGACGGCAGCGACCTCGGTACCTGGGTGCGCGGCCATTTGCAACAGGCCGGCCTGCCGCACGATGGCACGATCTGGCTGCAGACCTTCCCGCGCCTGTTCGGCTTTGTCTTCAATCCGGTCAGCTTCTTCCTCTGTCATGACCGCGACGGCGCCTTGCGTGCCGTGCTGGCCGAAGTCAACAGCACCTTTGGCGAAACCCAGCACTACCTGCTGTCGGCCCCGCAGCAGGGCGTCATCGACGAGCACACCCGCCTGCACTGCAACAAGCTGATGCATGTCTCACCCTTCTGCGAGGTCCGGGGCTTCTATCGTTTCCGCTTCCGTGACCATGCCGCCCGCCAGGCTGACCAGGGTGACCAGGACGCGACCGCCTTCGTCGGCATCGATTACTACGACCTCGGCCAGCCTGCCGAGGTGAGCACCGGCCTGCAGCCGCTGATGCGCACCTCCATCGGCGGCCGTCTGCAGCCCCTGACCGCCGCCTCGGCCTTCGCCGCACTGTGCGCGCAGCCGCTGCTTACCCTGGGTGTGGTCGCCCGCATTCACTGGCAAGCCTTGCTGCTGTGGCGCAAGCGCGTGCCCTGGTTCAGCAAGCCCGAACGCAATAGTCCCACAGGAGCACCCTCCGGAAAGGAAACCCTATCGTGAACCATAGCCCCGCATTGCAGACCTCCGGCCGGCGCATCGGCGCACGCCTTGGCTCCATTTCGACCCGCCTGTTCCTGGCGATGCTGGAACGCCTGAACCACGGTCACCTGGAACTGATCACGCCGCACGGCACCACCCTGACCTTCGGCGACCTGCGCCAGCCGCCCAGCGCACAGCTACGCATCCTCGACTGGCGTGCCTGCGGTGCCATCCTGCGCGCCGGCGACATCGGCTTCGGCGAAGCCTACGGCAACGGCTGGGTGGATACCCCGGACCTGGCCGCGCTGCTGCGCCTGGCCATGCGCAACCGCAAGGCGCTTTCCAGCGCAGTCGAAGGCGGGCGCCTGGCCTCGTGGTGGTATCGCCTGCGACACCTGCTGCGCTCCAACACCCGCACCGGCAGCCGCCGCAACATCCACGCGCATTACGACCTGGGCAATGATTTCTACCAGCTGTGGCTGGACCCCAGCATGACCTACTCCAGCGCCATCTTCAGCCAGCCCGGCCAGAGCCTGGCCTCGGCACAGGCCGCCAAGTACCAGCGCATCATCGACCAGCTCGGTCTGCGCAGCGGCGACCGCGTGCTGGAAATCGGCTGCGGCTGGGGTGGCTTCGCCGAACATGCGGCGCGCCTGGGCATCCGCGTGCACGGCGTGACCATCTCGCCGGCGCAACTGGCCTTCGCTCAGGATCGCCTGCGCCATCAGCAGCTGGATCACCTGGCGCACCTGGAACTGTGCGACTACCGCGACCTGGACGGCCAATACGATGCCATCGTCTCCATCGAGATGTTCGAAGCCGTCGGCGAGCGTTTCTGGCAGACCTACTTCGACACCGTTGCCGCGCGCCTGAAGGCCGGCGGCCGCGCCCTGATCCAGTCGATCACCATTGATGAAGCCGTCTTCGAACGCTACCGCGACAGCGCCGACTTCATCCGCGAATTCATCTTCCCCGGCGGCATGCTGCCCAGCCACGAGCGCTTCTCGCTTAGCGCCCAGCGTGCCGGCCTGGCCACCCGCGACCGCTTCCATTTCGGACGCGACTATGCCGAGACCCTGCGCCGCTGGAACGAGACCTTCCAGGCCCGGCGCGAGACCATCGCCGCCCAGGGCTTCGATGAACGCTTCCGCCGCCTGTGGCAGCTGTATTACGTGTTCTGTGAAGTCGGCTTCGACGAAGGCCAGACCGATGTGGTGCAATTCCTCTTGCAGAAGGAGTGAGTCATGGATGCCATCGCAATGCGCAAGGGCGCCCGGGCGCGTCGGGGGAACTGGCTGGCCTTGATCATGCTTGCCGTACTGGCACTGGCGCTGGGCGGATGCGCCTCGCAGCAGCTGTCCGACTATGCTGGCAAGACGCCGGTGTTCGATCCGGCGGTGTTCTTCAAGGGCCGCACCGAAGCCTGGGGCATGTTCCAGAAGCGCGGTGGCGAGGTGGCGCGGCGCTTCCATGTCGTGGTCACCGGTAGCGTCGAAGGCAATACCCTGACCCTGGATGAGCGCTTCCGCTATGACGACGGCCAGACCCAGACCCGCGTCTGGACCCTGGTGCGTCAGCCCGACAACAGCTGGCGCGGAAGCGCCGGTGACGTCATCGGTGAGGCCATCGGCCACACCGCCGGCAACGCCCTGCACTGGAACTACACGTTGCTGCTGCCGGTGGACGACAAGCAATACGAAGTCCAAATGGATGACTGGATGTACCAGATGGACGAGCGCACCCTCATCAACCGCACCAGCATGCGCAAGTTCGGGGTTGAAGTCGGCCAGGTCACGCTGTTCTTCCGCAAGGAGGGGGTATGAGCATCCACACCAGTCCGCTGCCCAAGCAGGCCGCATCCGAGCGTGCCCCGATCTCGCGACCGGCGGTCCTGTTCGGTCCCATGAACCAGCCGGTCAGTGACCTGCGCGGCCTGCGCATCTGGCTGGTCGGCGCCTCCAGCGGCATCGGCGCCGAACTGGCGCGCCAGGCCCTGCAGGCCGGTGCACGCGTGGCGCTGTCGGCACGCCGGGGCGACGTATTGCAGGAGGTGGCCGCAGGTCACAAGAATGCCTTCATCGCCCCGCTCGACGTGCTCTGCCACGATGCCTGGCGCGACCAGCATGCGCGCATCCTGGAGGCCTTCGGCGGCATCGACCTGCTGGTCTTCTGTGCCGCCAAATACCGGCCCGAACGCAGCTGGGAAGTCCAGGAAGACGAAGCCGAGCACACCATCCGCACCAACCTCGCCAGCGTCTATTCGGCGCTCGGTGCGGCACTGCCGGACATGCTGGCCCGCGGCAGCGGCGGCATTGCCCTGGTGGCGAGCGTGGCCGGTTATGTCGGCCTGCCCGGCGCGAGCGTGTATGGCCCGGGCAAGGCGGCCCTGATCAACCTGGCGGAAATCCTCTACAGCGACCTGCGACCCAAGGGCTTGAACGTCTATCTGGTCAATCCGGGTTTCGTGAAGACCGACCTGACCGACAAGAACGACTTCCCCATGCCGGCCATCCAGACCCCGCAGCAAGCCGCCAGCGCCATTTGGCGCGGCATTGCCGAGGGTCGCTTCGAGATCCATTTCCCGCTGCGCTTCACAGCCTGGCTGAAGCTGCTGCGGCTCTTGCCGTTCCGCCTGCGCTTCATGCTGTTCCAGCGCTTCCTGCTGAACTGAATTGAATGACTGAGTCGAGTGAATTGACGATGCAGAACCTGGACCGATTACTGCAATGGTATGCCGCGCTGGATCGCGCCAGCCTGGAGCGCATCGACGAGTTCTATGCGGCACAGGCCCTGTTCAAGGACCCCTTCAACGACGTCAAGGGCGTGCGCTCGATCCGCGCCATCTTCGCGCACATGTTCGCCACCACCGAGGACCCGCGTTTCGTGATCCTGGATCGCGTGGGGCAGGGCGAGCAGGGCTTCGCCACCTGGCGCTTCGAGTTCCGGCTCAAGGGACATTTCTATACGGTGCTGGGGGCGACGCATTTCCGCTTCGATGAGGCGGGACGGGTCAGCGAACATCGCGATTACTGGGATGCGGCTGAGGAGCTGTGGCAGAAACTGCCCGTCATCGGCGGGCCGGTCAAGTGGTTGCGGGGGCGGTTCAGGGCGACCGGGCATTGAGTGGCCGCCCTGTTGGATGTCATTGCCAGAACGGCGAGGCCGCAGAGATCAGACCAGCGATGTACAGGGCGCCTTCGGCGAGCATGGGCAGGATGGGCATGTAGTCATCATGCCGTCGAGCCGTTACAGGTCGATTGCAGGAAACCAACCCCGGATTTCAATTGAAACAGTTCCGCCCGCCAGCCCGGTAGCGCAGGTCAGTCGGTGGTGCTGGGGCTCCAGAATGCCTGCTTCACCGCCGGCAGGGCCAGCAGGCGCTCAATCAGCGCGTCCAGTTCGTCGCCATTGACCGAGGTAGCCGCCAGCGTCGCCTCGATTTCCACCTCGTCCTCGGCAAAGGGCCGCACCTCCAGGTCGTGCAGGGGATAGCGGCTCTGCTCCAGCATGTCGGTCACGGCGGCCAGCACGCGCTTCTGGTGCTCGCTTTCCACGATCAGGTGCAGGGTGTTGGTCACTTCCACCGACGGCACATCCAGCGGCTTGCGGTTGATGGTATTGACCACCGGGCGCAACAGCGTATTGGCCGCCAGCACGAAGATCGTCGCCAGGATCGCCTCCAGGAGCAGGTCGGCGCCCGCCGCCGCCCCCACCGCCGCCGAGCCCCACAAGGTCGCGGCGGTATTGATGCCGCGCACATTGCCTTCTTCGCGCATGATCACGCCCGCGCCCAGGAAACCCACCCCCGACACCACATAGGCCACCACATGCACCGCGCCCTCATGGCCGCCCATGCGATTGGCCATGTCCACGAAGACCGCCGCGCCCAGTGCCACCAGGACATTGGTGCGCAGACCGGCAGTGCGTTGCCGGTACTGGCGTTCCAGCCCGATCAGACCGCCCAGGATGAAGGCCGCGGTCAGGCTGATGAGGGTATCGAGCAGGGAAGCGAGATTGATGTTGGCGAGAATTTGCATGGAGATCAGGTCTGGACGATGTGGAAGGGCAGGGCCGCTGCGCAATGGTGCGCGATGATGCCGGACAAATGCAACAGGCGCGTGACAAGCGGACCGGCCGGATACGCTGCAAGCGTGGCCGGCAAGGCCTACAATCCGGGGTTCCGCCTTCTCGGGCAGCAAGATGACTTATCCACAAGGAGTTTCCATGAGCAGCAAAGTAGCCCTGATCACCGCCGCCGGCAGCGGCATGGGCGCCGCCGCGGCGCGTCGCTTGGCGGCCGACGGTTTCCAGGTCGGCATTCTTTCGTCTTCCGGCAAGGGCGAGGCGCTGGCCGCCGAACTGGGCGGCATCGGCGTGACCGGTTCCAACCAGTCAGTGGACGACCTGCAACGCCTGGTGGAGCTGGCCGTGCAGCGCTGGGGCCGCGTCGATGTGCTGGTCAACAGCGCCGGCCACGGCCCGCGCGCGCCCATTCTCGACATCACCGACGAGGACTGGCATCGCGGCATGGATACTTACCTGCTCAACGTGATCCGCCCCACGCGCCTGGTCACGCCGCTGATGCAGCAGGCCGGCGGTGGCGCCATCATCAACATTTCCTCGGCCTGGGCCTTCGAGCCGTCCGACATGTTCCCGACCTCGGCCGTGTTCCGCGCTGGCCTGGCCGCCTTCACCAAACTCTTCGCCGACAAGTACGCCCCTGACAACATCCGCATCAACAACGTCCTGCCAGGCTGGATCGACAGCCTGCCGCAACGCGAAGAGCGCCGCGCCGGGGTCCCCATGCGGCGCTACGGCACCAGCGACGAAGTGGCGGCCACCATCGCCTTCCTGGCCTCGCCCGGCGCGGGCTACATCACCGGCCAGAACCTCAGGGTCGATGGCGGGCTGATGCGTTCGGTCTGATGGCGCTACCCGCCATGGCCGCGTATGCGGGCCATGGCGGGTGCTGCACTGCATCGTTTTTCATTCTTCCTGTTGTTTCCTGCAAAAAAGTATCGGTCGTCCGGCGCTGGTGATGTAGAAGCCGCACCTGGCGGGAACTAAGATGCGGTCAATGACAGAAACTGCCAACTTCGAGTTGCCAGTTTCGATAAAGAAAATGCTCTCGATTGAGAGGAGACACGATGCAACCCGACCTGGAACTGGTCCATATCCGTAAGGGCGAATCCTTCGCGGCCTGGATGCACGGCTACCCTTTCCGTACCGTGCGTTGGCATTACCATCCGGAATACGAGATCCATCTGGTAGTGGCCACCCGCGGCCGCTTCTACGTGGGCGACCACGTCGGGGACTTTGCTCCGGGGCAACTGGTGATGACCGGTCCCAATCTTCCCCAGAACTGGATTTCCGACATCGCCCCTGACGAAGTGGTGCCGGTGCGCTCGCTGGTGATCCAGTTTCCCGCGCAACTGGTGGACCAGTGCGCGGCCGGCATTGCCGAGATGGAAGCCATCATGCCGCTGCTGGAGCGCAGCCATCGCGGCCTGCTGTTCGACCAGGCCACCAGCGACACCGTGCGTCCGCTGATGCAGCGCCTCATCGATCAGCGTGGCTTGAAGCGCCTGGCCCTGTTTTGGGACATCCTCGACGTGCTGGCCAATGCCCCCGAGCCGGAGGTGCTGGCCAGCCTGTCCTACAAGCTGGACTTGTCGGACATGCAGGGCAGCGGCCTTAACCGCGCCATCGCCTACCTGCGCGAACACTTGACCGACGACATCGGCGAGCAGGACCTGGCCGACATGGTAGGCCAGCACCCGAGCAGTTTCTCGCGGGCCTTCAAGCGCCATACCGGCACCACGCTCGTGCGCTACAAGAACCAGTTGCGCGTCGATCTCGCCTGCCTGGCCCTGCTGACGCGGCCTGAGGCACGCATCACCGACATCTGCTACGAGACCGGTTTTTCCAACCTGTCCAATTTCAACCGTCATTTCCACCGGATCAAGGGCATGTCGCCCTCGGCATTTCGCAACACCTTTGCCACCAACAGCCTCTTTGCCGCGACCGGATAGTCAGGGCGGCGGCTGAGCTACGGAGCAGGTTTTCCCGGCTCGACATCTTCATCCGCGAACACATTCAAGGCAGCAATCACAGCATTCAGGAAAGCCTCCGCTTTCCGGAACAGGACAGGCATTGCCTGTCGCCCGCAAGAGCAATCCGAACGCCATCCGCAAGCAAGCACACGACCAACAACAATGGAGACTGCAATGAATAAAGCACTGACAAGCCTGGCCTTGGCCGGCGCCATCCTGGCCAGCTTCGGCACCACCCCGGCAAGCGCTCAGGAACTGGCCAAACTCAAGATCGGCATGAGCTTCCAGGAAATGAACAACCCCTATTTCGTCTCCATGAAGAAGGCCCTGGACGATGCCGCCAAGTCCTTCGGCGCCAAGGTCATCGTTACCGATGCCGCCCACAACGTGGCCAAGCAGCTCGCCGACATCGAAGACATGCTGCAACAGAACATCGACATCCTGCTCATCAATCCCACCGACTCGGCCGGGGTGGAGGCAGCCGTCAAGGCCGCCAAGGCGCGTAACGTGATCGTGGTGGCGGTCGATGCCAACGCCGCTGGTCCGGTGGACATGTTCGTCGGCTCCAAGAACAAGGACGCCGGCTACCAGTCCTGCCGTGCGCTGGCCGATGCCATCGGTGGCAAGGGGGAAGTGGCCATCCTCGACGGCATCCCGGTGGTCCCCATCCTGCAGCGCGTGGAGGGTTGCAAGCAGGCCCTGGCGGAATACAAGGACATCAAGCTGGTGGACAAACAGAACGGCCGCCAGGACCGCTCGGTTGCGCTGGGTGTGGTGGAGAACATGATCCAGTCCAAGCCCAACCTGAAGGGCATCTTCTCCGTCAACGACGGTGGTGCCATGGGTGCGCTGGCCGCGATCCAGGGCAGCGGCAAGGACATCAAGCTGACCTCGGTGGATGGCGCGCCGGAGGCGATCAAGGCCATCGCCGATGGCGGCCCTTTCATCGAGACCACGGCGCAGTTCCCGCGTGACCAGGTGCGGGTGGGCCTGGCCATGGCGCTGGCCAAGAAGTGGGGCGCACGCGTAGTGCCCAAGGAAGTGCCCATCGACGTCATGCCGGTGACCAGGAAGAACGCCGCAGGTTTCAGCTGGTAAGCCGTCGGCGCGCCGCGCTTGCGCGTGCGCGCCTTTCTTTCCCTTGATGGAGGCAGCCATGCTCCAACTGACTGGTATCAAGAAGCACTTCGGCCCGGTGACGGTGCTGCGCGGCGTCGAGCTGGCGGTCAAGGCCGGCGAGGTCCACGCGCTGCTGGGTGAGAACGGCGCCGGCAAGTCCACGCTGATGAAGATCCTGTGCGGCATCGTCACGCCGGATGCAGGTGAAATCCGCATCGGCGGCCAGGTCTGTCGCTTTGCCAGCTACGACCAGGCCATCGCCGCCGGCATCGGCGTGGTGTTTCAGGAGTTTTCGCTCATCCCCTACCTGGACGCGGTGGACAACATGTTCCTGGCGCGCGAATTGCGCAGCCCGCTGGGCCTGCTCAAGCGGGCCGCCATGCGACGCCGGGCGGCGCAGATCATCGCGCAACTGGGTGTGGATATCCCGTTGGAAGTCCCCGTCTGCAAGCTCTCGGTGGCGCAGCAGCAGTTCGTGGAAATCGCCAAGGCGCTGGCGCTGGAGGCGCGTATCCTGGTACTGGACGAACCGACCGCCACGCTGACGCCGGCGGAAGTCGCGCATCTGTTCAAGGTCATGCGCGGCCTGCGCGATCAGGGGGTGGCGATCATCTTCATCTCGCACCATCTGGAAGAAATCTTCGAGATCGGCGACCGCATCACCGTCTTGCGCGATGGTGCCTACGTCGGCAGCTGCGCAGTCGCCGAGGTGGACCAGGCGCGGCTGGTGGAAATGATGGTGGGGCGCCGCATCGAGAACTGCTTTCCGCCCAAACCACTCCAGCAATCCGGAGCAACCGCCCAGGAGGTGCTGCTGGATGTGCATGCAGTACAGCTCCGGCGTCACAGTCCTGTGTCGCGCTTCCAGTTGCGGCGCGGGGAGATACTCGGCTTTGCCGGTCTGGTCGGTTCCGGCCGCAGCGAGACCGTGCTGGCCATGCTGGGTGCGCATCCCGCGCTGACCTGCAAGCTGTCCATGCATGGCGTGCCGCTACGCCTGGCCGATCCGGCCGCAGCCCTGCAGGCCGGTATTGGTCTGCTGCCGGAAAGTCGCAAGGAGCAGGGACTCATCACCAGCTTCCCCATCCTGCACAACATCTCGCTGAACAACTACGGCAAATACCGCCTGGGCGGGTTGTTTCTGGATCGCCGGCGTGAAGCCGAAGCCACCCGGGCGGCCATGCAGCGGGTGCGGGTCAAGGCGACGGATGCGGCAGCGCGGGTCGATACGCTGTCCGGCGGCAACCAGCAGAAGGTGGTGATTGCACGCTGGATCAACCATGACATGCAGGTGCTGATCTTCGACGAACCCACGCGGGGTATCGATGTCGGCGCCAAGGCCGAAATCTACCAGCTCATGCGCCAATTCACTGCGCAAGGCCATTCCATCATCATGATTTCTTCCGAGTTGCCGGAGGTGGTCGGCATGTCCGACCGGGTCTGTGTCTTCAAGGGCGGCGGCATCGTCGCCACCCTCGAAGGCGAGGCCGTCAATGCCGAAGAGATCATGACCCATGCCACCACGGGGAGACTCCATCATGCAGCCTGACTCAAACGCAAACACAAATGCCAACGCACATGCAATCCCAAGCGATGTCACCCCGGCACATGCTTCTTCCCGGGTTCGCTGGCGCGCCCTTGCCCATTCGCCACTGGCGCTGCCGCTGGCCGGACTGGTGGTGGTGTCGCTCCTGATGGGCCTGGCCTCGGACAACTTCTTCACCGTCTCCAACTGGCTCAACGTGCTGCGGCAGGTATCCATCGTCGGCATCCTGGCCGTGGGCATGAGCTTCGTGATCCTCACCGGCGGCATCGACCTGTCGGTTGGCGCGGCCATGGCCCTGGCCGGCACGCTGTCGGCCGGACTGATCGTCAACAGCGGCCTGCCCGCACCGGCGGCCCTGCTGGCCGGGGTGGCGCTGGCGGTGGGTATCGGCCTGCTCAACGGAGTATTGGTGGCCTGGGGGCGCATGCCGGCCATCATCGTCACGCTCGCCACCATGGGCGTGGCGCGCGGCGTCGGGCTGATCTATTCGGGGGGCTACCCGATCTCGGGTCTGCCGGGCTGGATTGCCTGGTTCGGGGTAGGGCGGATCGGCCCGATCCCGGTGCCGGTGATCCTCATGCTGCTGGTCTATGCACTGGCCTGGGTGCTGTTGCAACGCACGCCGTTCGGGCGCCACGTCTATGCCATCGGCGGCAACGAGATGGCGGCGCGCCTGTCGGGCGTGAAGACGGCACGCATCAAGCTGGCGGTGTATGCGATCTCCGGTTTTACCTCGGGTCTGGCGGCCATCATCCTGACCGGGCGCCTGATGTCCGGCCAACCCAACGCCGGTGTCGGCTTCGAGCTCGATGCGATTGCCGCCGTGGTGTTGGGTGGCACCGCCATTGCGGGCGGTCGCGGGCTGGTGCTGGGGACCCTGATCGGCGCGGTGTTGCTGGGCATCCTCAACAACGGTCTGAACCTGATGGGCATCAATCCCTACCTGCAGGACATCATCCGGGGCGTGATCATCCTGCTGGCCATCTATATCGCACGGGAATGGCGTTGAGTCCTTCCATCGCTGTTTTTGATTCCTCTTTTCAGCCCTCTCATTCAACCTAAGGAGATAGACATGACGCAATCCCTGGCTGGCAAGATCGCCGTCATCACCGGCGCGGCCTCCGGCATCGGCCTGGCCACCACCGAAAAACTGCTGGCCAACGGCGTGACCGTGGTCATGGTGGACTGGAACGCCAAGGCCCTCGACGAACTCGCCGCTCGCCTCGGTCCGCAGGCCGTCCCGCAGGTGACCAATCTGCTGGACGCCGACAGCTGCGCGGCCATGGTGCCGGAGATCCTGCAGAAGGTCGCGCACATCGACATCCTCCATTGCAATGCCGGTACCTACATCGGCGGCGACCTGGTGGATACCACCCCCGAGGCCATCGACCGCATGCTCAATCTCAACGTCAACGCGGTCATGAAGAACGTCCATGCGGTCGCGCCCCACATGATGGCCCGCAAGAGCGGCGACATCATCGTCACCTGCTCGGTGGCTGGTCACTTCCCGACCTATTGGGAGCCGGTCTATGCCGGTTCAAAGTGGGCCATTACCTGCTTCGTCCAGACCATGCGGCGTCAGATGATCCCGCATGGCGTGCGGGTGGGGCAGGTCTCGCCGGGGCCGGTGATCTCGGCCCTGCTGGCCGACTGGCCGGAGGAAAACCTGCGCAAGGCCAAGGAGTCCGGCAGCCTGATCGAGCCCGTCGAAGTGGCCGATGCGGTCGAGTACATGCTTACCCGAAGCCGCAATGTGACCATCCGCGATATGCTCGTTCTCCCCACCAATTTCGACCGGGTATGAACAAGGCAGGTGGTGTTCAGGTCCCGGCGGACAGAGACAGCAGCGAGAACAGCGAGGAAAGATGGAGACCTATCTGATCGGCATCGATGTCGGTACCGGCTCGGCCCGGGCCGGCGTATTTCAACCTGACGGCAGGTTGCTGGCAAGTGCCCGGCATGACATTGCGCTCTTTCGCGACGAGCGCCGGGCGCGCGTCGAACAATCCAGCACCCAGATCTGGGAGGCGGTCTGCCAGGCCGTGCGGGCGGCGGTGGCGCGGGCCGACATCGATCCGGCAGCGGTCAGCGGTATCGGCTTCGACGCCACCTGTTCGCTGGTGGTGCAGGGCGCCCGGGGTGGCGTGGGTGACCCCGACCATCCCGAACACGACGTCATCGTCTGGATGGATCACCGCGCACTGGAGCAGGCGCAGCGCATCAATGCCGGCGGGCATGCGGTGCTGTCCTATGTGGGCGGCGTGATCTCGCCCGAGATGGAAACCCCCAAGCTGCTATGGCTGAAGGAACAGCTGCCCGAGGTCTATCACAGCGCCGCGCAGTTCTTCGACCTCACCGATTTCCTCACCTGGAAAGCCACTGGTTCGCTGCAGCGCTCGTCCTGTACGGTGACCTGCAAGTGGACCTATCTGGCCCATGAAGGCCGCTGGGACGCCGACTATTTCCGCAGCATCGGCCTGGGCGACCTGGCCGACGACGGCTTTGTCCGCATCGGCCAGGAAGTGGTCTGGCCCGGTACGGCCTTGCGCGGCGGTCTCAGCGTGCAGGCTGCGCAGGCGCTGCAGTTGCGACCCGGTATCGCGGTGGCGGCGGGGCTGATCGACGCCCATGCGGGCGGCATCGGCACCGTGGCCGCCCGCGGCGGCGCCGAGGATGCGGCGGCCTGCATGGCCTATGTGTTCGGTACTTCGTCCTGCACCATGACCAGCCATGCCGAATCGGTCTTCGTTCCAGGCGTATGGGGGCCGTACTACAACGCCATGGCACCGGGCATGTGGTTGAACGAAGGCGGGCAGTCGGCCGCCGGCGCCGCCATCGACCACTTGCTGCGACTGCACCCGGCCGAGCCGCAGGCGCGCCAGCAGGCTGCCGCCGAGCAGATGGAACTGCCGCAATGGCTGGCACAGCGGGCCTTGCAGGTGGTGGCGCATCCCTCGCAGGCAGCCTGGCTGGCCGGGCAGATCAACGTGGTGCCGGAGTTCCTGGGCAACCGCTCGCCACTGGCCGACCCGCAGGCCCGGGCGCTGTTGCTGGGCCTGGGTATGGAGCAGGACATCGACAGTCTGGTGGCGCTCTATGTGGCCGGCCTGTGCAGCCTGGGATATGGCCTGCGACAGATCATCGAAGCCCAGGCGGCGCGGGGTTTGCGCATTGCCAGCATCTCGGTATCGGGCGGCGCCGGCACCCATGCGCTGACACGCCAGTTGCTGGCCGACACCACTGGCCTGCCGGTGGAGATCACCGCCTGTCCGGAACCGGTGCTGCTGGGCTCGGCCATGCTGGCGGCGGTGGCCGCTGGCACCTATGCCGACCTGCGCTGCGCCATGTCGGCCATGTCCAGCGTCGCCGGGCGCGAGCAGGCCGCCGGTGGCGACATTGCGCGGCTGCATGCGGCGCGCTACCAGGTCTTCCTCAACAGCCAGCAACTGGCGCGCGCGTCGCGCGAAAGCCTGGCGCCGCTGCTGGCCGCGCAGGCAGGCCAGCGACATTGAACAGGAGCATGTCATGGAATTTGCAGGAACATCGGTCATCATCACCGGCGCCGGCAAGGGCATCGGCCGGGCCTGCGCGCGCCTGATGGCGCAGCGCGGCGCCGAGGTGATCGCGCTCTCGCGTACCGCCAGCGACCTGGACAGCCTGCGCGAGGAAATCGGCTCGCGTTCCGTGCAGGTCGACCTGGCCGACCCGGCCGCCGCCCGGCATGCCATGGCGCAGGCGGGCCGCGCCGATTATCTGATCAACAGCGCCGGCATCAACATTCTGCAATCGAGTACCGAGATGAGCGACCAGGCCTATGAAGCGATCCTGGGCGTGAACCTGCGCGCCGCTCTCGTCACCTGCCAGGCTTTCGCCCGCGAGCGCATCGCCGCCGGCGGTGGTGGAGCCATCGTCAATATCACTTCGATTGCCGGCCATCGCGGCTTTACCGAGCATCTCTGCTACGCGGCCTCCAAGGCCGGTCTGGAGGGCGCGACCCGGGTCCTGGCCAGGGAACTGGGACCGCATGGCATCCGCGTCAATGCCGTGGCCCCCACCATCACCCTGACCGAACTGGCCGAAGCGGCCTGGAGCGATCCGGCCAAATCGGCGCCGATGATGGTGCGCCATCCGCTGGGCCGCTTTGCCTCGGCCGAGGAGGTTGCGCGCAGCATCGCCATGCTGCTCTCGGGCGACGCCGCCATGTTGACGGGGGCGGTGCTGCCGGTGGATGGCGGGTTCCTGGCGGTCTAGGGATAAGCAAAAGGGGCGACCAACCCGTCGCCCCTTTGTGCTTTTTGTGCTCTTTGTGCTTTCAGCCGGCAGCGTCAGCAACGCTGCCCGTCTGATGTGAGATCAGCGACCGATCTGGTGGCCGATCACGCCGCCGACGGCTGCGCCACCGGCAGTGCCGATGCCGCTGCCACCGGTCAGGATGGCGCCGCCCACGGCACCGACGGTGGCGCCGATGGCGGTGTTCTTGTCTCGGGTGCTCATGTTGCTGCAGCCGGTCATGGCGGTCAGCGCAATGGCAGTAACGGAAATGGCTGCGATCTTGTGTAGAGTTTTCATGATTTTTTTCCTGATCGTGAAGGTTGGTTCCTTGTGTTGAGGGACCGGCTCGCGCATCAACTATTGCTTCGCCCGCGTCGCCGGTATTGCAATAGACCAGCTTGGGCTAGAAAAAATTCGAGCTTTCACAACTTCTCTTACAGTTGTTACATACTCGGGCCTGCCCGCCATGGCGACAATTGTGCGGGCGGGCAAGAAAGTTGTCAAAATAGAAATTCAAAAACATCCAAAAACACACCGACCAGAGAGAGACCTCATGCGATTGACCTCCCGTTTGCGCCGCGCCGCCGGCCTGCTTTTCACTCACACGCTGACCATCACCCTCACCTCGGCCAGCCTGCTGCTGGGCGCCGCACCCAGCCACGCGGCCGAGCCGCCCAAGCCGGTCGAAGGCAGCTGGGTCGCCCCTAGCTTCCAGTTCCACACCGGCCAGACGCTGGAAAACCTGCGCCTGCACTACGTCACCCTGGGCGATCGCAGCAAGCCGGCGGTGCTGGTGCTGCACGGGACCTACCAGAGCGCCGGGGCCATGCTCTCCAGGGATTTCGGCGGCCAGTTGTTCGGCCCCGGCCAGCCGCTGGATGCCAGCAAGTACTTCATCATCATTCCCGATGGCATCGGCGTGGGCAAATCCACCAAGCCGTCTGACGGTCTGCGCGCTGCCTTCCCGCAATACAACTATGCCGACATGGTATTGGCGCAATACCGCATGCTGACCGAAGGCATGGGCGTGCAGCACCTGCGCCTGATCATCGGCAATTCCATGGGCGGCATGCAGACCTGGATGTGGGGCGGCAACTACCCCGGCTTTGCTGACGGCCTGGTGCCGATGGCCTCGCAGCCCACCGAGATGGCCAGCCGTAACTGGATGATGCGGCGCATGCTGGTGGAATCCATCAAGCAGGACCCGGCCTGGAA
>NZ_AEEC02000046.1 GCF_000300975.2 Herbaspirillum frisingense GSF30 | reverse complement strand
CGCCCCGCACCACCGCATCCCCAGGAGAAACCGATCCATGCTTCGCCGCAACCCATCCGGCCACCGGCCCCAAGTCCACGAATCCGCCTATGTCGACCACACCGCCATCCTGTGCGGCAAGGTGATCGTGCATGAGAATGTCTTCATCGGTCCCTACGCCGTGATCCGCGCCGACGAGGTCGATGCCCACGGCGACATGGAGCCCATCATCATCGGCGCCCATTCCAACATCCAGGATGGCGTGGTGATCCACTCCAAGTCGGGCGCAGCCGTCACCATCGGCGAGCGCACCTCCATCGCCCATCGCGCCATCGTGCATGGCCCCTGCACGGTGGGCGACGATGCCTTCATCGGCTTCAACAGCGTGCTCTTCAATTGCAGCATCGGCGCCGGCTGCGTGGTGCGCCACAACGCCGTGGTCGATGGCTGCGACCTGCCGCCGGGCTTCTACGTCCCCTCCACCGAACGCATCGGCCCCAAGACCGACCTCTCCACCATCCCCCGTGTGACAGTGGCGGCATCGGAATTCTCGGAAGACGTGGCGCGCACCAACAATGAACTGGTGCTGGGCTACAAGAAATTGCAGAACGAGTTCTGATTTCCGCGCTCGGCGCGCTGGTCTCCCTCGAAACCACGCGCCCAACAAAAAATCCGGCTTCTTGCGAAGACCGGATTTTTTATCGACTGCATGGATGAATCGGCTTCTGCCGATCAACTCCCGCGATAAGTCGAATAGGCCCAGGGCGACACCACCAGCGGCACATGATAGTTCTGCGTCGCATCGGCGATGCCGAAGGCGATCACCACCTCATCGACAAAGCGCGGTTGCGGCAGCTCCACGCCCTGGGCCGCGAAGTAATCGCCGGCCGCAAACACCAGTTCATACTTGCCGACCTTGAGTGCGTCGCCGGCCAGCAGCGGTTCGTCGCAGCGGCCATCGCTGTTGGTGACGGCCTGCTTGAGCAGGGTCTTGCTTCCCTCCGCCACCGCATACAGCGCCAGCTTCACACCCGCGCCGGGCTTGCCCCTGGTGATATCCAGCACGTGCGTGCTCAGTTTGCCCATGTTGCTGTCCTTTCCCTATCTGATTTGAATTGCGATGCCGGCCGATGATATACCGCCGGGCGGCGATGCCTATACGAGTGCGCTTATACCCGCCATCGATGCAGCGGACATAATGCCTTACCGCGCTGCCGCCGCCAAATCGGGGAAGACACCCGATGCAGGTCACAGCGCCGATCCACCCCGCCGCCATGCCAACGCTCCCAACAGGAGCGCCCTGCCAGGCCGGCCTGCCGGCCCATCCATGCCGGTGCCGTACCTCACGACGACACTATCTCTATAAAAATTTTATCCACTTACTGGAGGAGACTTCATGCCCATCCCATTCCTGTCCCGGCGCACCTCACTGGCCAGCATCCTGGCGCTGTCGGCGACCGCCGCCCACGCCGCCGACTGGTCCGACAATGCCATCGGCTATCGCTACGGCACCCGCTTTGCCGAACCCTACAACAGCCAGGACATCAGCAAGAACATCCTCAACTTCACCCACAGCAGCGGCTACCGGTACGGCACCAACTTCCTCAATATCGACCTGCTGATGTCCGACCGCAAGGACGACAACGCCCAGGAAGCCTATCTCACCTACCGCCACACCCTGGACCTGGGCAAGATCAGCGGCCGCGATCTGGCTTTCGGCCCGGCACGCGGCGTCGGTCTGACCCTGGGCCTGGACTGGAATACCAAGAACGACAACAGCTATGCCTCGAAGAAGCGCATGTGGGTCATCGGCCCGACGCTGATGATGGATGTCCCGGGTTTTCTCAACGTGAGCCTGCTGGCCCTGTTCGAAAGCAACCAGCCCAAGGGCATCAGCAGCCGCTACAGCTATGACACGCACCCCATGCTGAACCTGGCCTGGGGCATCCCGCTGGGTAGTTCCGGCTGGGGCTTCGAAGGCTACCTGAACTACATCGCGGCCAAGGGCAAGAATGAATTCGGCGGTGCCACCGCGCCCGAGTTCAACATCGATACCCAACTGATGTATGACCTCGGCAATCGCCTGGGCATGGGCAAGAACAGCCTGCGCCTGGGGCTGGAATACCAGTACTGGCGCAACAAGTTCGGCAACCCTTCCACTGTCCCCGGCTCGCTGGCCAAGACGCCGATGGTGCGGGTGGAATACCACTTCTGATCACCCTGGCGCATCCGGATGCCCTTCGCGCTTTCAGACGAATCTGATTGAAGAAAATCGACGCCGGAAATCTGCTCTCGCCAATCAAGAACCGCCGCAAAAACTCCTGCAAAAAATCGAAATTTGCAGGAGTTCCTTTTCCCTCCCCGCTTCCTATACTCGCCCGTTCCGGCTTGCCATGACCCGTGAGGTCTTCCAGCCAGCGGCCGGACATCCCTGATATCTGATCGCCAGCCACACGTCGGCAAGCGCGCGGGAGCGGCGTCGACGCCTGCCCCGCCCGCCCCCCTCATCGCCAGCCAAGAGATTTCGCAACCCCTCTCTCGGAACCTGACATGAGCCTGATCAAGAGTCGCAAACACCCCACCCCTACCCGCCTGCGCACCGCACTCGCCAGTGCCCTGCTGCTACCCGCCGTGGCCGCCCATGCCCAGGCCGGCGGCAGCCAGTTGCCGGGCCTGCAGGTCGATGCCGCGCGGGAATCGCCCTACAAGGCCGAGCGCTCGGCCTCCCCCAAATACTCCCAGCCGCTGGTCGATACTCCGCAAACCCTGCAGATCATCAAACGCCCGCTGATGGAGCAGCAGGGCGCGACCTCGCTCACCGAGGCCCTGCGCAACACGCCCGGCGTGGGCACCTTCTTCCTCGGCGAGAACGGCAGCACCAGCACCGGCGACACGGTCTACATGCGCGGCTTCGACGCCTCCGGCGCCATCTTCGTGGACAACGTGCGCGACCTGGGCGCGATCTCGCGCGATGTCTTCAACCTGCAGCAGGTGGAAGTATTGAAAGGCCCGGCCGGCACCGACAACGGGCGCGGCTCGCCGACCGGCTCCATCAACCTGGTCACCAAGCAGCCCGAACTGGCCGATGCGCTAAGCGCCTCGGCCACCTACGGCAGCTGGAACCAGAAGCGCGCCACGGTGGACTGGAACCGGGTGCTGGACAACGACCGCGGCCTGGCGCTGCGCCTGAATGTGATGAAGCAGAACAGCGGCGTACCGGGCCGCCATGAAGTCCACAGCAGCCGCGACGGTATCGCGCCTTCGCTGGCCTGGGGCCTGAACGGCCCGACCCGTATCTTCCTGAACTACCTCCACATGCAACAGAACAACCGCCCGGATGGCGGTGTCTCCACCATCGGCCTGCCCGGTTACAGCTCGCCCGACCCCGCGCGCGCCTTCCTGAGCCAGGCACCCAGGGTCAATCCGCACAACTTCTACGGTCATGTCGACGACTATGACCGCGTCAACGCCGACATGTACACCCTGCGCGTGGAGCACGACTTCTCACCGCAACTGAAGCTGCAGAACAGCACCCGCTATGCCCGCACCGACCAGGACTACCGCCTCAGTTCCTTCCTCGCCACGGGCGCGAAGAGCAGCCGCTTCGACACCGGCCTGAAGACACCTTCGATCAACGACCGCTCCACCTGGCTGCTGGGCCGCCAGCTGATCAACCGGCGTGATCAGGCCAACCATATCCTCAGCAACCAGACCCATGTGAGTACCGAGCTCGCTACCGGTCCCCTGCAGCACACCCTGGTGGGCGGACTGGAACTGAGCAGCGAACGCCAGGATGCGTTTTCCTTCACCGCCAGCGGTGGCCCGCGCCCGGATGCCAACCTGTATGCGCCCGATCCGCGTTTCGACGACAGCAAGCTCAGGATCAACGTCAGCGGCCGCAACAAGGGCGAGACCGACACCGCTTCGCTGTACCTGCTGGACACCGTCAAGTTCGATGAACGCTTCTCCGTCACCGTCGGCCTGCGCGAAGACCACTATCGCACCCGCTTCTTCAACCTCAACCAGAACGGCCCCACCCAGCTCAAGACCTCCGGCAACCTGCTGAACTGGAAGCTGGCCGGCGTCTTCAAGCCGACCCGCAACAGCAGCCTCTATGCCCTGATGGCGACTTCGCAGCAGCCCCCGGGCGGTGCCAATTTCAACCTCAGCGCCAGCAAGGACAGCGCATCCAACCCCGACTACGCACCGCAGAAGACCCGCACCGCAGAAGTCGGCAGCAAATGGGAAATCCTGGACCGCAAACTGCTGCTGACGGCCGCCCTGTTCCGCACCGAAGTCAGCAACGAGGTGGAGAAGGATGAAGCCAGCGGTGTCTATTTCCAGACCGGCAAGAAGCGCAACCAGGGCGTGGAACTGGGCGTGAGCGGTGAACTGACGCCCAACCTCTCGCTCACCGCCGGCTACAGCCGCATGAACAGTACCGTCGAGAGCGGCAGGATCGTCACCGCCAGCGGCGAGAACGTCCTGAACTACACGCCGCAGCAATCCTTCACCAGCTGGGCCAGCTGGCGCCTGCCACAGGGCTTCGTGGTGGGTGGCGGCCTGCGCTATTCGGGTGGTCTGCGGCGCGGACGTGACGGCGCCATCGGCACACCCACCCGGACCGACGCCTATGTGGTGGCCGACGCCATGGCCGGCTATGTGTTCAACAAGACGGTGGACCTGCAGTTCAACGTCACCAACCTGTTCAACAAGGACTACGCCGCCTCCATCAACAAGAGCGGCTACCGTTACACGCCGGGCGCTCCACGCGCCTTTGCGCTGACGGGCAACTTCAAGTTCTAGGCCGCGGCATCGTGTTGAATCGGGGCAGCATAGTGCACTTCGAATTGATTTCGAGTGAAGCAAACTAACTAGCTGGCCCTAAGCTTGCGGTGACGACGTTCTGTCGTCACCGCTCTCCCTCCACCCACTCCTTCTCTCCCCCTCTTCCTCTTCGCCTCCGAGACTGGCGGAAACGCCTTCTCAAGCCGGATTACCGGCGCTTGCCCATTACTGACCAATCCCGTCCGTGTTCTTTGTACAACACTGAGACAACGCAGACCATGCGCGCTTGCACGGCAAAAATCAGGCCGTGACGAGGCTTTCCGAGCAATCCCAGCATCGCGTTGGAGCCCCGAAATAAAATTTTTACGAATAAGAATCACTTTTATTTAGAGTGTCTTTTATAATTGTAAATATCTTGTATCCAGTTGTTAGACAACGAGCGATATCAGATAACAAAAAAACACGTACTCGCCAGCCATTGCGGCGGTGCAGGCCGGGTCCCCGCTGACCGACCGGCCGCCCGTCCGACTCATAGCCAGCCAAGAGAACCCAAAACAACTTCTCTCGGAACCTTGCCATGAGCTACATCAAGAGCCGCAAGCACGCGCAGCCCGCGTTTGCTTCGACCCGCCTGTCCGCCGCCGTTGCCGGCGCCCTGCTGCTGCCCGCCGTCGGCGTCCACGCCCAGACCAGCACCCTGCCCAAGGTGGAAGTGACCGCCGCCCAGGAATCGGATTACAAGGCCGACAAGGCCTCCTCCACCAAATACAGCCAGCCGCTGGTGGATACCCCGCAGACCCTGACCGTCATCAAGAAGCAACTGATCGACCAGCAAGGCGCCACCACCCTGACCGAGGCGCTGCGCAACAGCCCCGGCGTGAGCACCTTCTATCTCGGTGAAAATGGCAATACCAGCACCGGCGACGCCATCTACATGCGCGGCTTCGACAGCTCCAGCGCCATCTTCGTGGACAACGTGCGCGACCTCGGGTCGATCTCGCGCGACATGTTCAACATCCAGCAGGTGGAAGTATTGAAGGGTCCGGCCGGCACCGACAACGGCCGTGGCTCGCCGACCGGTTCCATCAACCTGGTGACCAAGCAGGCCGAGATGAGCAACTTCTTCAACGCCTCCACCACCTATGGCAGCTGGAACCAGAAGCGCGGTACCGCCGACTGGAACAAGGTCCTGGATGAAGACCGCGGCATCGCCCTGCGCCTGAACCTGATGAAGCAGGACAGCGGCGTCCCCGGTCGCCATGAAGTCAAGAATGACCGCTACGGCATCGCGCCCTCGCTGGCCTTCGGCCTGAACGGTCCGACCCGGGTGTTCCTGAACTACCTGCACATCGACCAGGACAACGTCCCCGACGGCGGTGTGCCGACCATCGGCCTGCCCGGCTATACCTCGCCGGATCCGGCCCGTCCGTACATCTCCAGCGCCCCGCGCGTGGGTTCCAGCAACTTCTACGGCAATGTGAACGACTACGACAAGGTCACCTCCGACATGTTCACCGCCCGCGTGGAACATGACTTCTCGCAGGACCTGAAGCTGCAGAACACCACCCGCTACGCCAAGACCACCCAGGATTATTTCCTGACCTCCTTCATGGCGACCGGCACCGCCACCAGCACCCGGGCGACCGGCCTGCTCACCCCCTCGGCGACCAATCTGTCGACCTGGACCCTGGCCCGCAACCTGCCCACCCGCAAGGACCAGTCCAATGAGATCCTCACCAACCAGACCAACCTGACGGCCAACCTGAAGACCGGTTCGCTGCAGCACACCCTGGTGGGCGGCGTGGAATTCACGCAGGAAAAACAGCATGCCACCTCCTTCACCAGCAGCGGCACACTGCCGGCGGCCAACCTGTACAGCCCGAACGCCAACTTCGGCAGTGGCAGCTACACCATCACCCCGACCGGCTACAACGACGGCAAGACCGATACCATCTCGGCCTACCTGTTCGATACCGTGAAGTTCAACGAGCAGTGGTCGATCAACGGCGGTATCCGCGAAGACCACTATCGCACCACCTATTACTCCAACGCCGCCGGCACCATCACCAACCTGTCGACCTCGGGCAACCTGTTCAACTGGAAGCTGGCCGCGATCTTCAAGCCGACCGACTACAGCAGCATCTACGCGTTGTATGCGACTTCGCAGCAGCCGCCGGGTGGCGCCAACTTCGCGCTCTCCAGCGCGGTCAACAGCGCCGCCAATTCCAACTACGCGCCGCAGAAGACCAAGACCAGCGAGCTGGGTACCAAGTGGGATCTGCTGAACAAGAAGCTGGCCGTGACCGCCGCCGTGTTCCATACCGAAGTGAGCAATGAAGTCGAACAGGACGGCACCTCCGGTCGCTACTTCCAGACCGGCAAGAAGACCGTGCAGGGGATCGAACTGGGCGTGACCGGTGACGTCACCAACAACCTCTCGGTGGCCGCCGGCTACACCTGGATGGACACCAAGGTCGACAGCGGTGCCATCACCACCGCTTCGGGTGAGAACAACCTGGCCTACACCCCCAAGCAGGCCTTCACCTCCTGGGCCACCTACCGCCTGCCGCAAGGCTTCACCATCGGCGGCGGTGCGCGCTACGTCAGCTCGCTGCTGCGCGGCACCGACGGCGCGGTCGGCACGCCCAAGTACGCCAATTCCTACTGGGTGGTGGACAGCATGCTCGGTTATGTCGTGAACAAGAACGTGGACCTGCAGTTGAATCTCTACAATATTTTCAACAAGGACTACGTAGCGGCAATCAACAAGAGCGGCTATCGTTACACCCCGGGTTCGCCACGCGCCGTGGCGCTCACCGCCAACTTCAAGTTCTGACCCTGCCCATGGCGATGATTTGATCTGCCTCAGCCCCGGCGCCATGCACTTTGCCTAAAGTGGTGGCGTCCGCTGAGTCCTTCATGGATCAGCCAGACTTGACGGCCCCTCCCGCGTGGAGGGGCCTTTTCATTCGCGACAGGAGAGGTTCATCATGATGCTGCACATTCCCGAAGTCCTCAGCGCCGAGCAGGTGCGCCACATCCGCACCGAACTCGACCGCGCCGACTGGATCGACGGCCGCGCCACCGTCGGCGACCAGGGCGCACGGGTGAAGCGCAACCGGCAACTGTCGGAGCATTCGCCACTGGGCTTCCAGCTGGGCGAGATCATCCTGGAGGCGCTGCGCAGGAATCCCCTGTTCTTCGCCGCCGCCCTGCCCAAGAAGACCATGCCGCCGCTGTTCAACAGCTACGAAGGCGGCGAGCATTACGGCCTGCACGTCGATGGCTCGGTGCGCAACCTGCCCAATGCCGCCGGCAGCATCCGCACCGATGTTTCCACCACGGTGTTCCTGTCGGACCCGGATGAGTACGAAGGAGGCGAGCTGGTGGTGGTCGATACCTACGGCACCCACGAGGTCAAGCTGCCGGCCGGCGACATGATCGTCTATCCCTCCACCAGCCTGCACCGTGTCGAACCGGTCACCCGCGGCGCCCGCGTCTGTTCCTTCTTCTGGACCCAGAGCATGGTGCGCGACGACTGGAAGCGCAGCATGCTCTTCGAACTGGACCGCAACATCTACAGCCTGCGCCAGCAGATCGGCGACACCGATGAAGTGCTGGGACTGACCGGGCATTATCACAACCTGCTGCGGCAGTGGGCCGAAGTGTAATTCTCGAAGTGTAAATTCTTTATATTGTTTAAGCAGAAAGGCCGTCCGGCATGACACCGGACGGCCTTTCTGTTTTCTTCCCCCAGGGTGGGATCAGACGAAACGCCCAATGGCCGCCGTCACCGCCTCGCGCACCGACCCGCTGACCACAAATCCCTGCGCGGCCTGCACGTCGTCATGGAACCAGCGGTCCCCCTCCAGGCAGGCCGGGATCTGCCGGCGGATCTCGTCGTAGGCCGCCTGCGTTCCACGGCCCAGGACGAAGTCCTTGAGCAGTTCTTCGGTCATCGTCAGCGCCTGCGCTGCCAGCAGCATTTCCACACCCACGATGTACTGCGTGTTCTGCACCACCGTCAGGGCCTTGCGCGCACACCAGGTGGAGTTGGAGATGTGATCCTCGCTATTGCCCTTGGAGGGGATGCTGTCCACGCTGCCCGGCATGCACAGCGTGCGGTTTTCCATCACCAGCGCACTCATCGAACACTGCACCACCGGATAGCCGGTATTGACGCCGCGCACGCCACTCATCAGGTTGCGCGGCAGCCCCCATGACAGCGTGGGATCGATCAGCCGCGCAATGCGACGCTCGCAGATGCTGCCCAGGTCGGTGATGGCCATGGCCAGCAGGTCCATGGCCTGGGCCAGGTACTGGCCGTGGAAGTTGCCGCCGGAAATGATCTCGAAACCTTCGCCCTCTTCCTTGTTGAAGATCAGCGGGTTGTCGGTGGCCGAATTGGTTTCTTTCTCGATGATGGTGTCGATGTAGTCCAGCGCATCGAATACCGGGCCATACACCTGCGGCGCGCAACGCAGCGAATACACATCCTGGATGCGTGAGGTATAGGGGATATCGGTGCGCCGCAGCTCATCCGGCAGTTGCACCGCACGCGCCGCGTGGGTGGTGCGGGTGGAACCCTGCAGGAGGGTGCGGATCACGTCCGCCGTCTTGATCTGCCCCGCATGCGGCCGCGCCTGCTGGATGCGCGGATCGAAGGCCGACATCTCGGCGCGCATGGCCTCCAGCGTCAACCCTAGCGAGAGACAGGCATCCGTCAGCAGGTGGCGCGCATCGTGCGCCGCCAGGATGGCCACCGCCAGCGAGGCGGTGCAGCCATTGATCAGCGCCGAGGCATCCTTGGCCTTGAGGTCGAACTTCACCGGTGCGATGCCGGCCTGTTCGATGGCTTGCGGAGCCCGCATGCGCTGCCCCTGGAACATCACCTCAGCCTCGTCGAAGCCAGCGATGGCCGCAGCCAGGTAGGCCAGCGGTGCCAGGTCGCCGGAAGCGCCCACCGAGCCCTTCTGCGGCATGACGGGGTGGATGCCGGCATTGAGGAAGGCCAGCAGACGATCCACCACCTCCACCCGCGGCGCGGAATAGTTGGAGGCGAACGCGTTGGCACGCAACAGCATGGTGGCGCGGCTGACTTCCTCGGAGAAGGGTTCGCCGATGCCGGCGCTGTGGGCGCGGATCAACTGGGTCTGGAACAGTTCGATATGTTCCACCTTGATGCGCGTGTCCTTGAGCAGCCCCACGCCGGTATTGAAGCTGTACATCATGGGCGCCTCATCGTGCATCCAGGTGCTTTCGATGTAGTCGCGGCTGTGCTTGAGGGCCGCGCGCGAGGAATCGGCCAGCGCGACCTTGAGATGCGGTGCGCGGGCAACGCTGATGACTTGCGCGGCGCTGAGGTTGAAACCGTCGATGGTGATGGTATGCATGTGTCGTATCTTCTTTCTGACGTGATCGGGCCTACTTGGCGCCGGCCTGGAACCAGGCGGCCACGTCGGCGCGTTCTTCGTCGGTCATCTGGGTCATGTTGGCCAGCGGCATATCCTTGGTCTGGACGGCGCGCTGGAAGATCTTGGCGGCGTGCTGGTGGATCAGCTCAGGGGTCTGCAGCATCATGCCCGCCGGTGCCGTGGCAAAGCCGGCCTGGGTCGGTTTGTCCGAATGGCAGCTGGCGCAGCGCTGGGTGATGATGGCCTGGATCCTGGTGAAGTCGGGCGCTGCCGCTGCAACCGGGGCGCTGCCTGCGGCAGCGGGCGCCGAGGTAGCCACCGGCGCCACCGGACGCGGTGCGATCGCCACCGCCACCGCCAGCAGCAGGGCCACGCCGGCGACGGGATAGCCGATCGACACCCGGCCCTTGTGCCGCAGATTGAAAAAGTGACGGATCAGCACCCCCGCCGCCATGATCGCCGCCAGCACCAGCCAGCTATGGGCATGGGTATAGGTCATCGCATAGTGGTTGCTGATCATGATGAACAAAATGGGCAGCGTGAAGTAGTTGTTGTGTACGCTGCGCTGCTTGCCGCGACGACCGTGGATGGGGTCGGGCGAACGGCCCTGCTGCATCGCCTCCACCAGCTTGCGTTGCCCGGGGATGATCACCATCAGCACATTGCCGACCATGATGGTGCCGATCATGGCGCCCACATGGATATAGGCGGCCCGTCCCGACAGCAGGTGCGTGAGCAGATAGGCCACGGCCACGATGAAGACGAACATCACCAGCCCCAGCAGGCCCTCGCGCTTGCCCAGCGGCGAGCGGCACAGCAGGGCATAGACGATCCAGCCCAGCACCAGCGTGCCGATGCCCACGCCCACCGCTTCGATACCGGAGAGATTGGCCACCGACTTGTCCACCATCATGGCCGAGGCATTGAAGTAATAGACGATGAACAGCATGGCCACACCGGTGATCCAGGTGGCATAGGCTTCCCACTTGAACCAGTGCAGTTCCTGGGGCAGCTCGGCCGGCGCCACCAGATACTTCTGCGGATTGTAGAAACCGCCGCCGTGGACTGCCCACAGCTCACCAGAGACGCCCTTCTTCTCCAGGTCGCTGCCCGGCTTGGGCGGGCGGATGGAGTTGTCCAGCCAGACGAAATAAAAAGAGGCGCCGATCCAGGCGATGCCCGTGATCAGGTGCAGCCAGCGAACCAGCAGATTGGCCCAGTCGATGCCATATGAAACCAGGAGTGCTTCCATGTCTTCCCCACGCAGGATTGCTGTCCGCCACCGCGACCTACTCCGGACAGGCGAGGCATTGCCTCAGGAATGGGCCGCCATGAAAGCCCTCCCCCGCCATGCATGCCGCATGGAAACTGCTGGATGAGTGGGAGTGAAGGCTTTCCGCGCGCCGGGACGCGCACGAAGCCTGGAAGTGGCGTCGCTGCTGGTCTCCCGTCGTGCTGCCGCTACGACCCGATGGCTGCTGCCATCTGTTGTCTCGGTCCTCGTCCTGCGGCGCTGCCCTCGTGAGGCTGGCAATGGCTGGCGCGGACCGGTTGCACGAACGATAAACGCGGGGACCGTCCAAAACATGGTCGACAACATATATTTGACATACGAAAGTCCATATACAAAAATGCCCCCTGGATGTGGGACGCTTGCGCTCGCATCAAGCCAGGCCGCCGCCGCGAGCCGGTCCTGACGAATAACAACGATAAGGCGCCCACCCGATGCGGTGCCATCAGAGTGAACGAAAAACCGTCACCTGCCCCACGCTAGAACAAAGACCCCGGAGACATCCCCATGTCCAGGCTGCCTGACCACCTCGATATCCACCTCATCCGCATCCTCTATCTGTTGCTGTGCGAAAAGAATGTCTCGCGCGTGGCCCTGAAACTGAACCAGCCGCAACCCTCGATCTCCGCTTCGCTGCGCAAGCTGCGTGAGCTCACCGGTGATCCGCTGCTGGTGCGCGGCGCCCGTGGCATGGTGCCGACCCAGCACGGCGAAAGCCTGCTGAAACCGGCCAAGCGCATCCTCGACGAGACCGAGCGCCTGTTCGTCCCCAAGACCGCCTTCGTGCCGCAGGAGGAAGAGCGTACTTTCCACATCGCTGCGCCGGACTACATGAACACGCCCTTCTTCACCGAGGTGATCGCGCGCCTGCGTCGCGAATCGCCGCGCAGCCACATCGTGATCCACGCGCTGGGCCCGGATACCGACTACGTGCGCCTGCTCTCGGACGGCGAACTGGATCTGGTCATCGCCAACTGGGACGAGCCGCCGCCGCACCTGCACCTCTCCAAGCTGTTCGACGACCCCATCGTCTGCCTGATGCGCGCCGATTGCGCCTATGCCAAGCGCACCGCCCGCGATGCGATGACCATCGAGGACTATCTCTCCCTGCCCCACGCCGCACCTTCGCAGATCCTGCCCGGCTATCACGGCACGATCGACAGCTTCCTGGAAAAGCAGAACCTGCATCGCAACGTGGTGGTGGAGTCGGCGCACTTCCGCATGCTGCCCTACATGGTGGCGCAGACCGACCTGGTGCTGACGGCCGGCCAGCAGTTCGCCAGCTTCTACGAAAAGCTGCTGGCCCTGAAAAGCTATACGGTGCCCATCAAGTTCCCGCCGCTGCGCTTCTACCAGCTCTGGCACGAGCGCGTGCACCAGGCCACCGAGCACAAGTGGCTGCGCGCCCAGGTCAGCGCGGCCGCCAAGCTGCTGGCCCAGGGGCGGGCATGAGGGACATGGCGGGCATGGCGGACATGCCGGCAGCCCGCCAGGATGCCGGCCAGCAAAGGGAAATGACACCCGTCCATATATCGCCCGGACGTGTAGCGGTATGCCGGGGCCACTATATCGCCCCTGCCGGATTGCTTTAGTATCGCCAGCATCAGGCCGGTATCCACCTCCAGAGCGCACAGGAAGGCAGAACACGGCACTGAGCCGGAACCACATTCAAGCGACAAGGCAGGCCCCGTTCCAGACGGCCGGGGCAAGGTCACATGTCAGGTTCCTCCATAAAAAATACCAGGAGACAGCCCATGCAAGCCCCCAGCCATCCAGTGGATGAACGCCTACCCGTATTCAAGCTCTTCGCGCTCGGCATGCAGCACGTGCTGGTGATGTATGCCGGTGCGATTGCCGTGCCGCTCATCATCGGCGGTGCCCTGAACCTGCCCAAGTCCGAGATCGCCTACCTGATCAGTGCCGACCTGTTCTGCTGTGGCGTGGTCACCATCATCCAGAGTGCCGGTATCTGGAAGTTCGGCATCCGCATGCCGGTCATGATGGGCGTGACCTTCGCCGCCGTGGGACCGATGGTGGCCATGGCCAACAATCCCCAGCTCAACATCCTGCACATCTATGGCGCGGTGATTGCCTCGGGCCTGTTCTGCATCCTGGCCTCGCCCTACATGAGCAAGCTCATGCGCTACTTTCCACCAGTGGTGACGGGTACCGTGATCACGGTGATCGGGGTCTCGCTGATGGGCGTGGGCATCAACTGGGCGGCGGGTGGACAACCGGTGATCGGCAAGCTGGTCGACGGCGTCTTCGTCAAGGTGCCCAATCCCGACTATGGCTCGCCGCTGTCGCTGTCGATTGCGGCGGTGGTACTGGTGGCCATCCTGCTGATCACCAAGTACACGCGGGGATTCATCTCCAACATCTCGGTATTGCTGGGGATGGTGGTGGGCTTCGTGATCGCCTTTGCACTGGGCAAGATCAGCTTCGACGGCCTGGATGCAGCCGACTGGTTTGCCTTCATCCAGCCCTTCCACTATGGCCTGCCGCAGTTCGACCTGGCGTCCATCATCAGCATGTGCCTGGTGATGATCGTGACCATGATCGAATCGACCGGCATGTTCATGGCCCTGGGCGACATCGTCGGCCGCCGGATCGACGACCGCGCACTCGCCAGCGGCCTGCGCGTGGATGGCCTGGGCACCGTGATCGGCGGCCTCTTCAACACCTTCCCCTATACCTCGTTTTCGCAGAACGTCGGTCTGGTAGGCGTGACCGGCATTCGCAGCCGCTTCGTCTGCGTGGCCGCCGGGGTGATCCTGATCGCCTTTGGCCTGTTCCCCAAGATGGCGCACGTGGCCGCCTCGATCCCGCAATTCGTGCTGGGTGGCGCCGGCATCGTGATGTTCGGCATGGTGGCCGCGACCGGGATCAAGATCCTCTCCAAGGTCGATTTCCATGGCAACCGCAACAACCTCTTCATCGTCGCCATCAGCATCGGCGTGGGCATGATCCCCATCGTCGCCCCCACCTTCTTCGACAAGATGCCGCACCTGCTGGGCACCATCTTCCACAGCGGCATCCTGCTGGCCTCGGCCATGGCAGTGGGGCTGAACCTGTTCTTCAACGGCCGCGGCAGCGAGGAAGACGTGGCCCGCTATGCGGTAGCGGCGGCACAAAGCTCGGATCACTGAGCGCAGGCGCGGTCTTGCCATCGACAGATATGCCAAAACCGATACGCGCCAGATGAAACCGTTGATGCCATCCGGGCCAAGATGTTTTAAAGTCTCACCTGCGCCCGGATGCCCGCCGGGCGCGCCCGCTGCCCTCCCCGGACGGCAGCGGCAACCCACAATCACAGACAACAATCGGCGCCGACAATACTGATTTTCAGATCGTGGGCGCCGGTGTTGATCGCAACAGCAACGAACCAGCGAGGGAGCCGGCGCAGACCGACCGGCCAGCACATGACGACGACACTGCAACAATTGAACGAGGCCGATGCCTCCGCCTTCATCGCCGCCCTGCACGGCATCTACGAGCATTCGCCCTGGATTCCCGAGCGCGCCGCGCTGCAGCGTCCCTTCCGCAACATCACCGCCCTGAAACTGGCCCTGCAGAAAGTCGTCACCGACGCCAGCCGCGCCGAACAACTGGGCCTGATCCGCGCCCACCCGGAACTGGCCGGCCGCGCCGCCATCGCCGGCGAACTGACCGCCGAATCCACCGGCGAGCAGGCCCGGGCCGGCCTGAACCAGTGCAGCCCGGAGGAATTTGCCCGCCTGCAACAGCTCAACACCGATTACAACGCCCGCTTCGGCTTCCCCTTCATCCTGGCCGTGAAAGGCCCGACCGGGGCTGGCCTGACGCGTCAGCAGATCATTGCCACCTTCGCCCGTCGCCTGCGCAACCAGGTCGAAGACGAACTGCGCGAAGCCCTGCGTCAGATCGGCCGCATTGCCGAGATGCGCCTGAACGACCTGCTGGGCCATCGCCCGCAACTGGGCGCCACCGTCATGCAATGGGCCGAGGAAATCGGCGCCCTGTCCGAAGACGAAGGCGCCCTCACCTGCACCTACCTGACCGACACCCACCGTCGCACCGCCGACCAGATCGCCCAATGGATGCGCGAAGCCGGCATGCACGTCCACATCGATGCAGTGGGCAACGTGGTCGGCCGCTACCTCTCCAGCGACCCGCAGGCCAAGACCCTGATGACCGGCTCGCACTACGACACAGTGCGCAACGGTGGCAAGTACGACGGCCGCGAAGGCATCCTGCTGCCCATCGCCGTGGTCAGGCACCTGCATGAGCGGGGCGAGACCCTGCCCTTCCACTTCGAAGTCATCGGCTTCTCGGAAGAGGAAGGCGTACGCTTCAAGAGCACCTTCCTGGGCAGCAATGCCGTCACCGGCCAGTTCGACATGAAGCTGCTCGACCTGCAGGACAAGGACGGCATCAGCATGCGCGAGGTCATCACCCAGGCTGGCCACGACGTCACCGCCATCCCGCAGATCGCCCGCGACGCCGCCGATATCCTGGGCTATGTCGAAGTCCACATCGAACAGGGCCCGGTCCTGTTGAACCGCGACCTGCCGGCCGGCATCGTCACCTCCATTGCCGGCAGCTCACGCTACCTGGTCGACCTGAAAGGCGTGGCCAGCCACGCCGGTACTACGCCGATGGACATGCGCAAGGACGCCGCCGCCGCCGCCGCCGAGATCATCCTCTATGTGGAACAGCGCTGCTCACAGGACCAGCATGCTGCGCTGGTCGGCACGGTCGGCCAGCTGCAGGTACCCCGCGGCTCCACCAATGTCATCCCTGGCGCCTGCCAGCTCTCGCTGGACATCCGCGCCGCCCGCGACGACATCCGCCTGGCCGCGGTCAAGGACATCCTCGCCAAAATCGAAGACATCGGCGCACGGCGCAGCATCGACATCAAGCTGGAAGAAACCCTGAGCGCCCCGGCTGCCCCCTGCGCGCCCTGGCTGATGGAGCAACTGGCCGCCGCCACCGAACGCGCCGGCGTCCCGCCCTTCGAACTGGCCTCCGGCGCCGGCCACGACGCAATGGCCATCGCCCGCCTGACCGACGTCTGCATGCTCTTCACCCGCTGCGGCAACGGCGGCATCAGCCACAACCCGCTGGAGACCATGACGGCCGATGATGCGGAGGTATCGGGACAGATCCTGCTGGATTTCCTGCGCAGCTTCAGGGCGAAGCATTAATTATTTATATATTTATGTGGCGACCGCGCGGGCGGGAAGCATGCGACGCCCATGTTGTGTGCATGTTTCAATTGAACACCGGAATCCTCGCCCCTATCCAGTCTTGGATGGTGGGCGGAATTGCAATCTCGCCTTGCTTGCTGTCAGCATCGAAGTAGAGAAGTTTATCGTCACTGATCTGCAAGGATGCCAGCCCCAGGGAGTCGTCCGAGAAGATCGTGTAGTGCCTCTTTGCCAAAATTGTGCCTTGTTCATCCGTGACCGAGAGAAGGACCTTATCGAGTCCTTCTCCAAGGAAATGACTGTCGATGAGACCCGCGCCACAGATGCGAATGTGGTAGGTCTTGCTGCCAATTCTTTTTATTCCACCGTCAAGCTTTGCGGTGTAGTCGTGTTGCGTGCAGTCGGTCTGGTGGAAAAAGTTGAACAGATAGGTTGATGAGAATAGAAACACGACGATCAGGATGACGATGGATGGCGTCATCTTGAATAGTTCTTGAGGGAAGGACCTTTCCGTTTTACAGACTTTGTAGGCCTTGAATAGAAAGAAGACGGCTGTGAAAATTGCCACGCCAATGCCTATCCCTTTTGCGTACATGAGGAGGAGGAATGGGCGCAGGTCAGGACCGTTGGATGGCAAGAGCCAAGCAAGCAACAACGCCGACAAGAAGACCGCAAAGCACGCTGCGGCAAGCACTAGAGCGTTCTTTACGGTTTTTTTGAAGTAATGTCGTAGGGTCGGCATATCGTACCAAGGTCGATGATGATGGGCGTCTCCAGCTTGTAGAGTTGAGGTTTGCTGTAAATCATAAAATCCTCTCCTCTGTTGCGCGCCTTCCGCCATTCGTTATAGGACCTGTTGTAGACGGGCCAATAGACGTCTTTTGCCTGGAATTTGCTGAACAGGCTACGTCTTGTATCGACGGGCTTATCGACGATGTGTTGGCCTGGGAGGTAATCAGACCTCAAACGAAAGTTTTCCTTTGGCGCGTCGTGATTTTTGTTCTGGCGCCGAAGGCTTGGTTTCAGTTGCCCGGCGATGTCATTACCCGCAAGGTAGTAGGACGTAATCATGTCGCGCTTATTCCAGTGTCCAAGATATTGACTCCTGGAAGGATCTTTGTCGTTGAAAGAATAATTGTCCTTGATGTAGATATAGACATGGGTGACGGAGGCAGAGGCATCCATGCAAAACTGCTGCGGATCGGTATCGTATTTGAAATATCTTGCCCCGTTGAGATGGGCTCTTCCTATGGCGGCATAGAGAACAAAATTTCCCAATGCGCCAGAAAGATCCGTGAGGACAAGAACGCCTTCTGTGGTGTCCAGTATGGAAACTTCCATTTTTTGGAAGTGCCAATCCAGATGAAACTGTCGTAAGTCGACGACGAAATCAGTCGTATCCAGATCGAGATTCGGCTTGGCACTGGCGGCGCGTTGGAAGGTATCGGACGCATGGCGTAGAAGCTTTCTTTTGAGAACAGCCTGCGCGTTTTTTGAACCAGTCATTTGAAGGAGATTATTCAAACGCTTTTTGACGCTGCCGTATCGCAGCGCCCAATCCAGGGTGACGAGCTTGTCCTCAAGGGGTTGAACAGAGTCGAGGTCATCGTCCCATACGTGAGCAGGCCCTTTAAACCACTTCCTGGCGAGCTTGGCGGCCATGGGCCACCTCATACGATCCATCGCATCAGGAATGTCCTGGAGGTCGAATTCAGGGAGCTTCTCGCAATCTTCAGCCTCAAGTTCCACGAACTGCTGGCCGCGAAATTCCTTCGGTTCCTGTTTCTTTCCGAATGCGGTCGACTTCTGATGTTCGGTCTCTGATCGCACGGCAGCAACATCCCCGGCCGTGGACCCGGAGGATGTTGGTATTGACTTGGAAGACGGTGCTACCTCGCCAGGAGCAAAGCGTTCGTACGAGACGGTCTGAGGAGTGTTGATTGCGATACACCCTTCGAATCCGGCATGGCATTTCCACCTGGGCTTGCTGAACGGCAGTCGTGCCTTCGCTATCTTGTAGTAGGGGATTTTTCTTGTCTTTGCCATTGTCGGGAGTACCTTCCAGCTTCTGGATTTCCAGACAGCTTGATGACGAACAAGCTCGCCAGTGTACTCAGCAGGACCGCCCAAACCTATCGTAGCAGTTTGAAACACCATGACTTTCACCTGTCCACATACGACAAGTTGGTGAAGCATTCGAGTGCAGTAACATGCATGTTCAGGAGCCTTGCCCCGGTATAGGCAGGACGTCTTTACAGTGGACTCGATAAACCAACAACCCGTGTCAGGCAGGATTCAATCTACCCAGCAACCCCACGCGCCGCAGCGTTAATAGGGCAAGAAAGGGACTCCCCCCTGTCACCTGCGTCGACCCGCAAGCAAGCCAATCCAACAGAAACAAGGAACCCAAGAAGGAGTCCAGCAACATGCAACACAAGCCAAACAGCAAGACCCTGCTGATCAGGAACGCCCGCGTGCTCGTCACCATGAACGACACCCGCGAAGAAATCCCGCAAGGCGCCGTCTACATCCGCGACAACGTGATCGAACAGGTCGGCAAGAGCGCCGACCTGCCGCAGCAGGCCGATGAAATCATCGACGCCACCCACCATGTCGTCATCCCCGGCCTGGTCAACACCCACCACCACATGTACCAGAGCCTCACGCGCGTCATCCCCGCCGCGCAGAATGGCGAACTGTTCAACTGGCTCACCAACCTCTACCCGATCTGGGCCGGCCTCACCCCCGAGATGATCCAGGTCTCCACGCTCACCGCCATGGCCGAGCTGATCCTCTCCGGCTGCACCACCAGCAGCGACCATCTCTACATCTACCCCAACCAGACCCGCCTGGATGACAGTCTGGAAGCCGCGACCCAGATCGGCATGCGCTTCCACGGCGCCCGAGGCGCCATGAGCGTAGGCCAATCCAAGGGCGGCCTGCCGCCGGACAGCGTGGTGGAAGACGAAGAAGCCATCCTCAAGGACAGTCGCCGCCTCATCGAGACCTATCACGACCCGGCGCGTCACGCCATGCAGCGCATCGTGGTCGCCCCCTGCTCGCCCTTCTCGGTCTCGCGCGACCTGATGCGCGAAGCCGCCGACCTGGCCCGCCACTACGGCGTTTCCCTGCACACCCACCTGGCCGAGAACGTCAACGACATCGCCTACAGCCGCGAGAAATTCAACATGACCCCGGCCCAATACGCCGAGGACTGCGGCTGGGTCGGCCACGACGTCTGGCACGCCCACTGCGTGCAACTGGATGATCACGGTATCGATCTCTTCGCCCGCACCGGCACCGGCGTGGCGCATTGCCCCTGTTCCAACATGCGCCTGGCCTCTGGCATCGCCCCCATCCGCAAGATGCTGGACGCGGGCGTGCCGGTCGGACTGGGGGTGGATGGCAGTGCCTCCAACGATAGCGCCCACATGCTGGGCGAAGTGCGTCAGGCGATGCTGCTGCAGCGGGTAGGATTCGGCCCGGACGCCATGACGGCACGCCAGGCGCTGGAGATCGCCACCCTGGGGGGTGCGAAGGTATTGAATCGGGATGACATCGGCGCGCTCAAACCCGGCATGTCAGCCGATCTGGTGCTGTTCGACACGCGCCAGCTGGCCTTTGCCGGGGCGCTGCATGACCCGGTGGCCGCGCTGGTGTTCTGCACCCCGGCCAATGTGGACTACAGCATCATCAACGGTCGCGTGATCGTGCGCGAGGGGCAGTTCACCAGCATCGATCTGGGGGTGGTGCTGGAGCGGCACAACGCCCTGTCGCTGCAACTGGCTGAAGCGGCCCGCTCATCCGCCCACTAACCCACCCTCACTCCGGAGTCGAACATGAGTATCTCGGACATGAAGATCGGCGCCCGCCTGGCGCTGGGTTTTGGCGCAGTCATGGTGCTCCTGCTGGCCATCGCCATACTCGGCAACCTGCAACTGGGACGACTGGCCGATGGCATCGGCCTCATCGTCAAGGACCGCTATCCCAAGACGGTCATGGCCAACACGGTACAGATCCAGGTCAACAAGATCGCCCTGGATATCCGCGACATCCTGCTCACCAGCGACCCCGAGCGCATCAAGGCCCTGGCCGCCGATGCCACGGCGGCCGACCGCAAGATGAACGAATACCTGGCCAGGCTGCAGCAAGTGGCACGCACCGAGGAAGACAGGCGATACGTGGAAGCCGCTATCGCGGCACGCCAGGCCTACGTTCCCGCGCGCGACCAGCTCATGGCCCTGGCCATGGCGGGTCGCACCGATGAAGCCCGTGCCTTCCTGCCGCAGCAATTCATGCCGGTGCAGATCAAGTACTTCATTGCGCTCGATGCCATGTTCGACTACCAGGGTGGCCTGATGGATGCGGCTGGCGAAGCAGCCACCCGGGATTCGGCCAGTGCCCGTCTACTCATCAACAGCCTGGCCGTGGTCGCTCTGCTGCTGGCTACCGCAGTCGCATGGCTGGTCTCGCGCAGCATCTCGCGCCCGCTCGGCCATGCCGTGGGCGTGGCACGGCGGGTGGCCGAAGGCGACCTGTCCACGCAGGTGGAAGTCACCTCGCGCGACGAGACTGGCGAGCTGATGGCGGCCCTGAAACTGATGAATGAGAACTTGCGCAACATCGTTGGTCGCGTGCACCAGGGCAGCAATACGATCCACCATGCCGCCGGTGAAATCGCCAGCGGCAACCTGGATCTCTCGGCCCGCACCGAGCAGCAGGCGGGCTCCCTGGAAGAAACCGCCTCGGCCATGGAAGAGCTGACCACCACCGTCAGGCAGAACGCCGACAACGCCCGTCAGGCCACGCAACTGGCCAGCACCGCCTCCGGCATCGCGGTACAGGGCGGGAGCGTGGTGCATCGGGTGGTCGATACGATGGCTGACATCAATGCGTCCTCACGGCAGATCGTGGACATCATCGCGGTCATTGACGGCATCGCCTTCCAGACCAATATCCTCGCGCTCAATGCTGCCGTGGAAGCCGCGCGTGCCGGCGAACAGGGACGCGGCTTTGCGGTGGTGGCCTCGGAGGTGCGCTCGCTGGCCCAGCGCAGCGCCAGCGCCGCCCGCGAGATCAAGACCCTGATCCATGACTCGGTGGGCAAGATCGAAAACGGCAGTACCCTGGTGCAGCAGGCCGGCAGCACCATGGAGGATGTGGTGGCCAGCGTGCAGCGGGTCAACACCATCATCGCCGAGATCAGCCGGGCCAGCCAGGAGCAGAGCACGGGCCTGGAAGAAATCAACCGGGCTATCACGCAGATGGACGAATCGACCCAGCAGAACGCGGCCCTGGTGGAACAGGCCGCCGCCGCCGCCCAGGCCATGCGCGACCAGGCCGTGCAGTTGCAGGATGTGGTGGGGGTGTTCAAGCTGGCGCCAGCGCACCCATGAAAAAAACCGTTCAGCATGATGCTGAACGGCTTCTCCGGCCATCATGATGGTTATCCGGCCTACCCCCACACCTCCGCCACCCGCAACAGATTGGTACTCCCCGGCTGTCCGAAGGGCATGCCGGCGGTGATGGCGATCTGGTCCCCCTTGCGCGCAAATCCCTCCCGCACCGCTGCCTGGCAGGCAGCACCGACCAGCTGGCTTTCGTCGTGCATCTGTTCGCTGATGGTGGAATGCACGCCCCATACCAGCGCCAGCCGTCGGGCCGTCGTCAGTTGCGGGGTAATGCAGAGGATGGGCGCGGACGGGCGTTCGCGGGCGGCGCGCAGGCTGGTATGGCCGGAGCTGGTGTAGGTCACCGTGGCGCTGGCGCCGAGGATGCCGGCGACGTCGCGCAGGGCGGCGCAGATGGCGTCCGGGCGGTTGCGCTGCGGGGCCGCGTACTGGGCCTGCATCAGCGTGCGGTAGAGCGGGTCTCGCTCCACTTCGGTGATCACCCGATCCATCATCGTCACCGCCTGCACCGGGTAGTCGCCATGGGCCGATTCGGCCGAGAGCATCACCGCGTCCGAGCCATCGTAGATGGCACTGGCTACATCCGAGACTTCTGCGCGGGTGGGGACCGGGGCACTGATCATGGATTCCAGCATCTGGGTGGCGATCACGACCGGCTTGCCCTGCTGGCGGCAGGCACGCAGGATGCGCTTTTGCGTGCCCGGCACGCATTCCGGCGGCAGCTCCACACCGAGGTCGCCGCGCGCCACCATGATGGCGTCCGAGACGTCGATAATCTCTTCCAGCCGGTCCAGCGCGGCAGGCTTTTCCAGCTTGGAAAGAATGGCCGCGCGGCCTGCAACCAGGGTGCGGGCTTCCTTCACATCTTCAGGACGTTGTACGAAGGATAGTGCGATCCAGTCCGCGCCCATGTCCAATGCGAAATCAAGGTCGCGCCGGTCCTTGGCGGTCAGTGCGGGAATCGGCAACACTGCATCCGGCACATTGACGCCCTTGCGGTCGGACAGCACGCCGCTGTTGACCACGCGGGTGAGAATGCGGGCGCCATCGCTGGAGTCGACCTGCAGCCGCACCTTGCCATCGTCGATCAACAGGCTTTGCCCGGGGCCGATGACCTCGAACAATTCCGGATGCGGCAGGCATACCCGGTGAGCATCACCAGGGGTCGCATCGTGGTCCAGCACGAAGGCCTGCCCGGCCTCGACACTCACACGGCCTTGGGCGAACTGGCCGATGCGCAGCTTGGGGCCCTGCAGGTCGGCCAGCACGGCGATGGGACGGCCCACTTCCTGCTCCACCTGGCGCACGATCTGGTAGCGGGCGAGATGGTCGGCGTGGCTGCCGTGACTGAAATTGAAACGGAACACGTCGGCACCCGCCTCGAAGAGGGCGCGGATCATTTCCGGCGTGGCACTGGCGGGGCCGAGGGTGGCGACGATTTTGGCCTGGCGTTGGCGGCGCATGAACATCCTCTTTAAATTGTTTTGATCACTAAAAAGCCGTTCGGACTGAGTAGATCCGAAGGATCGTATCGAAGGCGCTCTCACGTCTGCGCGCCTTCGATACGCCGCTTGCGCGGCTACTCAGTCCGAACGGGATGAGGTATGCCAGGACCATCATCATCCCTGGCCGCACCTCATGCTGGCAGCGTCAACTGCTCACGCCTGGGCGATCTCATGGTTGGACATGATCTCCACGGCGCGACACAGCGCCGAGTGATCCAGTCCGCTCAGGCCATGGGCGGCGCAGGCATTCATCAGCTCCTGCGCGGTGGCGGTGTTGGGCAGGCTGATGCCCAGCGCCTTGGCGCCCTGCAGGGCCAGGTTCAGGTCCTTCTGGTGTAGCTCGATGCGGAAGCCCGGATTGAAGCTGCGCTTGACCATGCGTTCGCCATGCACCTCCAGGATGCGCGAGGCGGCGAAACCGCCCATCAGTGCCTGACGCACCCGGGCCGGATCGGCACCGGCCCGGGAAGCGAACAGCAGTGCCTCGGCCACGGCCTGGATGTTCAGGGCCACGATGATCTGGTTGGCGACCTTGGTGGTCTGGCCGTCACCGTTGCCGCCGACCAGGGTGATGTTCTTGCCCATCAGTTCGAACAGGGGCTTGACGTCGTTGAAAGCCGATTCCGATCCGCCGACCATGATGGTCAGCGAGGCGGCCTTGGCGCCGACTTCGCCACCCGAGACCGGTGCATCCAGGTACTGGCAACCCAGGGCGTTGATCTTCTGCGCGAACTCCTTGGTGGCGATGGGAGAGATGGAACTCATGTCGACCACGATCTTGCCGGGCGAGAGGCCTTCGGCCACGCCCTTTTCGCCGAACAGCACAGCCTGGACGTGCGGCGTATCCGGCACCATGACGATGACGATGTCGGCGCGCTTGGCCACTTCCGCGCCCGAGGTGCAGACGGTGGCGCCGCCTTCCAGCAATCCCGCCGGCGGGTTCTTCTGGTCATGCAGGTAGAGCTTGTGGCCGCCTTGTTGCAGCTCGTCCGCCATGGGTGCGCCCATGATACCCAGGCCGATGAATCCGACTTTTGCCATGCTGTGTCTCCTCAAGAAAAGATGAAATCCTGCTTGCGCGCACTTGCGCATTCACGCGCCGATGCACTCACGCGTGCTGCAAGCCGTGTTGCGCAATCCAGCCCAGGCCGGCGACGGTGCCGGCCTGCGGTTTGTATTCGCAGCCGATCCAGCCGCGATAGCCGATCTCCTGCAGCCAACTGAACAGGTAGCGGTAGTTGATTTCGCCGCTGCCGGGCTCGCCGCGTCCGGGGTTATCGGCCAGTTGCACGTGGCCGATCAGGGAGAGGTTGGCCTTGAGGGTGTTGGCCAGTTCGCCCTCCATGCGCTGCATGTGATAGATGTCGTACTGGACGAAGAGATTGTCCGAGCCGGTGGCCAGGATCAGCTCTACCGCCTGGCGCGTGGTGTTGAGGAAGAAGCCGGGGATGTCGAAATGGTTGATCGGTTCGATCAGCAGGCGGATGCCCTGCTCCTTGAGCTTGCTGGCGGCGTACTTGAGATTGCCCACCAGCACCTCGCGGGCGGCCTCGCGCGCGACACCCGGTGGCAGGATGCCGACCAGGCAGTTCAGCTGCGGCACTTCCAGCGCCTTGGCATAACGGATCGCCTCATCGACACCGGCGCGGAACTCGGCCACCCGATCCGGATGGCAGGCAATGCCCCGCTCGCCCGCATCCCAGTTACCGGCCGGCAGGTTGTGCAATACCAGTTGCAAGCGATGGGTGCGCAGCTGGTCGGCGATCTGCTGCGGCGCGAAGGCATACGGGAACAGGAATTCCACGCCCTTGAAACCGGCATCGGCCGCAGCCTTGAAGCGTTCCAGGAAAGGCTGTTCAGAAAACAGCATGGTGAGATTGGCGGCAAGTCGGGTCATGGTGTCTCCTCTTAGTCCAGCAGGCTGATGGCGGTGGGCGCATCCTCGGCGCGCTCGGCCAGGGCTTCGAATTCGTTGATGGCATCGATCTCGGTGCCCATGGCGATGTTGGTGACGCGCTCCAGGATGATTTCCACCACCACCGGCACGCGATACTCGGCCATCCAGCGCTGCGCCTGGGCCAGTGCATCCTGGATGCCATTGGGGTCGGTCACGCGGATGGCCTTGCAGCCCAGGCCCTCAACGACGGCCACATGGTCCACGCCATAGCCCTGCAGTTCGGGAGCGTTGATGTTCTCGAAGGCCAGCTGCACGCAGTAGTCCATCTCGAAGCCGCGCTGGGCCTGGCGGATCAGGCCGAGGTAGGAGTTGTTGACCAGCACGTGCAGGTAGGGCAGCTTGAATTGCGCGCCCACGGCGAGTTCTTCGATCATGAACTGGAAGTCGTAGTCGCCCGAGATGGCCACCACCTTCTTCTGCGGATCGGCCGCCACCACGCCCAGTGCGGCGGGGATGGTCCAGCCCAGCGGACCGGCCTGGCCGCAGTTGATCCAGTGGCGGTCCTTGTAGACATGCAGGAATTGCGCGGCGGCGATCTGCGACAGGCCGATGGTGGCGACGTAGCAGGTATCGCGGTCGAAGGCGCGGTTCATTTCCTCATAGACGCGCTGCGGCTTGACCGGTACCTCGTTGAAATGGGTGCGCCGCTGCAGGGTCTTCTTGCGCTGCTGGCACTCCGTCAGCCAGGCCGAGCGGTCAGGCAGGCGGCCCGCCGCCTTGAGCTCGCGTGCCACCTCGACGAACAGCTTCAGTGCCGCGCCGGCATCGCTGACGATGCCATAGTCGGGACCAAAGACGCGGCCGATCTGGGTCGGTTCGATGTCGACGTGGACGAACTTGCGGCCCTTGGTGAAGACATCGATGGAGCCGGTATGGCGATTGGCCCAGCGGTTGCCGATACCCAGCACGAAGTCCGAGGCCAGCAGCGTGGCATTGCCATAGCGGTGGCTGGTCTGCAGGCCGACCATGCCGGCCATCTGCGGGTGATCGTCGGGGATGGTGCCCCAGGCCATGAGCGTGGGGATGACCGGCACGCCGGTCAGTTCGGCAAACTCCACCGCCAGCCCGGCAGCGTCGGCATTGACCACGCCGCCGCCAATGGTCAGCAGCGGACGTTCGGCGGCGTTGAGCATCTCCAGGGCCTTCTCGATCTGGGCGCGGGTGGCGGCGGGACGATAGACCGGCAGCGGCGCATAGGTATCCGGGTCGAAATCGATCTCGGCCATCTGCACATCGAAGGGCAGGTCGATCAGCACCGGCCCCGGGCGGCCCGAGCGCATCAGGTGGAACGCCTGCTGGAACACGCGCGGCACCTGGGCCGGCTCGCGCACGGTCACGGCCCACTTGGTGACGGGCTTGGCGATGGATTCGATGTCCACGGCCTGGAAGTCTTCCTTGTAGAGCCGTGCACGCGGGGCCTGGCCGGTGACGCACAGGATGGGAATGGAATCGGCCTGGGCCGAATAGAGGCCGGTGATCATGTCGGTGCCGGCGGGCCCCGAGGTACCGATGCACAGGCCGATGTTGCCGGCCCTGGCGCGAGTATAGCCCTCGGCCATGTGAGAGGCGCCCTCCACATGGCGCGCCAGGATGTGCCCGATGCCGCCGTGCTTTTTGAGGGCCGAATAGAAGGGGTTGATGGCCGCGCCCGGCACGCCGAAGGCCTGCAGGCAGCCCTCCTTGACCAGTACATGCACTGCCGCGTCGACTGCTCTCATCTTTGCCATGCTCGTTCTCCAGATGTCCGTTGGGATGGTGTTGATCTCTGGAGGCCATGCTAGTCATTACAAATCCGGATGATAAGTATCATCAGAATCCACTGATTACTTACCAAAAGTATGGAAACATAGAAAAAGTATTGAATTACACTGCAGCCGGGAGGAATTGATGGACAAACTCAAGCAGATCGAAGCCTTCGTTTCAGTAGTGGACAAGGGCAGCCTGGCCGCCGCCGCGCTGGAAGAACAGGTCACGCCGGTGATGATGGGGCGGCGCATCGATGCCCTGGAAAAGCGCCTGGGGACCAAGCTCATGCACCGGACCACGCGCCACCTGACGCTGACCGAGCAGGGCAGCGTCTTCCTGGATCACTGCCGCAAGCTGCTGGAGCAGATGGACACGGCCGAAAAGAGCGTGGCCGAAGGGCGTCACAAGGCCACCGGCCACCTGGTGGTCTCTACGCCTGCCGCCTATGGCCGGCTGCATGTGGCGCCGCATGCCCCGACCTTCCTGGCGGCCCACCCGGAGGTGCAGATCTCCTTCAACCTGACCGATCGCGTGGTGGATCTGGTGCGCGAGGGCTATGACCTGGGTATCCGCATCGGCGGCGCCATCGAACCCAGTTTCGTGGCCGTGCGCCTGGCCAGCAACCGGCGCGTGGTCTGCGCGGCGCCGGATTACCTGCATCGCCACGGCATCCCGCGCACGCTGGACGACCTGGCGCGCCATAACTGCCTGGCCTTCAACCTGCAGGGCGGCCAGCAGCGCGGCTGGTATTTCCAGCAGAATGGCAAGCCGGTCATCATCAAGGTACAGGGCAAGCTGGATTGCAACGATGGCGAACTGCTGCACCGCTGGGCCAGCGAAGGGCTGGGACTGGCCTGGCGCTCCACCTGGGAAATCCAGGCGCAACTGGCGTCAGGCGAGCTGGTGACGGTGCTGGACGACTACGCCCTGCCCCACTACGACATCATGGCGGTCTACCCGCAGCAGCGGCACCTGCCAGCCAAGACGCGCTTTTTCATTGATTACCTCAAGGAAGTCTATGCCCAGCCGGACTACTGGAACCGGGCGCGCAGTCCGGCCCGCACCGCCTGAGGCGAAAGCCGAAAAGCGGGCGTTCCCGGATGCAATCCGACAACAGTGGCAAAATCTCGGTCCTGGCGGCAATTTGCGGCGATTGATTGCTTACCCGTATGCCGACAATGCAATGCAACAAAATCCGCCTGCCAGGCGGGTTTTCCGCCAATCCGACCGTTATAACCCCAGCCCAATAATGGCTATGCCCCGGCCCTTACATCGCGCATCATGAAATTCAACGACATTACGAACGCTGCCAAGACAACAGCAACGCCCACTTTCTGCCTGCCACCGCTGCAGGCGGGTTTTCCGGCGCATAAAAAAGGACCCAACGGAGACAACCCACAATGAACGCCCTGAACAGATTCTTCCGCCTGGAAGAAAACGGCACCACCGTGCGCACCGAGCTGCTGGCCGGACTCACCACCTTCCTGACGATGGCCTACATCATCTTCGTCAATCCCTCCATCCTGGGGGACGCCGGCATGCCCAAGGACTCGGTGTTCGTCGCCACCTGCGTGGCCGCTGCCGTGGGCACCCTCATCATGGGCCTGTATGCCAACTACCCCATCGGCCTGGCACCCGGCATGGGGCTCAATGCCTACTTCGCCTATGCCGTGGTCAAGGGCATGGGCTTCCCGTGGCAGGCCGCGCTGGGCGCGGTGCTGATCTCGGGCTGCCTGTTCCTGCTGGTGAGCGTGCTGCGCGTGCGCGAGTTGATCATCCAGAGCATTCCGCGCTCCTTGCGCACGGCCATCCCGGCCGGCATCGGGCTGTTCCTGGCGATCATTTCGCTCAAGAGCGCCGGCATCGTCGCCGCCAATCCGGCCACCTTCGTGACCCTCGGTGACCTGCACCAGCCTGCGCCGGTGATGGCCGTCATCGGCTTCCTGGTGATCGTGGCGCTGGACCGCCTGAAGGTGCGCGGCGCGCTGCTGATCGGCATCCTGCTGGTGACGGTGCTGTCGTTCATCTTCGGCGGCAATCACTTCTCCGGCATCTTCGCCGCACCGCCCTCGATTGCGCCGACCTTCCTGCAACTGGATATCAAGGGCGCCATTTCCATGGGCCTGATCAACGTGGTGCTGGTGTTCTTCCTGGTGGAACTGTTCGACGCCACCGGCACCCTGATGGGCGTGGCCACCCGCGCCGGGCTGATGAAGGACGGCAAGATGGCGCGCCTGAACAAGGCCCTGATGGCCGACAGCACGGCCATCGTCGCCGGCTCCCTGCTGGGCACTTCGTCCACCACCGCCTACATCGAGAGCGCCGCCGGCGTGCAGGCCGGCGGCCGTACCGGCCTCACCGCCGTGGCCATCGCGGTACTGTTCCTGCTGTGCCTGTTCATCGCACCGCTGGCTGGCGTGGTGCCGGCCTATGCGACGGCACCGGCGCTGTTCTTCGTGGCCTGCCTGATGCTGCGCGAACTGGTGCACATCGACTGGGACGACACCACCGAATGCGTGCCGGCCGTGATCACGGCGCTGGTGATGCCCTTCACCTATTCGATCGCCAATGGCCTGGCACTGGGCTTCATCAGCTACGCCGGCCTGAAGCTGCTCACCGGTCGCGCCCGGGACGTGTCGGTGGTAATCTGGATCATCGCTGCGATCTTCCTGTTCAAGATCATCTACCTCGGTGGCGAATGAGCGCATGCAGCGTCGTGAAGTAGTCTGAACCATCGAAGAGGCGGCCCGCAACGACAGGGGCTGCCTCTTCGGGATCGTGACAAGAGGGAACCCGACAATCGTCCGCAACAATAGGCTGCGGACAATCCGTTTCCTCTTTTGACGACCCCGGCACGTTTCTTGAATGCCATCTGGCCACGGGAGACACCACAGGCCGGCCGCCGCCCCGAGCGGACATGCCGCCTGAAAGCAGATCCAACAATAAGAAGCACGCCCCACGATACGCCCTGGAGCGCGCCATAAAGCAGTCTGTTTTGTAGACAATCCATATTGAGTAAAGCCAAATGCCAGAGACCATCCGCCCCATCCAGTTCTACTTTCGCGGCCAGACCCACGAAGTAGCAGGCCAACCCACGACCCGCACCGTTCTGCAGCATCTGCGCGAAGACCTGCATTGCACCGGCACCAAGGAAGGCTGTGCCGAAGGCGATTGCGGAGCCTGCACCGTGGTGGTGGGCGAGCTGCGCAATGATCAGCTGGAGCTCAAGACGGTCAACTCCTGCATCCAGTTCCTGCCCACCCTGGACGGCCGGGCGCTGTTCACCGTGGAAGACCTGAAGCAGGCCGATGGCTGCCTGCATCCGGTACAGCAGGCCATGGTGGAATGTCATGGCTCGCAGTGCGGCTTCTGCACGCCGGGTTTCGTGATGTCGCTGTGGGGCCTGTACCTGAAGCACGACCAGGACGGCGTCACGCCGACCAAGCGCGAGATCGATGACGCCCTTTCCGGCAACCTGTGCCGCTGCACCGGCTATCGCCCCATCATCGATGCGGCACGCCGCATGGGCGAACTGCCCAAGGTGGATTTCGACCGTGACGCCGTCAAGACCGCGCTACGCGCCATCGACCGCGACGCGCCGCTGGCCGTGACCCATGGCGGCCAGACCTTCCACGCCCCGCGCACGCTGGCGCAGCTGCTGCAGTTGCGCGCCGAACTGCCCAAGGCGCGCATCCTGGCCGGCTCCACCGATGTGGGGCTGTGGGTGACCAAGCAGATGCGCGAGCTGGGTGACATCCTCTACATCGGTCGCGTGGAGGAACTGCGCGCCATGTCCGTGCAGGATGGCATGCTGGAAATCGGGGCCGGCGTCTCGCTGGAAGATGCCTATGCCGAAGCGGCCCGTCACTATCCGCAAGAGCTGTCCGAACTATGGCAGCGCTTTGCCTCCATGCCGGTGCGCAACGCCGGCACCCTGGGCGGCAATGTCGCCAACGGCTCGCCCATCGGCGACTCCATGCCCTGGCTGATCGCGCTGGGTGCACAGATCGTGCTGGCCGGCGTGGACGGTCAGCGTGTCATGCCGCTGGAAGACTTCTATCTGGCCTATCAGAAGTCGGCCCTGCAAGCCAACGAGGTGGTGCAGGCCGTACGTATTCCGCTGCCCGGCAAGGAGGTGCGTTTCCGCGTGTACAAGCTCTCCAAGCGCTTCGACCAGGATATCTCGGCGGTCTGTGCTGCCTTTGCCCTGCGCATGGACGGTGACATCGTGACCGAAGCGCGCATCGCCTTCGGCGGCATGGCCGCCACGCCCAAACGCGCCGCACAGGCGGAGGCACTGTTGCAAGGCAAGGTGTGGGACGAGGCACAGGTACGCGCCGCCATGGCTGCGCTGGCCCAGGATTACGCCCCGCTGTCGGACATGCGCGCCAGCGCCGCCTATCGCCTGCGCACCGCGCAGAACCTGCTCTATCGCTATTGGCTGGAAACCCGCAGCGAGGCGCCGCTGGCGCGCCAGGATGTGCGCGCCTTCGCGGCGTGAGTGCATCGCGTACAGCCTATCGACAGAATCCGCAGGAGAACAGCATGAACAAGCAAAGCGAACAATTCCTCAATACCCTGGTACAACCGCCGCAGGACTGGGCCACCGTGGGCAAGCCGCATCCGCATGAGTCGGCCCTGCTGCACGTGACCGGCGAAGCCACCTACACCGACGACATCGTGGAACTGCAGGGGACCCTGCATGCGGCCCTTGGCCTGTCGCAGAAGGCCCATGCCAGGGTGCGCGCCATCGACCTGGACAAGGTCAAGGCGGCCACCGGTGTGGTCGCAGTCTTCACCGCAACGGACATTCCGGGCGAGAACGAATGCGGGGCCATCATCCACGACGATCCGGTGCTGGCCGATGGGCTGGTGCAATACGTGGGTCAGCCGATGTTCATCGTGGTGGCCGACAGCCACGACCATGCGCGCCGCGCCGCGCGCCTGGCGGTGGTCGATTACGAAGAACTGCCGCCGGTCCTGACGCCACGCGCCGCCCATGCCGCGCAATCCTATGTACTGCCGCCGATGCACCTGTCGCGCGGGGAACCGGCGGTGGCCCTGGCGCTGGCACCGCACAAGCTGCGCGGCCAGTTCGATGTGGGCGGACAGGAGCAGTTCTATCTGGAGGGGCAGATTTCCTATGCCATCCCCAAGGAGGGGCGCGGCATGCACGTGTACTGCTCGACCCAGCACCCCAGCGAGATGCAGCACCATATCGCCACCGTGTTGAAACTGGCCTCGCACGATGTGCTGGTGGAATGCCGGCGCATGGGCGGCGGCTTCGGCGGCAAGGAATCGCAATCGGCGCTGTGGGCCTGCGCCGCTGCTGTGGCGGCGGCGCGCCTGCGTCGTCCGGTCAAGCTGCGCGCCGACCGGGATGACGACATGATGGTCACCGGCAAGCGCCACTGCTTCGCCTACGACTACGAGATCGGCTATGACGACAGCGGACGTATCCTGGCGGCCAAGATCGACATGATCTCGCGCGCCGGTTTTTCGGCCGACCTGTCCGGCCCGGTGGCCACGCGGGCGGTGTGCCACTTCGATAATGCCTACTACCTTTCGGACGTGGAAATCCACGCCATGTGCGGCAAGACCAACACCCAGTCCAATACCGCCTTCCGCGGCTTCGGCGGCCCCCAGGGGGCGCTGGCCATCGAGTACATCATCGACGAGATCGCCCGCAACCTGGGGCGTGATCCGCTGGAGATCCGCCGCAACAATTTCTACGGCCCCAGCGATGAAGAAGGGCCGGCGGCGCGCAACGTCACCCACTATGGCCAGAAGGTGGAAGACAACGTCATCCACGGTCTGGTGGACCAGCTGGAAAAGAGCAGCCGCTATCAGGAGCGGCGCCAGGCGACCGCCGACTTCAATGCCGGCAATACGGTGCTGAAGAAAGGCCTGGCACTGACGCCGGTGAAGTTCGGCATTTCCTTCAACGTGCCGCACCTGAACCAGGCCGGTTCGCTGGTGCACGTCTATACCGATGGCTCGGTGCTGGTGAACCACGGCGGCACGGAGATGGGGCAAGGGCTCAATACCAAGGTGGCGCAGGTGGTCGCCCATGCGCTGGGCGTGCCGCTGGAGCAGGTGCGCTGCACCGCGACCGACACCAGCAAGATCGCCAACACCTCGGCCACCGCCGCCTCCACCGGCAGCGACCTCAACGGCAAGGCCGCGCAGGATGCGGCCCTGCAGATCCGCGAACGGCTGGCCCAGGTGGCGGCCCGGCATTTCGGCGTGGACGCATCGGCCATCCGCTTTGCCGATGGCCTGGTGATGGCCGGCGAGCAATCGATCGCCTTCGTCGAACTGGTGATGCAGGCTTACCTGCAACGGGTGCAGCTGTGGTCCGATGGCTTCTATTCCACGCCCAAGGTGCATTGGGACGCCAAGCGCATGCACGGCCATCCCTTCTTCTACTTCGCCTATGCGGCGGCGGTGTCGGAAGTGGTGATCGATACCCTGACCGGGGAGTGGAAACTGCTGCAGGCCGACCTGCTGTACGACGCCGGAGAAAGCCTGAACCCGGCGCTGGACATCGGCCAGGTCGAGGGTGGCTTCATCCAGGGCATGGGCTGGCTGACCACCGAGGAACTATGGTGGAACAAGGACGGCAAGCTGATGACGCACGCCCCCTCGACCTACAAGATCCCGGCCATCTCGGATTGCCCGGAAGCCTTCCGCACCGAGCTGTACCGCAACAGCAATGTCTCCGACACCATCCACCGCTCCAAGGCAGTGGGCGAGCCGCCGTTGCTGCTGCCGTTCTCGGTGTTCCTGGCCATTCGCGATGCGGTCTCGGCAGTGGGCGGGCATCGCGTCAACCCGCCATTGCGCGCACCGGCCACCAGCGAGGCCATCCTCGATGCGGTCGATGTGGTCCGCGCGGCCGCAGCGGTGCAATAAGCCAGACCCTCGGAGAGCGATCATGACGACATGGCTAGCCGCCTTGCGCCGCATGCAGCAGAGCAGCACACCGGCCGTGCTGGTGACGGTGGCGCAGATCCAGGGGTCAACCCCGCGTGAGTCGGGAGCGCGCATGCTCTACACCGCCGATGCGCAGTTCGACACCATCGGCGGTGGCCATCTCGAATGGCGCGCCGCGCAGATCGCACGCGCCATGCTGCTGGCCAATCCTGACCAGCTGGATGGGCAGCGGCGGCTGGAGCGCATCGCGCTGGGTCCCAGCCTGGGACAATGCTGCGGTGGCGTGGTGTTTCTCTGTTTCGAACGGATAGCCAGCGATGCCGAGGCATTGCGGCTGTGGCAGGCACTGGAGCAATCATGGACCCGTGGAAATGACCGGTGGCGGGCCTTGCCACTGGACCATGCCGAGCCCATGCAACTGCTGCAACCTGATGGCCCGCAGCACACGCTGCAGGACATGGCGCGTACAGCAAGCCAGACGCAACTGGTGCGCGACCAACAGGGCCGCCGCTGGTTGCTGGACCTGTGCCGTGCGCACCAGCCGCAGGTGGTGCTGTTCGGCGCCGGCCATGTGGGTGCCGCCATCGTCAAGGTCTTGTCCACGCTACCCTGCCGGGTGCTATGGGTGGATGAGCGGGAAGACATGTTCCCGCCCGGCTTGCCGGCGCAGATCACCACCGAAGCCACCGACGTGCCCAATGCCGCGGTGGACATGGCCGAGCCGGGTGCGTACTATCTCGTGATGACCCACAGCCACGCCCTCGACCAGCAACTG
>NZ_AEEC02000047.1 GCF_000300975.2 Herbaspirillum frisingense GSF30 | reverse complement strand
GCAGCTCCAGCGTGGACTCCCAGGCGCTGCGCACGACATTGGCCGGCAACACCCGTACCCCGTGCCGGCGCGCATCCTGGATCAGTTGCGAGGGTGAATAGAAGCCCATGGGCTGGCTATTGAGCAGGCCGCACAGGAAAGCCTCCGGCTCGTGGCACTTGAGCCAGCTGCTGAAGTAGGTCAGCAGGGCAAAGCTGGCGGCGTGGCTTTCCGGGAAGCCGTATTCGCCGAAGCCCTCGATCTGGTTGAAGATGCTTTCGGCGAATTCGCGTGAATAGCCGTTGTCGGTCATCCCCAGTACCAGCCGCTCATGGTGTGGCCCCATGCCACCCTTGCGCTTCCAGGCCGCCATGGAGCGGCGCAGATCGTCAGCCTCGCTGGGTGAATAGCCGGCGGCCTCGATGGCCACGTCCATCACCTGTTCCTGGAAGATGGGGATACCCAGGGTGCGCTCCAGCACCTTCCTGATCTTGCCGCTCTTGCTGGTGTTGTCGGGATACTCGAAGCTGCCGCCATTGCGCACCAGCTCACGCCGGCGCAGGTAGGGATGGACCATGCCGCCCTGGATCGGACCGGGCCGCACGATGGCCACCTGCACCACCAGGTCGTACTGGGTACGTGGCTGCATGCGCGGCAGCATGCTCATCTGGGCCCGGCTCTCGATCTGGAACACGCCGATGGTATCGGCCTTGCAGATCATCTCGAAGGTGACCGGATCTTCACGCGGGATATCGTACATCTGCATCACCTGCGGCAAGCCGCGCCGCAGGCTCACCAGCTCCAGCGACCGACGCAGGGCGGTGAGCATGCCCAGCGCGAGGACATCCACCTTGAGCAACCGGAGCGACTCCAGGTCGTCCTTGTCCCATTCGATGACGGAACGGTCTGGCATGGCGGCGTTCTGGATCGGCACCAGCCGCGACAATTGCCCGCGTGCGATCACGAAGCCCCCGGTGTGCTGCGACAGGTGGCGCGGAAAGCGCAGCAGCTTGCCGGTGATCCTGGCCCACAGATCGATCTGCGGCAGTTCCGGGTCCAGCCCGGCTTCGGCAAAGCGCGCCAGCAGTTCTTCGCGGCTGTCGAACCAGTGCTGCGACTTGGCCACCGTATCGACGATGGCCGGGTCCACCCCCAGCGCCTTGCCCACCTCGCGCAGCGCGCCACGCGGGCGATAGCTGTGGACGGCGGCGGCCAGGGCAGCGCGACGGCGGCCGTACTTGCGGTAGATGTGCTGGATCACTTCTTCGCGGCGCTGGTGTTCGAAGTCGACGTCGATGTCGGGCGGCTCGTCGCGCTTTTCGCTGATGAAGCGGGCAAACAGCAGGCGCGTGGAGGTGGGATCGACCTCGGTCACCCCCAGGCAATAGCAGACCGCCGAATTGGCCGCCGAGCCCCGACCCTGGCACAGGATGCCGCGCGAACGGGCGAATTGCACCAGGTCATAGACGGTCAGGAAATAGGCTTCATAGTGCTTGCCGGCGATGAGCCCAAGTTCCACCTCGATCTGTTGCCGCACCTCGCCGGGCAGCCCCTGCGGATAGCGTCTGGCGGCACCGGCCAGGGTTTCCTGGCGCAGGTAGTCGGCCGGGCTCATGCCCAGCGGCACCAGCTCGTCCGGGTACTCATAGCGCAGTTCGGCCAGGCTGAAGCGGCATTCGGCGGCGATGGTCAGGGTCTGCTCCAGGGTCTGCCGCGTGTGCACCAGCGACAGCCGCATTCGTGGCCGCAGGTGTTGCTCGGCGTTGGGCGCCAGCGCATGGCCGCATTCCTGCACCGGCTGGCCCAGGCGGATGGCGGTCACCACATCCTGCAGGTATTTGCGTGAGCGCTGGTGCATCTGCACGTCGCCCACCGCCACCAGTGGCAAGCCATGGCGCCGTGCTGCCTGCTCCAGCGCTTCGCGGTGCAGTTCGTCCAGGGGGCGATACAGGCGTGTGAGGCCAACCCAGGAGCGCCCGGGCGCCAGGCCGGCGAACCAGCGCAACTGGGCGTCCAGGGTGTCTTCACCGACCGCGTAATCCGGCACCAGGATCAACTGGCAATCGGGCAGGGCGCGCAGGTGCGACAAGGCCGGCGGCGGCTGGCTCAGGTCTTCCGGGGCCAGCAGGTACTGGCCCTTTTCGGCACGGGTGCGAGCCAGGGTGACTAGTTCGGAGAGATTGCCGTAACCCTCCCGGTTCCTGGCCAGCGCAACCAGGGTCAGGCGGGCCAGCGGATGTTCGGGGTCTTCCCGGAGTTGGGTAAAGCGGAAGCAACTGCCGATGATCAGCCTGAAATCCAGGCTCTGGTTCTTGCTGATCTGCTCCTGCCAGGCCGCATGGGCGCGCACCACCCCGGCCAGGGTGCATTCGTCGGTGATGGCCAGGGCGCGATAACCCAGGGCGATGGCCCGCTCCACCAGTTCCTGGGCATGCGAGGCGCCGTGCAGGAAACTGAAGTTGGTGCGGCAATACAGTTCGGCATAGTCGGGCAGGCCGCTGTCATTGCCAGTACCAGTACCGATGCCAGGGAGAGGGGCTTGCATGCGGTGCTCCTAGCCGAACAGTCCGTGCAGGAACCACTGCGGCTCTTCGTCGCTGGCCTCGCCGCCACGCCATTGCCGGAAAATCCAGTAATAGGCATGACGCGCATCGCGGGCGGTGAAGTAGTCGCGGGTCAGCGGGCGGCCTTCCCACCAGCCGGCTTCGATGCGTTCCGGCGGCGAGGTGAATTCCAGTGGTGTGCGGTAGAACGGCTTGTGCTGCTGCATGCGCAGGGGCAAGGGCTCTTCCAGCAGCCATAGCGGGCGCGGTGGCAGGCGCGCCGGATCGGTCGCCAGCGGTGCCGGCAATGTGGTCGCCGGCTGCATGACGCTGCACCAACGATTGGCGATCTCGGGCCGATGATCGGCCCGAGGCGCGGCCTGGCGCACCTTGTCCGCGCCCAGCCGGGCCACCAGCAGTTCCAGCAGGCGCTGGTGATCTTCCGGGCTGCCGCCAGGTTCGGGGAAGAGCAGTTCGCTGGCGGCCTGCATGGCTTGCAGTTCCTCGGCCGCCAGTCCCAGGGCGATGGCCGGTGCCGGCAGGCTGGAGCGGGCCAGCTTTTCCTTGACCAGGGTATGCAGGTGGTCTTCCTGCCAGGCCGGCACCGACAGGGCGATCCGCAATTCGGTCGGCGCCACGGCCTGGCGACCGCGTTCGTGCTCTAGCCACAGGTGTAACTGCTTGATGCTCAACTGGCGCGCCGCCAGCCAGCCGGCCAGTTGTACCAGCAGCCCCTGGGCATAGGCGGCCAGGATATCGGTGTGCTCGATGCGGTCGGGCAGCTCCACGCGGGCCTTGAAGACCGGCGGCGCCACCACCCATTCATGCAGTTCCGGCAGGTCGCCATAGGCACGGTCCAGCATGTCCAGTAGCGCCCGGCCGCAGCGCCGTTGCAGGCCGGGGCGCGGCAGCCGCCGCAACTGGCCCAGCTGGCGGCAGCCCAGGCCGTGCAGCCATTCGAGGTGGGCCTGGGCAGCACTGAGCAAGACCACCGGCAAGCGATCCAGGCGTCGTTGCAGGGAGCGGCTGCGCAGGGTACGCACATTGCCGTAGCGCGCCAGCATCCAGGCCCCGGTCGCGGTGACGCCAGAAGACAGGGTGGCCGACACCCCGAGTCGAGCGATGGTGACGCCGATCTTGCGGCACAGCGCCCGCATGCCGCCGAACAGGCGCAGGCTGGCGCTGACGTCCAGCAGCACACAGGCGTCCGGGGCCAGTGTGACCTGGGGCGTGTATTGCAACAGGGCCAGCGCCGTCTGTTCCAGCAGACCCTGTTCGCGCAGCGGGTCACGCTCCTGCAGCAGCGCCTGTGGCGCCAGCAGTTGCACGCCGCCGCGCCGCATGCCTTCCTGCACGCCCAGCGCGCGCGCAGGCGCCGACAGCGCGGTGACGCGCTCGCGCTCGAAGACCACCGCCGGGGCTTCATCCAGCCAGTTCGGACGGAATGCTTCCAGCGGCAGCAGTGGCAGGTGTACGGCGATCCACAGTGGGGACATGGCGTTGCAGATTCGGTGAAGGCGTCAGGGGAAGAAACAGGCTTTGTTCGCGCAGCGGCCCGCGCCGCTTGAGAAAGCCGATCTCCAGTCCGTCCCGCGCAGCCTGCAGCGTCAGCCGCAAGGGCGCGGGCGAGGGCTCGCGCGCGCAGGACCAGGGACGCAGCATGAAAAACAGGGTTTGCCCGGCCTGCGCCGCCACATGCAGCCGGCGCAGCAGATCGTGCTCACCCTTGCGCAGCCTGGGTTGCCACATCAGCAGCGCGTGACAGCTATCGGCGCGCAGGACTTGCTCGGCAGCCCAGCAGGCATCGACCGCGTTATCGGCCTGCAGATGCAGCAGCCGGGCTGCCTGCACACCCAGATGCACCCAGCCGGGGGCATTGACCTGGTGCGGTGCCTGCAGCAGGGCGATGCGTTCGGAGCGGGTGATCCGGACGGCTCTTTGGGCGCTGGCTGGCGCTCGCGCCAGCAGTGGGCGCAGCAGGCGCAATTCGCCGATGCCATCCTGGGGCAGCAGCAATTCGATCAGTGCCCCGGTCGGCCAGCCGCGTCCCGGCAACTCGGCATCAAGCGCCTCGAAACCGCTGGACACCCCGTGCCCACCCCCACGCGCCAGCTGGGACGCCAGCCAGAGCGAAGGATGGATGTTTTCCGGACGATGCACCGGGGACGATGGAGGCAACATGGTGGAGCAGACGTACTGGTGAAGATGAAGATAACTGTATAAATATACAGTAATTGTTTTGGGGTGTGACAAAAACTGCGGATGAGCGGGCAAAAGACTGAAGCTCTTGTTGAGGAGGACGACCTGGTCGTGTTCGGGGGCGAAGAGGGGGCATCGGTGCATTGCGATTCTGGAAAATGCTTTTAGAATGGCATTCCTGCCCCGGCCATTGCAGTGAGTTTCGACAAGAAAGGATGCCTATGCGCCCCTCCGTTGCGCTTGACATGAAGAGAGTTGCAGTACGGGAAGCCGTAGGCCGCTTCCGTACCGCGAACCTGCGCGTCTTCGGCTCGGTGCTGCACGGCACCGACGGGGACGGTAGCGACATTGATCTGCTGGTTGACGCACTGCCCGGTGCCACCCTGTTGGACCTGGGCGATCTGGAAGATGAGTTGAAATCGCTGCTCGGCGTTGATGTCGATCTGCTGACGCCTGAAGACCTGCCGCCGACGTTCCGGGCCAAGGTGCTCGCTGAGGCGCTGCCGCTATTTCCCTCGAAAGATTAAATTCAAACGCTGCTTGTCAGCCGCATCCCTTCCCAAGTATTGCCTAAATCCCACCCAGACCTTTCCAGCGCTCTAGCCCCCAGATCTGCCTCAACACCCGCCGAGCAGGCTTCCCTTCGGCATTCAGAAATACGCTTATTTTTTGTTGCCGCAATACAAGCTCATCTTCACCGATTCCTACATTTCCTACAGTCGGCACTGACAAGGGCTGGGGAGCTCTTCCGATAGTGAGGTTCGGTGAGGCTTTCTACACTGCAGACGTGGACAGATGTTTTGTGCCGCCGGTCAGCTCGCGCAGGGCAGTAGGGCAGGCAGGTGGCAGGTTCGTCCGCTCAACCTCGACCAACCAAGACAAGGAGTCACACATGGCAAATTCTCAAAATCCGGGGACCAGCAATCGCGGCTTTGCTGCGATGGACAGGGAAAAGCAGCGTCAGATCGCCAGCATGGGCGGCAAGGCAGCCCACGCCAAGGGTGCAGCCCATGAGTTCAGCTCCGCCGAAGCACGCGAAGCCGGACGCAAGGGTGGCCTGAACAGCCACGGTCGCAAGAATGCCGCTGCCGCCGCGGCCGCTGCAGCACAGAATGGCCAGAACGGCACTACCGCCAGCACCTCGGCGCAGCCGCAGATGAGCCAGAGCACCCCGCCGGAGCATACACACGGCACCCAGCAGCCACAGCAGTCCGACAGCACGCCCCAACAGCAAGGCTGATGAGGACATGGCACCTCAGGCAATGCTTGTCGCATCCGTCGCTTTTCACCCATGGAGTTGAGAACTGCAGGGACCAGCGACCAGACAGGTCGATAACAAGAAAACGAAAGGCGCGCAGAGCGCCTTTTTTGCGTCTGGTTTTCCGAAATCTCTTAACGGGAATCGAGAATTCCTAATTTATTGGCCCAAATCTGGGTATTTATCGAGAATTCCTAATTTCTAGGATTCTGGCGGCATATCGGCCGCATCGAACATTTCTCGGGTGACCTGCTCGATGCGGTCCAGCACGGAGCGCGGCAGATGGCCATATTGCCTTCTGCGATGCAGCGAAAGCGTGCCGTTATTCGACTGGATCATGCGGATCAGCGCCGACAGGTCTTTCTGCGGCAGGTCGAACTCATCGTTGAGTTGCGCGAAGGCTGCGTCATAGCCTTTCAGGTAGGCCAGTTCCCTCGGAATTTCATCCTGTACCGCCTGTTTGATCATCTCGTGCAGGAAGGCCACTTCCCGGTCCGCCCGCAGAAAGCGATAGGCACGGCTGCCTGGGCTGCGGATCACAATTGGACCCTGGTCACCTCGACGATAGTCCCAGAGCGTCGTGACCGGCCGGGAAAATGCCGTCAGTAGCGCGCCGTAGATCGGGATGTTCTTGCTGATGACTGCCGATACCGGAACCAGCGTTCCCGGTTCCAGCAGGGGAGACCGCGTCAGCACGTGCTGGATCAGGAAACGGTGCAGACGCCCGTTACCATCCAGGAAGGGGTGCAGGTAGACGAAGCCGAAGGCCGCGCAGGCCGCTTGCACCAGCAGGTCGGGGCAACGACGGGTATCGTTGATGAAGCTTTCCCAACCGCGCATGACGTGGTCCAGATCGTCTGCAGGGGCAGGGAAAAAACTGACCCGTCCGCTGCTGTCTTCGAGCCAGTTCTGTTGATGGCGATAAGACGCTTCCTGGCTGTAGACATCCCGCACGATGGCGTTCTGTAGCCCGACCAGCCAGGCTTCGTTCACTTCTCCTGCTTCTCCTGCCCGCTGCAGCAGCTGGACAAACCGTTCCTGCTTGTCGAAGCTTGGCGTTTCCGATTCGATGGCATAGCTGGAGCGGGTTTCCGAGAGATACAGGTAGGCCACGGCGCGGCGGTGCAGCTCCGGGTCGTGCAGGGCCGCCAGGGTATCCCGCGCCTGCGCCAGCAAGGCGTCCAGCGATGGCGTTTGCGGGATGGCGCGGCGGCGCACCACCGGACAGAACGCCGGGTTGCCCAGAGCATTGTCCCGGACCCGGAATTTGCTTGATCGCACCGGGTCGGGGGCGGTGTAGTACTCATCCGTCGGGAACAGGTCGACATAGCCGCCATTGTTCATGGGCGCCACCTCCAGCGTGCGGCCGGTCAGCCACTCCCACAGGAAACAGGCCCGCCGGATGTGTTCGCCCGTGGGCTTGATGGCCAGTTGTTCGACCAATGTCGTGGGTGGGATATGCTCGAAGGCCGCATCGATCACCTCCAGATTGACGCCCTCATGCTTGAGCGCAAATTCCAGATGCCCGATCAAGCTCGGCTCTATCGCCACCGAAGAGGGAAAAAGAATGCGCGTCTCGGTATCCATGCGTCGATTCACCGAGGAGTCGGTGTAGGCAACCTTTTCCAGCGGCGTGACGTTCAGATGCAGTGCATCGATCAGATGTTGATAGCCCAGCGGCGTCATGGCATCGAGATTTCTTAATCTTTATCGAGAAATCTTAATTTATCACGCCAAATCATGGTTCTTATCGAAATTCTTTAATTTTCCAGTTTTGTCAGGGCACTTATACGCCTTCAGGAACGTGCCAGGTCATCCATCATCGGCACCAGCGCCAACACGAACAATCCCGCCGCCAGCGGCATGGTCGCCACAAAGCCCACGGCCTTGAATCCGAGCGCACCTACCACGCCCCCCACGAAGAACATCAGCAACAGGGAGGAAAGCAGCATGAACTTGCGGCGCGCTCCGGGGACCGGGTCTTCCTGGTGTAATTCGCCGGGCTGGCGCGGGGCCAGGGTCCAGTAGCACATCTTGCCGATCTCGATGCCGATGTCGGTAACCAGGCCGGTCACGTGAGTGGTACGGATTTCGGAGCGGGAAATCTTGCTGATCATGGCGTTCTGCAAGCCCATCACGAAACACAGCAGCGCCACCGTGACCGGCACGAACAGCAGCCGATGGTTCTCCAGATTGCTGCCCAGGATGCCGAAACACAGCAGCAGCATGGCCTCCAGCATCAGGGGCATGGCGTATTCGCTGTGCAGGCCGCGGCGCCTGGCCCAGTTGATCATCACCGCCGAGCAGGCGGCCCCCAGCAGGAAGGACAGCAGCGCGCTGGCGCCCGAGACCAGCAGCAAGGTCTCGCCCAGGACCAGGTTGTCGGCCAGGGAGGAGACGATGCCCGACATGTGCGAGGTGTATTGTCCGACCGCCAGGAAGCCACCGGCATTGACGGCACCGGCGATGAAGGCCAGTGAACGGCCCAGGTGGCGATTGGACAGGTCGGTGCGCGCCGGACTGGTGAGACGGCGCAGGTATTCGATGGGCATGACGGTTCCAGGGTAAAAGCACACGCATCAGGAAACAGACCGCATCGACCTCAGGCCAGCGCCGGGCGAACTCATCTTCGCCCCTTCCTACGCAGATCCCCGGCGGCTTCTTGCTGTCTTTTCCTTCAGCGTTTTTTATCCTGACAAGAATACTTCTTCTTGGCCGAAGGCGGTGGCCGATGCACCGATGGCTGACCTGCATCAGCTTGCCGCCCCGGGAATCTCTTCCAAACTTTCACTTTTTCAGGAGCCTTCCATGAGCATCCCCATCGATATTCCAGGCGGCGACAAGCTCGACGAGTTGCGTACGCCTGTGCTGCAGCCAGGCGTACAGCAGGCCGAAGGCGGCGGATTTCGCGGTATCGTCCTGATCGGCGCCAATGGCCAGGACCCGGCGTCCACCCACGTCTGCGAAGCGCTGCGCAGCAACAGCGATGCGGCCTATGCCGATGCGCTGGACTACATCGCCGTACAACGGGAACACGGGGCTCAAGCGAGACAGGGCGGAATTTAGAGGCGAGGAGGGGCGGCAATCGGCAAAGGCGGCCAAAGGCCGCAAATCCCGCAGGCAAAAAAATGGCCGCCTGGGGGAGGCGGCCTGAGGGGGAGGGATATAAGACGCCGAGGATCGGGGGAATCTTCGGAGAATTTCTGCTTATGAAAACGACTCGTGGGGATAAACCGATGGGGGATGGACAGTGTTCATGACAAGACGGAGGGGGACGTTCTTGCCGGAATTCGGGTCCTCGGTTTCGAGTTCGTTGGAATGCATAGTAGCGATGCACCGCAAAAAAGAAGATCGGACAGTACCCGATTGATGCGTAGGAAAAAACCTACACGCCAAGTTGTCGCTCCTGCCCGACACCCGCGCCAGGCCTAGCTTCGGCCCAGATTGACCTCGCTCAGATCACCGTCCCTGACTTCCGGCAGGGCATAGCCATTCTCGGACGCTGGATCGATGCTGCCACGGGTGGGGGCTGCGGGCAGCGATATCTCCGCCAATGCCTCGCCCACACCGCGATTCTGCGTCTTGGCGGCGACGTCGCCCAGGCTGACCATGCCCACCAGATTGCGCTCGCGATCCATGACGGGCAGGCGGCGGATCTGGCGCTGCACCATATCGTCCAGGACATCGTCCACCGGTTCATCCTCGTAACACCACAGGACATCATGGCTCATCACTTCGGTCAGGGGCATGGTCTCGGTCAGGCGATTGGGCGCGACGGCGCGCAGGACGATGTCGCGGTCGGTGACCAGACCCACCAGCCTGCGCTGTGCATCGCAGACGGGGAGGGCGCCGACATCAAGGGCTTCCATGGCCTGGGCGGCATGGATCACGGAATCGTCAGGGCTCAAGGTATGGGCGCCACGTGTCATGACGTCGGCGATGGTGCGGGTAGCGTGCATGTTGACCTCCTGGGAAAGAATGGAAAAGGGTGGGAAAAGTCTCGAAAGCGGAAGAGCGAAATTGACTTGTGTAACTTGTGCAGTTTTCTTCAGGCCACCAGGCAGGCGACCGTCATATCCACTGATATCCACTGCCACTATTCTTCCAGCCTAAGCAAGCCGCACCCATGCCGCAATGCCACATCGCCCCATTGTCGGGTCGGCAGATTCGCGCAGGGCTGCGCGAATGCACCGACGTGCCGCCGCATCACCGGCCATCCGCGGACTCTTCCTACAGTGGCTTGCGAGGCCGGCCGACTGCATGGCTGGCCTGGCTGCTTCACCATCGCTGCATCGACCGCTTCCCGGGGCTGTACGGGCTCCCACCAAACCATCATGTCCGATCACATTACCGACCTCATCGGCTGGGGCGCCACCCTGATCCTGCTGCTGACCATTTCCTCGCAGGTCTATGAGCAGTGGCGCAGTCGTTCCACCCAGGGCGTTTCGCACTGGCTGTTTGCCGGGCAACTGGCGGCCTCGGCCGGTTTCGTGACCTACAGTCTGCTGCAGGGCGACTGGGTGTTCGTGGTGTCCAATGTCTTCCTGCTGGGGACGGCACTGCTGGGGCAGATCCTGTACCTGCGCAATCGTCGTCGCCAGCGGTCGCAGGAGCAGGCCTGAGGCGGCCAAGCTGACAGCTCGCCCTCCTGCCGCATGGATGCTTCCCTCGCGCTCATCGATTCCTACAGGTTTCATTGGCGCTGTCTGATGCAAGGCAGACGCCATCCTTACTACAGTATTTGCATGACATGCCACGCAGGGCATCGCGGGCTCGCCTTCTTTAGCTCAACCATAACCACAAGGAGTATCGCCATGCGTTCCATTCCCTTCGCCTCTTCGGATCTGATGACCCGCCACCGCACCCGCCGCCTGCTGGGCGCGGGCGCATTGTTCATTGCCGGCGCCACGCTGGCCTTGAGCGCCTCGGCCGAAACCGTCACCAGCAAGGACAAGAGCTTCATGACCAAGGCCGCCGAGGCCGGCAATGCCGAAATCGCGGCCAGCACGGTCGCGCTGGAAAAGAGCAGCAATCCGGCCGTCAAGGATTTCGCGCAGAAGATGATTGACCAGCATGGCACCGTCGGCGACGAGCTCAAGCAGTTGGCTTCCAGCAAGGATGTCACCCTGCCTACCGAACCGAGCATGGCCCAGCGCGCCAAGATCGCCATCCTCGAAAAGCTGTCCGGCAACACCTTCGACAAGCGCTACGCCAGCATGATCGGGGTGTCGGCCCATGAGGATGCGGTCAAGCTGTTCCAGAAGTCCTCTACCTCGGCCGATGACCCGGATGTGAAGAATTTTGCCGCCAAGACCCTGCCGGGGCTCAAGGATCATCTGAAGATGGGCCGCGACCTGAAGAGCAAGGTGGATGCCGCCAAGAAATAAGGCCGTCCGCCCCTGTCCATGATGGGGCGGCCCCGTGAAAAGGCAAAAAGCCCTTTCGCTGCCGCCCTCATCGACTATGCTGATAGCAGCCTTGCCCCGCCCGTCATGACGTCCCATCTCGCCACCGTGCCGAGGAGACTTGCCATGAAACACTTCGCCAAATCTGTTGAACAGCAGCAAGCCGGTCACTTCATGCCGCGCGTGACCAAGCTGGACAAGCACAAGTACGTCGCCTATCTCGATACCCGCATCGATCACCTCTGGCACATGGACCTGCACGACCTGAAGGGTCAGCCGGTACGTATCTGCAAGAAGCGCAAGGAAGCCGAGAAGGTCGCCCTGGCATTGCTGGAACAAGCCATGCGCCGCCCTGGGGCAGCGTAGGGGCTGATGCATTGACGTGATGTCGGGGGTGTAACAGCTGTCCCGATGATGTAGTTGCCGTCCGTAACGCAGGTTGCGGACGGCATTTGCGTTTTCGCCGCAAGCTTCCGCTTACAGGTTTCAAGTCTTCAGGTCTGCAGAAAAAACTACGAAGTAAAAAGCAAAAAAGAGGGGATCACCCCTCTTTCCGTATGAAGCCGTATGCAGCCCGATGGTTCAGACCCGATCAGCCATCGCTTTGCGGCGACTGGCCATGGGCCACGGCAAAGGCCTCGTTTTCATGGCTGGGCGGAGCGGCCGGGGCACTGCCTTTTTCCGACAGACGCGGCTTGGTGGTGTCAGCCTCGCCACCGGCTTCGGTCAATGCCGGCTCGCCGCCCGTTGCGTCAGGCTGCTGGCCCTGCTCGCGACGTTGCTGCTCATCCAGCAGCTTCATGAATTCATTGTTGAAGGCCGGAATGTCGGTGGGTTTGCGGGAGGAGACGAAGTTTTCGTCACGTACCACTTCCTGGTCCACCCACTGGCTGCCGGCATTCTTGAAGTCGTCCTGCAGGCTGGGCCAGCTGGTGACGGTGCGGCCCTTGGCGATGCCGGCCGAGATCAGCAGCCAGCCGCCGTGGCAGATGGAGGCGATGGGCTTTTCCGCATCATTGGCAGCGCGGATGAAATTGCGGGCCTGCGGCAGCAGGCGCATGGCGTCGCCGTTGACGACACCACCAGGCAGCAGCACGGCGGAGTAGTCCTCGGGGCGGGCCGTATCCAGGCTACCGTCCACGGACACCGATTCTCCCTTGTCGACATGCTTGAAGCCCTGCACGCTGTCGGTCTTGTCGGAGAGGATGTGCACGGTGGCACCGGCGGCTTCCAGCGCCTTTTTCGGCTCCAGCAGTTCGGCCTGCTCAAAACCGTCGGTCACCAGGACCGCGACCTTCAATTGTTGATAGCGATTGCTCATGTTCAATCTCCCTGATGGAAAAAGGGCGGCCGGCATGCACCGGCCGCCCTCGTTGGGGGCGGATGACGGATCAGTCCGGGGTGTTCTGGCGAACCTTGTTGCGGTTCTGGTGATCGTTGCTGGCCTTGTCCATCTCGGGCGCCTTTTCGATGCGCGTGATGTTGGAGGTGGCCACCGGGTCACTGCCCGGGAAGCTCATCTCGTTGGCTTCGTCCAGCGCGACTTCCGAAGGGGTGTCGTACTGGTTGGGACGATGATCCTTGTTCTGTTTGCTTGCGCTCATGATGACCTCCTTTAACTTTGAAATATCAGTCTTCGAGATGTATGCGGACCTTTTGCAGATCTCTTGCAGACCTGATCGGATCGACGCATCGGTCAAACGGTGTGCAACCGATGCGACCGGTGAAACTCAGCTTACTGTGCCGTCCCGGGCTGCGGTATAAGCCAGCGGCGCAAGCCTGCGTAAGAATGCAGGCAATGCTGCAGTAATGCGCCTCTATGTGCCTTTATGCGCCTTTATGCGGCTCCGATGGCACCATTCATGGCCATGGCGCCGGCGTCACATCCTCGAACTGTGCCTGTTGCTGGCCACCGGCAGGAATCGCATCGGGTTGACGCCCGGGGTGCAGCCTGCTGCCGGTCAGCAATTCCAGTTCACGCTCGGAGGCTACGAAGGCGGCATCATCCAGCGGCTGCTCGGCGACCGGCCAGTGGGTCATGGCCCACTGCTTGTAGTCCTCGAAGCGTCGTTTCAATTCGCGGGCATAGTCCTCGCGTTGCTGCTCAATGCTCGTCTGGCTTTCCATGTTCAGCCTCCTTTCATGGCGATCAGGCTCTCGCGCACCTTGGCCAGGCCAAAGCGCCATATCTGTTCCATCTTGATGTGCGGCATGACCGGCAATTCGGACGGATCGATGAAGACATCCAGCACCGCCGGGCCGGGCGCGGCCAGCAGCTGCTGCAGGCTCTCCTGCAGCTCGTCGGGGGTGCGGGCGCTGAAGCCCTGGCCGCCGCAGGCGCGCGCGAAGGCGGCGAAATCGGCATTGGGGAATTCCGAACCCTCGAAGGCGGGCATGCCGGCTTCTTCCATTTCCAGGTGGACCAGGCCCCATTCGCGGTTGTTGAAGACCACCACCTTCAAGGGCAGCTTGTGCTCCACACTGGTCATGAACTCGCCCATCAACATGGTGAAGCCACCGTCGCCCACCGCCACCACGACCTGCCGCTGGCGATCCAGCGCCTGGATGCCGTTGGCCTGGCCCAGCGAGGTGCCGACGGCGGCATTGTTGAAGGAGGCCAGGATGCGCTGCTGCCCGCGCTGGCGGATCCAGTTGCCACACCATAGCGTCACCACGCCGGTATCGACCACGAAGGTCGCATCGTCGTCGGCCAGGTCGCTCAGCGCTCGGGCCAGGCTCTGGGGCTTGATCTTCTTGTGCTGACGCTTGATGTCGGCGGCGCTGTCGAGCTTGGCGTTCCAGCGTTCGCGCTCGCCATTGACCTTCTGCAGGAAACTGCCATCGGTCTTGCCCTCGACCTTTTCCAGCAGCGCCCGCACGCTGGGACCGACCGAGCCGGTGATGCCCAGCGTGACCGGCGCCCGCCGGCCGAGGACGAAGCCGCGTTCGTCGATCTGGATCACCTTGGACTTGGTGGGCAGGAATTCCGAGTAGGGGTAGTCCGATCCCAGCATCAGCATGAGATCGGCGGCCTGCAGCGCATCAGTGCCCGGCGCGCCGCCGATCAGGCCGACCCCGCCGATCCAGTGCGGGTGGTCGTAGGCCATCAGGTCTTTGCCGCGGAAGGTGTGCATCACCGGTGCCTGCAACTTGCTGGCCAGGGCCAGCACCTGGTCGATGGCACCCCGGCAGCCATTGCCGGCAAAGATGGCGACCGAGCTGGCAGCGTTGATCAGTTCAGCGGCGGCCTGGATGTCGGACGGCGGCGGCGCCAGTTCGGCGCGCTCGCGCAGGGTGTGCAGGCTGGGGACGGTATTGGAGGTACGGGCACCGATGATGTCGGCCGGCAGGTTCAGGTGGGCTACGCCGCGTTGGGCGTAGGCCTGGGCAATCGCCTGGTGGAAGACTGCAGGCGCCTGGTCGGCACTGGTGACGATCTGACTGTAGGCCGCGACGTCACGAAAGAGCAGGTCGGGTGAATTTTCCTGCAGATAATCGGTACCTCGACGCGCGGCTGGCACGCCGCCGGAGATGGCCAGGACCGGGGCGTGGTCCTTGCGGGCTTCATACAGGCCCGCCACCAGGTGGTTGGCGCCTGGGCCGGTGGTACCGCAGCAGACCGCCAGGCGGCCGGTCAGCTTGGCCTGGCCGGCGGCGGCCAGGGCCGCACCTTCTTCGTGGCGCACGCCTACCCATTCGATGCGCTTGTCGCGACGGATGGCGTCGGTGAGGGGATTCAGGGCGTCACCGACGACGCCGAAGATCTGGCGCACCCCGATCTGGTACAGGGTGTCGATGAGGATTTCTGCAACGGTGGCGGACATGTCGGCTCCATGGACGAGGATGAGTCGTTCAAGGGTAAGACGCCATCCGGCGCGGCTGTATCGGTCTATCCGGTAAATCCGTGTAGGAGAAGGTGGAGAAGGGCGGAACGGCGCGCGGCTGCGGCACATTCCTACGCCGGCTTCATCCGCCGGCCGACTGCGGCAGCGGGGCCGGGCTCGCATAATTGGCGCATCAGCAAGACTGTGGAGGAAGCGATGCGACGCGCACTATGGAAGGGGGCGATCAGCTTCGGGCTGATCAATATCCCGGTCGAACTCTATACCGCCGAGAAGCACGATGAACTGGACTTCACGCTGCTGGACAAGCGTGATCTGTCACCGGTGGGCTACAAGCGCTACAACAAGAAATCCGGCCGTGAAGTGCCGTGGGAAAACATCATCAAGGGCTATGAATACGAGGACGGCAAATTCGTCCTCATGTCCGACGAAGACCTGCGCCGCGCCAATGTGGAGGCGACCCAGAGCATCGACATCCAGAGCTTCGTGGAGCGCGAGCAGGTCCCCATCCTGTATTACGAGCAACCTTACTTCCTGGCCCCGGCCAAGGGGGGCGACAAGGCCTATGCGCTGCTGCGCGAGACCCTGCTGGCCAGCGACAAGATGGCCATTGCCCAGATCGTCATCCGCACCCGCCAGCACCTGGCCGCCCTCATTCCGCAGGGCGACATGCTGCAACTGATCACCTTGCGCTACCCCAGCGAATTGCGCGCACCGGACGACCTGCCGGTGCCGTCGCGCAAGTCGAAGAAGGCGGCGGTGACCCGGCAGGAGGTGGAGATGGCACGCGCCCTGGTGGATCACATGTCCGCCGAGTGGGAGCCCGAGCAGTTCCACGACACCTATCGCGACGACGTGCTGGGCCTGATCAAGAAGAAGATCAAGAGCCGGCAGACCCATGAGGTTGCCGAACCCGACGAAGCCGCCGCGCCCGCCAGCAGCGGGGCCAAGGTGGTGGACCTGATGGCGCTGCTCAAGAGCAGTCTGGACGGGCGCGGCAAGGCGTCGGCCAAGGCGCGCAAGAGCGGTCGCGGCGATGTGGATGAAGAAGAGGGAAAGGAAGAGGACCAAGATAAGCCGACCCAGGGCGCCAAAGTCCACAAGCTGGCTGACCGCAAGCCTGCTGCCAAGCGTAGCAGCACCCGCAATGGCACCAAGGCCGCCGCTGGCACCACGAGCGCCAAGAGCAGCAGCAAAAGCCGTAAAAGCGCCAAAAGCAGCGGCACCTCGCGGAGGGCACAGGCATGAGTGCTTCGTCCCTGGATCGCTATCATGCCAAGCGCGACTTCACGCTCACTCCGGAGCCCTCCGGCAAAGGCCGCCGGTCAGCCCGGGCGGCCGAGGGCGGCTTGCACTTCTTCATCCAGCGCCACCATGCACGGCGCCTGCACTACGACTTCCGTCTGGAACTGGATGGCGTACTCAAGAGCTGGGCCGTTCCCAAGGGACCGAGCCTGGATCCGCATGACAAGCGGCTGGCCGTGCGGGTGGAAGACCATCCGCTGGACTATGGCACTTTCGAAGGCGACATCCCTGAACATCAGTACGGCGCAGGCCATGTGGTGCTGTGGGACCGCGGCCAGTGGCTGCCGCAGGGCGACGTGCACGCCGGCCTGAAGAAGGGCCATCTCAGTTTCGAACTCCAGGGCGACAAGCTGCAGGGTCGCTGGGCGCTAGTCCGCATGGGCAAGCCGGCGGCCGATGGCAAGGAAAACTGGTTGCTCATCAAGGACGATGACGATGCCGCCCGCAGCGGCAAGGCAGCCGCGATCACCGAATTGCGGCCGGAAAGCGTCAAGGATCGTGGTGACGAGGCTGGCGCAGGTGACAAAGGGCAGGAAAGCCAGCGAGCGGCCCGGCCGAAGAAAGCATCCAAGTCCTCCAGGCAGCCACCATCCCGCGCAGAGGCAGCAGACGCCCAGCCACGCCCAAGCAAGCTGCCGGATACCATGGATGCGCAACTGGCGACGCTGGTCGATCAGGCGCCGCAGGGTGATGAATGGCTCAGCGAACTAAAGTTCGATGGCTATCGCGGCCTGTGCCGCATCGACGCCGGTCGGGCTGCCATCTTCACCCGCGAAGGTCTGGACTGGAGCCATCGCTGGCCGATCCTGGTCAAGGCCCTGGAACGACTGCCGGTGGACGACGCCTGGATCGACGGCGAAGTGGTGGCGCTGGACGAGAACGGGCGGATCAGCTTCGAGGCCTTGCAGACCCTGGCGCGCGGCGACCGGCAGCAGGCCAATGGCATCCGGCTGGCGCTGTATGCCTTCGATCTGCTGTTCCTGAATGGTCACGACCTGCGGGAGGTTCCGCTCTTGCAGCGCAAGGAATTGCTGCGCACCCTGATTCCCGGCGCGGATGAAGACGGACTGCTGCTCTACAGCGAGCACATCGTCGGCCATACCGATGAGGTGTTCCAGCACGCCTGCCAGCATGGCATGGAGGGCATCGTGGTCAAGCGCGCCGATGCCCCCTATACCGGACGTCGCGACCGCAACTGGCTCAAGCTCAAGTGCGAGCATCGCCAGGAATTCGTGATCGCCGGCTATACCGAGCCGGCTGGCCAGCGCAGCGGATTCGGTGCCATTCTGGTGGGCGTCCATGACGACAAGGGACAGTTGCAGTATGCCGGGCGGGTCGGCACCGGTTTCGATGATCACCTGCTGGAGCAGCTGTTGAGGCAGTTCCGCAAGCTGGAGCAGGACCAGCCGGCCTTCGTCAACCCGCCGACGGGGCAGCAACGGCGCGGCGTACATTGGCTGGCCCCCAAGCTGGTGGCCGAGGTCAGGTTCGCGCAGTGGACCCGCTCGGGGATTCTGCGGCACGGCAGTTTCCTGGCGCTGCGGGAAGACAAGCAGGCCCGTGACATCGTGCGCGAGACGGAGCAAGCGCTGGCGCAGCCGGCCGATGGAGGCGATGAGGGCGAAGAGGGCGATGAGAGCGGTAATAACGATAAGGCCGGTGGCAGCAAAGCTGCGAGCAAGGCGGATCTCTCCCGACCCGTGACGGTCGCAGGGGTGAAGTTGACGCATCCTGGCAAGATCCTCTTCCCCGATACCGGCCTGACCAAGCTGGAGCTGGCCCGCTACTACCAGAGCGTGGCCGGGTTCATCCTGCCTGAACTGAAGCAACGGCCCTTGTCGCTGGTGCGCTGTCCGGACGGGCAGGGCGGCAAATGCTTCTTCCAGAAGCACATCGGTCAGGGGATGCCCGAGGCGATTGACGCCATCGAGGTCCCGGAAGGCGAGGGCAGCGCCCGGTACATGATGGTCAACGATGTTGCCGGCCTGGTGGCGACGGTGCAGATGGGCGTGCTCGAACTGCATGCCTGGGGCGCCACCGGCCGTGCGCTGGACAAACCGGACCGGGTGGTGTTCGACCTTGATCCCGCGCCGGACCTGCCCTGGGCTGCGGTAGTGGAGGGTGCGCAGCTGGTGCGCGGCCTGCTGCAGGAGATAGGCCTGGCGTGTTACCTGAAGACCTCCGGGGGCAAGGGCCTGCATGTGATGGTGCCGATCCGTCCTGATCATCGCTGGGACGTGGTCAAGGACTGGGCGCACCGGGTGGCCGCCCATCTGGCCCGGGTGCTGCCGGACCGTTTCATTGCCCGCATGAGCAAGGCGGCGCGTCAGGGCAGGATTTTCATCGATTACCTGCGCAATGCCCCGGGAGCGACCACCGTGGTCGCCTATTCGGTACGCGCCCGGGCGGGGGCACCGGTGTCGGTGCCGATCACCTGGGAAGAGCTGGAACAGGGCATCACGGCCGATCATTTCAAGGTCGCCACCATGCCGCAGCGGCTCAAGGACCTCCAGGACCATGATCCCTGGGCCGGTTTCGGCAAGGCCAGGCAGCGGCTGAGCAAGGCCATGCTGGACGCCTTCGAGCCCGTCTGAATCGGGTTCGCGCGGTGGCGGCGCTGTGGCCGCCAAGCTGGGCAGGGCGGCAATGTCCTACACGATCTTCATCTTCCTGCCGACTGTGGGCGCGGCGGGCCAACTTCATAATCCACTTTAACTTCAAGGCTTGGTGCATCCGGGCCTTCTGCAAAACCCGTAGAGCACGTCCAGACGTGCCATGAATACCAAGAAGGAATTGGCCCACGCCATGAATACCCTCAGCCACCGCACTTCGCTGACCCAGCTTTTCACCCGTCCCCTGCAGGCCGCCATGCCTTCCCTGATGCCCCACGCGAGCGCCGTGGCGCCGGGCGGTACCGCGCCGCGCAAGCTGCCGACGGCACTGGTGGAGCGTCTGCTGGCCCAGGAAGGACAGCGCGGCATGGGGGCGCCCGGTCATCCGCTGGCCACCTTCAATGCGCCCCAGCCGGCAGCGCATCGGGCGGCGACCTTCAGCTATCCCCTGCATATCGAGCGTGCCAGCATCGAGGCCTTGCCCAATGCCTGCGGCGTCTACATCTTCCGTGGCGTGGACGATGCTCCGTTGTACGTGGGGCGTAGCGTCAACCTGCGCAGCCGCGTGCTGGCGCATCTGCACAACCATGAAGAGCAGTTCCTGATCGGCCAGACCCGTCGCATCGAGTGTCGCCGCACGGCCGGTGAACTGGGCGCGGCCCTGCTGGAAAATTCTCTGCTGCGCGACCTGCGCCCGGCTCACAACAAGAAGCAACGCAGCAAGCGCGGCCTGTTCACCCTGCGCCTGAGCGCGGAAGGCCAGCCACAGGTCACGCAGGTGGCCGAGCGGGAATTCAGCCGCGCCGAAAACCTGTTCGGCATCTTCACCAGCGAACGGGCGGCGCAGGAAGCGTTGCACAAGCTGGTGCAGGGCCATGGCCTGTGTTCCATCGTCACCGGGCTGGAGCAGCCGGGCGGTTTCGGCATGGCCTGTTTCGGTCGCCAGATCCGTCGCTGCCGCGGCGCCTGCACCGGCGAGGAATCCACCGAGCAGCACCAGCAGCGCCTGATGCAGGCGCTGGAAGACCTGCGCATCCTGCCCTGGCCGTATGCCGGCCCGATGGGCATCGTCGAACAGGGCGAGGGCTGGCAGCAGGTGCATGTGATCGATCACTGGCGCTACCTGGGTTCGCTGGATCGCGACCACCGCCAACTGCCGGCCCGTCCGGCGGCCAGCCTCAAGGGTTTTGACCTGGACAGCTACAAGCTGGTGATCCAGCCCTACCTGCTGGGCCAGCTGGACCTGCGCCCGCTGCCGGGACTGCCGCTGTCGGCCGGCTGAAGCGGCGGGCCTGGCACTCGCTGGTGATTCTCGGGTCATTCCCGATCATCTTTGGTACTTCTCGGCAATTCCCGGGCGCTCGGCGTCCGTTCCAGCCGGTCCCACGCTGCTGGAAGCTTTCTTCCGTTTTCCTTGCGCGGTGCAGTCGTTCTTTTCTGGTGCCGCACTGCCCCTGTTTTCTCGTTCTCCCCGTTCTGTCCGTTCTCCCAATCCCTTGACTGCTCATTCCTTCCACTCCATGCGACGACGACTCCCACGCTATGCGGCCACCCTGGTGCTGGCCGCGCCTGTCTCCCTCTCGCTGGCCCAGGCGGCCGAGCTTACCGGCCTGTGCCGCAACGACCTGACACTGGACAAGGATCAACTGGCCGCCAGCCTGATCCGCACCTATCCGGTCAGCACGGCCTATCTGTCGGTGGGCAAGGAGCCCGCACCGCTGTCCTCGCCACGGGCGCTGGTGGCCTGGCTGCTGCAGAAGCGCGCCGCAGAAAAAGCCACTGGACAGGCCTGTCAGGGGGATAGCTGCAACGTCGATCACATGGCCGAAGAAGTGCAACGACTGCTGGATGGCAAGGACCCCCAGATCAAGCCAAGCGGCCGCAGTGTGATGTGGCCGCCTTTTTCCGCGACAACAACCGGGCGGGGCTGCGCTGCACCACTGCCCAGGCCACGCCCGCCCTGGCCTATGCCGGCTCCGCCCTGGCCATGGGGGTGGCGCCAACGGCGGCGGGTGGTGCTGCCACGCCGGCGGCCGGTCCGGCCACGCCGGCAACATCGGCAACGTCGGCACCGGCTGGCGCGCAACAGGCCGGCTGGATGGATCACGTGCGCGTGCGCGGCAATCCTGACCAGCTCTCCATCGATCACCGCGACAAGGCCGGCTTTGCCTCGGTGGACCGTGCCCGGCTGGCGCTGGCCAATGACGACGTGGCGCAGTCGCGGACCAATGATGTGGTGGTCTACACCGGTTATTCGCTGGACAAGCGCCCCATGGGCGAGCCGGGCAGTACCTATGAGGCGGTGCCCTATGTCGGTTTCAAGCAGAACCGTGTGACCACTTATGATGCCGGCAATCGCGACGTCACCACCACGCGTACCACCCAGGTCGGGATGCTGTCGGCCTTCCACTTCGCCCATGCCGATACGGCCAATACCGAAGACCTGACCGCGCGTCCCGACTACCTGGTCAACAACACCGATGGCAGCCGCCTGCTGACGGTCAACTTCACTCTCACGCCGGTGCGGCCGGGCGGGCTCAATGATTTCCTGCGCTGGGGCAATGGCCTGGCGTTCAAGCCCATCCTGATAGGCCAGAGCCGTAACGGTATCTACATCAATCGCGGTGACCCGGATGTGTATGACCAGCATCGCGACTTCATCCGCCTGGGCGCGCAGGCGGGGTTCACGCTGTCCTCGACCAATCCGGCGCTGCCCTTCGATTTCACCACGACCTTTACCGGCCTGAAGGCATTGCAGGGAGACCGCAGCATCCATTACTGGAAGTCGGTACTGACCTACAACTTCAACCAGAACGTCGGTCTGAGCCTGGATTATTCCAATGGCCTGCTGCCCGATACCGGCGATGCGGAGCGCAAGTGGGGTCTGGCGGTGTCCTCGAAGTTCTGATGCCGATCCGGCGTTGCCATGAAAAACGGCGGGAATCCCGCCGTTTTTTGCTTTTTTCGAGTGTCGTGGGTGTCAATGGTAGGTGTTGGCCATCTTCTCCGGTAGCGGCACGCTGAGCCACTTCTGGACGATGCCGTTGAGCTCGCCGCTCTTCTTGGCCGCGGTCAGGATCTCGTTGACCTTGTTGAGCAGTGCCGGCTCGCCCTTGTTCAGGCCGACGGCGCAGGCCGACTCCTGGATGATGTACTTCAGCACGGGCTTGTTGTCGGCCACCCGTTCGGCCAGCGCATGGGCCACGAAGTCACCGGTGCCGACCAGCTGGATCTGACCGGAGGTATAGGCGGAGATGAGGGCATTGTTGTCCTCGTAACGCTTGATGTTGGCGCTGGTGGGTGCGCTCAGGGTCAGCTGCAGATCCTGGAAGGTGCCACGCGCCACGCCGATAGTCTTGCCGGCCAGGTCGGCGGCGTTGCTGACCTTGATGCTGGCCACGCCGAACACGCTGTTGTTGTAGGGCGCATAGGGCTGTGAAAAATCGATCACTTTTTCGCGATCCGAATTCTTGCCCAGGGTTGAAATGATCAGGTCGGTCTTGTGGGTCTGCAGGTAGGCAATGCGGTTGGCACTGGCCACCGGTACCAGTTGCACCCTCACGCCCATCTTGTCGGCGATGAGTCGGGCGACGTCGATATCCAGGCCTTGCAGGTGCATGTCACCGTCGATCGAGCCGAAGGGAGCAAAGTCCTGCGGTACGCCGATGCGCACCACGCCGGCCTTGTGGATGGCGGCCAGGCCGTCGGCTTGCGCGGCGACGGAGCTAAGTGCAGTCAGGCCGAACGTCAGGGCCAGCAGGCTAGTCTTGAATTTCATCTCCGGATTCTCCTTGTAATGGACGTGTCATTGCGCGGCCGATGATACGTCACATCGCAGCAAGGTTCAGTCAGGTAAGGGCAACACGCAATCGTCTGCAGCAAGAAAAATGCGCTGCCCGGGTTGGGCATGTATACGATAGCCCCCGGTAAAGTCGCCGAAAGCCGGCAACATGGCCCATTGGCCATCCACCACGAAACAGGGCAGGCGCAAGGCGTCGCCTGCGGCAGCGAGCCGGTAGACCGGATGCACATGGCCGACGATGGCAAAGGCGCCGTCGACCGTCTGGGGGTGATGGCAGAACGCCAGGGGACCGACCCGCCAGGGTTCGTCCACGATCTCCATCGCCAGTGCTTCGGGCGGATCACCGGCATGGTGGTCATGGTTGCCGCGCACCAGCGTGAGGCTGAGACCGGCATTGCAACTGCGCCAGCGGGCCAGTGCCTGCAGGGTGCCTGCCACCCGCCCGGCGCGTGCGTGCAGGAAGTCACCCAGGAACACCACATGGCGCACCGCATGCCGCTGCACCAGCGCATCGATCAGGTCCAGGTTGGCCCGGGTGGTGCCGTGCGGGACCGGAATGCCTCCGGCGCGGAAGGCAGCAGCCTTGCCGAAGTGGACATCGGCCAGGATCAGCATGGCGCGCTCGCGCCAGAGCAGGGCGCGTTCGGGCAGCATGGTCAGGGTCGCGCCGGCGGCGTCGAAGCTGGGGTATGGGCTCATCATCCTGTCTGGTTGCGGGGGCTGGAGCGGGGACGCGCTCGCGGCTGTGGCCTGGCCTGGGCGCTGGTCTTGTCGGCGGCACCTTCCAGCTCGCGCAGCATGCGCGCCACGCGGTCGGCCAGCTTTTCGGTCGAGAGTTTTTCGCGGAAGCGCTCCACCATCAGCGGCAAGGCAAACGGCGTGGCCCGCTCCAGTGACACCAGCGTGAGCGTGCGTTCGCGCAGTTCGGCCAGGGTGCTGCGCAGCCGTTCCAGTTCCAGCTCCTGTTCCAATACTTCGCGCTGGGCCTGGGTCAGCAAGAGGTTGCCGGCGTCGTGCTTGCGGAAGACCTCGAAGAACAGGGCCGACGATGCCTGCAGCTGGCGTGCGCTCTTGCGCTGCCCGGGATGCCCCTGCGATACCAGCCCGGCGATGCGGGCGATTTCACGGAAGCGCCGTTGTGACAGCTCGGTGGCATTCAGGCTGGCCAGGACGTCCTCCAGCAGCCGCTCTTCGCTGAACAGGGCCAGGGCCTGCTGCGGTTCCAGGCGGTGCACTTCGACCTTGTCCGCGCCCAGCAATTCGAACCCGTAATCGTTGACGGCGATGGAGAAGGTCGCGGCACGCTGCCTGCTGAGGCGCCAGGCCAGCAGCGAGGCCAGGCCCATGTGCACCAGGCGGCCGGCAAAGGGATAGAAGAAGAGGTGATGTCCTTCGCGGCTCTTGAGCGTCTCCACCACCAGCCGCTGTGCCGTGGGCAGGGCCGACCAGGCGTGTTGCAGCGCCAGCAGCGGCCGCACGGCCTGCATCTCGGGACCGTCGAAGTGGCCTTGCGCGGCTTGCTCCAGGCGATCCAGCACGGCGTGCGCCAGGGTCGAGGACAAGGGCATGCGGCCGCCTTGCCAGCGCGGCACGGCACCGCTGCCGGCACTGCTGCGGCGGACCCAGGCGGTCATCTCGTGCACGCGCACGAACTCCAGCACGCGCCCGCCGAAGAGGAAGCGATCGCCCGGTCGCAGGCGGGCGATGAAACCTTCTTCGATGGTGCCGATGCGTCCCCCCTTCATGTACTGCACATGCAGGCTGGCATCGGCGACGATGGTGCCGATGTTCATGCGGTGGCGGCGCGCGATGGCCGGCAGCTCGACCCGATAGACCCCATCCTCGCCGGCCCGCACGCGGTGATATTCCGGATAGGCGCCCAGGCTCTGGCCGCCACGCACCACGAAGTCCAGCGCCCACTGCCATTGATCCTCGCGCAGATGGCGGTAGGACCAGGCCTGGCGCACTTCAGCCAGCAGCTCATCGGCACGGAAACCACCGCCCAGGGCGATGGTCACCAGATGCTGTACCAGTACGTCCAGAGGCGTGTCCGGCACCGGGCGCTGTTCCACCCGGCCGGCAGCGACGGCATCCTGGGCGGCGGCGGCTTCCACCAGTTCCAGGCTGTTGGTCGGCACCAGGGTGGCGCGCGAACTGCGACCCGGCGAATGGCCGGAGCGGCCGGCCCGCTGCAGCAGTCGCGCCACGCCGCGCGGGCTGCCGATCTGCAGTACCCGCTCCACCGGGGTGAAGTCCACCCCCAGGTCCAGGCTGGAGGTGCAGACCACGGCCTTGAGGCGGCCGTCGCGCAGGCCTTGTTCCACCCATTCACGGACTTCGCGATCAAGTGAGCCATGGTGTAAGGCGATGATGCCGGCCCAGTCGGGGCGGGCCTCCAGCAGGTTCTGGTACCACAGCTCGGCCTGGGAGCGGGTATTGGTGAAGACCAGGGTACTGCCGCTGGCATCGATCTCGGTCACCACCGCCGGCAGCATCTGCAGGCCCAGGTGCCCGGCCCAGGCGAAGCGCGTGGCCTGCGGCGGCAGCAGGGTATCGATGAGGATGCGCTTGCGCTGTTCGCCGCGCACCAGCACGCCGTGTTCAGCGGCATCGGGACCCAGCAGGGCCTGCTGCGACTGCTCCAGGTTGCCGAGAGTAGCCGACAATCCCCACACCACCATCCCGGGCCGCCAGCGGCGCAAGCGCGCCAGGGCCAGTTGCACCTGCACGCCGCGCTTGTTGCCCATGAGCTCGTGCCATTCGTCGACGATGACCGCGTCCAGCTTGCCGAAGCGCTGGCGGGCATCCGCCTGGGACAGCAGCAGCGACAGGCTTTCTGGCGTGGTCACCAGGGCCTGCGGCAAGGACTTCATCTGGCGCGCACGCTCGCCGGAACCGGTGTCGCCGGTGCGCATGCCGGCTTGCCAGTGTGGCAGCAGATCGGCCAGCGGGGCTTGCAGGGCACGCAGGGTGTCGGCCGCCAGGGCACGCATGGGGGTGATCCACAGGATGCGCAAGCCCTGGGTCGTGGTGGGCGCGTCGGTCCGACCCAGGCCGGGTTGGGCATGCAGCAGCGCACCGAACCAGACCGCATAGGTCTTGCCGGCACCGGTGCCGGCGTGCAGCAGGCCGTTGCGACCCTGCTGCGCGGCTTGCCAGACCTGGCGCTGGAAATCGAATACCTCCCAGCGGCGCTGGGCGAACCAGTCCTCGACGGCGGCAGGGATGACCGCCGCCTTTGGCGGGCTGGCGCTGCGCCGTCTGGGCGGGCGCTGGCTAGTGGTCTTGCTGGGCGGGCTGGGCATCTTCCTCGCTCTCGTTGACTGGGGACGACGGCAGCAGGGCGCGCAGGTTGTCCAGGGTATCGGCCTGGTCGACGGTCTTGTCGACGCGCTGGCGCAGGATGCGCGGGAAGCGCACGGCAATGCCGGCCTTGTGGCGCGTGGACAGGGCAATGCCCTCGAAGCCGATCTCGAACACCATGGACGGCCGCACACTGCGTACCGGTCCGAATTTTTCTATCGTGGTCTTGCGAATGGTCTGGTCGACCACCGCGATCTCGGCATCGGTCAAGCCCGAATAGGCCTTGGCGAAGGGCACCAGCTTGCGCTCGCCGCCGGCTTCAGCGGGAGTGTCCCAGACCGCGAAGGTGTAGTCGGTGTAGAGCGAGGCGCGCCGGCCGTGACCGGCCTGGGCATAGATCAGGACGGCATCGATGGAATAGGGATCGACCTTCCACTTCCACCAGGTGCCGACGTTGCGGGTACGACCGATGCCATAGTGGGCATCGACCTGCTTGAGCATCATGCCCTCCACGCCACGCTGGCGCGAAGTGGCGCGCAGTTGTTCCAGCGCATCCCAGTCCGCTGCCACGATCTGTGGCGCCAGCATCAGGGCCGGTGCGGCGTGGCGCTGGACCAGTTGTTCCAGCCGGGCGCGGCGTTCTTGCTGAGGCAGGCCGCGCAGATCATGCCCATCCTGCTCCAGCAGGTCATAGGCGATCAGTCCGGCGGGCAGCTCGCCCAGCATTCTTGCAGTGAGATTCTTGCGACCGATGCGTTTTTGCAGGTCGGCGAAGGGCGCCACGCGTTCGGCCTGCTGACCTGAATCAGGCAGGCGGATCACGATCTCGCCGTCGATGACGGTACCGTCCGGCAGGTCCAGCGCGGCCAGTTCGGGGAAGCGTTCGGTGATCAGCTCTTCCCCCCGTGACCACAGCCAGTTGCTACCGTGCCGGCGCACCAGCTGGGCGCGGATGCCGTCGTATTTCCATTCAATCTGCCACTGATCGATTGGCCCCAGTTGGCGCGGATGTTCAATCAGCGGATGGGCCAGGAAGAAGGGGTAGGGCTGGCCGCCCTGCAGGCGATGGTCCTGGCCGTCATCGGGGCCGATCAGGCGGGCGAAGCGCTCGGCGTCGGGGCGGGCGCGGCCATCGGTCCAGCCGACCATGCGCTGGGCCAGCAGCTTGGGGTCCAGCTGCGCGACGGCAGCCAGCGCACGGGTGACCAGCAGGCGCGAGACGCCTACCCGGAAGCCGCCACCGATGAGCTTGGCGAGCAGGAAGCGGCCCTGCCAGTCCAGTTCATCCCAGGCCGCGAAGAGGGCGCTGCGGATCACTTCCGGTTCGGCACCGCGCAGGGGGGCGATGCGTTCCAGCATCCAGTAGGCCAGACCGAAGTCGCTGGTGCGGGTCGGTGGCGGCAGGATGTGGGCAATGGTTTCGGCCAGGTCGCCCACGCTGTGATAGCACTCCTCGAAGAGCCACTCATCAATCTGCGCATAGGCCATTGCGCATTGCTTGAGCAGGCCGGTCGGTACCGCCTGGCGGGGCTTGCCGCCGGCCAGGAAATACACCGCCCAGGCGGCGTCGGCCGCATCGGCACGCTGGAAGTAGTCCTGCAAGGCCGCCAGCTTGCGGGTGGTGGAGGTGGTGGCATCCAGTTCGGCGTAGAGCCGCGAGAATTCACGCATGGCCGGGCTGTTCCTGCGCAGTGGCTGGTGGCGCCGCGCTGCTGTCGTCGGCATCCTCGTCGCCGTATTCGGTAGTGAAGGCCCCGGCATCGAGACCGTTCTGTCGCAACCAGCGCACCATGGTGGCGACCTGGCCGTGGGTGACGATGACCCGTTCGGCGCTGCTGGCGGCAATCGCTTCCTGCAGGGCCGGCCAGTCGGCATGATCCGACAGCACGAAGCCCCGGTCCACGCCGCGCCGCCGCCGGGTGCCGCGCAGGCGCATCCAGCCGCTGGCGAAGGCATCGCTGTAGTCGCCGAAGCGGCGCATCCAGGGTGAGCCGGCAGCCGAGGGTGGGGCAATGATCAGGCTGCCGGCATAGGCGTTGGACTTGCCGCGCCTGGTGGCTTCGGCTTCGCCGACCGTCGCGGTCGGCGGCAGGAAGACGCCGGCTTCGCGATAGAGCCGGTTCAGGGGTTCCACCGCGCCGTGGCAGACGATGGGGCCGATGCCGGGGTCGATGCCGTGCAGGATGCGCTGTGCCTTGCCGAAGGAGTAGCAGAACAGCACGCTGGCCCGGCCCTCGGCGGCGTTGGCGCGCCACCAGCGGTTGATGTCCTCGAAAATCTCCGCCTGCGGTTGCCAGCGGTAGATGGGCATGCCGAAGGTGGATTCGGTGATGAAGGTGTGGCAGCGCACCGGGGCGAAGGCGGTGCAGGTGCCGTCGGCTTCGAGCTTGTAGTCGCCCGAGGCGACCCAGATGCATCCCTGCCACTCCATGCGCAATTGGGCCGAACCCAGGACGTGGCCGGCCGGATGCAGCGACAGGCGCACGCCGTTGTGGGTGATGCTTTCCTCGTAGTCCAGGGCCTGCAGGTTGATGTCCGCACCCAGGCGGGCACGCAGGATGCCGGCGCCGGGCGCGGCCGCCAGGTAGTGGGCATGACCCATGCGGGCGTGGTCGGCATGGGCGTGAGTGATCACGGCGCGCGCCACCGGTCGCCACGGGTCTATGTAGAAATCGCCGGGTACGCAGTACAGGCCTTCCTTGCGTACCACTACCATGTCTTCCATGTCTGCTTTTTTCCTTGCGCTGTGCTTGGGCTCAATGTGCAGCCTGGGCCCGGATGCTTGTACCGGCTTTGAGCCGCTTTGTCTGTGCTTGTTTGTCCTTGTCTTCGCTTTGCCTCAGGTTTTTATGATGCATTCATCGCTGTGGCCCGCTGAATCCGGACCGGATCAGCTTACCCGCACGCGCTTGTGCAGGATGTCGGCGTGCGTCTTGCCGCCTTGTCAGCGAGAATGAAAAAAGAGACATTCCTTGTGCGTGGAGTTTGCAATGGCGCAACGCACAACGGTCATTAATTGGGTATCCTTGTGGTCATCGCATCTGGCCTTGCGCCAGGCTCATCACCCGAGAACCCCACGAATCCTCATGTCTACCTACGTCGATCCCCTGATTTTCCGCGAACTGCAGGACTCCGAAGTCTTGCCCGCCCCGTCCGGGGTGCGTCTGCGGATCATGCAGATGTGCCAGCAGGAAGACATCGCCCTGCCTGACCTGGTGGCCCAGATCCAGGGTGACCCGGTACTGGCCGGGCGACTGATCCAGATCGCCAATATCCCCAACCTCAACAAGGGGCGGATGGTCGCTTCCGTCAATGTCGACCTGCTGTTGATGGTGGGCCTGCAGGCCGTGCGCCAGATGGCGCTGGCGATTTCCCTGACCGAATCGGCGCGCCGTGGCGATTGTGCCGAGTTCGACTATGACGCCTTCTGGAGCCGTTCCACCGCCATGGCCTGCGCCAGCCAGGCCCTGGCTGACCTGATCCCGGTCGCGCCGCCGGCGGAGATGTTCACCATCGGCCTGCTGGCGGATATCGGACGGCTGGCGCTGGCCTCGGCGCGTCCCAAGCGCTATGGCGAGATCCTGCGCGGCGTCGGAACGGATGCTGCCGCTGCCGCCCTGCGCCAGGAAGAGAAGCAGGCCTTCAGCTTCGACCACCTGGAACTGGCCGCCGCAATGATGCAGGACTGGCTGTTCCCCAAGCTGTTCTGCGAAACCGTCCTTCACCACGAGGCGGCCGATAGCACCGGGCTGGACGAGGAAGACCGCCAGCAGCGCCTGATCCGCCTGCTGGAACTGGCCGCCTGCGTGGCCGATATCTGCGTGGCAGACGATGCCACCCGCGCCGCCTTGCTGCCGCACCTGCTGCAACTGGGCGAGCGTTTCGAACTGCCCAGTTCCAGCCTGGAATACCTCTGCGCCCGCGTCTCCTGGGACTGGAGCGAGTGGGGTGCGATGCTCAAGATCCCCACCCGGGTGCTGCGCGAACTCGGCTCGGCACTGGCCGCCGCGACCGAACAACCTGGCTGATCCAGGTTTCGTTGCGGGCAGATTTTGTCAGCAAATATCGAAGCTTTTTGTTGCTGATTTGTCAGGTGCCGATGGTACTATCCCCCTCGCTCTGGAAATGCAGTTCGCCTGCTGCGGCCTTGTGGCCTGGCCCCTGAAGTCTGGCCATCGCCACTTGGCATCACACGGCGGGTGTTCATGAACCGCGCTTCCAGACGCCTGCAAGGCCAGCTGAAGCCAGCCCGATGATGTTCCTTCCGTAAAAGCCACGGCATTTACCGCAGCCATCCATCAGGACATATTCATCAAATAGGCCTTGTCAGCGCTCTTTCTGTTCGGAATGCGCGACTTGCGCCTTTGGTATCGTGTTCTGAACATGCAACGGCGCGCTTTCCCTTCGGTTCGCTCCGACCACGTCTCTGTACTCCCCGCCTGCGGTGTGCGCTGTCACGTCCGTACGGGCGCGGCTGTGTCATCGTGGTGGCCGGGTAGCAGTGCCGTACTGATCACAGCAAAAAATGGGGTCCACCATGAACAAGAAAATCCTGAGCTTTTCCTGGCTGTTGCTGGCGGCCAGCCAGTCGGCCTTCGCCGCGCACCCGCTGGTCACTGATGATGCCGGTGTGCAAGGTGCCGGCGGTATCCAGCTTGAAATGAACACCGACTGGAGCAAACAGAGCGGCGACGCCAGTCATGTCGGCGCCTTCACCTTCACCTATGGCGTCACTGACAAGCTGGACCTGTTCTTCAACCTGCCGCAGACCTTCCAGTCGCCCACCGGCACGGGTGTGGGGGACGTCTCGCTGGGCGCCAAGTGGCGCTATTACGAGGCCGATGGCCTGGCGCTGGCCTTGAAGCCGGAATTCTTCATGCCCAGCGGCGAAGAAGAAAAGGGCCTGGGCAATGGCAAGAGCAGCGCCGCCCTGACCGGTATCGCGTCCTACGAAACCGGCCCCTGGACCTTGCACGGCAACCTGGGTGTGCGCGTGAACCGCTTCAAGCTCGACAGTGACCAGCAGTCCCAGCGCAAGACCCTGTGGCGCGCCTCGGCTGCAGTCTGGTACGGTCTGGATGAACAATGGCGCCTGGTGGCCGATACCGGCGTTGCCCAGAACCCGGATGCATCCAGCCGCAAGCTGCCTTCCTATGCGCTGGTGGGCGTGATCTGGTCGCCCAACAAGACGGTCGATCTGGATGCCGGCGCCAAGTTCGGGCTCAACAAGGCCGAGGTGACGCGGCAGTTCGGCGTCGGGGTGACCTTGCATTACTGATCGTTGATCGCGCTGGGCTGCAGCCCAGCCCACGTGCCGTTGCTGTGCGCTGCAACATGCAATGCGCTGGAAAGCACGATCAAATCTGCTATCTTTGTCCTTGGCGCAAGGCCACGACTAAGGAGACGACATATGGATCTGGTGGAAAAATTCGATGCCAAGGGCAAGACCGGCGCACCTTACCACGTAGAGGTGTATCAGACTCAGCAGGACGAAGCCGATGCCGCAGCACTGGCGTTCAGCCGTAGCTACAAGCTGGCCGATGGTCGCGCGCTGGACCCGCTGACCAATGAGAAATTCAGGATCGTCCAGACCGGAGAGAAGATCTACCGGGTCTGATCCCGGGCCACGATCCCGCTAGCAAGCCGATGAAGCCGGCGCCGCAAGGTGAGCGGCGTCATCGGGATGAAGAGATGATTACCCACCCTACAGGCAGTGACGCTGTAGGGTGTTTTCATTTGATGTGGGGCCTAGGGCCTGTTCGCACTCACAGATTTAGTGCGAACAGGCCCTAGCTGGAGGGCAGGGAACCAGTCAGATGCCGCAATTCATCGAGCAAGCGGATCGCCGGCGCCGGCAATATCCCTTGACGCCTGCGGAATGCGGTCAACGTGCGCGGGGCATTCAGGCCCTCTACCGCAAGGGCATTGATCACCCCCGCTTTGCTTTCGGTATCGAACATCGGACCGGACATCCACCCCACGAATCCACAACGCGCGACCAGGCCCTTGAGCACCGTGACCGAACGCGATTCGACAGCGATCTCGGGCATGGGCAAGCCGGCCTGGGCGAATGTTTCCTTCACGTGCAAATACGGTCCCGTACCCCGGGGTGTCAGGGCCCAGCGCTGCGTCAGGGTATCGGCCAGGCTGATCTTGCCGCGTTCACGCAGTGGATGGTCGCGCCCGGCCACCACATAGCTCAGGTCGCTCCAGCGACAGTCGGAGATGGCCGCCACGCCATCGCTTTCGGCACCGGAGGTACCGAGAGCCAAGTCGATCTCATGCGTGAGCAGGCCCTCGACCAGACGGTCCCATACCCCCTCCATGATCTCCACCCGCAGGTTGGGCCACTTGTCCAGTACCCCACGCACCGCCAGTGGCAGCACCAGACTGGCAATGCTGCCCACCGCACCCACCTTGATGACACCCTTTGCCAGGCCGCGGATGGCGTCCAGTTCTTCGCGGGCCTGCCGGGCTTCACGCTGCAACGACATCGCGTGCGGCAATAGCGCCTTGCCCAGCGGTGTCAGGTGCATACCCTTGGTGTGACGCTCGAAGAGCGCCCCGCCGATGGACTCTTCCAGACGTTTGATCGCGCGACTCAAGGCCGGCTGGGTCAGGTCGAGGGCGGCGGCCGCGCGCCCCAGGCTCCCTGCAGCGACGATGGCATTGAACATTTCCAGCTGCTGCAGGTTGAAACTCAATGATGTCTCCTGGTGATAGCGCGGATAGTGCGGACAGTGCGAATAGGGTGGGTGAGGGCAGCACGATGACTCACCGACAGGTCAGCTACACATTACCAAATGTCATGAATTTTATCCAATTTGGCAATTTTCAAAGACGTCACGAGCTTACATACTGCCTCCCATCATCCACCCGGCCCAGCCACGAGGCCTTACACAGGATCTGTATGCAGGAGACACCCTTGCCCGCCATCACCGTGCGTGATGCCGTATTCGACCTCATGCGTCGACTCGACATGAGCGCCGTCTTCGCCAATCCCGGCTCAACCGAATTGCCGATGTTCCGCGACTTTCATGCCGACTTCCGCTACGTCCTCGGCTTGCAGGAAGCCGTGGTGGTCGGCATGGCCGACGGCTACGCCCAGGCCAGTGGCAAGGCCGCCATGGTCAACCTGCATTCGGCGGCCGGGGTCGGCAATGCCATGGGCAATATCTTCACCGCATTTCGCAACCGTACCCCGCTGATCATCACCGCCGGCCAGCAGGCACGCTCCATCCTGCCTTTGGACCCGTTCCTGGCGGCCTCGCAGGCAACCGAACTGGCCAAGCCCTACGTCAAGTGGAGCATCGAACCGGCGCGCGCGGCTGACGTTCCCCGTGCGCTGGCGCGGGCCTATCACATCGCCATGCAGGAGCCGCGGGGCCCGGTCTTCGTTTCCATACCCGTGGATGACTGGGAGCAACCGGCCGAGCTGCTCGCGGCCACCGAAGTCACTACCTGCAGCCGGCCCGAAGCGGGTGCCATCGCAGCGCTGGCCGCCGCGCTGGGCAGTAGCCGGCGCCCGGCCATGGTGGTCGGTGCGGAACTGGACCGCGCCGGGGCCTGGGATGAGGCCATCCGTCTGGCCGAGTCCTGTCACGCACGGGTGTTCGTCGCACCGATGTCCTCGCGCTGCAGCTTCCCCGAAGACCATAGTCTGTTTGCCGGTTTCCTGCCGGCCATGCGCGA
>NZ_AEEC02000048.1 GCF_000300975.2 Herbaspirillum frisingense GSF30 | reverse complement strand
CCATGACCCAGCGCGCAGCACCCAAATCCACGCCCAGGCCCAAGCCGAAGTCTTCCGCCCCCGCACGCGGCAGCCGCGCCACCGGTCGCGTCACCATCATTGATGTGGCGGCCGAGGCCGGGGTCAGCCCGATGACGGTATCGCGCGCGCTGAAGACGCCGGCCCTGGTGCAGGAGCAGTCCCGCCAGCGCATCCTGGAGGCCATTGCCCGGCTCGGCTATGTCCCCAACCAGGCCGCCTCGACGCTGGCCTCGGCACGTTCGCAGGTAATAGCGGTGCTGGTGCCGTCGCTCACCAATGCGGTCTTCATCGAAACCCTCTCGGGTATCCGCGACTACCTGGCCGGTGCCGGTTACCAGTTCCTCATCGGCGAGACCGGTTACGTGCGGGACAAGGAAGAACAACTCATCGCCACCTATCTGGCCCATGCGCCGGCCGGCTTCCTGCTCTCCAGCAGCGAACAGCACGACATCCTGCAGGCCCGCCCAGGCAGCCGCGACATCCCGGCCGTACGCATGTTCGACCTGGGACGCAGCCAGCACGACCTGTCGGTGGGTTTCTCGCAGACCCGCGCCGGGCAGGCGGTGGCACGTCATCTGGTAGAACGCGGCTATCGACGTCCGGCCTTCCTGGCGGCCCAGCTGGACCCGCGCATGATGAAGCGCCGAGAAGGCTTCCGCAAAGGACTGATCGAGGCCGGCATCCAGCCGGATATCGAGGTGCTGCTGCCGGAACCGACCACCGTCAACATGGGTGCGCAATTGCTGCGCCGCGTGCTGGAGCAGCATCCGGACTGCGATTCGGTCTTCTGCTGCAACGATGACCTGGCCCTCGGTGCGCTCTTTGAATGTCAGCGCCAGGGCATCAGCGTGCCGGGGCAGATGGCCATCGCCGGCTTCAACGACCTCTCCTGGGCCGCTTGTGCCACGCCCTCCATTACCACGGTGGTGACGCCGCGCTATGACATCGGCTACAAGTCGGCCGAGATGCTGGTGCGCCAGCTCAAGGGTGAGGATATCGCCAAGGGTCGCCTGGACCTGGGCTTCGAACTGGCGCTGCGCGAGAGCACCTGAACCGGCGAAGGACTTCGTCGGCACCTGCTGCGCATTGGCGCTACCGCCCTCCCCCCCGGCGAACCACCTCATCGGTCCGCCGCATCCCGTCCATCCATGGACGAATCACCATCAATAATCCATCCAACGCTGGCCGCTGGCTCTGGACAGATGCGGTCCATTCTCTACAATCTTCCGGTGTCGTCCAGACTGTGCGGCAGCATCGCATCCGGACGGCATTCCTATAAATAATATGCACATTCCCAAGTCCAGATCATCAGGAGCATCCCTCATGCAGACATTCACCGGTCTTTGCAAACCCGCCGCCATGGCCCTGCTGCCCTTGTGCGGCGCACTGGCCTTCCTGCCGGCCAGCGCCCAGACGGCGCCACCGGCGGCCCCCGTGGTCAAGTACGACCTGACCTACGACATCATCAGCCCGGTCCATAGCCAGCACGGCATGGTGGCCACCGAACAGGAACTGGCCACCAAGGTCGGCGTGGACATCCTCAAGAAGGGCGGCAACGCCGTCGATGCGGGCGTGGCGGTCGGCTTCGCGCTGGCGGTGGTGCTGCCCAATGCGGGCAACATCGGCGGTGGCGGTTTCATGATGATCCACGATGCCAAGACCGGCAAGAACGTGGCCCTGGACTTCCGCGAGATGGCGCCGCAGCGCGCCACCCGCAACATGTACCTGGACGACAAGGGCAACGTCGTCCCCGGCCGCTCGCTCTACACCCACCTGGCCGTGGGCGTACCGGGCACGGTGGCGGGCCTGTCGCATGCACTCGCCAAGTACGGCACGATGAAGCTGTCGCAGGTCATCCAGCCAGCGGTCGAACTGGCCGAAAAGGGCTATCCGGTCAGCCGCAGCCTGGCGCTGATCCTGGCCGCAGAGCGTGAGCACCTGGGCCAGTGGGATTCGTCCAAGGCGATCTTCTTCAAGGAAGGTCGTCCCCTCAAGGAAGGCGAAATGCTGGTCCAGAAGGATCTGGCCAAGTCCCTGCGCCTGATCGCCAAGGAAGGCCCCAAGGCCTTCTATGACGGCGCCATCGCCAGGAAGATCGTGGCCGAGATGGACAAGCACGGCGGTCTCATCAGCGCCGACGACCTGCGCAACTACAAGGTGGTCGAACGCGTGCCGGTGTCGGGCAACTATCGTGGCTACCAGGTGATGTCCATGCCGCCGCCAAGCTCGGGCGGGGTGCACATCATCCAGATGATGAACATCCTGGAACGTTATCCGCTCAAGCAATACGGCGCCGACAGTGCCCAGACCATCCACCTGATGGCCGAAGCCATGAAGCTGGCCTACGCCGACCGTTCGGAATACCTGGGCGATCCGGATTTCACCAAGGTCCCCGTCAAGGGCCTGACCTCGCGCGCCTACGCCGACGAACTGGCCAAGAAGATCAACCCGGATCGCGCCACGCCTTCCACCGAGATCAAACCGGGCCAGCCGCAGCCGTATGAAAGCGACCAGACCACCCACTACTCGGTGGCCGACAAGGACGGCAACCTGGTTGCCACCACCTACACCCTGAACCTGAACTTCGGCAGCGGCATCGTCGCCACCGGCACCGGCATCACCTTGAACAACGAGATGGATGACTTCGCCGCCAAGCCGGGCGTACCCAATGCCTTCGGCCTGATTGGTGGCGACGCCAATGCAGTGGGACCGTACAAGCGACCGCTGTCGTCGATGTCGCCCACCTTCGTGCTCAAGGATGGCAAGCCCTTCCTGGTCACCGGCAGCCCGGGTGGCAGCCGCATCATCACGACCACGATGCAGACCATCCTCAACGTGATCGACCACGACATGAACGTGGCCGAAGCCACCATCACTCCGCGCATCCATCATCAGTGGGCGCCGGACCAGCTGCGCGTGGAAAAGGGTCTCTCCGCCGATACCCTGAAGATCCTGCAGGACAAGGGCCAGAAGATCAGCGTGCAGCCCTCCATGGGACGCACGCAGACCATCCAGATCCGGGAAGACGGCTTTGACGGCTTCTCCGATCCGCGCAATCCGGATGGACGTACGCTGGGGTTCTGATCTGACTGGTGTGACATGAAGTATTGCATCACCCTGCCCCGTCACTGATTGACGGGGCAGGCAGTGAAGAGAGAAACCGGTTCCTGATTTTCAGGGACCGGTTTTTTTTCGACCATGTGGGATGTGGGCGGCGACGTATTTCTCATCATTTGTTGCGGCATCAAAGGTGAAATCCCATGACGACCGATGGATGCCGGCGCAATCGCCCGTTCATCTGCATTGCTACCCGGCTGGTGATCGATCTTGATGGCGCCGGTGCGGGTACCCAGACCTACTCGCTGCATCTGCAAAACGTCGCCTACAACCCGGCCAATACACATACGCTGTTTGGTGTGTAAGCCGGCGTTGCAGTGATGTACACGCGGCGATCCGATGGACGCCGCGTGTGTCTCACGCACCAGCAATGATGGCCATTCAGTAGTCCAGGCCATCACAAGCTGCGGCATGAGAACGGCGTGGATCGCATGCATTCTCCGTGATCAGGCACGCCACCGAGTGCTACATAAAGGCAATGGCGCCCTCGCCATGCCGCCCACAGGAAGGGGAAATGTCTGTCCCGAAGTCGCGTTCAGCTGGATCTGCAGAACGCGTGCAGTGGCTCGGGCCGGGCTTGGGTTGGAAAGCCGGTGTCATACCGGATACACATTCACTTTTCCCAAGGAGTCATCATCGTGACAAATCCCATCATCAACAACGCAAACACGGCAACCCAACGCGCCGCAACGGATGCTGCCGTCGCCATGGCGTCAACAGGCGCCGCTGATCTGGAAAAAGAAACGCCACCGGCACCTACAGTCCAAACGCCCGGAGTCAAGCTGGAACTGGCCGTTGATAGCGGATTCAGCCAGACCGACAAGATCACCAACAATGGCCAGGTCAATGTCAGCGGCATCCCAGCAGATGCGCGCTGGATATGGAGTGGGGACGGCGGCATCTCATGGAACTTTCCAAAGAAGGGAGCCAGTGGACCGATTGTTGTGACTGGCGACGGTGCGAAGTCAGTGATCGTCAAGGTCCAGGAGAAGGGTGGCAAGGTGACTACAAGTCAACTTGATTTCACCCTGGATACCGTCGCACCAACCATATACAAGGAAATAGAGATCTTTCACACCAGCAATATCCTCTTGACAGGAACCGCGGAGAAGGGGGCGGAAGTCTTCATTCACACGGTTGACTTTCTCGAATTGAGCGCTCGTGCGTCGCAGAAGGACGGTACTTGGGAAATCCCTCTGCAATGGACACGCAAAATATCAGGCCTGACCAAGGTAGACGGCAGTGTCAGCACCGCCAATGGTGAATACAACGCTTTATCTGCCACGGAGACGCATAGGCTGAAGCAGAGCTTCAGTGACGATTTCTCCCCTACCGGCAATGCGCTGCTGGACACCACCCGTGAGGCGTATAGCATGACAACCTCTGGGGAGACTTGGTATCTGTGGGCGCAGATCGGAGGAGGTTATGTCATCTCGCGTCAGAGCGGCACCGACGAATGGTATCGCGAGACGGATTTCTCGCGGTATCTGAAGGCGGATGTCGGGAACGACAGCAAGCATAGGCCGTCCTCTGATACCAAGTGGATAGCGACCGATCTACCTGCCCCACATCTGGCCGCAGAAGTTGCTCTGGAAGACGGAACGCGGGCGCACCAGAAAGCGCTACCGTTGTTGAGTTTTGGTATGGCCGCCGAAGAAACCGCTTTCTACTTGCAACAGGAAGATCGCGCTGGCAACGTCAGCGCGAACAGCGGCTTTCGCCTCTTCATTGATACCACTTCGCCCGAGAACTTCGTCCCAGGATTGGGCAAATTTGAAAGCGGGTCGATATCTCGGCACTATGTCACCAACGCTGATCTTTCGACTGGTACGCGCTTTGCACCCAGTGCGGACTTTGCCGGATCAACAGCAGTGAATGCAGCTCATCTCTATTTCAGGCTCTCAGGGAACGCCCTGCAGGGTGCGCAGGACAAGCTTGCCTTTGAGCGTGAGCTTGATCCCTTCCGTTCGGGAGAGGATATGTACAATCGGACGATCAACGGCGTCGAGAACGTCGAGTTCTACTACTCCACCGGCAGGAATGAACTGTGGGTAAATCATTCAAAGCGTGGCGCGTTCAGCAAGGACGAGATCGAACGTCTGATCCAGGCCGTCAAGTTGATCAATACCGCGGGAAGCACCGGTACCCGCGTACTGACAATGCGTACTTCCGAAGATCGCGGCGATCTGGCTTGGCAAGGCACTCTAGAGGTGACCAACGAGCGCCTGGCCTTGCCTGCTGATCCCAACGTCGCAGCATCGAAGGATGAAGCAATCCGCTACATCGCGACGGCAGGTGCCCTGGAACAGGGGATCAGCCTGCACAAGGCAGTCCTCGAACCTGCTGCAAAGGATATCAGTAGCCTCCAACTGACCCTGGTAGGCAAGGGGCTCAATCCGGAACATGACCGACTGCTGATTGACCTGCCCAAGGACAAGGGCAACGAAGTCGCCAACGCGCTGCGCTCCGCTTTTGACCCCGAGAAGCATACGCTGACCATCAGCAATAGCTCGGGCGCACTACTCTCGGGCAGCCAGATTCAGACCCTGATTAAATCGGTCAAGCTGGTCAATTCGCTCGGTCTGGAAGGTGAACGTGAGGTGCAATTCCGCTTGATCGCCACCAATGGCGAAGTTGGTGGTCCCGCCCGTGCGAAACTGGTCGTCGATACCCAGGCGCCAACACTGGACCTGGATTATTTCACCCCGGGCATCCAGTCGAACTCGCAAAAGGTCATCAACCTCAAGCGCGCTGCCGATGGTGAGAGCCTGTTCGACAAGCAGATCGGTGCTTCCCTCGCCGATGACATCGCTACGATCAAGCTCAGCTTCTCCGGCAACATGGATACGTTCGCCAGCGATCAGGTGGTTCTCAATGCAGAGGCCAATGGCTTCCTGTCCCTGGAAAAAGATCAGGGTGCATCCAATCAGACTATCGGTGGCGTCACCGGGCTGACCTATACCTACGAGCGCGGTACCTCCACGCTGAATCTGCAAAAGACATCCGGCAAGTCCCTGACCGGGCTGGAAACCAAACAGATTCTGGAAGCCCTGAAACTGAAGGCCACCTCCACCGCGCTGGACTATCGCAACATCGACATCACCGTGAGCGACCACGCCGGCAACAGCAGCCTGGCCAAGGCGAGGATCAAGCTCGATACCACACCCGCGCCGGAAATCAAGGCCGAGCTGGTGGCGCAGAACCAGATGAGTTACCAGGTCCTGAACCTGGGCGACACCCTGGGCCGGGTCAATTCCCACAATCTCAGCAAAGGCGAAAGTGTGCTCCTGGCACAGCCCGCAGGGATGAGCGCGCAGAACTTCCTGGCGTCCATCAAGGGTATCTCGGCGGAATGGGGGGGCGTGGGCATTACGGGCAAGGCGAATACGACTTCCTCGCTGTTCAAGAGCTATCAAAGCTTCGACCAGCCACTGACGGCCGGCAAGAATTTTGTGATGGCGCATCAGGGTGGTTCTTACATCAAGGCTGGCATCTTCAACTTCACCTTGACCCCGGATGGCAAGGGCGTAATGCTCAACCACAAGGGTGGCGGCAATGTGGCCAATCAGGACATGCATGAGTTGGGCGGTTTCACCCAGACCTCCAACGGCAACTATGACATCGGCAATGTCCGGATTCTGTATCAGGTCGATACCGGTGCCAGCAATCTGAATCCCACCTTCAACGTCAAGTTCGACGCCAAGAAAGCCAGTGTCGGTGATGTCATTTCGCTGATCACCGCAGACCATGCGACGACCAGCAAGGTCTTGACTGCCGAAGACCTGGCTTCGCCTCAGGCCGCGGTGAGCCTGAAGGTGGCCAACAGCCTGTCGGCCGCACAGCACACGATCGAGGTGCAGTACAAGGAGGTCTCCGGCAACATCAGCCAGGTCGAATCGGTGGTCACGCCGGCGCGCCCTGGCAATGTCGCCAATCCGGTACTGAGCGAGCTCAAGGTCGGCAGCCCCACCAACGCCCGCATCAAGCTGCTCGACGACTCGGCGACCCAGTACGCCTCCATCACAGAAAACGGCACCGCCGCATCGCCGGGTAGCAGCGAGCGCGGTCTGGTGTTCTCGGGCAAGGTCGGCGGTGCGGGTTCGTCGGACCAGTATCTGGTCACCGTCAAGGCGGGCGACAAGGTGCTGGCCTTCGACACCGTCAAGGCAGGCAACTTCACCCTCGCTTCCGCAGCCAATCTGCTGGCGCCGGGCGTCTATGACGATCTGAGCTTCACGGCAACCAACATCACCGCCGGCAACAACAATGGGGCGACGGCCAGCGTCGGTGGCCTGAAACTGGGTTCGTTCTGGGCGGCCCAATCGCTGGGCGATACGCGCGGTGGCAACGGTAACGACACCATCCTGCTCGGTGCCACCAAGAATGGGGCCAATACGCTGATCCAGACCAACGGCGGCTATGACACCTTGAGCCTGGGTGCCTTCGGCAAGAAGGGTAACTTCGCTGCCACCGTCACCGATTTTTCTCTCGGTGTGGACAAACTGGCCGTGTTCGGCAAGAACGTCGATGCGCTGAACCTGGACAAGTTCGTCAAGGAAGTAGGCTCCATCCAGGGCGGCGCGGGTACCCGGCTGGTGATCGACCTTGATGGCGCCGGTGCGGGTACCCAGACCTACTCGCTGCATCTGCAAAACGTCGCCTACAACCCGGCCAATACACATACGCTGTTTGGTGTGTAAGCCGGGGTTGCAGTGAAGTAGACGTAACCAACCGATGGACGCTTTCAGTATCTCAGGCACAGACAACATACGACCATGAGCAGCCACAGCAAGCACCGCATGCTGGATGAGAACATAGCGCAGGGAGGGACCCCCATCCATTCGGAGCAAGGCATGAGTCCATGCAGAGCATCCCTCGGGCAACGGCTCAAATCCGTTCGCCTGCAACTGGGTATCAGCCAGCGCCAGTTCGCCATTGCGCTGGGCACTGCACCCAACCACATCTACCAGATTGAACGTGGCCGCAGCATGCCGGGTGCCAAACTGCTGCGCGGTATGCGCGAGCGGTTCGGCATCGATATCAACTGGCTGCTCAGTGGTGACGCCGATTATGTCGCCACCACGCTGCTGGAACGTGAATTGGAAAAGCTGGCCCGGCAATTCCGACACGCAAATCGTTCTGCTCGGGCGATGTTGTTGAAGACGGCGAGTTTCACGGCGTCTGCATCTCTGTGAGGCGTTGCCACGGCGGTAAAAGCAGCAGCAGCGCTATCGAAGCCCCTTCCCCGCCCCCGAAACAAAAAATGCCGTCCAGCACCACACTGAACGGCATTCCTGGTGCAAGGACCGGCGTGGTCCTCAGTCAGGCACAGACCTACTCCCGCATCTCCACCATCTTCGGATAGACCTTCACCAGCACGATCTTCGGCCCAGACATGCGCTTGATGACCACGTCGAAGGCGGGAAACTCGATCTTCTGGCCTTCCTTGGGCAGGTCGCCCAGTTTCTCCATCACCAGGCCGCCGACGGAGTCGATGCTGTCGTCGTACTCGATGTCGATGCCCAGCATGTTCTCCAGCGTGACGATGGGCAGGCTGCCCTTGCCCAGCAGGGTACCGTCGTCCTGGCGGGTCCACTCGCCGGTGTTGTGGCGGAATTCGTCGCGGATCTCACCCACCAGCAGGCTGAGCATATTGTCCAGGGTGATGAAGCCCTGCGGCGGCTGGCCCTTCTTGCCGATGACGGCGAAGTGCGGCGTGCCGGTGCGGAAGCGGCGCAGCAGGTCCAGCGCCGGCAAGGCGGGCGAGATGAACTGCACCGGGCGCAGGTAATCCTTCAGGTTGCCGATGGCGCGACCATCCTGCTGTGCCAGGAACACGTCCTTCAGGTGGACCAGGCCCAGCACCTGCTGGCGCTCGGCGTCGAAGTAGGGGTAACGCGAATAGCGGTTGCGGTAGATGATGTCCAGGTTTTCTTCCTGGGTCTTGTCATCGCCCAGGGCCACGATTTCACTGGCGGGGCGCATGATGTCGGCCACGTCCAGTTCGGCGAAGTTCAGGCTCTGCGCCAGCATGTTCCATTCGTCGCGGGTGAACTTGCCACTCTTGCCGCTCTTGCCACCGGCGCGCAGGATCAACTTGAGTTCATCCGAGGAATAGTGCGCGTCATGCCCATGGCCGGCGCCCAGTCCGGCCACGCGCAGCAGCCAGTTGGAGCTGGCGTTGAGCACCCAGATCAGCGGATACATGCCCCAGTAGAAGCCATACAGCGGCACCGCGCACCACAGGCCCAGCTTTTCCGGGCTGCGGATGGCCATGGACTTGGGGGCCAGTTCGCCGGCCACGATGTGCAGGAAGGAAATGACGAAGAAGGCAAAGACGAACGAGATGCCGTGGATCAGTTCCTGATTGGTCACACCCACCAGCGAGAAGAGCGGTTCCAGCAACCGGGCGAATGCCGGTTCACCGATCCAGCCCAGGCCCAGCGAGGCCAGGGTGATACCGAGTTGGCAGGCGGAGAGATAGGCGTCCAGTTGATTGTGGACCACGGCCAGGATGCGGCCGCGCAAGCCTTGTGTTTTTGCGATGGCCCGGATGCGCGTTTGACGCAACTTGACCAGACTGAATTCTGCAGCAACGAAAAAACCGTTCAACGCAACCAGGAAGAAGGCTGCGACGATCAGTAATATGTTTTCCAACGAGGGTTCCTATCGGGGTTGTCAAAGGGCCCGGACGCAATGAACCGGTCCGGACCCGGTAATTTACCATGGGTCGGCGGGCGAACCGGTTTTGCTATCAAAATAACAATATTTTGCGCCGACGTTCAACACCGCGGGTCATCCAATGGATGACCCGCGGCCGGCGCTCGAATAAGCGTCGGCCCGCGAGACGGCTGAGCTCAGGGTTGATTGCCTCTCCTGGCCTGGCACCCGAGGGCTCAGAAGCCTTCCAGAACCACCTTGCCCCGCGCCCGATTGGTCTCGATCAGGGCATGTGCGCGGCGCAGATTCTCGGCATTGATGCGGCCGAAATGCTCACCTGTGGTGGTGCGCAGCACACCCTCGTCGATCAGTTGCGCCACGCGTTGCAGGAGCTCGTGCTGGCGGATCATGTCGGCGGTCTGGAACATGGAGCGGGTAAACATCAGCTCCCAGTGCAGCGAAATGCTCTTGCGTTTGAGCGGCACCACATCCAGCGTGGCCGGGTCGTCGATCAGGGCCAGTTGGCCCTGCGGCGCCAGTAACTCGACGATCTGCGCAAAGTGCTGGTCGGTATGGGTCAGGCTGATGACGATATCGACCTCGGGGATGCCGATCTTCTCCAGCTGCGGCTTGAGCGGCTGGCTATGGTCGATCACGTGGTGCGCACCCAGCTCCTGCACCCATTGCACGGTCTCCGGGCGCGAGGCGGTGCCGATGACGGTCAGTTGCGTCAGGCGACGGGCCAGCTGGGTCAGCATGGAGCCGACGCCCCCGGCAGCACCGATGATGAGCAGGCTGCGTCCCTGGCCACCACCTTCCGGCACCGCCACGCGGTCGAACAGCAGTTCCCAGGCCGTGATGGCCGTCAGCGGGATGGCCGCTGCATCGGCGTGGCCCAGGCTGGCGGGCTTGCGGCCGACAATGCGCTCGTCCACCACGTGCAGTTCGCTGTTGGAGCCGGGTCGGGTGATGGCGCCGGCATAGAACACTTCATCGCCAGGCTGGAACAGCGTTACTGCCGATCCCACGGCGCGCACCACGCCCGAGGCGTCCCAGCCCAGTACGCGCGGCTCCTTGACGGGCGAGCCGGCGCGCACCTTGGTATCGACCGGATTGACCGAGACCGCCTTGACCTCGACCAGCAGGTCGCGCTCGCCCGGTGTGGGCTCGGGCAGGGTGGTATCGATCAGGGACTCGGGGTTGCTGATGGGCAGGCCGTGCTGCCTGTAGACAATGGCTTTCATGGGAAATCCTTTTCTGTGGAACATGAGGGTTGCATCAGGCAGGAAGCTTGTGCCTGCCTTGCATGGACAGCATCTTAGGTCCGCAAGCTCGCGCCCGCCAGAACCTGCCTCGATAAAGACTTTCATCGCAGAAGCGAAAATCGCCCGCAATCCCTTGCTGCAGGCGGCTCACGCCAGATGCGGCTTGATCACCGCAGCCAGCTTGTCGAAGGCCCGGGCGATCTCGTCATTGGGCACGCTGGCATAGCCCAGCAGCAGTCCACGCCGCGCACCACGGGCATGCATGTAGTAGCGCGACAGCGGTCGCACCACGATGCCGGCGGCCAGCGCCTGTTCGCAGATGAGCACGTCGTCGCATTCCTGCGGCAGACCCAGCACCAGATGCAGGCCGGCCTCGCCGCCGGTGATGGTCATCTTTTCGCCGAAGTGGCGATTGATGGCCTGTTGCAGCAACTGCAGCCGTTCCGCGTAGAGCACCCGCATCTTGCGGATGTGCGACGCAAAATGCCCCTCGGCCATGAAGTCGGCCAGCGTCGCCTGCAGGAACACCTGACCGTTGCGGTACAACTCGGCGATGCCGGTGGCGAAGGCGCGGGAGAGCGATTCCGGCACCACCAGGAAACCGATGCGCAAGCCCGGGAACATGATCTTGCTGAAGGTCCCCATGTAGAGCACCCGGTCCTGCGTATCCATGCCCTGCAGCGAAGCCAGCGGCCGTCCGCCGTAGCGGAATTCGCTGTCGTAGTCATCCTCGATGATCCACACCTTGTGGGTGGCGGCGTATTCCAGCAGCATGCGCCGTCGCGACAGGCTCATCACCATGCCCAGCGGATACTGGTGCGAGGGCGTGGTGCAGATGAAGCGCGGTGGCCGGCGCAGGTTGGCCAGGCGCATGCGCATGCCTTCCTGGTCCACCGCGATGGGGACCGACTGGATGCCCAGCGAATTGAGCACGCTGCGCGTGCCCCAGTAGCAGGGGTCTTCGACCCAGGCGGTATCGCCGTGCTCGCCCAGCAGCTTGACCACGATGTCGATCGATTGGTGGATGCCGGTGGTGATCAACACCTGCGAGGCCGTGCAATTGACCGAGCGCGCCACGCGCAGGTATTCGGCGATCTGCTCGCGCAGCCCCGCATAGCCGGCGCCGGGGCCATAGGTCAGCAGGTCGGAATTGGAACGGCGCCAGTGCTTGTTCTGCAGCCGTCCCCAGATCTTGTAAGGCACGCAGGTGACATCCGGCACACCCGGCATGAAGGCGCCCCACTGGCGCTCGCCGACACCGGCCTGGCGCGTCAGCATCGCACCCCGCGCCGACAGTTCGGACTTGCCGGAGGGGTCCGTCAGCGGCTCCTTGCGCTCCACTGCTTCGGGCATCTGGTCCGGCGCCGTGTCGGCCACGAAGGTGCCGGCGCCGGTGCGGCTTTCCAGGTACCCCTCGGCCAGCAACTGCTCATAGGCATAGGTCACGGTATTGCGCGAGGTCCCCAGCTCCGTGGCGAGGTCGCGCGAGGACGGCAATTGCATGCCGGCCGGCAAGGTGTGGGCCAGGATGGCTTCGCGGATCAACTGGTAGATCTGCCGATTCACCGGAACGGCAGCCGCGGTCTTGCCTGTTCGGGGGCCTTTCGTTGCGGTGCTTTCCCGGCCGGCAGCGGCACGGCCCTTGCCCGGACCGGCCTTGGAGGAAGGACGGTTGATGCGCAGCAGCAGATAGTCGGACAAGGAGGCGAGTTTCAAGTGGCACCATCAGATATTTGAAATTGGCTCTATATTACAGTGCCACTTGGGTTTTATATTGTTTCCCGACTCAGCAATTTCCGCGCCGTGCCGGCGCCATTCAACGCAGCAAGAACGGAGCAAGCAATGACCACCCAGGTGACCAACCAGGAACTGCAACAACGAAAGAACGCCGCCACCCCGCGCGGCGTGGGCGTGATGTGCGACTTCTACGCCGAGCGTGCCGTCAACGCCGAGTTGTGGGATGTCGAGGGACGCCGCTTCATCGACTTCGCCGCCGGCATCGCCGTGCTCAACACCGGCCACCGTCATCCGAAGCTGCTCGACGCCATGCGCGCCCAGATGGAGAAGTTCACCCACACCGCCTACCAGATCGTGCCCTATGCCAGCTACGTGGAACTGGCCGAGCGCATCAACGCCGTGACCCCGGGCGACTACCCCAAGAAGACCGCCTTCTTCTCCACCGGCGCCGAGGCGGTGGAAAACGCCATCAAGATCGCCCGCGCCCATACCGGCCGTCCTGGCGTGATCGCCTTTGCCGGCGGCTTCCACGGCCGGACCATGATGGGCATGGCGCTGACCGGCAAGGTCGCTCCCTACAAGCTGGGCTTCGGGCCCTTCCCGGGCGACGTCTACCACGCCCCCTACCCCAGCGCCCTGCATGGCATCAGCACCGACGATGCGCTGGAAGCCGTCAAGGGCCTCTTCAAGAGCGACATCGAAGCGCGCCGCGTGGCCGCCATCATCCTGGAGCCGGTGCAGGGCGAAGGCGGCTTCTACGCCGCCCCGGCCGACTTCATGCGCGGCCTGCGCGCCCTCTGCGACGAGCACGGCATCCTGCTGATCGCCGACGAAGTGCAGTCCGGCTATGGCCGTACCGGCAAACTGTTTGCGATGGAACATTACGACGTGCTGCCCGATTTGATGACCATGGCCAAGAGCCTGGCCGGTGGTATGCCGCTGTCGGCCGTCAATGGTCGTGCCGAGATCATGGATGCGCCCGCCCCCGGTGGCCTGGGCGGCACCTATGCCGGCAATCCCCTGGCGGTGGCCTCGGCGCTGGCGGTGCTGGACGTGATGCAGGAAGAAAAGCTGGTGGCCCGTGGCGCGCGCCTGGGCGACAAACTGCAGGAGCATCTCAAGGAACTGCGTTCGGCCGTGCCGCAGATTGCCGAAGTGCGCGGCGTGGGTGCCATGGTCGCCGTGGAGTTCGCCGACCCGGCCACCGGCAAGCCGGATGCGGACTACACGAAGAAGGTGCAACAACACGCCCTGGATCACGGCCTGCTGCTGCTGACCTGCGGCAGCTACGGCAACGTGATCCGCTTCCTGTTCCCGCTGACGATTCCTGATGCCGTCATGGACGAAGCGCTGGGCATCCTGGCCGCAGCCATCAAGCTGGCCTGAGACTTGCATTGCACGGCAGCTGTTTGATGCAGTAATGGGTAGACGGGCCGGACGATGAATCCGGCCCCGCGTAAAAGAGAGGAACGATGATGGCGGCTTATGCAATGAAGCAGGCAGTGCAGGAAGAGACCCAGCCCGGCAACAGCGACGTGCTGGTGCAGTTCTGCGGCGTAAAGAAGACCTATAACGGCGAGAACCTGATCGTCAAGAGCCTGGACCTGGAGATTCGCCGTGGCGAGTTCCTGACCCTGCTCGGCCCCTCGGGTTCGGGCAAGACCACCTGCCTGATGATGCTGGCGGGGTTCGAGTTTCCCACCGGCGGCGAGATCCGTCTCGATGGCCAGTTGCTCAACCGCGTGCCGCCCCACAAGCGCAACATCGGCATGGTGTTCCAGAACTATGCGCTGTTCCCGCACATGACCATCGCCCAGAACGTGGCCTATCCGCTGTCGGTGCGCAAGATGGATCGCGCCACCCGCGAAGCCAAGGTCAAGCAGGCGCTGGACATGGTGCAGATGGGGAAATTCGGCGACCGCTATCCGACCCAGCTCTCGGGCGGCCAGCAGCAGCGCGTGGCGCTGGCGCGCACACTGGTCTTCGATCCGCAACTGGTGTTGATGGACGAACCGCTGGGCGCGCTCGACAAGCAGCTGCGCGAACACATGCAGCTGGAACTGAAGGCCCTGCACAAGCGCCTGGGCGTGACCTTCGTCTATGTCACCCACGACCAGAGCGAAGCCCTCACCATGTCGGACCGCGTGGCCGTCTTCGACCAGGGCGTGATCCAGCAACTGGCCCCGGTGACCGAACTCTACGAATATCCCGACAACCAGTTCGTGGCCAACTTCATCGGCGACAACAACCGTTTCCAGGGCAGCGTGGAATCGGTACAGGGCGAGCACTGTACCGTGCGCCTGGCCGATGGCACCGTGCTGACTGGCCTCAATGTCCACCGCGCGCACGCCGGCCAGGCCATCACCGCCTGCGTGCGCCCCGAACGCATCCGCCTGGCCGCAGGTGGCAGCAGCGAACCCAACAGCCTGCGCGCCACCATCGGCGGCCTGATCTATTTCGGCGATCATGTGCGCGTACGGTGCACCGTCACGGGGCAGGAAGATTGCTTCGTCAAGCTCTCCCTGTCCGACCAGGCGCTGGCCGGCTTGACCGAGGGCAGCAGCGTGGTGCTGCATATCGCGCAGGATCGCCTGCGCTGCTTCCTCTGAGCGCCCTGACTCCCTCCCGTTTACTTAGTTTTTTGTTTCGCCGTACCTTGATGTTGCAGTTCCATTTGTTAGTTTTCCAGGCAACGCAGATTGCCCATGAAGTCCGATCCAGCGCAACAACGTCACACAGTCAACAAGCACGATAACCAACGAGGAACAACAATGAAACGCCTGACACCCGCCCTGCTGTCCCCGCTCGCCCTGGGCCTGCTGCTTTCCGGCGCGGCCTCTGCCGCTGAACTGACCCTGGTCAATTTCGGCGGCGCCAATGGCAACGCGCAGAAGGTCGCCTACGTCGAACCCTTCCAGAAGAGCACCGGCACCAAGGTCGTGACCGCCGAATTCAACGGCGAACTGGCCAAGGTCAAGGCCATGGTCGAAACCAAGAAGGTCAGCTGGGACGTGGTGGAAATCGATGGCGGCGACCTGAACCGCGCCTGTGACGATGGCCTGATCGAAAAACTGGACCTGGCCAAGACCATCAAGAAGGACGACTACATCCCCGAAGCCACCGTCAGCGAATGCGGCATGGGCGCCTTCGTCTGGTCCACCGTGCTGGCCTACAACGCCGACAAGCTCAAGAGCGCACCGACCGGCTGGGCCGATTTCTGGGACACCAAGAAATACCCCGGCAAGCGCGGCATGAAGAAGAGCGCCCAGTACAACCTGGAGTTCGCCCTGATGGCCGACGGCGTGCCGACCAAGGACGTCTACAAGGTGCTGGCCACCAAGGAAGGCGTGGACCGCGCCTTCAAGAAGCTGGACCAGTTGAAACCCAACATCCAGTGGTGGGATGCGGGCGCCCTGCCGGCACAGTTCCTGGCCTCGGGTGACGTGGTCATGGCCAACGCCTACAACGGCCGCATCGATGCCGCCCAGCGCGAAGGCAAGAACCTCAAGGTGGTCTGGACCGGCAGCGTCTACACCCTGGATTACTGGGTGATCCCCAAGGGTTCGCCGAACAAGGCCCTGGCCGAGAAGTTCATCAGCTTCGCCAGCCAGCCTGAGAACCAGAAGGTCTATGCCAACAACATCGCCTACGGCCCCGTCAACAAGGGCGCCCTGAAGCTGCTGGACGCCAAGACCCTGGGCAACCTGCCGACCTCGCCGGCCAATGCCAAGGACGCCGTGCAACTGAGCCTGCAGTTCTGGACCGACCACGGCGAAGAGCTGGAGCAACGCTTCGCCGCCTGGATCGCGAAGTAAGAGGCCCCATGCAGCTGCGCGCTCCCACTCCCGTTCGTCCTGAGTAGCGGCGTAGCCGCGTATCGAAGGCACCCACCTCTGTGCGCCTTCGATACGGCCCTTGCAGGGCCTACTCAGTCCGAACGGGAGCGGGTATTGCAGCAGCAGTTGCATGCGTCCCGCAACGGCGCGCTGATTTCCAGGAACCGTTGTGTTGAAACTGCTGCCACCGGACTACCGAGACATGACCACCATCGCCACCCGCACCGCCGCCGCCATGCCCCTGGCCGAACCCGACCCGCAGCAACTCAAGCGTGAACTGCACGCCGCCCAGACCCGCAAGCGACTGGGCGCACTGGCACTGATCGCCCCACTGGCGATCTTCCTGCTGCTGACCTTCGTGGCCCCCATCGTGGCGCTGCTGCAGCGCGCCGTGGAAAATCCCGAAGTCGCCGCTACCCTGCCGCAGACGGTCGCCGTACTGTCGCGCTGGGACCGCAAGGCCGCCCTGCCCGACCAGGCTTACGCCGCCCTGGCCGAAGACCTGGCCCGCGCCAAGGAAGAGACCACCGCCGGCAACCTGGCGCGCCGTCTCAATATCGAAATCGCCGGCTCGCGCTCGCTGGTGATGGGTACCACCCGCGCCATGCCGCTGCGCGACGCCGACGGCAAGCCACTGGCACCGGCCGCCGCGCGCGAGGCCATCATCGCCCTCAATCCGCTCTGGGGCCAGCCCGACATCTGGCGCGTGATCGCCCAGAACGGCTCGGTCTATTCCCCCTATTACCTGCTGGCCTCGCTGGACCTGCGCCAGAACGTCTTTGGCGACATCGAAGCTGCCGCGCCCGAATCGGCCATCTACCGCACCATCTTCGGCCGCACCCTATGGATGAGCGCGGTGGTCACCCTGATCACGCTGCTGCTGGCCTATCCGCTGGCCTACTGGCTGTCCACCATGTCGGAGCGCCGCGCCAACCTGCTGATGATCCTGGTGCTGATCCCCTTCTGGACCTCGATCCTGGTGCGCGTGGCGGCCTGGATCGTGCTGCTGCAATCGGAAGGCCTGGTCAACAAGGCCCTGATGCTGGCCGGCCTGACGCAGTCGCCGCTGGAACTGGTGTTCAACCGGGTCGGCGTCTATATCTCGATGACCCACATCCTCCTGCCCTTCATGATCCTGCCGCTCTACAGCGTCATGAAGTCGGTGCCGCCGACCTACCTGAAGGCGGCCGTGTCGCTGGGTAGTCACCCGTTCGCCGCATTCTGGCGCGTCTATGTGCCGCAGACCTATCCGGGCGTGGGCGCCGGCGTGCTGCTGGTGTTCATCATGGCCGGTGGCTACTACATCACCCCGGCCCTGCTGGGCGGCCCCAACGAACAGATGGTGAGCTACTTCATCGCCTACTTCATCAATACCACCATCAACTGGGGCATGGCCTGCGCGCTGGGCGCCCTGCTGCTGGCCGCAACCCTGGTGCTGTACAGCGTCTACCGCCGCTTCGCCAAGGTCGACGTCGGCATCGGATGAGCTTGCACCGACCGACTGCCGCGCTGCCATCGATGAATCCAGGAAATCCGCCATGAACAAACCGCCTCTCTTCCCGCCCTATACCTCGCTCGTCGAACGGGTCTGGTACTTTGCCTCGCGCAGCTTCAACCTGCTGGTGTTGCTGTTCCTGGTGCTGCCCATTCTGGTGATGATCCCGCTGTCGTTTTCCGACAGCAGCTTCCTGATGTATCCCATCAAGGGTTTCTCGCTACGCTGGTATGAGAACCTGTTCACCTCGGACGACTGGATCCGCGCCGCCAGGAACAGCTTCATCGTCGCCCCGGCCGCCACCGTCATCGCCACCGTGCTGGGCACGCTGGCTGCGGTCGGGCTGAACAAGGCCGACTTCCGGGGCAAGGGCATCCTGATGGCGATCCTGATTTCGCCCATGATCGTGCCGGTGGTGGTGGTGGGCGTGGGCGTGTACCTCTTCTTTGCCCGCATCGGCCTGGCCGACAGCTATCTCGGCCTGATCCTGGCGCACGCCGCACTGGGCGCGCCCTTCGTGGTGACCACCGTGCTGGCGACCCTGCAGGGCTTCAACCACAACCTGGTGCGCGCCAGCCTGAGCCTGGGCGCCAGCCCCTTGCGCACCTTCTTCCGCATCACCCTGCCGGTGATCGCACCGGGCCTGATCTCGGGCGCCCTGTTCGCCTTTGCAACTTCCTTCGATGAAGTCGTTCTTACCCTGTTCGTAGCCGGCCCCGAACAGGCCACCTTGCCGCGCCAGATGTTTGCCGGCATCAAGGACAACATCAGCCCGACCATCGCCGCGCTGGCGACGATCCTGATCCTGTTTTCGACCTGCCTGCTGCTGGCCCTGGAATGGCTGCGCGGGCGCAACAAGGCCGCAGCCCGCTTCTGACGCTGCGCCCATCCGGATACCCACATGGAAACCCAACGGAGACCCGACATGCTGCAACAACTCAAAGACCCTTCCCTGCTGCGCCAGCAAGCCTATGTCAACGGCGCCTGGTGCGACGCCGACAGCGGCGCCACCCATGAAGTCCACAACCCCGCCAACGGCAGCCTGCTGGGCCATGTGCCGATGATGGGCGCGGCCGAGACGCGCCGCGCCATCGAGGCCGCCAACGCTGCCTGGCCGGCCTGGAAGAAGAAGACCGCCAAGGAACGCAGCGTCATCCTGCGCCGCTGGTACGAACTGATGATGGCCAACGCCGACGACCTGGCCCTGATCATGACCGCCGAGCAAGGCAAGCCGCTGGCCGAGGCACGGGGCGAGATCGGCTATGCCGCCTCCTTCATCGAATGGTTCGCCGAAGAAGGCAAGCGCACCTACGGCGACACCATCCCCTCGCCCTCCCCGAACAGCCGCATCGTCGTGGTCAAGGAAGCCATCGGCGTATGCGCGGCGATCACGCCGTGGAACTTCCCGGCGGCAATGATCACCCGCAAGGCCGGCCCGGCACTGGCCGCCGGCTGCCCGATGGTCTTGAAGCCGGCCGAAGCCACCCCCTTCTCAGCCCTGGCGCTGGCGGTCCTGGCCGAGCGCGCCGGTGTGCCGGCGGGCGTGTTCAGCGTCGTCACCGGCGCGGCCAAGGAAATCGGTGGTGAAATGACCTCCAACCCCATCGTGCGCAAGATCAGCTTCACCGGCTCCACCGGCGTGGGCAAGCTGCTGATGCAGCAGAGCGCATCGAGCATCAAGAAGCTCTCGCTGGAACTGGGCGGCAATGCGCCCTTCATCGTCTTCGACGATGCCGACCTGGATGCCGCCGTCGAAGGCGCCATCGCCTCCAAGTACCGCAATGCCGGCCAGACCTGCGTATGCGCCAACCGCATCTACGTGCAAGACGGCGTGTACGATGCCTTCGCCGCCAAGCTGGTGGAAGCGGTGAAGAAGCTCAAGGTCGGCGACGGCATGGAGAACGGCGTGAATCAGGGTCCGCTGATCAACGAACAGGCCGTCAAGAAGGTCGAACAGCACGTCGCCGACGCCGTCGCCAAGGGCGCCCGCGTGCTGCTGGGCGGCAAGCGCCACGCGCTGGGCCATGGCTTCTTCGAACCCACCGTGCTGGCCGACGTCACCCCGGCCATGCAGGTCGCCCGCGAAGAGACCTTTGGCCCCATGGCCCCGCTGTTCCGCTTCAAGACCGACGACGAAGCCGTGGCCCTGGCCAACGACACCGAATTCGGCCTGGCCAGCTATTTCTATTCACGCGACATCGGCCGCATCTGGCGCGTGGCCGAAGGCCTGGAATCGGGCATGGTGGGCATCAATACCGGGCTCATCTCCAATGAGGTCGCCCCCTTCGGCGGCGTCAAGCAATCCGGCCTGGGCCGCGAAGGGTCCCACTATGGGATCGATGATTATCTGGTGGTGAAGTATCTGTGCATGGGGGGCATCTGATCTGCACGATACTGAACTGATCTGCCATGATCAGCCGACCGCTGCGGCGGTCGGGTTACTGGGTTACCAGAGGGTCTTGACGTGGGGGTAGGCGCGAATCTTTTCGTCCTTGGTCACAAGAGGAATGGCAAATTTTCGCGCCGTCGCCACAATCATCCTGTCAGCCGGGTCTTTATGAAACTCCCCCGGCAAGTTGACTGACTTGACGGAAATTTCCACATCCACCGGCACTATTCGTACCGCCGCGATGTCGGCCACCGTGGCGAGCCAGCGATCAACGTCCATCGACAGCACCAGCTTTTCGCGCTCCACCAGCATCGCTATTTCCCATGCGGAAATAGCCGAGATGATGATTTCCCCACCATCGAGCTCCTGCTCGATGGCCCGCTTGGCCTTTCGACTCAGGCTATCGTCGGCACTGGCCCACCAGACCAGGGTGTGCGTGTCCAACGCAATCACTGCGCCGCCTCCCATTCTGTATCCACCGGCGCTGTAGGATCGTCATAACGCAGCACCGACCCTGCCAGAATATCCAGCGGTTCGCGCTCCGTGTCCCGGAAGGGCCGGACCTCCAGCGTGGGCTTGCCATGATCGGTGACCACGACACTCTCGCCAGACGCTTCCACCTGGCGGAAATACTCCAATGCCTTGGCCTTGAACTCCGTCTTGGAGACTTGATTGGCTTGCATGTTCGAATCCTCCTGATCGATGAAACTGCGTCATCATGAAACAAAATGACTACCCATACAAGTCATTTTACTCGACATAGCCATGCACGGCCGTTCTGGATAAGAAAACCGAATGTGAAAGATTCAAAAAGCTAATTTTTCTTATGAACGCGGCAATCGTATAACTCCAGTTCCCCTTACCTCAACACCCACCACGGGAGACTGGACCATGCACACCGCCCCACCCCGGCACCAGCCGGTTCGCGCCTCACTGGCCGCCTTTGTCGGCACCATGATCGAATGGTATGACTTCTACATCTACGCCATGGCCTCGGCCCTGGTGTTCGGCAAGCTGTTCTTCCCGACCACCAATGGCTTCTACGGCACGCTGGCCTCCTTTGGCACCTTCGCCGTCGGCTTCCTGGCGCGACCGCTGGGCGGAGCGATCTTCGGCTACATCGGCGACCGCGTCGGTCGCAAGAAATCTCTGGTGATCACGCTGCTGATGATGGGCTCGGTGACGATCCTGATCGGGCTGCTGCCGACCTATGCCAGCATCGGCATCTGGGCGCCGGTAGCACTGGTGCTGCTGCGCCTGATCCAGGGCATCGCAGTCGGCGGTGAATGGGGCGGGGCCGTGCTGATGGCGGCCGAACATTCGCCGGATCGCAGCCGGCGCACCTTCCTCGCCTCGTTCGCGCAACTGGGCAGCCCCGCCGGGCTGATCCTGGCCACGCTCATGTTCAAGCTGGTCAGCAGCCAGGACAATGCGGTCTTCCTCGACTGGGGCTGGCGCGTTCCCTTCCTGGTGAGCGCCCTGCTGCTGGCAGTGGGATTCGCGATCCGGCTGTCGGTACAGGAGTCGCCCGACTTCCTGGCCGAACAGCAGCGCCGTGCCAAGGCACCGGCCGCGCGCGCCGAGCGCGCACCGCTGACCGAGGTACTGCGGGGCGCGCCCGGCCTGCTGGCGCTGGCCATCGGTGCCAATGTGCTGGGCATCGCCGGCTTCTACTTCACCAATACCTTCATGCTGGTGTACACCACGCAATACCTGCACCTGCAGCGGGCGCTGGTGTTGAATGGCTTGCTGGTGGTGTCGGTGATGCAGTTCTTCATCACGCCGCTGGCGGCGCACCTGGCACACGGTATCGGCAATCATCGTTTCCTGGTGGCGATGTCGGCGCTGTCGGTGGTCTCGCCCTATGCCATGTTCTCGCTGGTGGACCAGGGTTCGCTGGCCAGCGTGACACTGGGCGTGGCGATCGCGGTGCTCTTCATCGGCGCCTACTATGCGGTCATCGCCGGCTTCGTCAGCGAGGCCTTCCCGACCCGCATCCGCTATACCGGCATTTCCATGGCCTATCAGGTTTCGGGCGCCATCTTCGGCGGGCTGACACCCTTGCTGGGCACCGTCCTCGCGGAAAAATTCCAGGGCCAGTGGTGGCCGCTGGCCCTGCTGTTCTCCGGTATCTCGCTGCTGTCGCTGCTGTGCGTGCAGCGCCTGGGCCGTGCGCACCATGCCGCGCCGGAACGCGGTCTGCAGGCACAGGAGAGCTGATGAAGACCTTCTACCATCCCGACCAGAAACTGCATCACCCCCAGAGCTATTACTCGCGCGGCAAGATGCGCGTGCCGCAGGAGGTACCGCAACGGCTGGACGAACTGGCCGCGCTGACCACCCGCCTGGGCTTTGCAGTACAGGCTCCACCGGATGCCGGGGCGGCCGCCATCGGTGCGGTGCATGCGCTGGATTATCTGCAATTCCTGCAGGAGGCCCATGCGCAATGGATGGCCTTGCCCGACGACTGGGGAGATGAAGTGGTCTCCAACATTTTCGTGCGCGAACCCAATCCCCTGCGCGGCGTGCTGGCCAAGGCGGCGCGTTACCTGGCCGATGGCAGCTGCCCGGTGGGGCCGCAGACCTGGCATGCGGCCTACTGGTCGGCGCAATGCGCCATCGCCGGCGCGCAGGCGCTGCTGGCCGGCGAGCGGCGTGCCTATGCGCTGTGCCGCCCGCCGGGCCACCATGCGCGGCGCGATGCGGCCGGTGGCTTCTGCTATCTCAACAATGCCGCGATCGCCGCGCAGATGTTGAGCGAACGTCATCGGCGGGTGCTGGTGCTGGATACCGACATGCACCACGGCCAGGGCATCCAGGAAATCTTCTATGCCCGGCGGGACGTGATGTATGTCTCCATCCACGGTGATCCGGTGAATTTCTATCCGGTGGTGGCCGGCTTCGAGGAAGAGCGCGGCCAGGGAGAAGGCCTGGGTTACAACCTCAACCTGCCCATGCCGCATGGCTCGCCGGAGGCGGTCTTCTTCGACCGGCTGCAGCAGGCCTGCCGCGCCATCACCCTGTATCAGCCGGAGGTGCTGGTGCTGAGCCTGGGCTTCGACATCTTCGAGAAAGACCCGCAGGCCGTGGTCGGCGTGAGCGCGGCTGGCTTCGAACGGCTGGGGCGCGCAGTGGGCGCGCTGGGACTGCCCACGCTGGTAGTGCAGGAAGGCGGTTACCATATTGCCGGATTGCAGGACAATGCCGCGCGATTCTTCGCCGGACTGGAGCATCCCTGAATCGCCATTGCCGCGCCCCCAGCCCCCAACGCCAGAGCCCCCCATGCGCCACGCCTCCGCCAGCCCCCGCCCGCTCCTGCCGCCGCTGTCCTCGGAACGCATGGACTGGAACCTCTTGCGCACCTTCATGTTCGTGGTCCAGGAGCGGGGCGTGGGGCGCGCCGCCGAGACCCTGTGCCTGAGCCAGCCTGCGGTCAGCCAGGCGCTGCGGCGGCTGGAAGAGACGCTGGGCGGCGTGCTGCTGCATCGCCGCCATGGCGAATTCCGCCTCACGCCGCTGGGCGAGGAAATCTATGCCGTGGCGCGGGAGATGTATGGCATGGTGGCGCGCATCGATGGCGCCGCCGGCCATGCCGGCGAGGACGTGGCGGGCAGTCTGCGGCTGTTGCTGATGAGCCGGGTGCAGAGCGCGGCGTATGACGATTTCCTGGCGCGCTTCCATCGCCGTTATCCGCGTGTGGAGTTTCGTATCGACGTCATGCAGAGTGCCGCCATTCTCGACACCCTGGCCAAGGGCAGCAGCGGCCTGGGCCTGTGCCTGTGCCGCAAGCCGGTGGAAAAGCTGGAGCGGCGCCTCTTCCTGCGGCATCGCTATGTGCTGGTGTGCGGACGTCATCATCCCCTGTTCGCCCAGCGCAGCGTCAGCATGGCCGAACTGCTGGTGCAGAATTTCGTCTGCTTCGCCAGCGACCAGTTGGGCGACACGCTGTCCCCGCTGACCGTCTTCCGCGACCAGCAGGGCTTCACCGGCCACATTGCCGGCGCCTCGTCGCATGTGGAGGAAATCCGCCGCATGGTGGTGGCCGGCGTGGGCCTGAGTTTCCTGCCCGAGCACCTGATCGGGCAGGACGTGGCCGAGGGCCAGTTGAAGGTCCTGCCCCTGGACGGGCCGGTGGCCGAGATCGATGTCTTCCTGACCTGGCATGGGCAGCGCAAGCTGTCGGCGCCGGAGCAGGCTTTCCTGGCCTCGTTTGAGAGGTTCCTGCAGCGGGTGCCGCTGGAGGCCAGGACGGCAAGCTAGCTGAACAGCGGATTACCCCGCAAGCGCGCCACCGCCAGGTCGATGAAAGCCCGCACCTTGGCCGGTGAGTGCCGCCCTTCCGGGTAGAGCACGTGGATCGGCAGGGGTGGCTCTTCGAATTCGCGCAGCACCCGCTGCAAGCGGCCTTCCTTCAGATCGGCCGCGACCTGGTAGGCCAGCACCCGGGTCAATGCCCAGCCCTTGCGGGCGGTGCTGATGGCGGCTTCGTTGGTGTTGGTCTGCAGGACGGCGTCGATCAGCACGCGCTGGCCGTCGGCGAAGCGCCATTCCGGCGAGGCCCAGGCGCTGGTGGAGGTGACGATGCGATGCTGCTTGAGATCGGTAGGCGAGGCAGGTGTGCCGTGCTGGCGCAGGTAATCCGGTGCGGCGCAGATCACCTGGCTGACCGATCCCACCTTGATGGCCGTAAAGCCGGAGTCGGGCAGATGGCCGATGCGTATGGCCACGTCCATGCCTTCATCGACGATGTTGACGGGGCGGTCGATGAAGAAGGTACGCGCCCGCATGTCGGGATAGAGATCCAGGTATTCGGTGACGATGGGCAGCACATGCATCTGCCCGAACATGAAGGAAGCGGTCACCGCCAGCGTGCCGGCAGGCCTGGCGTGGTGGCCGGCGGCGGCGGCCTCGGCTTCGGCGATCTCGCCCAGGATGCGGCGGCAGTCTTCCAGGTAGCGCGCGCCGGCTTCGGTGGTCTTCACCGAGCGGGTGGTGCGGATCAGCAGGCGACCGCCGACCAGTTCTTCCAGCGCCGCCACGGTACGGGTCACCACCGGGGCGCTCAATTGCATCTGTCGCGCGGCCTTGGCGAAACTGGCCGTTTCCGCGACTTGTACGAAGATGCGCATCGCCAGCCAACGGTCCATGTGCTTCCCTTCCCTGGGTATCGAAGAAGCTCGCATTATGCCTGCTTCCGCCGGGCCAGAGGCAACCCGCATGGCGCGCACGATCCCGCCTACAGCGCCAGTTCGATGCGGCCACTTCCCGGCTCGGCCGGCTGCGCGGGAACGGCGCAGCACAGCAGCACTTCACCCTCGCCGACCTTGGCCTGGGGCGGCGTCGGGTAGGTGACGGCACCGGCCAGCAGGCGGGTGCGGCAGGTGCCGCAGTGGCCTTCGCGGCAACTGAATTCGGGCTCCAGGCCGCGGGCCTCGGCCAGTTCCAGCAGGCTGCCGGTGCCGGGCGTCCAGCGCGCTTCCTTGAGGCTGTCCATGAAGAACACCGGCACCGCTTCGGTGGCAACCGGTACCGGGGCGGGTGCGGCTTGTGCTGCCTGTGCCGTCTCGTTGGCAGCGCCGGTGCGGGTGAGCGATGCCGGGCCGAAGGCTTCGGCATGGATGCGTTCATCGCCGATGCCATAGCCGCGCAGGCCGTCGTAGAGCGATTGCATGAACGGTGACGGCCCGCACAGATAGAACTCGTAATCGCCGAAGGGCAGCGAGCGCGCCAGCAAGGTCATGTCGATGCGGCCGGCGGCATCGAAGTCGCGGCCTTCGATGGCATCGGTGGTGTCGCCCAGCACGCGCACCACCTTGATGGCCCCCTTGCCGGCTGCCACCAGCTGCGCCAGTTCGGCGTCGAATGCGCGGTCATTTTTGCTGCGTGCAGCGTAGAACAGTGTGGCCGGGCGCATGCGCTGCGTGCGCAAACCTTCATACACCATGTGACGCAGCATCGCGATCATGGGCGTGATGCCCACGCCACCGGCCAACAGGACCACCGGCCGGGAGGATGTTTCATCCAGCATGAAATCGCCGGCCGGCGCCCGCACTTCAATATGGTCACCTTCCTGCAATTGCGCATGAAGATGCTGGGATACCTGGCCATCACGCTTGACGCTGATGCGGTAATGCGCATCCGACGGTGCCGAGGACAAGGTATAGGTGCGGATCAGCGGCTTGTCGCTGCCGGCGGTCAGCACGCGGATCGGCAGGTGCTGGCCGGGCAGCGCCGGCAGCAGGCCGGCACCGTCATCGGGCTGCAGGTGGAAGGAGCGGATGGAATCGCTCTCCTGCACCACGCGGGCGACCTTGAGCCTGCGCCAGCGGCTGCCCTGCTCCTGGGCCAGCAGGCGCTGGCCGGCCTGCTGCCAGTCGCCCGTCATGAGCGAGTTCGGCGACCAGGCATCTTGCTGGAAACGCCAGCGCAGGGCCAGCGCGCCTGGGCGACGCACGATCTTGCGCGGGCGGAAGGTCCACAGCCGTTCGGCGCCCTGGAAGGCGGCGATCTCGGGCGACTCGAGGATCAGCTCGGCCTCACCGGTCATCTGCAGGACGTCGCCCTTGTCGAAATCGACGAACATCAGGCCGGCCCGGCCATTGAGGACGATGTTGCCAAGTGTGGAAAAGAACAGGTTGCCGTCGAAGTCCGGCACGGTCAGCGAGCCGTCCTGGTTCACCCGGACGAAACCGGCCTTGCCGCCGCGATGCGAGACATCGACCTGGCGAGCTTCTTCCAGATCGACATAGGAGGCCACGAAGAAGGTGTCGGCCTGGCCGATCAGCGCGCGGGCTGCAGCGTCCAGGGTAGTCATCGGCTCGACCTGGTCGACATGGGCCGCTCGCGGTTCGCGCTCGAAGGAAAAATCACGCAGCTGGATGTAGCGCGGGCAGTTGCCGAAACTCTGGTCCACCTCCACCCGCCAGCCATCGGCCAGCGGCGTGAGCACGCCATTCATGCGGTTGCGGCGACGGGTATGCAGTTCCATCCCCAGCAAACCCACTGGCGCACCGGCGACCATGCCGGCCGCTGCCGGGTCCTGGGCCGAGGGGCGGGCCCGGATGTCCAGCACCGTGGGCGAAGGCGACTCCATGAAGCCGGGCCGGCCTTCCAGGAAGGTGGCCCAGGCATCGCCCTCGGCGTCCACGCTACCCAGCACGATGAAGGGCAACTGGGCGTAGAAGGCGCGATGCTGGTCGGGCATGAAGTCGCGCACCACGCGACGCCCCACCGCTTCCATCTTGTCAGCCACGCCCAGCTTTTGCTGGAGCAGCTTTTCGCCGGCATGCCAGGTCGATGCGTTGGAAGGAGTCTTCATGTCTGGCCTCGCTGAATCTGATGGGTGGTGGGTGGTCGGCTGATCAACTGCTCGGCTGATCGGCAAATCCGAGGTTCAGGCCTTGGCGGTCAGGCCGGCCGGGGTCTGGATGAACGGCACGAAACCGGGCAAGGCTTCGATGCGCGCCAGGAAAGCGGTCACTGCCGGGTAGCCGCTCAGGTCGACATTGCCTTCCGGGGCGCGGGCCAGGTAGCTGTAGACGGCCACGTCGGCGATGGTGGGATGCTCGGCTGCCAGCCAGGTGCGCTGGCCCAGGTGCTGCTCCATGCGGTTGAGCAGGACATGGGCGCGCTTGATCACTTCCTCGGCATTGAAGGCAGCACCGAATACCGTCACCAGTCGCGCCGCCGCCGGGCCGTAGGCCAGTTCGCCGGCCGCCACCGACAACCAGCGCTGCACAGCCGCTGCGCCCTGCGCGTCTTCCGGCAGCCAGTCGCTGCGACCGGCTTTCTTGGCCAGGTAGACCAGGATGGCGTTGGAGTCGGCGATGACCACACCTTCATCTTCCAGCACCGGAACCTGACCGAAAGGGTTGAGCGCGAGGAAGGCCGGCTGGCGGTGGGCGCCGGCCATCAGGTCGACTTCGATCAGTTCGGCATCCAGGCCGAGCAGGGAGGCGAACAGGACGGCGCGGTGGGCGTGGCCGGACATGGGGTGGTGATGGATCTTCATGGGGTGGCTCCTGGTGGGTTAAGTCGGTCAGGACTTGTTCCTGAACCGTGAAGCCAGTGTGGGGCCAAGCGCGGATGAAGAGAATCCGTGCCGTGAGCACTTCTTTATTGCATGGGGAGGAATAATGCCGGGAGGGGTGCCGCTTCCGGTGCCAGAGGCCACCGGAAGCGGGGGGACAGCCAACGAGGACGTTCAGGCAGCTGGATCGTCCTCAATACCAGCTCAGAAGTGGGCGTTGCCGGCCACCGCCGCGCCGCCGCCACGCGGGCCGTAGCGCAGGGTCAGCAGCGTACCCAGGGTGATGGTGACCACCGCGAAGATCGGCCCACCCAGGGCGCCGACATGATCCACCAGCACGCCACCACCGATGGCGCCGCTGGCGATGGCGACCTGGAAGGCCGCTACCAGCAGGCCACCAGCACCTTCGGCATGGTCCGGAGCGGCCCGCACGATCCAGGTCTGGAAGCCGACCGGGAAAGCGCCAAAGGCAAAGCCCCACAGCGTGATGGCGATGGCTGCCACCATCGGCGAGCTGCCGGCCACCCACAGGGACGCCGCCAGCAGCGCAATCAGGGTACCGCCGGCCACGATGGCATAGCGCTCGCTGCGCTCGGCGATGAAGCCGCCGGCGAAGTTACCGAAGAAGCCGCCCACGCCATAGCCCAGCAACACCGCCGAGATGGTGGCCACCGACATGTGGGTGATCTGCTCCATCAGCGGGCGGATATAGGTGAAGCCGGCAAAATGCCCCGACACCACCAGCAGTACCGCCAGCAAGGCCACCCGCACATCGGTGCGGCCCAGCAGTTCGGCCAGGACCTTGAGGCTGGGGTGATCCTTGGGCGGCAGCCGGGGAATGGCGATCCACTGGATCGCGATGGCCACCAGGCTGACCACGCCAGCGGCCACGAAGGCGCTGCGCCAGCCCCACAGATTGCCCATGTAGGCGCCGATGGGAGCGGCGCAGACGGTCGCCACCGAGACCCCGGTCAAGATCAGCGACATGGCGCGTGCGAAGAGGCGCTCCGGCACCAGGCGCATGGCCAGGGCCGCCGCCATCGACCAGAAGCCGCCCAGCGCTACCCCCAGCAGGACCCGCGCCACCAGCAGCACCGGCAGGCTGGGTGCAGTCACGGCCAGGATGTTGGAGATCAGCAGCAGGAGCGAGAGCATCAGCACCACGCGCTTGCGGTCGATATTGCGGGTCAGCAGCGGGATGCTGGGTGCGGCCACGGCGCCGACGATGGCAGTGGCGGTGACGGCCTGGCCAGCGGCGCCGTCGGAGACGTGCAGGTCGGTGGCGATGGCTGTCAGCAGGCTGGCCGGCAGGAATTCGGCGGTGACCAGGCTGAAGACGCCGAGCGCCAGGCTGGCAATGCCGGCCCAGTTGGCGGGGGCCTCCTGCCCTGCTTCGTGGGCAGGAGGGGAAGCTGGGCGTGCCGGGGCCGACGTCTGGGTCAGCGGGGCCTCGAGGGTGCCGGGGTTGGACATGGAAATACCTTTCTTATCACAGGGAAGCGAAGTTTATGGTTAAATGTCTGGACTTTCCATGCCGATATTTCGCAATAAGATGACTATTCGTCCAAACTTGTCCGATATCCCTGAGACCCTTGGCGGGTTCCGTCCCGCGCCTGCCCTGCGCCAGCCCCATCAGGCTGATCCAGGCGATGCGCTGACCGAAATCCTGCTGGGCCTGCGGCTGGATGGCGTGGAATATGCGCGCTATGTGCTGCATGAGCCGTGGGCCGTGGCCTTTCCGGCGCGACGTGAGGCGACTTTCCATTTCGTCGCCCAAGGCAGTTGCTGGATGCAGGTCGGCCAGGATGACTGGCTGCAGCTCAATGCCGGCGATGCCGTGTTGCTGCCACGGGGTTCGCTGCATGCCCTGGCCAGCACGCCGGGACTGCCGACGGTGGAGATCGGCAAGCTGGCGCGCAAGGCGCTGGCGGAGAACCTGTTTCTGGTGGACGACCGCGCGCCAGGCCTGGCCGAGGTGGACCGGGCCAGTGCCGAAGCCGTCACGGCGGCGCCCTCGCATGTGCTGTTCTCCGGCACGCTGCGCTTCAATCTCGATCCGCTGCATCCGCTGTTGATGATGATGCCGGAGGCGATGCGCGCCTGCGACCTGGCCCAGCGCGACCCGGCGGTGCTGGCGCTTCTCGATGCGATGGAGCGCGAGGTGGTGCTCAACCGCATCGGCGCCTGCGGCATCCTGGCACGCCTGGCCGATGTGCTGGCGGCCAGCATCATCCGCGGCTGGGTGGAATGCGCCTGCACCGATGCCAGCGGCTGGATCGCGGCGGTGCGCTGCCCGCAGATCGGGCGCGTACTGGCGGCGGTGCACCAGCACCCGGAGCGTGACTGGTCGGTGGCCGAACTGGCCTCGCTGATGGGGGCCTCGCGATCGAGCTTCATCGAGAAGTTTTCCAGCGCGGTGGGCGAGACCCCGGCCAAGTACGTGGCCCGGGTGAAGATGTTCCAGGCACGCCACTGGATCGCCCGCGACGGGCTGCGCGTGGCGGTGGTGGCCGAGCGCCTCGGCTACGATTCGGAAGCATCCTTCAGCCGCGCTTTCAAGCGCATCATCGGTCATCCGCCCAGCCAGGCCCGGCTGGGCTGAAGCTCCCCGCCGGCGCTGGCTGCGGCGCGTACTCAAGCGTTTTTCTCCGGGACAATATTGCCCGGCGGGATGCTGCCGGCCAATCGTGTCCGCCCCCTTGTACGCCTCCATCCCCCTTGGCTATGATGGCTGCCGGGGGAGCAGCGACTGCTCGACGATGGCTGGACGAAGCAAAGAGCCAAGCGCAAGGGGGCGCCATGCAACATGAGATCGTGCACGCGTTCGGGGCCGGGGTGTATTGCGTCTTCATCGCCCTGTTCCTGCTGGCATCAAGGATTCCACGCACCAATCCCGGCGCTCGCTGGTGGGCCGCAGCCATCGGCTGTGCGCTGGTGGCGCGCCTGAGTTTCCTGTTCCTGGCCCCGCTGAAAGATCCCGCCCTGTCCAATGTGGTCTATGGCAGTTTCACGATCCTGGAAAAGAGTTTCCTGGCGGTGGGCTTTGCACGCTTCTTCAAGGTCGGCATCCATCCCTGGCTGGTGGCGCTGGTCAGCGGTACGACCATGCTGTGGTTGCTGACCTCCTGGAGCGGGCTGCCGGTGCCGCTGATCCGCAGCCCCGTCTATGCCGCCTTCAACGTCTTCATCCTGGGCTATGTGCTGTGGTTCATCGTCAGGACCGAGCTGGATTGCCTGCCCCTGATCCGCCGTGTCATGGCCGCCGCCTTCGGCGCCCTGCTGCTGCACTGGGCATGTGGCGGGCCGATCGGCGCGCTCTATCCAAGCTGGCTGGACCATGGCTTCGTGCTGGGGACGGCATTGGCGGCATTGCAGTACATGAGCCTGCTGGCAGCCATCCTCTCACTGTTCCAGCGGCGGCTACTGAGCGCCGAGGCCAAGGCCCTGACGATGGCCTTCAAGGACCCGTTGACCGGGCTCTACAACAAGCATTTCATGAACAACCTGTTCGATCAGGCGCTGTTACTGGCCACCCGCCCCCACCATCTGGTGGCGGTGTACTACATCGATCTGGACAACTTCAAGCCGGTCAACGACAAGGCTGGGCACGCCGTGGGGGACAAGGTGCTCGTGTGTGTGGGCCAGCGCCTGAAGGAAGCAGTGCGCAGTACCGACATCTGTGCCCGCCTGGGGGGCGATGAATTTACCGTCATCGCCACCCAGCTGGAGCATCAGGAACAGGCCCCCGAAATCGCCCGCAAACTGCTGGCCAGGCTGGCCGCGCCCATCGAGGTGGGCGATCAGCAGTTCGTACTGGGGGCCAGTATCGGCATCAGTCTTTATCCCAGCCACGGCAGCGACCTGTCGCTGCTGCTGGAGCAGGCCGATGCCGCCATGTATCACGTCAAGAGCAGCGGCAAGAGCGGCTTCCAGCTGCATGGTGCCAGCTGGAAGCCGTCCGCCGAATGCAAGGCCGAGGCGGCCGTCAACGCTGCGGCAAGGCCTGGATGAACTGTTCCAGTTCACGCGCGTAGAACTTCGCCATGCCGGTGGTGCCATGACCACGGGTCTCGGCACTGGCCGGGATCAGCAGCAACTGCGCGCTCGGCACGTCCTTCAGGGCCGCCTGCAGGATGCCGGTCTCGGGCGGGTTGCGCTCGTCGTCGGCGGAGTTGATGACCAGCACCGGCACCTTGATCTTGGACAGGCCGGGCGCGGCATTGTAGTCGGCCGAGGAACCCCACTGGTAGATGAAGTCATTGGCATCGGCCGTCACCGGCGCGGCCAGGCGTTCGTCGACCAGCTTGTCGGCTTGTGCATGGGTGCCGGCCATGGCCTGGTAGGCCAGCGTGCCGCCATTGGTGGCAAAGACGAA
>NZ_AEEC02000049.1 GCF_000300975.2 Herbaspirillum frisingense GSF30 | reverse complement strand
GGTGGCACCGGCTCGCTGCACAACCGCGTGAGCTATGCCAATTCCGCAGTCGACGAGACCGTCAATTTGGTCACCGGCCAGGGCAGTGGCGGCACCAACAGCCGGGCCAACGGCGACACCTACATCAACATCCAGGACATCACCGGCGGTGGTGGCAATGACACCTTCTACGGCAATATTGCCGCCAACAATTTCGATGGCGGTGGCGGCACCCATAACCGGGTCAACTACAGTACCTCGACGGTGGCCGAAACCATCAACCTGTTCAACGGAACCGGTACGGGCGGCACGGGCAGCCTGGCCAATGGCGACACCTACACCAACATCCAGGATGCCACCGGCGGGTCCGCCGATGACGTGTTCGTGGCCAGCGCGGCCGCCAACTTCTTCGATGGCGGTACAGGTTCGCTGCACAATCGGGTGAGCTACGCCAACTCCACCGTCAACGAAACCATCAACCTGCTCAGCGGCAGCGGTTCGGGCGGTGCCGGCAGCCTGGCCAATGGCGATACCTATGCCAACATCCAGGACGCCACCGGCGGCAGTGGCAACGACACCATCGTGGCCAACGCGGCCGCCAACTTCCTGGATGGCGGAGCCGGGTCGAACACGGTCAGCTATGCCGGTTCCACCAGCAGCAACAGCGCCACCGGCGTGACGGTCAACCTCACCAGTGGCGTCGGATCGGGCAACTACGCCCAGGGCGACACCTATGCCAACATCCAGAACGTCATCGGCAGCGACTGGGCCGATACCCTGACCGGCTTTTCCACGGTCGGCGTGATGTCGGTACTGACCGGTGGCAAGGGTGCCGACAGCATCACCGCCGACCTAGGCAATCGCGCCTACACCTATGCGTCCTATGCCGGCTCGTCCAGCGGCGTGACCATCGACCTGAAGAACGGGACCGGTACCGGGGGGGATGCCCAGGGCGATACCCTGTTCAACATCGACAACGTCATCGGCAGCAACAACGACGATACCTTCCTGGCCAGCGCTGCAGTCAACATCCTCAATGGCGGCACCGGCGGCTCGGACACCGTCAACTATTCGCTCTCCACCAGCAGTGACGGTACCAACGGCGTGAATGTGGACCTGTCCACGGCCACCGGTACCGGCAGCGGCAACTATGCCGCCGGCGATTCCTACACCAATATCGAGAACGTGGTGGGCAGTGCCTTCAATGACGTGCTCAAGGGGTTCTCCACCCCCGGTACGCGCTCGGTGCTGGAAGGCGGCGCGGGTGCCGACAGCATCACCGCGGTGGTCGGCAACCGGGGTTCGACCTTCGCGTCCTACGCCGGCTCGACGCTGGGCGTGACCATCGACCTGAAGAACGGCACCGGTACCGGTGGCGACGCCCAGGGCGATACCCTGTTCAACATCGACAACGTGATCGGCAGCGCCGCCAACGACCTGTTCAAGGCCAGCACCCAGGCCAACAACTTCGATGGTGGTGCCGGCGTCGATACGGTGAGCTATGAATTCGATACCGGTGGCGTGACGGTGGACCTGACCAATACGCTGGCCGCCAGCGGCCTCTATGCGCTCGGCGACAAGTTCACCAATATCGAAAACCTGATCGGCGGTTCCGGCAACGACACGTTCTATGCCAGTGCCGCCACCAACGCCTTCGACGGTGGCGCCGGCAACAATACGGTCAACTATGCGCGTTCGGGCGGGGTGGGCGTGACCGTGGACCTGTTCCACGGCACCGGTGCCAATGGCTATGCCGCCAACGACACCTACGTCAACATCCAGAACGTCACCGGCAGCGCCGGCGACGATATCTTCTATGCCAGCGGTGTGGCCAATGTCTTCAATGGTGGGGCCGGCGGTAGCGATACCGTCAGCTACTTGTATTCCACCAGCGGCGCGATCAATGCCAGCTTGGTGAGCGGCGGCAGCAGCGGCGATGCCAACGGGGACAGCTATGTCGGCATCGCCAACCTGGAAGGCAGCAGCAGCGTCAACAGCACCCTTACCGGCAACAGCGGTGCCAATACCCTGACCGCGCGCGGCAACGGCACCACCAACGTCCTCTCGGGCGGTGGCGCCAGTTCCGGTACCGATATCTTCAACGTGGTCGAGGGCGGGCACAATTCGGTGACGGTGGGCAGCGGCACGAACCTGATCAATGTCAGCGCCGGCCTGGGCAGTACCGCCGGCGCGCAGAGCGACATGGTCAACAAGAACACCGGCACCTCCAACATCGATTCCATCAATGGCGTGGCCGGGGTGACGACGCTGCATTTCGCCGACCTGGGCAATACCCTGAACCTGAGCAATTTCTCCAGCAAGGTCAGCGGTATCACCACCCTCGATGTCAGCGCCGGCAATGGCACCAACATCATCATCACGGCCCAGGACGTGATCAACATGGGCATGGTCAGCGGTGCCACCTCGCACCTGTTGACGGTGAAGATGAGCTCCAGTGAAAGCTTGCAGATCATGGCCAATGGTTCGGACCATTACGTCTACTTCCCCGGTACCACCGACTATGCCTTCTACAATGCCAGCAACCAGGAAGTGGCGCGCATCCACCTGACCACCTGACCTACCGGTGGTCAGGTCGGCCAGGGTGGGCGAGGGGGCTCAGCGCGCCATCGCCTTTTCCAGGAAGCGCCAGATGCCGGGGTCGGACATGCTGGCCACGTTGATGCGCATGCGCGTGGAGGGCAGCTGCGCAGGCGAGAACAGGCTGCCCGGTGCCAGCAGGAAGCCCTGTTCCATCGCCTCCTCGGTCATGACATTGGTGTCGCGCCCGGTATCGACCCACAGGAACATCCCGCAGGGCGGCGGATCACCGATCTCCATGCCCATGCGTTCCAGCTGGCGCATCACCTTGTCGCGCGCGCCATTGAGCCGCGCCCGCAGCCGTTCGGCATGCTTGCGGTAATGCCCCTCCGAGAGCACCTTGTAGGCCACGCGTTCGCCGATCTCGCCGGTGGTGAGGGTCGAGAGCAGCTTGCGGTCGGCCAGGCTGCGCGCCAGTTCGGCCGAGGTGGCGATGAAGCCCACCCGCAGGTTGGCCGACAAGGTCTTGGAAAAACCGCCCAGGTAGATCACCCGCTGCAGCTGGTCCAGCGCGGCGATGCGGGTCGCCGGCTGTACCGCCGAACCGGGATGCATGTCGCAGTAGATGTCATCCTCGACGATGATGAAATCGTGTTCCTCGGCGATGCGCAGGACCTGGAAGGCCTTGGCCGCCGACAGCGAGGTCGAGGTCGGGTTGTGCAGTACCGAATTGATCACGTACAGCTTGGGCTTGTGGATCGCCGCCAGCTCGCGCAGGCGCGCGATGTCGGGGCCGTCGCCCAGCCGTGGGATGCCCACGATCTTGGCGCCCAGCGCAGCAAAGGAGCCGAACATCAGGAACCAGGCCGGATCATCGACGAAGATCACATCGCCCGGGCGCAGGAAATGCCGCGCCACCGTGTCCAGGCCCTGGGTCACGCCCGTGGTCATCACGATCTGGTCGGGGGCGGCGGCGATTTCCAGCTCCGCCAGCTTCAGCTGCAACTGCTGGCGCAGCGGCAGGAAACCCAGCGGCGTGCCATAGCCCAGCAGCAGGGAAGGGTTGTCGCGGCTGACGGCACGGAGGGCGTTGGCGATCAGTTCGCCATCCAGCCAGTCCGGCGGCAGCAGACCGCCCCCGGGCATCTTGTGCGGCGGCATCTGGCGGAACATGTTGCGTACCAGCCAGACCACATCCAGCCCGCGCCCGGCCTCGGCCACGGCTTCGGCCTGGGCAGCGGTGTTGCCATAGCCGCCACCCAGGGGTGAGCGTTCCTTGACGTAGAAGCCGGAGCCCCGGCGCGATTCCAGATAGCCCTGGGCCACCAGGCGGTCATAGGCCTCCACCACGGTAAAGCGCGAAATCTCGTTGCCATCGGCAAACTGCCGGATCGAGGGCATGCGCACGCCGCTGCGCAAGAGCTTGTCATCGATGCGGGCGCGGATGCCGCGCACAATCTGGTCCACCAGCGATTCGCCACTCTCGCGCAACAGCAGCGGCCAGCCGGGGAGGGCGCTGTCGCTCTGAGGCATATCGGGTCTGACGCTGCGCAATTGCTTGACTGTATTGGTCATTTTGCCGTGACAATGTTTGGGATTATTTGGAAAAGTGTACAGGTACTGTATCGGTATTGTCGGCTAGGATGGCTTCCAATACAAGAGCAAGCGTATCGCCGGGACAAGCAAGCCAATCCGGGCCGCCTCGGTCCACCCGGCCTTGTCGCCAGCAACCTGCATTCCGATAGGAGAACCGTCATGACCCAAGCCACTTCCGCCGCCCACCGCCTGTTGCCCAGCCTGATGGAGATCGAACAGGCCGCCGGTATCGTCTATGCCGGCATGGCACCCACCGCGCAACTGTGCTGGCCGCTGCTGAACCAGGCACTGGGTGCCGAAGTCTGGGTCAAGCACGAGAACCATGCCCCCACGGGTGCCTTCAAGGTGCGCGGTGGCATGGTCTATCTGCATCACCTGGCTCGGCAACAGCCGCAACTGTCCGGCGTGATCTCGGCCACCCGGGGCAATCACGGCCAGTCGGTGGGGTTGTCGGCGCGCCGCTTCGGCATTCCTGCCACCATTGTCGTGCCCGAAGGCAACAGCCGCGAAAAGAATGCCGCCATGCGTGCGCTTGGCGTGGATCTGATCGAACATGGTCGCGAATTTCAGGACAGCCGCGAACACGCCCAGCAACTGGCGCAACAGCAGCAATTGCACATGATCCCGTCTTTCCACCGTGACCTGGTGGCCGGCGTCTCGACCTACTGGATGGAACTGTTCGCCGCCCAGCCCGAACTGGACCTGGTGCTGGTCCCCATCGGCCAGGGTTCCGGCATGTGCGGCGCGGTAGCAGCGCGCAATGCACTGGGCCTGAAGACCCGCATCATCGGCGTGGTGTCCGCCCACGCGCTGGCCTACAAGCTGTCCTTCGAGGCCGGCCGCAAGATCGAGGCGCCGGTCAGTACCTGTATCGCCGATGGCGTCGCCTGTCGCGTCCCCGATCAGGCCTCGCTGGAGGTGATGCTGTCCGAAGTGGACGAGGTCGTGGCCGTCACCGACGATGAAGTCATGGACGCCATGAAGCTGGCCTTCATTGCCACCCACAATGTGGCCGAAGGAGCGGGGGCCTGCGCCCTGGCAGCGGCCTTGCAGCTGCGCGCGCGGCTGCGCGGCAAGAAGATCGGCATCACGCTCTCCGGCGGTAACGTCGATCATGACGTCTTTGCCCGTGTGCTGGCCCGCGACAGTGCCGTGGCCGATGCCCTGCTGGCCCCGGCGCGGGTGGTGTCGCTGGTGCAGGGGCATGCTCAAGCCCCGCACGAAAGCCAGCTGGCGCAGCGGAGGTCGGCATGATCGAGGCTTTGCTACCACTGATGTCGTTCGCCTTTGTCTCCTCGATCACGCCGGGACCCAACAACATCATGCTGACCTCCTCGGGGATCTGGTTCGGCTTTCGTCGCTCGGTACCGCACATGCTGGGTATCACCTTCGGCTTCGGCGTCCTGCTGGCGGTATGCGCCTTCGGTATAGGCGAGCTGGTGGTGGCGCTGCCGCAGGTGGTGCTGCTGCTCAAGGCGGCTGGCTGCGCCTATTTGTTGTACCTGGCCTGGCAATTGCGCCGCATGGGCGTGGCCGGCACGGGGGAGCGGGCGCTGCAGCCGATGTCCTTCGGCGCGGCGGCGATGTTCCAGTTCGCCAATCCCAAGGCCTGGGTGATGGCCATCACCGGTGCGTCGGCCTTCATGCCGTTGCTGCATAAGCATGCCGGATGGCTGGCAATCCTGATCTACTGCCTGGTGTTCTGCGCCATCAACCTGCCTTGCGTGTCGGTCTGGGCCGGTGCCGGAGCGGTATTGCGGCGCTATCTGGAACGCCCGCTGTGGCGCATCGGCTTTGCCGCGACCATGGTGGTGCTGACCCTGTATTCGGCGCTGGCGATCTGGCTGTAATGCGGCGCCAGGCCGCGGCTGCCAGGGTTGTCAGGGCCGTCGGGGACGGGCAGGGCGCGGGTAAATCTTTTATATCAATAAGACAACAGCGTACGCAGACAGGGTCATTTCATGCAGACAGGCAGCAAATCCGTTCTGGGTAGTCCATCGACCGGGGTACCGGCACGCCACGAAAGTCGCGGCATGTGGCTGGGCCTGATCGGGGTGGCGATCTTCAGTCTCACGCTGCCCTTTACCCGCATCGCCGTGGCCGAACTCAATCCCGCCTTCGTCGCCTTCGGTCGGGCGGTGGTGGCCGGCGTGTGCGCGCTGGTGTTGCTGGTCTGGATCAAGGCACCGCGCCCCACGGCCAGCCAACTGCGCGCCCTGGTAATCACGGCACTGGGCGTGGTGGTGGGTTTCCCGCTGTTTTCCTCGATCGCCATGCGCTATGTGCCGGCTGCGCACGGCGCCGTGGTGGTCGGCCTGCTGCCGCTGGCGACTGCGCTGTTCGGGGCGCTGCGTTTCGGCGAGCGACCCTCGGCCGGCTTCTGGCTGGCCGCGCTGGTGGGCTCGGGCATCGTGATCGGGTTTGCCTTGCACGAAGGCGGTGGCAGTTTCCACCTGGCCGACTTTGCCCTCTTTGCGGCCGTGATCGCGGCGGCCATGGGCTATGCCGAGGGCGGTCGGCTGGCACAGACCATGGGTGGCCAGAACGTGATCGCCTGGGCGCTGGTGGTGGCCTTGCCGGTGATGCTGCCGGTGTCGCTGTGGCTGGGCTGGCAATATGGCGTCACCGCCTCGGCACCGGCCTGGCTGGCGTTTGCCTACGTGTCGCTGTTCTCGATGTTCATCGGCTTTTTCTTCTGGTACAAGGGCCTGGCTCTGGGCGGCATTGCCCGTGTCGGTCAGGTGCAATTGTTGCAACCTTTCATGAGCCTGCTGGGGGCCGCAGTGATCGCCAATGAAGCCCTGGATGCGAGCAACATGCTCTTTGCGCTGGCGGTGATCGTGGTGGTGGCCATTGGCAGGCGCATGGCCGTGCGCCGCTGAAGGGCGTCGCAGGCGCGGCTGTGGCTGTGTTGCGAGCCGAAATAGTTCAGACTGTACCGGGCTAAAACCTTGGAATTTTGAGATAATCGTCGACTTATTTTTCTTAACGCGCAGCGCCTGCGGCCTCAGCCGCGCGGGCGCTGTCCAACAGGGAGTACCGCATGTCCGTCTATGAAAAGCTGAAAGCATTGAACATCGAACTGCCCGCCGTGGCCGCCCCGGCAGCAGCCTATGTGATGTATGCACAAACCGGCAATACCGTCTTCCTCTCCGGCCACCTGGCCAAGAAGGATGGCAAGGTATGGGTCGGCCAGCTGGGACGCGACATCGGTACCGACGACGCCAAGCTGGCCGCGCGTGGTGTGGCCATCGACCTGATCGCCACCCTGCAGGCAGCCTGTGGCGGCGACCTGACCCGCGTCAAGCGCATCGTCAAGCTGATGAGCCTGGTCAACTCCACCGGCGAATTCACCGAACACCACCTGGTGACCAACGGCGCTTCGGAACTGATCGGCGAAATCTTCGGCGAGACCGGCAAGCATGCCCGTTCCGCCTTCGGCGTGGCGCAATTGCCCATGGGCGCTTGCGTCGAGATCGAGATGATCGCCGAGATCGCCTGATCGATCGAATCTGTCGAATTGCCGACCAGCACGGCCGCAGCATCCGCAGAGGCGCGCGGCCTGATTCATCCCGAATCACCCTGAACCACACAGACACAGAACACGGTACCGTATGAAACTCGAAAATCCAGCAGCACTGCAATGGCAGTTTTCCCAGCGCGCCGAAGCCATGAAGAGCTCGGCCATCCGCGAAATCCTGAAGGTGACCATGCGTCCCGACATCACCTCCTTCGCCGGCGGCCTGCCGTCGCCGCTGACCTTCCCGGTAGAGCACATGAAGGCCGCCTTCGACCGCGTGCTCACGCAACAGGGCAAGACCGCCCTGCAATACGGCCCCACCGACGGCTACCTGCCGCTGCGTGAATGGATCGCCGCTTCACTGTCGTCCGACGGCGCCCAGATCACGCCTGACCAGGTGCTGATGGTGTCCGGTTCGCAACAAGGCCTGGACCTGCTGGGCAAGGTGCTCATCGACGAAGGCAGCAAGGTGCTGGTCGAGACCCCCAGCTACCTGGGCGCACTGCAAGCCTTCGCGCTGTATGGCGCCCAGTTCGAATCGGTCCCCAGTGACGAATTCGGCCTGCAGCCCGAGACCATCGAAGCCATCGCCGGTGGCGCGCGCATGCTGTATTCGCTGCCCAACTTCCAGAACCCGACCGGCCGCACCCTGCCCACCGAGCGTCGCATCAAGCTGGTGGAAACCTGTGCCCGCCTGGGGCTGCCGCTGATCGAGGATGATCCGTACGGCGCCCTGAGCTATCGCAACGCACCGCTGCCCAAGATGCTGTCGATGAACCCGGCCGGCGTGATCTACATGGGTTCCTTCTCCAAGGTCTTGACCCCCGGCATCCGCCTGGGCTACGTGGTCGCACCGCGTCCGCTGATCCTGAAGATGGAACAGGCCAAGCAGGCCACCGACCTGCACACTGCGCAACTGACGCAGATGGTGGTGTACGAGGCCATCAAGGACGGCTTCCTGGACCAGCACGTGCCGACCATCCGCCAGCTCTACGGCGACCAGTGCCAGGCCATGCTGGACGCGCTGCAGCAGTACTTCCCGGCCAGCTGCTCCTGGAGCAAGCCGGAAGGCGGCATGTTCATCTGGGTCACGCTGCCCGAGCACCTCGACGCCGGCGCGCTGTTGAACGAAGCGGTGGAACAGGAGAAGGTCGCCTTCGTTCCGGGCGCGCCGTTCTATGCCAACGTGCCGCAGAAGAATACCCTGCGCCTGTCCTTCGTGACCGTGCCGCCGGAACAGATCCGCGCCGGCGTGGAGCGCCTGGGCAAGCTGATCGCTTCCAAGCTGTAAGCAGGCAGGACAGGCGCGCATGAAGATCTCCGACCTGCCCTTCGGCACCACCGACTGGAGCCAGATCGCGGCCACCGAGCATCCCGGCGTCACCGGCACGGCCTGGTGGCGCACCTGCCGCTTCGGTGACCTGCGCGTGCGCATGGTCGAGTACACCGCCGGCTACCTGGCCGATCACTGGTGTGTGAAGGGGCATATCCTGCTCTGTCTGGAGGGTGAACTGCACACCGAGCTGGAAGATGGACGCAGCTTCGTACTCAAGCCAGGCATGAGTTACCAGGTCGCCGATGATGCGGAACCGCATCGCTCGTCCACCTCGGTCGGGGCGAAGTTGTTCATCGTGGACTAGCCGTTCCCAGCGTATCGTTGTGCATCCAGATGCCCGCCCCTCGAAACAGGGCGGGCATTTTTCATCTGAAGGGCTTAGCGCTCAAGCTTCAGCGTCTCGCCATGCTTGAGCGTGACGAACTGCTCCGGCGGCAGATTGGCCTGCTGCATGGCCTTGGCCAGCGCTTGCGGTGGTTCGTCCAGCGGCTCATCGGCCAGTTCGAAGGTCCCCCAGTGGATACCGATGGAGCGTGTGGCGTGCACGTCGCGGTGGATCTGCACAGCCTGTTCCGGGTCCACGTGTTGGCCCTGCATGAACCAGCGCGGCGCGTAGGCGCCGATGGGGATCAGCGCCAGGTCGACATGAGGGAAGCGTGCGCCGATGTCCTGGAAGTCCTTCGAATACCCGGTGTCACCGGCGAAATACACCGTGAACGGTGCGCCGCGGTCATTCTGGGCCGGCGCGGCCTGCAGCACCCAGCCACCCCATAGCGTCTCGGAACGGTCGAACAGGCTGCGCGCCGACCAATGGGTCGCGGGTACGAACGTGATGTCCAGCTTGTCCAGGGACGTCTTGTCCCACCAGTCCATTTCCCGCACGTTGTCGATGCCCAGCGCCATGAACCAGTCGCGCAATCCCAGCGGCACCAGGAACAGTGGCGGGCCACCAGCCTGCCGGTTCAACTGTTCCACGCTGGCGCGGTCCAGATGGTCGTAGTGGTTGTGCGAAATCACCACCAGGTCGATATGCGGCAGCTCGGTGATCTGCACTGGCAATGGCACCTTGCGACGCGGTCCGATGAAGGTAAATGGCGAAGCGCGCTCCGAGAACATGGGGTCGGTCAGCACATTCTTGCCGCCCAGCTGCAGCAGCGCCGTGGCATGGCCGATCCAGGTCACGCTGGGCGTGTCCTGATTGGCCTTGAGCCAGGCCAGGTCTGGTTTGAGTACCGGGAAGCGGTAGTCGTTGGCGGGCGGCTTGGGCAGGCCCTGGGTCAGGCGTTCCCATTGCCACTTCAAGACGGAGGCACGCTCCGGCTGTGGGTAGTTGTTGCGAAAACCAGTCTCGGTGCGATTGGACTTGGCGGGGTCGTAGTACTTGCTCGAGGATGAGCAGGCCGTCAACCCCGCCGCCAGCAGCAGGGCGGCAGTACAGCGGAAGAGGCGGCGCAGAAGCGGATGGCGGCAGGATGTCGCAGGTGGCATGTGAGAGGTGCGATGGCTGGGAGGAACGACATCCTAGCAGCAGCCGGCGCGGCGCGCAGGGGACGCCCATGTCTTGCGCCCCATTGCCAGGTGCGCTGTCTCAGAGCACGTACTGCGCCAGCCCGCGTCCGAAGGACCAGTTGCCCTTGTCACCTTCAAGCAGGTGGATCAGCACATCGTCAGGACGGATGCCGGGATTGGCCTGCAAGCGCTCGACGATGCGGGCAAAGAGCGCATTCTTCTGCGCCTGGTTGCGGGTGTTGCTGACCGACAGCTGGATGACCACGAAGTCGTCCGAACGCTCCATCCCCATGTAGTGGCGGTCGAAGATCAGATCCTCGGGGTCGTGCTGGCTCACGATCATGAAGAGATCGTCCTTGGGGACGTTGAAACGCTCGTGCATGGCCTGGTAGACGTTGTCGACGATGGCATCACGGTAGGCGCGGGGCTTGCCGCGCAGCAGGGATAGGCGGACCAGGGGCATGGTGTTCTCCTTGAGATCAGGGGTTGAAAGTGCTTGAAAAGCCGTGGGTCGCCTGGGCAGGCCTGTCCGTGTGCGACCCATGCAGTGCATGCTAAGCGCCCTCTATCATTTGAAAAACTACTGAATGATTATTTCAATGATTTAAAATTCGAATCATTGAGCAATCCGACCCGATATCAGATGCGAGGAGCCTACCCCATGGACCGCCCCCTGGAACTGGATGCCGTACAAGCCTTCGTGCTGGCAGCCGACCTGCAAAGCTTCACCCGTGCCGCCGAAGTGCTGGACAGCACGCAATCGGCGATCAGCCTCAAGCTCAAGAAACTGGAGCAGCGCCTGGGGCGTCGCCTGCTGGAACGCACCCCGCGCCTGGTACGCCTGTCTGCGGAGGGCCAGCAATTCCTGCCGGCCGCCCGCGAATTGCTGGCCGCGCACGAACGCGCCCTGGACCGGCTGGAGCAGGGGATGGTGCGCTTTTCGGTGGGTATCAGCGATCACGTGGCCGGTGCCGGCCTGCCACGCGCCCTGGCGCAGTTGCATGCCCACGATGCGGGCGTGATGGTGGAGGTGAGGGTGGGCTCGTCGCACGACCTCATGCCGCTCTATGAACGCGGCGAACTGGATGCCGTCATCGTGCGTCGCGAGCCGCAGGACCAGGGCGGTGAATTGATCATGCAGGAACCCATCGGCTGGTTTGCCCATCCCGACGCGCAATGCCGGGTCGGGCCTGCCTTGCGGGTGGCGACTTTTTCTTCGACCTGCCGCATCCGTGAATTGTCGCTGCGCCGACTCGACGAAGCCGGTATCGCCTGGGTCGAAGTCTTCGTTGGTGGCGGCATCCTGGCGGTCGGCGCGGCGGTGAGCGCGGGCCTGGCGGTGTCGGCGCTGCTCCATCGCAGCGCACCGCCGGGGGCGGTGGAGGTGGGCCAACGGCTGGGTCTGCCCACCTTGCCGCTGGCCCAGGTGATGCTGCATTCCCGCCTCAGGGAGCCCCGCGCGCAGGCGGCATTGCGCACGCTGGTGGCCGCACTGAAGTCAGCCTGAGCCCGGAGTCGCCTCAATCAGGCGCGCGCCGCCTGTGGCCGCATGCGGCCCGGGATGGCCAGGCGGTTCATGGCATTCATCAGGGCGATGGCGACCGTCAGTTCGCTGTACTCCTCGGGCGTGAAATGCTGGATCACCGCCTGGTAGTCCGCATCCGGCGCCGCCGTTTCACCGATGCGCGTCACCACTTCGGACCAGGCCAGCGCAGCCTGCTCGCGGGGCGTGAAGAGATGGCCGGCCTCGTGCCAGACCGGCACCAGCACCAGCTTGTCGATGGTCATGCCGCTCTTGAGCAGGTCGCGTGAATGTTTGTCGATGCAATAGGCACAGCCGTTGATCAGCGACACCCGCAGAAACACCAGTTCCACCAGGTCGGCCGGCAGGCTGCATTGCTTGAGATGACGGTTCACGGCCAGCAGGCCGTCGTAGGCGGCGGTGGCATTCTGGTAGAGATCGATACGGTTGGACATGGCGACAAGGCTCCTGTTGTGGATGGAAACGAAGCGCCATCATGCCCGCTCATGGCCCAGTCGATAAGTGCCAAGAATGATGAATCGGACTAGGCCATGTCAGGACGGCTCCAGCAGCGCCAGGATGCGCCGTCCCAGCTCACTGGCCTGGCGTCGGCTGTCGATATTGGTGAAGCTGAGCATGATCATCGGCGCCACCCCGGGGCGCGGCGCCAGCAGGCATTCCGACAAGGCGCGGCTGAACATGCCGTGCTGGCGCATCTTCTCGGCCAGTACGCGGTCCGAACGGCGGCCCTGCAGGCGCAGCAGCAGATGCATGCCGCCAGGCGGCGAATCGATGCGGACATGGGCCTTCAATACCGCCTCCAGGCCGGCGATGGTCAGGGTCCGGCGCTGTGCGTACAGGCGTCGCATGCGCTGGATGTGGCGGGCGAAATGCCCCTCGGCCATGAAGTCGGCCACGATATGCTGCATCAGTGCCGGCGCGCCCCCGGAAAACAGCCGGGCACTGTCTTCGAAACGCTGCACCTGGGAACGCGGCACCACCAGATAGGCTAGCCGGATGGCCGGGAACAGTACCTTGCTGAAGGTGCCGGCATAGAGCACGCGGTCATCCCGGTCCAGGCTCTTGAGGGCGGGCAGGGGGCGGCTGACGTAGCGGTATTCGCCGTCGTAGTCGTCTTCCACGATCCAGGCCTGCTGCCGTGCCGCCCATTCCAGCAGCGCCAGGCGGCGCGGCAGTGACAGGGCCACGCAGGTGGGGCTCTGGTGGGCCGGCGTGACCACCGCCGCCCGTGCGCTTGCGGCATGCTGCAGCCCGTGCTCCACCTGCATGCCCTCGGCATCGACCGGTACCCCCACCAGCTGCATACCGGCTTCGCGCAGCAGGGCGCCGGTGGGCGCATAGCCGGGGTCTTCCACCCAGACCTTGTCGCCGGGTTTGAGCAGGGTGCGCGTGATCAGGTTGAGGCTGTCGCGATACCCGGAAGTGATGAAGACCTGTTCCGGCCGGCAGTCCAGCCCCCGCGACAGCTGCAGATAACGCGCAACTTCCACGCGCAAGGCCATCAATCCGGCGGGAGAGGGGTAGAGCATGTCCACCGCTTGCGTGGCACGCGCCGAGCGGGCCGCCAGGCGCGCCCAGATCTTGCGCGGAAAGGCGTCCAGCGCCGGGATGCCCATCTGGAACGGACGCGGTCCCGGGGCCTCGGCGTGGCCGTCTTCCGGCAGGATGGGGGAGCGCGGCGCGGCAGGTACTGCCTGGGCAATGATGGGGCCGGGTTTGCCGGGCGCGTTCGGCGCTCTGGCGGGCAGCCCGGCCGCGATCACGGTGCCGGCCTGTCCGCGTGCTTCCACGTAGCCTTCAGCCGCCAGCAGCGAATAGGCCGTCTCCACGGTGCCGCGCGCCAGTCCCAGTTCTGCTGCCAGTGCCCGCGCCGAGGGAATGCGGTCGCCCGGGCGCAGCATCCCCGCTGCCACCGCACTACACAGGCGCCCGTAGATCTGGCGGTAGTAGGGCTCGTCGGTGGTGCTGTCGAGGGTGATCAGGGGAGCGGAGCACTGCATAATCATGGACCAGTCGAAATGTCATTTCTTGGATCTCCCGATTATGCCATTGGCTGGCTAGGATGAAGCTCCTTCTACTTTGAACGCATTGAGCTTTCTCCCATGAACCAAGCTTCCAAGATTGCCCCTCCTGGCCACTGGCATATCGCCGACAGCGCCTTGCGCCATGCCGACACCGAGGCCGACCGGCTGGCCTGCTTTTCCGTAATGCACGAACTGCGCCCACACCTGCGTGACGCCGACGAGTTCATGCAGCGTACCGGTCGCGCCCGCGAGCAGGGCTATCGCATCCTGGCAGCCTGGGAGCAGGGCGTGGTGGTCGCCCTGGCCGGTTACCGTTTCCAGGAGAATCTGGTCTACGGCCCCTTCCTGTACGTCGATGATCTGGTGGCCGCCAGCACGCAACGCGGCAAACGTTGGGGCGAGCGCCTGCTCGCCGCGCTCGAAGGTGTGGCCGCCGAGGCCGGCTGTGCGCGACTGGTGCTCGATACCGGCATGGCCAACGCGCTGGCGCAGCGCTTCTACTTCCGCCAGGGCATGCTGACCGGCGCACTGCGCTTCGGCAAGGCCATCGGAGCTGCGGCATGAAGATCCTGCACCTGCTTGCCTCCCCACGCCAGGAAGCATCCAACACCTGGTGGCTCTCGCAGCAGATCGTCACCCGCCTGCGCAGCTTGCACCCGCAGGCGCAGATCGTGCTGCGCGACCTGCATGCCAGTGCCATTGGCCACGTCGATGCTGCCTATGCCGATGCGCTGGGCTCGCCCGCCTTCGTGGAGGATGCCGGCGCCGCGCAGGGGACGCTGGCCTTGTCGGACCTGCTGATTGCCGAGCTGGAGGCCGCCGATCAGGTCGTCATCGGCACCTCCATGCACAACTACACCGTCCCCTCCGTATTGAAGGCCTGGATCGACCATGTGGTGCGGGTGCGCCGCACCTTCGGCATCACCCCCGACGGCAAGGTCGGCCTGTTGCACGACCGCCCGGTACACCTGGCCGTGGTCTCCGGCGGCCGCTTTACCGGCGCGTCCGCACGCCAACCGGATTTCCTCACGCCCTACCTGAAGGTGGCGCTGGCCACCATCGGCCTGCATGACCTGCGCCTGACGGTGATGGAGGGACTGGCAGCCGGCGCACAGGTGGTGCGCAGCGAACGCGAGCGGGTCGCGATGGAGCTGGATCGGCAGTTTTCAAGAGCCTGAGGGCGCTTTTCCCGGAAGAAAATCGGGCGTCAGAGGCGCCCGTATTTTTTCGAAAAAAATCCCTTGAAAACCCAAAATGCCATCCCTAGATCGGTACCAGCAGATGCTCGACGTTGAGGTCTGCCACGAAAACATCGCTTAACTGAAAGGATATTTTTATGCGTACTTTTGATCTCTCCCCCCTGTACCGTACCGCCATCGGCTTCGATCGCCTGGCCCAGATGTTCGATAACGCCCAGCGTACCGATCAGCCCAGCTACCCGCCGTACAACATCGAACTGGTGGCAGAAGACAAGTACCGGATCACGATGGCCGTCGCCGGCTTTGCCCGCAGCGAAATCGACATCGAGACCGAAAACGAAACCCTCAAGATCACCGGCCGCAAGCAGAAGGAAGACAAGCAGGTCAACTTCCTGCACCGCGGTATCGCCGCCCGTGATTTCGAGCAGCGCTTCCAGCTGGCCAACCATATCAAGGTGGTCGGCGCCAATCTGGAAAACGGCCTGCTCAACATCGAGCTGGTCCGCGAAATCCCTGAAGCCCTGAAGCCGCGCAAGATCGAGATCGGCGCCGCTGATGGCAGCGACAACGTCCAACGTCTGGAACGCGCTGCCTGATCGGCTTCCCCCTGGGTGCCGGGCGCATCCGGAAGCCTGATTGAGCATGCCGCCCGCTAATTGCGGGCGGCTTTTTTGCGTCTATACCTAACACTTCTGATTGACTGTCGTAGCCGGCTTGGTTACGTTACAGGCGCGGCGAAAGAGTTTGCGTGAGTTTGCGCGAGTTTGCCGCACCCGCTCACGATCCGCGCCGTACCCATCGGCGCGGAACTGCTGCTCAAAAGAAATTGGCAATGGAGCAATATATTGCGTATATTGCGTCGGCCCCAGGGGGAGAAACGCGTGAACGACCACCGATACCAGCACATCAATCCCGAGCCACTGCTCGAGGCCATGGGGGGCGATGCTGCCGCCTGCCGTCACATGTTCGGCACTTTTGCGCAGAGCGCACCGGCCACCTTCGCCCGGCTGGAACAGGCCATCCACGCCGACGATGCAGCCCAGGTCAAGCGCGAGGCGCACAGCCTCAAGAGCATGACGGCCCTGGTGGGCGCGGGCGTGCTGACCGACATGCTCAAGAGCATCGAGACCCAGTCCCGCGCCGAACCACCGGTCAGCGCCCAGCCGCGTCTGGCAGAGCTGCAGGCGCTCTTCGCCGACGTCGCCGCCGAGGTGCGCCATTATGTCGACCAGGTTGGCGTAGCGCAGTAGGGCAGGGAGGCGCCGTCGGCTTCCAGCGTTTCCCCCTATTTCACCTATTACCGACTCATCAGTCAGTAACCTGACGTACATCAATCGGGTTTTTGGCAAGCAACTTCATAATGTGGACACAAAAGACGAAGACTTTCGTCACCACATTTTCCGCTTCCGCCGATGCCCACGATGTGCGAGCCCCCTCCCAGAATGCGCCTGGCCGCATTGCCGCTGTTGCTGGTCTTTTTGCTGGCGGCCTGCCAGTCCATGGCGCCGGACTACCAGCGGCCCGCCGCGCCGGTGGCCGCGCACTACCCGCAGCAGTCTGACAGCACGCTGCCTGCCACGGCGCCGCTGGACTGGAAGTCCACCTTCAGCGATCCGCAACTGCAAGTCCTCATCAGCCTGGCCCTGGCCAACAACCGCGACCTGCGGGTGGCCGCCTTGCGGGTGGAAGAGGCCATGGCGCTCTATGGCATCCAGCGTGCGGACCTCTTTCCCACCATCGGCGCGCAGGTCGGCCTGGACCGTTCGCGTACCCCGGCCGATCTCAACCTGACCGGACGACCGCTGGTCGGTAGCGCCTATCAGGCAGGGCTGGGCCTGAGCAGCTGGGAGATCGACCTGTGGGGCCGTCTGCGCAGTCTGGATGATGCGGCCCTGCATACTGCCCAGGCCAGCGAAGCCACGCGTCGCGCTGCTACCCTGAGCCTGGTCACGCAAGTGGCCGATGCGTATCTGGAACTGGGTGAGCTCGACGAGCGCCTGGCCATCGCCAGCGATACCATCGCCAGCCGTCAGGAGAGCTATCGCATCTATGCACGGCGGGTGGAGGTGGGGGCCAGTTCGCACCTGAACCTGACACAGATCGAAACCCTGCTGACCCAGGCCCAGGCCTTGGGCGCACAACTGGAACAACTGCGCGCCCAGCGCCTGAATGCCTTGACGCTGTTGGTGGGCAGTCCACTGGAACTGGCACCGGGACAGGCGCGCAGCGTGCTGGACACGGTCTTCCCCGCGTTGCAGCCGGGCCTGCCTTCGCTGTTGTTGACGCGTCGGCCTGACGTGCTTGCTGCCGAATACCGCCTGCAGGCAGCCAACGCCAACATCGGTGCCGCGCGGGCGGCTTTTTTCCCGTCTATTTCCCTGACCGGTCAGGTCGGCAGCGCCAGTGCCGAACTGAGCGGCCTGTTTCGCGATGGCAGCCAGGCCTGGAGCTTCTCGCCCAGCATCACGCTGCCGATCTTCACGGCCGGTCGCCTGCGCAACAATCTGGCGCTGTCCGAGATCCGTCGCGATATCTCGGTGGCCAATTATGAAAAGACCGTCCAGGCCGCCTTCCGCGAGGTGGCCGATGCCCTGGCCGCCCGCCAGTGGTTGACGCGGCAACTGGCCATCGCACAGACCGCCGTGACCGTGCAGGCCGAGCGGGCGCGCCTGTCCACACTGCGCTATGACAACGGCGCCGCGCCATTCCTGGATGTGCTCGATGCCCAGCGCGACCTGCTCAGCGCGCGCCAGCAACTGGTGCAGACCCGGCGCGCTTTGCTGTCCTCCTCCGTGGCGCTGTATGCGGCCCTGGGTGGTGATGCCAGCCAGGCCGGCGCTGCCACCCCTCTTCGTCCCGGACCCTGATCATGACGCTTTCTCCCGCCAAGAAAAACCTGCTGACCGCCGGCCTGCTGGTCGTCCTCCTTGCTGGCGGTGCCACCTATGCCTGGCAGCGCCTGCATCACAGCGGCCCGGGGGAGGGTTTCGCCAGTGGCAATGGCCGCATCGAAGCCACCGAGGTGGATGTGGCCACCAAGCTGGGGGGCAGGGTGGACGCCATCCTGGTCAACGAAGGGGATTTCGTCACGGCCGGCCAGCCGCTGGCCCAGATGCAGATCCTGTCGCTGCAGGCGCAACGTGATGAAGCCCAGGCACGCCAGCAGCAATCGCTGTCGGCCGTGGCCAGTGCCGAGGCCCAGGTGGCGGTGCGCGAGAGTGACTACCAGGCCGCGCTGGCACAGAGTGCACAACGCGAGAGTGAACTGGACGCGGCGCGGCGCCGCCTGGCGCGCTCCGAAGTGCTGGTCAAGGAAGGGGCCTCGTCGCTGCAGGAAGTCGATGACGACCGCGCCCGGGTGCGCGGCATGCAAGCCGCCGTGACCGCTGCCCAGGCACAGGTGACGGCCGCCCGGGCCGCCGTGGTGGCGGCACGCACCCAGGTCAGCGGTGCCAGATCGACGGTGACCGCAGCCGCCGCCACGGTACAGCGCATCAAGGTCGATATCGACGACAGCACGCTCATCGCGCCCCGTGCCGGGCGGGTGCAGTACCGCATTGCCCAGCCGGGCGAGGTATTGGGGGGTGGCGGCAAACTGCTCAACCTGGTGGACCTGAGTGACGTCTACATGACCTTCTTCGTCCCCGAGGCCGTAGCCGGCAAGCTGGCCCTGGGGGCCGAGGCCCGCATCGTGCTGGACGCCGCGCCGCAGTATGTGATCCCGGCCAGGATTTCCTTCGTCGCCAGCACCGCCCAGTTCACCCCCAAGACGGTGGAGACGGCCAGCGAGCGGCAGAAGCTGATGTTCCGCGTCAAGGCGCAGATCGATCCGGCGCTGCTGCGGCAGCATCTGACGCTGGTCAAGACCGGCCTGCCGGGCGTGGCCTGGGTTCGTACCGACCAGAGCCAGGCATGGCCGCCGCAGCTGGTGACCAGGGTTCCGCAATGACCGCCACCCCGGACCAGTCGTGGGTGGCACGCCTGGACGGGGTGTCGCTGCGCTATGGCAAGACGCTGGCACTGGATGCGATATCGCTGCAGATTCCGGCCGGCTGCATGGTCGGCCTGATCGGCCCGGACGGCGTCGGCAAATCCAGCCTGCTCTCGCTGGTGGCCGGCGCCCGCGCCTTGCAGCAGGGCGAGGTGAGCGTGCTGGGCGGCGACATGCGCAAGGTCGCGCATCGTACCCAGGTCTGCCCGCGCATCGCCTACATGCCGCAAGGACTGGGCAAGAATCTCTATCCCACCCTGTCGGTGGAAGAAAACCTGCAATTCTTCGGCCGCCTGTTCGGCCAGGACAGCGCCGAGCGCCGTCGTCGCATCGATGAACTTACCCGCGGTACGGGCCTGGCCCCCTTCCTGGCGCGCCCGGCCGGCAAGCTCTCTGGAGGGATGAAGCAGAAGCTGGGGCTGTGCTGTTCGCTGATCCACGATCCCGACCTGCTGATCCTGGATGAACCCACCACCGGTGTGGATCCGCTGTCACGGGCGCAGTTCTGGGACCTGATCGAACATATCCGCCAGGAGCGTGCGGGCATGAGCGTTATCGTCGCCACCGCCTACATGGAAGAGGCGGACCGCTTCGACTGGCTGGTGGCGATGGACGACGGCAAGCTGCTGGCGACCGGCACTCCGGCCGAGCTGCACGCCCGTACCGGCACGGCAGCGCTGGAAGAGGCCTTCATCAGCCTGCTGCCTGAACAAAAGCGGCGCCAGCACCAGACAGTGCAGGTCACGCCGCTGGATGCAAGCGTCGAGGCCGGCATTGCCATCGAGGCCAAGGGCCTGACCATGCGCTTCGGCGATTTCGTGGCGGTGGATCATGTGGATTTCCGTATCCGGCGGGGCGAGATATTCGGCTTTCTCGGCTCCAATGGTTGCGGCAAGTCGACCACCATGAAGATGCTGACCGGGCTGCTGCAGGCCAGCGAGGGCCAGGCCTGGTTGTTCGGCCAGGAGGTCGATCCGCGCGACATGGCCACGCGGGCCAGGGTGGGCTATATGTCGCAGGCCTTTTCGCTGTATGGGGAATTGAGCGTGCGCCAGAACCTGGTGCTGCATGCCCGCCTGTACCGCGTGCCGGAAGCGCAGATCGACGACCGCACCGAAGAGATGGCGACCCGCTTCGGTCTGCTGGATGTGATGGACAGCCTGCCCGAGAGCCTGCCGCTGGGCATCCGCCAGCGCCTGTCACTGGCCGTGGCGATGGTGCACAAGCCGGAACTGCTGATCCTGGACGAGCCGACTTCCGGCGTGGACCCGATCGCCCGTGACCTGTTCTGGCAACTGATGATCGACCTGGCGCGCAAGGATAGGGTCACCATCTTCATCTCCACCCATTTCATGAACGAGGCCCAGCGCTGCGACCGCATCTCGCTCATGCATGCCGGTCGGGTCCTGGTGAGCGCCACGCCGGATGCGCTCATCCGTGAACGCGGCGCGGCCACGCTGGAACAGGCCTTCATCGCCTATCTGGAAGAGGCGGCGGGCAAGAGGAACGCGCCGGTTGCCGATGACCGGCCAGCGCTGCCCGCGGCGATGGAAGCGTCAACATCGCGCCCCGGCCGGTGGCGCACCAGCCTGGGCCGCGCCCTGAGCTACAGCCAGCGCGAAAGCCTGGAACTGCGGCGCGACCCGGTGCGCGCCACGCTGGCCTTGCTGGGGACGGCCATCCTGATGTTCATCATCGGCTATGGCATCAACCTCGATGTGGAAAACCTCACCTATGCCGTGCTGGACCGCGACCAGACCGGCCTGAGTCAGAACTATGCACTGAACCTGTCGGGCTCGCGCTACTTCATCGAGAAGCCTGCCATCACCGATTACCAGGACCTGGACCGGCGCATGCGCAGCGGCGAGATTTCGCTGGCCATCGAGATTCCCTCCGGGTTTGCCCGCGATATCGGGCGCGGCAGGCCGGTCGAGGTCGGGGCCTGGGTGGATGGCGCCATGCCCACGCGCGCCGAGACCGTGCGCGGTTATGTGCAGGGCATGCATCAACTGTGGCTGGCCGACATGGCCCTGCACCGTCTGGGGCAGACCCTGGCCACGCCGGCCACCATCGAGACACGCTATCGCTACAACCCGGATGTGAAGAGTCTGCCGGCCATGGTGCCGGCCATCATCCCGCTACTGCTGATGATGATTCCGGCCATGCTCACGGCGCTGTCGGTGGTGCGCGAGAAGGAGCTGGGCTCCATCCTCAACCTCTACGTCACGCCGGTCACCCGCACCGAATTCCTGCTGGGCAAGCAGTTGCCCTATCTGCTGCTGGGCATGCTCAACTTCGCCATGCTCACGCTGCTGGCGGTGACGGTATTCGGGGTGCCGGTCAAGGGCAGCCTGTTCACGCTGACCCTGGCGGCGCTGGTGTTCATCATCTGCTCCACCGGTTTCGGTCTGCTGGCATCGACCTTCACCAACAGTCAGATCGCGGCGCTGTTCGTGACCATGATCGGCACCATCATTCCCTGCGTGCAGTTTGCCGGCCTGTTGAACCCGGTGTCCTCGCTGGAGGGCATGGGCGCCCTGATCGGCCAGGTCTATCCGGCCAAGCATTTCCTCACCATCAGTCGCGGCGTGTTCAGCAAGGCGCTCGCCGTCGGCGACCTGGGCTCATCCTTCTGGCCCCTGGTACTCGCCGCACCCGTGATCCTGGGGTTATCGGTGCTGTTACTGAAGAAACAGGAGCGTTGAGATGCGCAACTCCTGGGCCAACATCTACCGCCTCGGCATCAAGGAACTATGGAGCCTGCTGCGCGATCCGGCCATGCTGGTGCTCATCGCCTACACCTTTACGCTGTCCATCTACGTGGCCGCCACCGCCATGCCGGAAAGCCTGCACCACGCCGCCATCGCCATCGTCGATAACGACGGCTCGCCGCTCTCGGCACGCATCGCGGCGACCTTCTATCCGCCGCACTTCAAGGTGGCGCGGCTGGTCACGGCGCAAGAGGCTGATGCCGGCCTGGATGATGGCGACTACACCTTCGTATTGGATATTCCCGCCGACTTCCAGCGTGACGTACTGGCCGGTCGGGCGCCTGCGGTGCAACTGAATGTGGATGCCACACGCATGAGCCAGGCCTTCACCGGCAACAGCTACATCCAGCAGATGATCACCACCGAGGTGACGCAGTTCGTGCGACGCACCGAGGCCGGTACCACCGCACCGGTGAACCTGGCCATGCGCATGCGCTTCAATCCCAATCTGGAGCAGTCCTGGTTCGGATCGCTCATGGAGATCATCAACAACGTGACCATGCTTTCCATCATCCTCACCGGCGCCGCACTGATCCGCGAGCGCGAGCACGGCACCATCGAACACCTGCTGGTGATGCCGGTAACGCCTGCCGAGATCATGCTGGCCAAGGTCTGGTCCATGGGGCTGGTGGTGGCGCTGGCGGCACTGGCGTCCTTGCTGCTGATCGTGCGCGGCGCGCTGCAGGTGCCGATCGAAGGTTCGGTGGCGCTGTTCATGCTGGCCACTGTCATGCATCTTTTCGCCACCACCTCCATGGGCATCTTCATGGCCACGCTGGCGCGTTCGATGCCGCAGTTCGGCATGCTGACCGTGCTGGTGCTGTTGCCGCTGCAACTGCTCTCGGGCGGCTCCACGCCGCGCGAAAGCATGCCGCTGCTGGTGCAGGACATCATGCTGGCCGCGCCCACCACGCACTTCGTGGCGGCCGGGCAGGCCATTCTGTATCGGGGTGCCGGGCTGGAGGTGGTATGGCCGCAACTGCTGGCCATCTTCGCCATCGGTGCCTTGTTGTTCACGGCCGCGCTGGGCCGCTTCAGGAAGACCATCAGCCAGATGGCGTGATGGATATTTTCGTTCGCCCGTGCAGCGCCCGTGCGAACACCGACCTCACCGGGGAGTAACCACCATGGACCTGACCAGCCCTTCCGCATTGATACCCGCCATCAGCATCGCGCTGCTCCTGTTCGGCTATGGCATGCGCGCCCGACGCTGGGCGCCCTATTGCATGCTGGCCGGGGCGTTCGGCTTGCTGGGGGTGTTGTTGTATCGGGTGTCGGTGGCGATTGCCTAGCAAACTGCCCCCTGCACAACATGCGCAGAGGGCGATATTTCAACAACGCCAGGCCGTGCCTCAGGCTTGCGCACGCAGCCCTGTCACCTTGATCCGTGACTCCAGCGCCTTGCCCTTGCGCGCCCGCTTGCCGATATGCACGCCCAGCGACGCGGCCGAGAGGGCGATTTCCTTGGCCTTGCCGACATTGCCGGTGCCTTCGACCACCACGCCCTTCTGGCTGATGGCTTGTGCGCCGATCAGCTTTTCGTTTTTCTCCAGCTCCATCAGGTTCACGCCACGGCCGCCGGAAGACAGGGTCTTCATCTCGTCCAGGCCAAACACCAGCAGACGACCATTGCCCGAGACGCAGGCCACGGCGCTGGCGTCGGCGGCGACTGCGCGCGGTGCCAGGGGCAGGGCGCCTTCGTCCAGCGTGAAGAAGCTCTTGCCGCCCTTGACCCGGCCGAACATGTCGGAGGCCTTGGCGATGAAGCCGGCCGCCGCATCCGAGGCCAGCAGCAGCGTGGTGTCGGCGGGGCCGGCGAAGTAGTGCAGGATGCTGCTGCCGCTGGCCAGCTCGATCAGCGTGGTCACCGGCACGCCATCACCGCGTGCATTGGGCAGGGCGCTCACGGCGATGGTGTAGACCCGGCCGTTGGAGCCGAAGGCCAGCAGGTTGTCCACGGTGCGGCATTCGAAGGCGCCATACAGGCTGTCGCCGGCCTTGAAGGTGAATTGCGTGGCGTCGTGGCCGTGGCCGGTGCGGGCGCGCACCCAGCCCTTCTGCGAGATGATGACGGTGACCGGTTCATCGATCACCTTCTGTTCAAAGGTGGCGCGTTCGGCTTCCTCGATGATGGTGCGACGGGCGTCGCCATAGGTCTTGGCGTCGCCTTCGATTTCCTTGATGACCAGCTTCTTCATCGAGGCCGGGTTGTCCAACAGGTCTTGCAGGGTGGTCTTCTCGCCGCGCAGCTCGGCCAGTTCCTGCTGGATCTTGATGGCTTCCAGGCGGGCCAGCTGGCGCAGACGGATTTCCAGGATGTCTTCGGCCTGGCGATCCGACAGCCTGAAGGCCTCGATCAGGGCCGGCTTGGGTTCGTCGGACTCGCGGATGATCTTGATGACCTTGTCGATGTTCAGGAGCACCGCTTCCCGGCCTTCCAGGATGTGGATGCGGTCGTTGACCTTCTGCATGCGGAATTGCGTGCGGCGGGTCACGGTCTCGAAGCGGAAGCTGATCCACTCGCCGAGGATGTCGGTCAGGTTCTTCTGGCGCGGACGGCCATCGCCGCCGATCATCACCAGGTTCAGCGAGGCACTGGTTTCCAGCGAGGTCTGGGCCAGCAAGGTGTTCATGAACTCGGTCTGGTCCTGGTTCTTGGACTTGGGTTCGAACACCAGGCGTACCGGCGCCTCGCGGCCGGACTCGTCACGCACGGCGTCGAGCAGGCCGAGGATGGTGGCCTTCTGGGCTTGCTGCTCGGGCGTGAGCGATTTCTTGCCCAGCTTGAGCTTGGGGTTGGTCAGTTCTTCGATCTCTTCCAGTACGCGCTGCGAGGATACGCCCGGCGGCAGCTCGGTGATCACCGCCTGCCACTGGCCGCGCGCCAGGTCTTCGATCTTCCAGCGGGCGCGCACCTTGAGGCTGCCACGGCCGCTCTGGTACATTTCGGCGATGGTCGTGGCCGGGGTGATGATCTGGCCGCCACCGGGGAAGTCCGGGCCGGGGACCAGTTCCATCAGTTCGGCATGGCTGATCTTGGGGTTGCGGATCATCGCCACCGCCGCCTTGGCCACCTCGGTGAGGTTGTGCGACGGGATTTCGGTGGCCATGCCGACCGCAATGCCGGAGGCACCATTCAACAGCAGGAAGGGCAGGCGCGCCGGCAGCAGGCGCGGCTCTTCGGTGGAGCCGTCGTAGTTGGGCTGGAACTCCACGGTGCCCATGTCGATTTCATCGAGCAGCAGCTTGCTGATGGGCGTCAGGCGGGCTTCGGTGTAGCGCATGGCCGCCGCGCCATCGCCATCACGCGAACCGAAGTTGCCGTGGCCATCGATGAGCGGGTAGCGCAGCGAGAAATCCTGGGCCATGCGCACCAGCGCGTCGTACACCGACTGGTCGCCGTGCGGGTGCAGCTTGCCCAGCACATCGCCGACCACGGCGGCTGATTTGCGCGGCTTGGCGGCGCTGTTGAGCGAGAGTTCGTTCATCGCGTAGAGGATGCGGCGCTGTACCGGCTTCTGGCCGTCGGCCACATCGGGCAGGGCGCGGCCCTTGACCACCGAGATCGCGTAATCGAGATAGGCGCGTTCGGCGAAGGTGGACAGCGTCAGCGATTCGCCATCAGGGGCGGCCGGGACTGGGTCAAACAGGGTCGGTTGATCGGTCATGGAACAGTTCTTGTTGTCGTCGTGGTGGACAGGGTTAATCGTTGGCGGTGACGGGCTCGCGCGGCGGCAGCGTCACCTTGAGACGGGCCTGGCCTGAGCTGGTGCCGGGGGCGGAGGCGGGGCTGCGCTCGCCGGCAGCCAGGCGCATTGTGCCGGGCGGGCGATACAGCTCATAGAAGCGCGACACCAGCCGCACATAGCCCTGGGTCTCGGGATAGGGGGGAATCTTGTTGCCGTATTTCTGCACCGTGCCTTCGCCGGCATTGTAGGAAGCGATCGCCAGTTCCACATGCTGCGGGAACATGGTCATCAGGTCGCGCAGGTAGCGTGCGGCCAGGCGGATGTTGATCTTTGGATCGACCAGCTTCTGGTGCAGGCTCTTGCGGCGGTCGCCCTGCAGGCCATAGCGCTCGGCGGTATCGGGCATGATCTGCATCAGGCCGATGGCGCCCTTGCTGGAGACGGCACCGGCATTGAAGCCGGATTCGGCCGTCATGACCGCCTTGAGCAGGGCCGCATCCAGGCCGAACTCACCAGCGGCTTCGCTGAGCAGGCTGTCGTACTTGCGTGCATCGCGATGCGCGAGCATGGTCCGCACGAAGGGCGGGTCGGCCGGGGTGACGGCCTCCTTGCTGCCGGGATGGTTCAGCAGCGAGGCGCTGCTGGCCATGAGCTTGTCGGGGTCGTCCAGGGTCTGGGCATAGAAGTGGACCGCGCCGTCGGCATCGGTGTACCGGTAGACGATGGTGCGGGGTTTGCGGCTGCTGCCGTCCTTGCCGCCGTTCTTGTTGCCCTCGGCCGCCTCCACCCGCATGTGCTGCACGCCATCGGCATCGGTGTAGCGCACCATCTGTTGCGCCCGTGCCGTCCCTGCGCCCGCGCACAGCAGCACCGTCGCGCCCAGCAGGGCGGCGCGAGCGATGAGCGGCAGGCGGGGTTGGCGGCGGGTCATGTCAGATATCGGCCTCGGCTTCGTTGCCGTGCTCTTCGATCCAGGCGCGGCGGGAGGCGGCTTCGCCCTTGCCCATGAGCATGTTGAAACGCTCTTCCGAGGTCTGCACGCCCGGTTCGCCGAAGCCGATCGGCAACAGGCGGCGGGTGTCCGGGTTCATGGTGGTTTCCCACAGCTGTTCGGCATTCATCTCGCCCAGGCCTTTGAAGCGGGAAATGCTCCAGGCGCCTTCCTTCAAGCCATCCTTGCGCAGCTTGTCTTCAATGGCTTCGAGTTCGCCATCGTCCAGGGCATACAGCTTCTGCACCGGCTTCTTGCCGCGCGCGGGGGCATCCACGCGATACAGGGGCGGACGCGCCACGCAGATGTTGCCGTTCTCGATCAGCTTGGGGAAGTGACGGAAGAACAGCGTCAGCAGCAGCACCTGGATGTGCGAGCCGTCCACGTCCGCATCCGAGAGGATGCAGATCTTGCCGTAGCGCAGGCCGGACAGATCCGGGCTGTCGTTGATGCCATGCGGATCGACGCCGATGGCCACGGCGATGTCGTGGATCTCATTGTTGGCGAAGAGGCGGTCACGCTCGGTCTCCCAGGCGTTCAGGACCTTGCCGCGCAGCGGCAGGATGGCCTGGAACTCCTTGTCGCGGCCCATCTTGGCCGAGCCGCCGGCGGAGTCGCCCTCGACCAGGAAGATTTCATTGCGCGACACATCCGAGGATTCGCAATCGGTCAGCTTGCCGGGCAGCACGGCCACGCCGGAAGACTTCTTCTTCTCGACCTTCTGCGCCGAGCGCAGGCGGCTCTGGGCCTGCTTGATGACCAGTTCTGCCAGCTTCTTGCCATACTCCACGTGCTGGTTCAGCCACAGCTCCAGCGCCGGGCGCGAATAGCCGGCCACCAGGCGCACGGCGTCGCGGGAGTTGAGACGTTCCTTGATCTGGCCCTGGAATTGCGGGTCCAGCACCTTGGCCGAGAGCACGAAGGAGACCCGTGCAAACACGTCCTCGGCCAGCAGCTTGACGCCCTTGGGCAGCAGCGAATGCATCTCGGCGAAGCTCTTCACGGCCGAGAACAGGCCTTCGCGCAGGCCCGATTCATGGGTGCCGCCGTTGGAGGTGGGGATCAGGTTGACGTAGGACTCGCGCACCACGGCGCCTTCCTCGGTCCAGGCCACCACCCAGGAGGCACCTTCGCCCTCGGCGAAGCCTTCGGCATCCTTGCCGGCAAACTGCTCGCCCTCGAACAGCGGGATCAGGGTCTCGCCGCTGCCGCTCTGGGCCAGTTGTTCCATCAGGTAGCCGCGCAGGCCCTGGTCGTACTGCCAGCTCTGGCTGTCGCCGGTCCTGGCGTTGGTGAAGGTCACCTTCACGCCCGGCAGCAGCACTGCCTTGGACCGCAACAGACGTTGCAGCTCGCCCAGCGGGATGGTGGGCGAATCGAAATACCTGGCGTCAGGCCAGACCGTGACGCGGGTGCCGGATTTCTTGTCCTCGCGGGCGGCGGGGCGCGACTTGAGCTTTTCGATGACGTCGCCGCCGGAGAAGGCCAGGGTATGCACGCCACCTTCGCGCCAGACCGTGATTTCCAGACGCGTGGCCAGGGCATTGGTGACCGACACGCCCACGCCGTGCAGACCGCCGGAGAAGGCATAGGCGCCGCCGGAGCCCTTGTCGAACTTGCCGCCCGCGTGCAGGCGGGTGAACACGATCTCGACGGTGGGCACCTTTTCTTCCGGGTGCAGGCCGACCGGGATGCCGCGGCCGTCATCTTCCACGCTGACGCTGCCGTCGGCGTTCAGGGTGACGATGATGCTCTTGCCGTAGCCGCCCAGCGCTTCGTCGGAGGCGTTGTCGATCACTTCCTGGAGGATGTGCAGCGGGTTCTCGGTGCGGGTGTACATGCCCGGACGCTGCTTGACCGGCTCCAGTCCCTTGAGGACACGGATCGATGATTCACTGTAATCGGACGGGGATGTTTTTTTGGTTGCCATGCAGATGAGTGGTCGTGGCTGATGCCGGAGGGTTGTTCTATCTCTGTTTGCCCAGCGCTGAAGCCCCGTGGGAGGGGCCGTCTTGCGCTGCAAAAGCGCATTCTAATGAAAATTCCAGGGATTCGGCGCCCGGGCCGTGGAAATGTTCCCTTCCGCGTGGGACTTGTCCGTAAATGCGCTTAAATGCTGCCAAATATGCATTTAAATGCGGCAATGAAAAAGGCCTGTGCATGCACAGGCCTGGTTGATGTGTTGCAAGCACGCCGGTTTCAGCTGGCCAGCAAGCCCTCCACGGCCAGCGCAATGGACAGCAGGCGTCGGTCCTGGCCACCGGGCGCCGCCAGCGACAGGCCCACCGGTGCGCTGCCTTCCGCATGGCAGGGCAGGGAGACCGCGCAGCCGTCGAGGAAGTTGATCAGCGTGGGGTTGCGCAGCATCTTGCCGTTGGCGCCGTAATAGGCGTCGTCGCTGGCCAGCAGTTCGGCAATGCGTGGTGCGACGATGGGCACGGTGGGCATCACCAGCGCATCGTAGCCGGCCAGTTGTGCCTCGACCTGGGCGATCCAGGGCGAGCGGGCGTGCAGCACATCCAGCAGGTCGGCCGCGCTCATGTCCTTGCCGCGTAGGATGCGCGAGACCACACGCTGATCGTAGCCGGCAGCGTTCTCGGCAATCAGGGCGCGGTGCCAGGCATAGGCCTCGGCGGCGGTGAAGCCACCCTTGCTGTTGATGGCGGCCAGGCCGTTGAAGGCGGGGACTTCTTCCTCCACCACCACCGCACCGGCTTGCGTGAGCCTGGACAGGGCGGCACGGTAGGCCTTGGCGACGCTCTCGTCCATGCCGTCGAGCACGACATTGGTGGGTGCCAGCAGGCGCAGGCCGCGCAGTGGATGGGCCGGCAGCGGGCGATAGGTTTCACCGGCCAGCACGGCGTCCATGATGGCGCAGCACTCCACCGAGGCCGCCAGCGGGCCGATCGAATCCAGGTAGGCCGACAGCGGCAGCACGCCCTCCATGGAGACCCGTGCGGCGGTCGGCTTGAAGCCGGTCAGGCCGTTCAGTGCCGAGGGGATGCGCACCGAACCGCCGGTGTCCGAGCCCACCGCGGCGAACGCCATGCCATCGGTCACCGAGATGGCCGCGCCGGAGGACGAGCCGCCGGGAATGCGGCCTCCTTCGACGCCACGTTCCCACTGGTTTTGCGGGGTGCCGTAGTGCGGATTGATGCCCAGCCCGGAATAGGCGAACTCGGTCATGTTGGTCTTGCCGATGACGATGGCACCCGCCTTGATCAGCTTCTGCACCACCTCGGCATGGGCGCTGGCGACCGGCCTGCCGCGCAGCACCACGGACCCGGCCAGGGTAGTCTCACCGGCCACGTCGAACAGGTCCTTGACCGAGACCGGCACGCCTTCCAGCGGCGAGCGGCGCAGACCGGCGGCGCGCAGGGTGTCGGAGGCACGGGCGGCGGCACGCGCCTGGTCGGCATAGACGCTGGTGAAGACGCGCGCGCCTTCGCCGGCCGGGTCGGCGATGCGGGCCAGGGCCTGTTCGGTCAGTTGCAGGGAAGTGATGCGGCCGGCATCGAGGTCGGCGGCCAGTTGGGAAAGTGTGCTCGGCATGATGGAAAAATGGGGTGGTCGACAGGAGCGGTGCAGCGAAAAGAGCATAAGGGCCAATCAAGCCGGCAGTATCGCATTGCTTGCCGCATCAGACAAAAATGGCCAGCAGGGCTGGCCACGGGATCAGGCGACTTCGGCCAGCGACTGCGCGACATAGTGATGGCGCAGCGCACGCTGACGGCGTGGATCGTAGAGTTCCATCGTGAAGGAGGCGGCCGGGCGGATGCCGCCGATGGCGCCCACTGTGCCGCAGGTCATGCCGCAGCCCTCGGGCAGTGTCGCGCTGCCGTCAGTGAAGCGGGCGATCAGATCGGACGGGGTGCGCAGCGAGGCCAGCGGGCCTTCCTGGTACAGCACGGTGGCGCCGTCTTCTTCGATCCAGGAGCGGATTACCAGCTCGTCCCAGTAGTCGGCCACGTCCGCCAGTTTCCAGGCGGCAGCGCCCACCGGCTTGACGCAGGCCTGCTTGGAAAAAGCCACGCTATGGGCTTCCAGCTTGCGGTCGGTATGGTCGGAGGCGATGGAGACATACAGTTCGCCACCGGCATTGAAGACGAAGGTCTCGACTTCGCCGGAGGAGGCCTCGCCCAGTACCTGCACCTGTTCAGCCTGCGACAGCTGGTTGGCCGAGACGCGGTAGAACAGCGGCACTGCGCTGGGACGGGAGATGCCCAGGGCTTCCAGTTCTTCGATGTGATGTTCGATGGCCGCCATGTCGCGGCCGGCCCAGCCGGCGATGACCAGGCTGTCGATGTCGGCCTGGAGGGCAGATTGGTCGGGGAGGGTAAAGGTCAGCTTCATGATGTCTATCCTGCAGGTGATTCAAGGGTGATTCGAGGGTGATTCAAGGGTGATGTGCACTGCGCTTGGGGGAGTTGGTTCAGTGGGGTGTCAGTGCTTCCTGACGAACACCACCACCAGGAAACTGGCCAGGAATTCCAGCGCTGCCACGAAGTACAGGCCAGAGGACAGCGATCCGGTGCTGGTCTTCAATGCGCCGATCATGTAGGGCGCCACGAAGCCGGCCAGGTTGCCGATGGAGTTGATCAGGGCGATGCCGCCGGCGGCTGCCGTGCCGGCCAGGAAGGCACCGGGAATCGACCAGAACACCGGGAAGGCCGCCAGGATGCCGACCGCCGCCAGCGTCAGCGAGCACAGGGCCAGAGTGGCGTTGCCCAGGCTCATGCCGGTGGCGATCAGGCCGATACAGGCGATCAGGGTGGCGATGGCGCTGTGCATGCGGCGTTCGCCGGTCTTGTCGGAGTGGAAGCCGTTCCAGATCATGGCCAGGGTGCCGGCCACGAAGGGGATGGCCGAGATCAGGCCGATCTGCAGGTTACCCTTGACGCCGATTTCCTTGATGATGGACGGTGCCCAGAAGGCGATGGTGGCGTTGCCGCTGACCACGCAGAAATACACGGCAGCGCAGATCCAGACGCGGTAGTTGCTGCAGGCGTCCTTGAAGGAGAAGTGCTTGCCCGGTGCGCTGTTTTCGGCAGCCAGTACCTGGGTGACGGCGTTCTTCTCGGCCTCGCTCAACCACTTGGCGTTGGCGGGCTTTTCCGGCAGCCAGGCCAGCACGGCGAAGCCGGCCAGCAGGGAAGGGATGCCCTCGATGATGAACAGCCACTGCCAGTTCGCCAGGTGACCCACGCCTTCCATGCTGCTCATGATGAGGCCGGCAATCGGACCGCCGACCGCACCGGCGATGGCGAACGAGGTCATGAACAGGCCATTGACGCGGGCGCGGCGCTGCGCCGGGAACCAGTAGGTCAGGTACAGCACAACGCCTGGGAAGAAGCCGGCCTCGAAGATCCCTAGCAAAAAGCGCAGGATGTAGAAGCTGGTGGGCGTGGTGACGTAGGCCATCGCCATCGAGGCCAGGCCCCAGAGGATGGTGATGCGGGCCAGGGTCTTGCGGGCGCCGATCTTTTCCAGCAACAGGTTGCTGGGGACTTCGAAGAGGAAGTAGCCGATGAAGAAGATGCCTGCCCCCAGGCCGTAGACGGCTTCCGAGAACTGCAGGTCCTGCAGCATCTGCAGCTTGGCGAAGCCGACGTTGACGCGGTCGATCCAGGCCAGGACGAACAGAAAGACCAGGAACGGGATCAGGCGCCAGGCGATCTTGCGATAGGTGACATCCATGCTGGATGGCGCGCCTGCCGATGCCGCCGCTGTGGCGGCGGCGGATGGGGAATAAGACATGAAAACCTCCTCAAGTGGTGCCGGCGTCCGCGTGGCGGCGCCGTGCTGTGTTCGGCATGGGATGGACTGGGTGCATGGATGGGCAAGCAGGACCGGCCATGCTGTTGTTATCGCCCGAAGGCACCGGTCTTAGGGCCTGTTCACACTAAATCTGCGAGATGCGTTGCGCCCAGAAGGCGTGGTGGCAAGGCGCGCGGCAAGGCTGGTGGTGGTGCCACCAGCCTTACCGTGCAACGCCGCTAGCGCGCCTTCTGGGCGCAACCCTCCGGGAGAGGCCGGCAAGCGTCGCCTGCCGTTGTTGCAGCTCCTTGCCGTAGCACCACTACGGCGCGTCGCTGCGCCTAGGCAGACAACGCTTGACGACCTCTCGCACTC
>NZ_AEEC02000050.1 GCF_000300975.2 Herbaspirillum frisingense GSF30 | reverse complement strand
CAGCAGCGTCGGCCGCGCCGCGCCGCAGGCTGCAGCGCCGACCGGGCCGACCGGGTCTACACAGCGTGCCGATGTGATCCCGACCCGCCTGATGCGCTCCCTGCACGAGGCCGATGGTCTGCAGGGGCCGACGTCACCGGCCGCGCCCATCGTACCGGTGTTGCCGGTGGTGCCGATGGCCCCGATGCCTAGCTCGCCGCAGGATCAGCTCATCCCCGACCTGCCGACCGCGCCCGAACTGCCGCCGGCAGGTGCAGCCTGGGCGCCGGCCGAACCCGCACAAGCGCCCGTCGCGCCCGCGTCGGAGCCGGAAGCGCTCTCGCCCGCCGATGACGAACCGATCGACCTCGGCACCTTCAATGCGCCCTGGTTCGACATGCTGCCCGATCCGGCAGCGCCAGCATCGCCGGCGTCCCAGCAGCCGGCCTTCACCGTGCGCATGCCCGAACCGCAGCCGGCCGTGGCCGCGCCGGTGGCCAGGGTCTATCCCGAGCACGAGGACGAGCCCCGGGTGGATATCCCGCTGCCCTCGCTGGACCTGCTGGACGAAGTCCCCGAGTCGCGCATCGAGATCGATCCCGAGCAACTGCAGGAAACCGGCCGCCTGATCGAACAGCGTCTCAAGGAATTCAAGGTCCCCGTGACCGTGCTGGGCGCCGAAGCCGGCCCGGTGATCACCCGCTTCGAAGTGGAACCGGCGCAGGGCGTGCGCGGCGCCCAGGTGGTGAACCTGATGAAGGACCTGTCGCGGGCGCTGGGGCTGACCTCCATCCGGGTGGTCGAGACCATCCCCGGCAAGACCTGCATGGGCCTGGAACTGCCCAATGCGCGCCGGCAGATGATCAAGCTCTCCGAGATCATCCATTCCCAGGCCTACCGCAAGTCGTCGTCCCACCTCACCATTGCCATGGGCAAGGACATCACCGGCACACCCGTGGTGACCGACCTGGCGCGGGCACCGCACATGCTGGTGGCTGGTACCACCGGCTCGGGCAAGTCGGTGGCCATCAATGCCATGATCCTCTCGCTGCTCTACAAGGCCACGCCCGAGGAAGTGCGCATGATCATGATCGACCCCAAGATGCTGGAGCTGTCCATCTACGAAGGCATCCCGCACCTCCTGGCACCGGTGGTGACCGACATGCGGGAGGCCGCCCATGCCCTGAACTGGGCGGTGGACGAAATGGAGCGCCGCTACAAGAAGATGTCCAAGCTGGGCGTGCGCAACCTGGCCGGCTACAACCAGAAGCTGGACGAAGCCGCCGCCCGTGGCGAGAAGATCCCCAATCCCTTCAGCCTCACGCCGGACGCTCCGGAACCGCTGGAAAAGCTGCCCACCATCGTGATCGTGATCGACGAACTGGCCGACCTGATGATGGTGGTCGGCAAGAAGGTCGAAGAGCTGATCGCCCGCCTGGCGCAGAAGGCGCGGGCAGCCGGCATCCACCTGATCCTGGCCACCCAGCGTCCCTCGGTGGACGTGATCACCGGCCTGATCAAGGCCAACATCCCGACCCGCGTGGCCTTCCAGGTGTCTTCCAAGATCGACTCGCGCACCGTGCTGGACCAGATGGGTGCGGAATCCCTGCTGGGCCACGGCGACATGCTGTTCCTGCCGCCGGGCTCGGGATACCCGCAGCGCGTGCACGGCGCCTTCGTGTCCGACGAAGAGGTGCACCGCGTGGTGGAATACCTGAAGTCCTTTGGCGAGCCGCGTTATATCGAGGAAATCCTGGCCCCGCCGATGTCCGAGGACACGGCCCAGGCCGACATGTTCGCCGGTGGCGAGGGGGGCGATCCGGAGTCCGATCCGCTCTACGACGAGGCCGTGGCCTTCGTGCTCAAGACACGACGCGCCTCGATCTCGTCGGTGCAGCGGCAATTGCGCATCGGCTACAACCGCGCGGCGCGGCTCGTAGAACAGATGGAGACGGCCGGCGTGCTCTCGGCCATGTCGCGCAATGGCAGCCGCGACATTCTGGTGCCGCCCTCAGGCGGCGAGGAATAAGCACGAATAAGCAGGACGGCATCGGTGCCAGCGCCAACGCGAATATCCGGCTGCACAAGACAAAACAGCGAACCCTTGCAGGTTCGCCGTTATGCTTGAATGCCGTCTCAGGCGATCACTGCATCAGAGTGCCAGCCCTCAGATATCCAGCTGGGTCACCAGCTTGGTATTGATGTAGGCCTCGATGGCTTCGGTACCGCCTTCGGAACCATAGCCACTGTCCTTGACGCCGCCGAAGGGCAGTTCCGGGAAGGCCAGGCCCAGGTGGTTGATGGTCAGCATGCCGCTTTCCACACGTGCGGCCAGTGCGTGCTTGGTCTGTGCCGACTTGGCGAAGGCATAGGCCGCCAGGCCGAAGGGCAGGCGATTGGCTTCGGCGATGACTTCATCGAGGGTCTCGAAGGAGTTGATCAGTGCCAGCGGACCGAAGGGCTCTTCATTCATCACGCGTGCGCTCAGCGGCACGTTGGTCAACACGGTGGGCTGGAAGAAGTAACCCTTGTCACCGATGCGCTTGCCACCGGTGCGCAGTTGCGCGCCGTTGGAGACAGCATCGTCGATCAGCGCTTCCAGTGCGGGGATGCGGCGCTTGTTGGCCACCGGACCCATGTTCACGCCAGCTTCCAGGCCATTGCCGACCTTCAGTTGTTCGGCATAGGTGACGAACTTGTCGACGAAGGCGTTGAACACGCCCTTCTGCACCAGGAAGCGGGTCGGCGACACGCATACCTGACCGGCATTGCGGAACTTGGACGTCGCCAGGGTCTTGGCGGCCAGGTCCACATCCACGTCATCGAACACCATGGCCGGCGCATGGCCGCCCAGTTCCATCGTGGCGCGCTTCATGTGCTGGCCGGCCAGCGCCGCCAGTTGCTTGCCCACCGGAGTGGAACCGGTGAAGGAAATCTTGCGGATCACCGGATGCGGGATCAGGTATTCCGAAATCTCCGCCGGCACGCCATAGACCAGGTTGATGACACCGGCCGGCACGCCTGCGTCGGCGTAGGCACGGATCAGTTCGGCCGGCGAGGCCGGGGTCTCTTCCGGGGCCTTGACGATGATGGAGCAGCCTGCCGCCAATGCGGCCGACAGCTTGCGCACCACCTGGTTGATCGGGAAGTTCCAGGGCGTGAAGGCCGCCACCGGACCGACCGGCTCCTTGATCACCATCTGGTAGGCACCCGGGGTGCGGGCCGGTACCAGGCGACCGTAGGTGCGGCGGGCTTCTTCGGCGAACCAGTCGATGGTGTCGGCCGCACCCAGGGTTTCCATCTTGGCTTCGGCCAGCGGCTTGCCTTGTTCCTGGGTCATCAGGCGGGCGATCTCGTCGACGCGCTCACGCAGCAGGTCGGCTGCCTTGCGCATGATCTTGGAGCGATCGAAGGCGGACATGTTGCGCCAGATCTCGAAACCCTTTTTGGCGGCCTCCAGGGCGCGGTCCAGGTCGGCGCGGTCAGCGTGGGCGATCTTGCCGATCACTTCCTCGGTGGCCGGGTTGACGACATCGATGGTGCGACCGGAAGCGCTGGCGGTCCATTCGCCGTTGATGAAAAGCTGTACGTCCTTATACATGGGCAATCCTCGTTCGTCAGGTTGGGGGAAGGGCCGGCGCTGCCCGGTTCAGCCCAGCGGGCCGGAACCGGTGGCACGCGCTGCGGCCAGGGGGAATTCAGACAGACCGGATGCTGCCGATCTGGTTCATGCGCGATGTTGCCGACGAGGGCAGTGGCCGCTGCACGAAAGACTGTCTTTATACCATGCGCCCTGTTTTCGCGTCGCCTGCCGGCACGCCGACAGCGGCTTCCTACAAGGCCGGACGGGCCGACAAGGCGAAGGAACATTACTTCACGCGCATCGGTCACAATGGCATAACAATATGCCCAGCCGAGGTCCCCATGAGCAGCTCTCCCGCCCCATTGCATCCGGCCCGCCATGCTGCCGCCGCTCCCGCTGACGGCGCCCCTGATGCGATGCCGTCCAGCGATGCCAGCCACCACGCCGATGGGGCAACACGCTCCATTGTTTCTGGCAGGCAGAGCCCAGCAGCCGGCGCCACCGGTGGCGTCATCGCCGGTGCATTGCTGAGTGCCGGCCTGGGAATCTGGCTGGGTCGCAAGCGACGCCAGCGTCGCACGTCGGTGACACCAACGCCAATGCAGGCCACCCGCGCCGCGCCGCCGGCCGCGACCACGCGGCGTGCCACTGGCGCGCACGCTGCTCATGACGCCATTCCGCAAGGCCTGGAGCAGGCCTTGCGCCTGGTGACCCTGGCTACGCCATTGATCGCCGCCTGGCGCAAGGGATCGGCGCGCGCCAGCGCGGCCAGGGCCCAAGCCAAGGCCAAAGCCAAGGCGGACGAGGCCTTGCCGCCGGATGCGCCAGCCCGCATGGACATCGTCAAGGCACGTCTGGAACCGGCGCCGTCGGACTATCTGGACCCGGCCGCCGAGGTCAAGATGATCAAGGGCGGCACGCGGCGCCAGCAGGCCTGGCAGATGACGGTGGCCGCCATCAATGCGTGGCTGGATGACTTCGCCCCCAGCATGGGGGCGGCGATCGCCTACTACACCATCTTTTCCATCGCCCCCATGCTGGTGATCGCCATCGCCGTGGCCGGCATGCTGTTCGGTCACGATGCGGCGCAAGGCGAGATCGTCAACCAGATCCGCGATATCGTCGGCACTGAAGGGGCCTTTGCCATCCAGGGCTTGCTCAAGTCGGTCAGCCAGCCCCGCGAGGGCATGATCGCTGCCGGCATTTCGGTGGTGACTCTGGTCATCGGTGCCACGGCGGTGTTTTCGGAATTGCAGAGCGCGCTGGACCGGATCTGGCGCATCCCGGCCGTCAAGCGCAAGAGCGGGGTATGGCAATTGGCCCGCACCCGTCTGCTGTCGTTCGGGCTGATCCTGGGGCTGGGCTTCCTGCTGATCATCTCGCTGGTGGTCAGCGCTGCGCTGGCGGCACTGGGGCGCTGGTGGGGGGGCTGGTTCGAGGGCTGGCAGCTGATGCTGCAATTGCTGAACTTCGTGCTGTCCTTCGTGGTGTTCTCCACGCTCTTTTCGATGATCTACAAGTTCATGCCGCGGGTGACCTTGTCCTGGCGCGATGTCTGGATCGGCGCGGTCGCCACCACGGTGCTCTTCATCATCGGCAAATACCTGATCGGCCTGTACCTGGGCAGCACCGGCATGACCTCCGGCTTCGGTGCGGCCGGTTCCTTTGCGCTGCTGCTGCTGTGGATCTACTACTCGGCGCAGATCTTCCTGCTGGGCGCCGAGTTCACCTGGATCTACGCCAACAATTTCGGCTCACGTGCGCGCCGGCAAAAGCTGGTCAGTACCATCGAAGATCATCATGTGAGCCTGGAACAGGCTCAGCAGGTGGTGCGCGGCAACGACAAGCCGCGCTGAGGAGACAGCGCCAGTGCCGGGCATTCCTCCACGGCCCACTGGCGCAGGGTGTCGCCGAAACCGCCGCGGGCCTTGCTCTGCGGCCGGGTGCTGGTGCTCACACGGGGACGGGCACTCCAGGCGATATGGGCGCCCATGGCCTGGAGTGCCTGGACCAGCGCCACATCTTCATGGCAGGACAAGGGTGGGAAGCCACCCGCCTGCCGATAGGCCCGCGCGCAGACGCCGAAGTTGGCACCGTGGATGTGGCGATGATCATCGCGATCCAGATAGTCACGGGCGAAGCGGTGCCGCACCTCCGGCGGATGGCCGCGCCAGTCATCGGGCATCACGGTGCCGCAGACGGCATCGGCCTGTAGCCCCAGCTGCGCCACCAGCCAGTCCGGGGCAACTTGCGTGTCCGCATCGGTAAAGGCCAGCCAGCGTGCTCCCTGGGCCAGCAGTTGATCGGCACCCAGCGCGCGTGCCACGCCGACCTTGCGCGCCTGTATCGGCAGCACGCTCACCGGGTGGCGGCGGGCAATGCTCTCGGAGCCATCGCTGCAGGCATCCAGCACCACCACGATGCGCACTTCCTCGCCCCGCAGATCGTCATGCGCGGCGGCCTCGCGCACCGCTTGCAGGCAGCGCTCCAGCAGGGCTTCTTCATCGTGGGCGGGAATGACGATGCCTATCATGACGTGCTCCTCTCCTCGTTGTTTTTACCGTCCGATCAATGAGATCAATGCGTCGGACGGATTCAGGTCTTGCGCCACAGGTCGACCAGGATGTCCTCGTCTTCATAGCAGGCCTGGCGTTTGAGCCGCGCATGGGCGTCGATCAACTGGTGCATGGGACGGGTGGCGAGCAGACGATCATCGAAATCCTTCTTCCAGTGGCAGGCCAGCAGATGGCCGCCGGGTGCCAGGCTGCCTGCGGCGAGCGTGGAAATCTCGGCCATCTGCGGCGCATCGAAGTAATAGCAGAGCTCGGAAAACAGGATCAGCTCGAACTCCGGCATGTCCTGCGCCGGTGCCGGCCATTGCTCGGGCAAGGCCTGCCGACGCACGTGGACATGCGGCAGATGCGCGGTCTTGTCGCGGGTGATGCGCACCGCATCTTCACAGAAGTCGGACGCCACCAGATGCCCGCAACGTTCGGCCAACTGCAAGGTCAGTTCGCCACTGCCGCAACCTGGCTCGAAGATGGCCGTGCAGTGCTGGCGCGGCAGCATCGCTGCGACGATGGCACGCTTGCGTTGCTCGTACCAGCTGGTCCTGGTGTTCCAGGGATCGGCACTGGCCGCATACAACTGGTCGAAGTGTCCGCTGTCGCCGCTCCTCATAGGAAGAACACCTCGTAGGGACGCACGAAGTGCGCCAGCACGCCGGCCGGCAGCACCGGATCGCGCTCGCCGTCGCGACCGATCTGGCTGTGGTAGCAACGCAGGGCGCGGCGCTTGCGCAGGGCGGTGTCGGCATCGAAGCCCAGCTTGTGTGCCCGGCCCCAGGGGAAGTCGCCCGACAGCGGCTGCGCCCAGTGCCAGCCCCAGATCGGGACTTCGACCAGCTTGCAGCCCAGTTCATGTTCCAGTTCGGCGGCGATCTCGCCCACCGTTTCATGGTCGGGATGGCCGTCCAGGCGCCACGGGGCAAAGACGATATCCGTGTGGCGCAGCTGGGCGATCAGCCAGGCTTTCAATTCCAGCCGGTGCTGGCGGATCTGGCCGTCCGGGATGCGGGCGCGCAGGATCTGGGCCTGCCCCGCGCCCAGACATTCCAGCGCGGCCATGCTCTCGGCCGGCCGCAGCAGCGGCAGCCGCTGCGCCAGGGGGGACGAATCGGGATGGCTGCGCTCACCATCGCTGACGGCCACCACCGCGATTTCCCGCATCATGCCCGCCAGCTGCGCGATCAGACCGCCGCAGCCCAGCGTTTCATCATCCGGATGCGGCGCCAGGATCACCGCCCGCGAGCGGGGTGGCACCAGCTTGCACAGTTCGATCTCGGGCAACGCATGCAGACGCTGGCAGGATTGCCAGACCTCTTCGGCAGTGCCGTGGACGACATCGATATGGCGTGCGTGGTGTGCGGCGGCGCTGCGCCGCACGGGTGTGGGGGTATTCACAATAAGCATGGGGCGGACTCCTCTTGCAGGCAGGATGTGGCCAGGGCGGCCAGGTCGCGTTCAGCATGGCTCTGGCGCAGCCACACAGGCAGGTCGGCCAGCAGGCGCGCACTGCGCCGCTGGCCACAATAAGGATGGGGGCCCAGCGCAGCGCCCAGGTCGCTGATGATCTGCGTGCAGGCGCGTTCGACGATGAGGCGGGACCGCAAGGCATGACGCATGGCGTTCTCGCCCGGGAAGGCATCGATGCGCGCCGCGCTTTCGCGCAGCGTGGCTGCCGAGGTGGACAGCGCGCATTCGGCACTGCCCAGGCGTGCCAGGGCATGTGGGTCGGCACGTTGCGCCAGTTGCTCGCGCAGCAGCGCCACCAACGCCGCCGCCGCACCATGCCAGCAGGCCGCAATGCCGATGCCCCCCTGCCAGAAGCCGGGGCGGTCCAGATAGAAACCGGGCCCGCCCACCCGTTGGGCGCTGGCATTGTGCAGACGCAGGCGAGCGGTGCGCGTGGCGGACATGCCCACGGCCGCCCAGTCGTCCTCGATGATCTCGACCCCGCGCTGCCCCAGTTCCAGCGCCAGCAGCCAGGTCTGACCGGCGTCGTCGCGATGGCTCAGCAGCGCGTGCGTGACCGAGGCGGCGCCGGAGCACCAGGGCTTTTCTCCTTCCAGCAGGACATGGTCTTCCGCTGCCGGCGTGCGCATGCTGAGGCTGCCGGGACGCCCCTGGGCGCACCAGACACCCCAGATCGAACGTGCCGGGCGCGCGTAGCCGGCTTCAGCCAGGATGGCCAGGGCATCGGTATGGGCTTCGTAGAGCTTGGCCAGCGACAGATCATGCAGGGCCACCGCTGCCAATGCCTGCCAGCGCGCCAGCGTTTCACCGTGGCCGGGCAGGGGGAGGCGATCCAGCCCCGCCGTCACCAGCTGGCGCAGTAGCCGCGCATCCAGCGCGGCCACTTGTTCGTGCGCACAAGCAGCCAGGGCGGGTGCGATGAATTGTTCCAGCTGCGCCGGCAGGGAAGGGCAATCGGGTAGATCAGCGAGGGCAGGGCGATTCATGATGACCGGGCCGGGTTCAGGGGGTTCAGAGGATTCAGGCAGCCCGGGAGGGGCCGCAACGATACCGAGTATGCGCGGCGCTGCGGAGGGCCGATGTCGGCGTGCGGCTGTGTTTGTCGTAGGACTTCATTAGGCCCGGCCAGGATCGGACCGTTTCTGTAGGAATCGTGCGCGCTGTAAATCCGTGCATCACCTACAGCCAAACCGGCCGGCAAATTCCATCATTGCTGCTATCCACGCAGCACCCATGCAAGCCAGCGCAACAGACACCCGTGCCAATACCCGTGCGAAGGCCGCTGTCGCACGCAACGCTCAGAGAGGCGATATGAAAACCAAGGACATTCCCGAAGACGCCAGATTCGATGAATACAACAATGCCGCCGGTGGTTGGGGCTCGGTCAAGGCACTGGGCGCCATCCTGCAGCAGGAACATGTGATCGCCACCGGCACCCGCATCCTGATGAAGCAGAACAAGCCCGACGGCTTCGCCTGCGTCAGCTGTTCCTGGGCCAAGCCGGCCGACCCGCACCTGTTCGAGTTCTGCGAGAACGGCGCCAAGGCCACCGCCTGGGAAATCACCGGCAAGCGCGCCACCCCGGCGTTCTTCGCAAGCCACACGGTGAGCGAGATGGAAAGCTGGAACGACCTCGAACTCGAATCCACCGGCCGCGTCACCGAGCCCATGAAATACGACCCGGCCAGCGACCGCTATCTGCCCGTCACCTGGTCAGAGGCATTCGACGACATCGCCGCCCGGCTGCGCGCGATGGATCCGAAGAAGGTGGTGTTCTATGCCTCCGGCCGGGCGTCGCTGGAGACCTCCTACCTGTACCAGTTGATGGCCCGCATGTATGGCTGCAACAACCTGCCCGATAGCTCCAACATGTGCCACGAATCCACTTCCGTGGCCCTGCCGCAGACTATCGGCGTGCCGGTCGGCACCGTCAGGCTGGAAGACTTCGAGCACACCGACTGCATCCTCTTCTTCGGCCACAACACCGGCACCAACGCCCCGCGCATGCTGCATCCGCTGGAAGAGGTGCGCAAGCGCGGGGTCCCCGTGATCACTTTCAACCCCTTGCGCGAGCGCGGTCTGGAGCGCTTCGTCAATCCGCAATCGCCCAAGGAAATGATCACGCCTGCGCATACCGACATCAGTTCGCAATACGTGCAGATCCGCATAGGTGGTGATACGGCGGCCGTGGTGGGCATGGCCAAGCGCATCCTGGAGCGCGATGACCGGGCCCAGGCCGAAGGTTTGCCGCGCCTCCTGGACCAGGCATTCATCGATGAGCACACCAGTGGCTTCGACGAATTTGCAGCCGCCGCACGGGCTGCCTCGTGGAGCGAGATCGAGCGGCATGCCGGCGTGTCGCGCGCCGAACTGGAACTGGCCGCCGACACCTATGCCGGCGCTGGCCGGGCCATGCTCATGTATGGCATGGGCGTGACCCAGCACCGGGAAGCGGTGCGCACCATCCACATGCTGACCAATCTCCTGCTCATGCGCGGCAACATCGGCAAGCCCGGCGCCGGCATCTGCCCGATCCGTGGCCATTCCAACGTGCAGGGGCAGCGCACCGTCGGCATCACGGAAAAACCGGAGATGGTTCCCAATGACAAATTGCGCGCGCTGTATCACTTCGAGCCACCGATGGAGAAGGGGCTCAACACGGTCGAAGTCTGCGAGAAGATCCGTGACGGCGAGCTGTCGGCCTTCTTCATGCTGGGTGGTAATTTCGTGCGCGCCATCCCCGACCATGGCGTCATGGAGCCGGCCTGGCGCAACCTCCCCCTGACCGTACAAGTGGTGACGCACTTCAACCGCTCCTGCGTGATCCACGGCAAGACGGCCTACCTGCTGCCCTGCCTGGGCCGCATCGAGATCGACCGCCAGCGCGGCGGTGAGCAAGCCGTGGCGGTGGAAGACAGCACCGGCTGCATGCACGGTTCACGCGGGCGCGTCGAACCGGCCTCGCCGCATCTGCTTTCGGAACCGGCCATCATCGCCGAGCTGGCCAAGCGGCTATTGCCCTTCAACCCGCAGGTGGACTGGGACGGCTGGGTGGGCGACTATGCCCGCATCCGCGACGCCATCGAAGCCACCTATCCCGACATCTTCCGCGACTTCAACGGTCGCATGTGGACCCCAGGCGGCTTCCCGCGCCCGCTGGCGGCGCGTGAACGGCAATGGAAGACGCCCAATGGCCGCGCCAACTTCAAGACCTTCGACAGCTTCGAGCCCGACCCCGACATGCCCGCCGATGCCCCTGGCGTGCTGCGTCTGATGACCACCCGTGGCGACAGCCAATTCAACACCACCGTCTATTCGCTGGATGATCGCTTCCGTGGTGTCTGGGGGACCCGCCGCGTGTTGCTGCTGAACCTGCGCGACATGCAGGCCCAGGGCCTGGTGCCGGGTGATTTCGTCACGGCCGAGACGGTCTCCGACGACGGCGTGGAGCGTCGCGTGGATCACCTGCGGGTGGAGCCTTTCGATATCCCCGTCGGCTGCGTGATGGGTTACTTCCCCGAACTGAACCGCCTCATTCCGCTGTTCCACCATGCGCGGGGTAGCAAGGTGCCGGCGGCCAAGTCGATTCCGGTGCGCTTGATTGCGGAGGTGAGTGAGCCGGTGTTGTCCTAGCTGCCCTGCGACATTATTCGAGACCAGGCCGGTTGATCGAGGGATGTGCTGTCAGGGAGCGAGAGAAGCAGGCAAGCTGCTACTTCGGCTCTGGAAATAAGTCCAAGTCTAATAAATTCCGAAATTACTAATAATTGGACTTATAATAAGAGCGCATGAACTCGATTCAGTGGCATCCACGGGCGATCAAGCAGCTCCTGAAAATCAACCGACCCGATCAGGTGAGGATCAAGGATGCCGCCGCAGGTTTGGCACTGATGCCTTATTGCCAGCAGGTGAAGGCGCTGACTAAACACCGTTCGCAATATCGACTCCGGGTTGGCCACTATCGGATTTTCTTCAACCTTGACGGAAATGTCCGTATTGTTTCCATTGAGGAAGTGAGCAAGCGCGATGAACGCACCTACTAACATCCAGATCATCAACGGGCAGGACGGAAAGCCGGCCTTCGTCGTCATTCCTTATGCCGACTACCTCAAGGAGCATCCGTCCCAGGATGAGCAGTATGTTCCACATGAAGTGGTGGCGATGATGGTGGAGCATCAATGGACGCCCATCCGCAGCTGGCGCGAACATCTGAAGCTGACGCAGCACGAAGTGGCTGACCGTCTCGGTATTTCACAGTCGGCCTATGCGCAGCAGGAGAGCAGCATCAGGCTACGTCCGAGTTCTTTGGAAAAGATTGCCGTGGCATTGGGTGTCAGCGTCGAGCAGCTGGACTTCTGAGGTCGGGTTCGTCCAGCAATCGAAAGCTTGCGAGAGTGCGTTAAATTCCGTCCCTCTGTTGTTCGAGCTGGCCAGTGCCGGGCACCCATGGTCGTCCTGCGAGGGTGGCGCTCATATGCCTGCCAGGGAAGGGTAAAATCCGGGAATTAGCCACAAGGTCAGGTATGCACGTCCAGACATTACGATATTTCATGATGGTCGCCACGACCGGCAGTTTCCTGGCAACGGCACGTCATTTTGAGGTGCCAGCATCGTCGGTATCTCGTGCGATCTCATCACTGGAAACAGAACTCGGGCAACAGCTTTTTTACCGTAGCACACGCGCGGTGCGCCTAACCGAGCAGGGGCAGCGGTACTATTCGAACGTTCGACCGGCCGTAGAACTTCTTGATTCCGCGTCCGACCAGTTCGAGGACAAGAATAAAGGTATCCGCGGGCTGCTGAAGATCAATGCGCCCGATTCGCTGGGCAGACTTCATGTCTGTCACCTGGTCAACCAATTGCAAAGCAGGTATCCGGATTTGTTGGTCGAACTGACTCTGACCAATACCTTCATCGATCCGGTGCTGGAAGGCGCGGACGTGACCATCCGTGTTGGACGACTTGTCGATTCCGGTTTGATCGGAAAGAGCGTGTGCGCCCTGCGCTACGTGCTCGCCGCAAGCCCGGAGTATCTGGAGGCGCGCGGTATCCCCGAAACTCCGGAAGACCTTCTGCAGCACAATTGCCTGCTGTACAAAGGCCTGAGGGAACCGCAGCGATGGCACTTCAGGCGCTCATCCAGCGAAGCATTCGAGCCATTGGTCGTGGGTGGTCCGTTACGAAGCAACAATTCCGAGGTGCTGATCAATGCCGCACTCGCGGGACGCGGAATCGTGCTGATGCCGACATGGCTTTATTCGCCGGCCAGTTTCACGGAAGGACGACTGGTGGTTTTGCTTCCAGATTGGGAGATATCGGCCTATGCCGACCCCCACTACATCCAGATTCTCTCGCCGGAAAACCGACTACGATCGCAAAAGGTACGCGAGGTATCGGCTTTCCTCGTTGAAGCAATCGGGTCGCCTCCCTATTGGGACCGCGTTTTCCCCTTCGGCTAGGCATTGCAGCGATTGCAGATCTTGCGGTCGATGCGCGACCACGCCCTCCAGTGGCTCAACGACCTGCGTGTCGACCGCCATCTACATGCAGGACTTCGCCGGTGACGAAAGTCGCCAACTCCAGAAACGTAATCGCATCGGCAACTTCGCCGGCTTCGCCGATGCGGCCCAGCGGATGAAACTTGCCTAGCATGGCGTGATCTTTCCCTGCTTGCATCGGCGTTCTGGTGGCGCCGGGTGCAACCGCATTGAAGCGAATGCGCTTTTCCGCATACTCGATCGCCAACGCCCGTGTTGCCGCGTTGAGACCGCCTTTGGTCAGTGCCGCCAATCCGGAGTAGGCCCCTTTGATGCCATTGTCGATACTGCCGGTAACGGTGACGACGTGACCGCCTTCCTGCTTTTCGATCTCGCCCAACGACAGCTGCGTGATGTGGAAAAAGCCCGCCATGTTCACGTTCATGATGGCGTTGTAGTCTTCCACCGTGTTCTCCGTGAATGGCTTGCCGATGTAGATGCCGGCATTGTTGACCAGCGTATCGATGCGACCGAAGCGAGCAAGCGCTTCTGATACGACGCGCTCTGCCGTTGGGCGGTCACCGATATCGCCGGCGACTGTGACGATGTCGGCGTCGTCTGACGGCTTGATGGTGCGCGAGCTTGCAAGCACGCGATAACCGAGCTTGCGATACGCCTTGACGATTTCGGCGCCGATGCCTTGGGATGCGCCGGTAACGATGGCTACCTTTTGTGTTGACTTCATGATCTGTACCTCGAGTGAGTGGAAAGCGATTAACCAATGCAATTGGGCTTGATGAGCGCCGTCAATCCGGCCGGCTCTCAAAGACATCCTTTACTACGGCAAGCGCTGTGTATGCACTCGACCAACCCGAATAGAAAGCAACATGCGTCAAGAGCTCCGACAGCTCAGCCCGCGTCACTCCCTGATCCATCGCTCGATTGACATAAAAGGCGAGTTGCGCTGTCTGCGCGGTTGCAATGACCGAGCAAATGGTGATCAGGCAACGGTCCCGCAGCGATAGCTCAGGGCTGCGCCATACGTCTTGAAACAGGATGTCTCTGGTGAGCTGCACCAGGCCTGGCGCGACCTGGCCAAACTTGCGCATGACCACGGCATGGCGCCGCTCTTCGTCCATATCATCGGTGGGATGTGGTCTGGCATCGATCGGCCGAAGCTGGGCGGCATCCAGCCCGCGTAGATCGAAAACAGCGCGCATCACGTCGATCGCAGCTACTGCATTTGCCCAGCCGGAATAAAACGCAAGATGTGCCACCATTCCAGAGACTTCGGCTGGGGTCACGCCGTGATCAAGCGCTACGTTCAGGTAGTGCGGCATTTGAGCGCTCTGGTTGCGCGCAATTAATACCGACAGGGTGATGATGCTGCGGTCACGCACCGACAACGGAGGACGTTGCCATAGATCGCCCAGCAAGACTTCTTTCGTATAACGTTCGAACGAAGGCGAAACATCCTCTGCGCTGTTTAATGGGGCGTCGTTTGACAGCAGGCTTGCGTTGACCATGATGTTCAGATTGCCGGAACGAGACGCATGGCCTGGAAGCCCAGCTTGCTGGCGAATATCTCCTGAATCAGCACGGCATCGGGAAGGGGGCGCCATGCTACCTCGATATGATCGATAAGGCCGTTCTCATCAAGGTGGAGATGTTCATTTCCCTTCACGGTAATGTCATTACACGTAAAGCTGAAAAATACGGCGACATCACGATCCGAGGCGAAGCTCAGATTAACTTCAAGCGAGTCGATGGTCGCCAGAAACCCGCCCAGGATCTGGACTACAGCCTCTTTTCCGACCGTAGGGTCGGGGAAGATCGGTCCATGCAAGACGATGTCTTCTGACAAGTGCGGAATGATTCCATTCGTATCCTTGTTGGCCAGGGCCTTGAAGTAGTCGGCTACGTGTGTGGTGTGCATTTAATAGATTCCTTGTAGAACATGGGGATTGCCATCCACCATGAGAAATATCTGGCTGCCCAGCGGAGTGGCATCGAGCCACGCGCATGGCGCGGGCCCTTCATCCGGATGGCCGCTTACCGGCCGGCGTGCTGGCCGCCGTCCACGTGGATGATTTCCCCGGTGATGAACTCGGCGGTCTCGAGGAAGGTGATAGCGCTTGCGACTTCACCGGCTTCGCCAATGCGCCCCAGCGGATGATATTTACCGAAGAACTTGAGATTTTCTTCCGCGTGCATCGGCGTCTTGATGACGCCTGGTGCAACGGCATTGAAGCGGATGCGCTTTTCCGCATACTCGATGGCGAGCGCCCGCGTTGCCGCGTTCAGGCCACCCTTCGTCAGGCCGGCCAATCCGGTGTACACGCCGCCGCTCATGCCATTGTCGATGCTGCCGGTAACGGTGACGACGTGACCACCTTCCTGCTTTTCGATTTCGGTCAGGGCCAGCTGGGTGATGTGGAAAAAGCCCGCCATGTTCACGTTCATGATGGCGTTGTAGTCTTCGACAGTGTTTTCGGTAAATGGCTTGCCGATGTAGATGCCGGCGTTGTTGACCAGCGTATCGACGCGGCCGAAGCGTGCAACCGCTTCCGATACGATGCGTTGCGCGGTCGATCGGTCGCCGATATCGCCGGCGACGGTGATGATATCGGCATCATCCGATGGCTTGATCGTACGCGAGCTTGCAAGCACGCGATAACCGAGCTTGCGGTACGCCTTGACGATTTCCGCGCCGATACCTTGCGATGCGCCGGTGACGATGGCTACTTTTTTTGCTGCACTCATGATTTACCTCTTCAGGAAATGTTGTGATCGATACGAACTCGACAGGGGGAATGATAGGAGCGCCCCTGCCCGACAACAATCCGCCAGCGCGGCAATTCATTTTTGCGAAAACAGCATTCGAAGCACCTCCGGCCATGCCGGGAGAGGTGCGCCCAGAGAGAGCAAGCTGACGAAAGAGCGTCTGCACAAGTCTTGTCCAACGTATTTGTGCGAACGGAAAAAGCCGCTCTATCGCCACGACAAGGAACAGACGACCGGATTCTCGTTTCACTGCGCCAGAAAAAAGGCCCCGCCTAAGCGGGGCCCGGAGCAACAGAAGCAGTTGATATCCTGAATCGACAAACGATTTATATCGTTTCCGAATATGGGGTTGGTGCAATGCGTCTCTGCTTCAAACTGTTATCAGATCAGTAGATCAATACTTCCACATGATCTTCTGCAGTTCCTTGGGATCGTTGGTCCTGGTCAGTGCCAGTTCGGCCAGGATGCGCGCCTTCTGGGCGTTCTGGTCGTCGGTCACTACCCAGTCGAACTTGTCGTCGGGCTGCTCGCCGTTACGGATCACCACGCCACTGCCGGTGCGCGAGGCGCGGATGACCTGCACGCCCTTGCTGCGCACTTCCTGCAGTACAGGTACGATCTGCTCGGCCACGCTGCCGTTGCCGGTGCCGTCGTGGATGATGGCCTTGGCGCCGGCGGCGACGAAGGCGTCATAGGCGGTACGGCTGACATTGCCGTAGTTGTAGACGATGTCCACGCGCGGCAGGCTGCTGATCTTGTCGATGTCGAACTCGGTCTGCGTGGTGTGCGGGCGGGCCGGCAGGCGGTAGAAGCTCAGCTTGTTTTCCACCACGTAGCCCAGCGGGCCGTAGGGCGAGCGGAAGGTCTCGACCTTGAAGGTGTTGCTCTTGGTGACGTCGCGGCCGGAGTGGATTTCATCGTTCATCACCACCAGCGTGCCCTTGCCGGCGGCTTCCTTGCTGCCGGCCACCAGCACGGCGTCATACAGGTTCAGCGCACCGTCTGCACCCAGCGCGGTGCCCGGACGCATGGAGCCGACCACCACCACCGGCTTTTCGCTCTTGAGGACCAGGTTCAGGAAGTAGGCGGTCTCTTCGATGGTATCGGTGCCGTGGGTGATGACGATGCCATCCACGTCGCCCTGCTTCAGCAGTTCGGAGACGCGCTTGCCCAGCTTGATCAGGCGCTCGTCATTGAAGCTCTCGCTGCCGATCTGGAAGATCTGCTCGCCGCGCACATTGGCGATCTTGGAAATCTCCGGGACGGCTGCAATGATCTTGTCCACCGGCACCACGGCCGATTGATAGGCTGCAGTGTTGACGCTGGAGGCGCCCGCGCCGGCAATGGTACCGCCGGTGCCGATGACGACCACGTTGGGCTTCTTGTCCTGGGCCTGTGCCGCGAAGGCGCTGGCCAGCGAGAGGATCAGGACGGCGCCGGTTTTCTTGAAGTGTGTCTGCTGCATTTTTATAGGTCTCCTGGTACGCGTGGGGTAGCGACGGGCGATCACGCTTCTGTTTCGTTTCTGATGCTTGTCTGCAAGCGGATCGCGGGATGAGTTCGTACGGTGAGCATCGAACGTTGGCGATCATACGAAAGCGCTGCCGTGCTGTCTCATGCTTTTAAAACATGAGCGGATGCGCACTATGCATGAACTTGCCGACTGCCAATGCCGCCGGTGCGAGGCGAAAAAAAAGCCGCTTGCGCGGCCGGCTGACAAGGGCGTTGTCGAGTGAGGCCCTAGAAGAATTCCACCGTATCGTTGGTGGTGATGCCGGAACGCAGCACGCCCGAATTGACCAGTTCCTGGTAATAGCAGATGCGGTTGCGGCCACTTTTCTTGGCGTGATACAGGGCCTGGTCGGCATGGCCCAGGATCACCACCGGCGTCTCGCGGGCGATGTTGACGAAGCCCAGGCTGACGGTGACCTTGCCCACCTGCGGGAAATCGTATTCCTGCACGTTCTGGCGGAAGCGATCGAAGATCTTGCGGGCGTCCGAAAGCGTGGTGGCGCGTAGCAGGATCACGAATTCCTCGCCGCCGAAGCGGAAGATGCGGTCGTGCGCGCGGAACGAGGCGCGCAGGATGTTGGCCACCAGGATCAGCACTTCGTCGCCGTAGAGGTGGCCGTAGCGGTCATTGACCTGCTTGAAGTGATCGATGTCCACCACAGCCAGCCAATGGCCCTTGGGCTCGTCGTTGCTGTCGTGGCGACGCTCGTCCTTCTCCATCGAGTGTGCCTCGTGCGGGGCGATGGCGAAGGCGTAGCGGGTGAATTGTTCGTCGAAGGTCTTGCGGTTGAACAGGCCCGTGAGCGCATCGCGCTCGCTGTAGTCCAGCAGGCTCTGGTAATTGCAGTAGATGTGGAAGACGCCGTGGATCACTTCCATCGTCGCCGGTGCCAGCACGTGCTCGCTGCGCAGTTCCAGGCAGGAGTTCATCTTCCCGTGCAGCCACACCGGCAGCCACAGCACATGCGTGCCGTCGGACGTGGTTTCCTGGTATTCGTTCAGATGATTGCGGATGCAGGCCATCATGGCCGGATAGGAGGACAGGGCTTCCTTGGGATCGTCGTTGGTGTGCTCGGCGATGGTATGGACGATGCCGTCGCGGATGACCATCTTCTCTTGCACGTAGTGCTCGTCGCGCATGGTGAAGATTTCCAGCATGCGGATGCTTTGCACGCCGGTGAGCTGGTACAGCGCGGAGATGACCGAGATGGCCAGGCGGGAATGCTCCCGATGGGCCGTGATCTCTACCAGATGCTTGAGCAGCGGTTTTTTCATCTCGTCGTCGATGTCCTGCATGAGCCCATTGTTCTATGTATGGTCGGTACTCGGCTTGCGCTTGGTCCGCGAGGTCGGCAGCGGACGCTTACATGCGATCAATGAGTACGAGGCGAGTGTTGGCAGCAGCCGGTCGCAGCACCTCTCCCCGAGGGATGCGGCCCAGCCAGGATGCAAGAATCACGCCATGAAGCTAGCACGGAAGCAGAAAGATTTTACACGCTGGTATGCGCTCGGATGAAGCAGTTTCTACAATTCATCATCGAAAAATACCGTTTCATTTCCGCATGGAAATTTTATGCTGTATTTGATTTTTACTTACGTACGAATTTGCGTGACTTTTGATTTTTCCTTTTCGACCAGGTCCCCATGCTGCACTGCGGAGCCATACGGGAGGCGGGCTTGCGACGGATGATGCAAAGCTCGGCATTAGTCGGCTCAGCTCTCATCAAGTGACAATCGCAGTCGACATTTTGCGAATCCACGATAAAAAAATCGCCGGTCAAATGGCCGGCGATTTCGTTTATATCATTTGCGCATTGGCAGGCCTGTCCTGCCGTCGTTCTGTGCCTCAGGCATAGATGATCAGCAGCGCCACTGCGATGATGAGACCGAACTTGGTGATCTTGTAGACGGTCTTGTTCCAGTTCTTGAAGCGGCGGCGATATTGCCCGGCCAGCCAGACGAAACGGAACAGCTTGTTCACGCGTCCGGTCTGGTCGCCGGTTTCGTTGGGAGAGGCCGCAGCGGTCATCATGGTGCGACCGAGGAAGCCGTTGATGGCTTCTGCCCAGCGATAGCGCAGCGGACGTTCGACATCGCAGAAGAGGATGATACGGTTCGTCTCGGAGCCGTTCTGTGCCCAGTGGATGAAGGTCTCGTCGAACACCACGCTCTGGCCGTCGCGCCAGCTGTAGCGCTGGCCGTCGACCTCGATGAAGCAGCGGTCGTCGTTGGGCGTGACCAGTCCCAGGTGATAGCGCAGCGAACCGGCAAACGGGTCACGGTGCGGATTGAGCGTGCCGCCCGGGGCCAGTTCGGCAAACATGGCAGCCTTCACGCTGGGAATGCGCTTGAGGATTTCCACCGTCTTGGGGCAGAACTTTTCGGCCGACGGATGGCTGGCGTTGTACCACTTCAGGTAGAAACGCTTCCAGCCGGCCTTGAAGAAGGAGTTGAAGCCGGCATCGTCATTCTTTTCGGCGGCCTTGATCTTGGCCATTTCGCGCAGGGCCACGGCCTCATCTCGGATCACTTCCCAGTTCTGGTCGATGAGGGCCAGGTCCTGGAACTCCTTCACGGCGGGATACGGCACCGCCGGCACGCGCGAAAAGGCGTACATGAAGAGGTTGATCGGCGACATGATCGACGAGTGGTCGAAGAACTGGCGCAGGAAGGGCAGGCGCACGCGTCCACGGAAGTGGATGAACAGGATGGAAAAAATATAGATGAAGACTATTGCCCACTTCATTGCAGGGTCCTTTGATGTTGCCTGCCTTTCCAAGTGAAGGAAAATGCAGTGACGGATGTTCGTCCAGATGGGGTCGATTCGGGAAGGATCAACGGCAAAGGCGACCGAAAGGCGCTAGATGCGTGCTGATGAGCTGAAATCCCCGAGGCTGCACAAACTGCGGCCAAGCCGCAGCGACGCAGAGCAAGCGGGGATTCTACACCAAGGGGAAGTTCATATTTGTAAGCGCCCCGCGCGGCTATATATGAATGTTCCTTCATGCCGGGGTGGCGATGCGCCAGATCAAACGCGCATGAAAAAAGGACCGGAAATTCCGGTCCTTTTGCGGGAAGCTGAAGCTTTGTGATCAGGCGGCCTGGGTTACCACCTGGCGTGCGCGGTTCCAGCGCGGCAGGCCGGTGAAGGCGAAATCGATCTCCGGCACGCGGCCGGCGACGATCTCGGCGATGGCGCGGCCGGAGCCGCAACCCATGGTCCAGCCCAGGGTGCCGTGACCGGTGTTCAGGTACAGGTTGGCGAACCTGGTCTTGCCCACGTAAGGCACGTTGGACGGGGTCAGCGGACGCAGGCCGGTCCAGTAGGTCGGGTTCTCGTAGTCGCAGCCGTCGGGGAACAGTTCACGGGTGCGGCGGGTGATGGCCTCGCAGCGGGTAGTGTTGAGCTCGCGGCCATAGCCGTTGAGTTCGCAGGTACCGGCCACGCGCAGGCGGTCGCCCAGACGCGAAACCACCAGCTTGTAGCCGTCGTCGGTGAGCGAGACGCTGGGCGCGGCATCCGGGTTGATGACCTTGTAGGTGGCCGAATAGCCCTTGCCTGGGTAGAGCAGCAGGTCGATGCCCAGCGGCTTGACCAGTTGCTGCGAGAAGCTGCCCATGGCGACCACGAAGGTATCGGCCGTCAGGACTTCATGGCGGCCATCCGGGTTGATGATCTCCACGCCGGTCACGCGGGCGGCGGCGCCGGCCCCTTCGGTGATCAGGCGGGTGATGGTGGTGGAATAGCGGAACTCGACGCCGGCTTCCTCGCTCTTCTTGGCCAGGCCCGTGGTGAGCTTGAAGACGTCGCCCGATTCATCGGTGGCGGTGAAGTCGCCGCCGACGATCTTATTGCGGATCGAGGCCAGTGCCGGCTCGATGCGGATCACTTCGTCGGCCCCGATGGACTCGCGCGGGCAGCCCAGGTCGCGCATCAGCTTGGCGGCCGGCAGGGAGTCCTGGAATTCCTTTTCTTCAGTGTAGAAGTGAAGGATGCCGCGGGTCAGGTGATCGTACTGGATACCGGTTTCGGCGCGCACCGCCTGCAGGGTCTGGCGGCTGTACTCGCACAGGGCGACGATGTTGCGGATGTTCTCGTCGGTACGGGCGGCGGTGCATTCGCGCAGGAAGGCCACGGCCCACTTCCATTGCAACCATTCGGGGCGGAAGCGATAGAGCAGGGGGGCGTCTTCCTTGCCCAGCCACTTGAGCACCTTCATCGGGGCGGCCGGGTTGGCCCAGGGTTCGGCGTGCGACACCGAAATCTGGCAACCGTTGGCAAAGCTGGTTTCCTGCGCCGCGCCGGGCTGGCGTTCGATGACGGTGACGTCGTAGCCCTGCTTCTTCAGGAACCAGGCGGAAGCGGTTCCGATAATGCCTGCGCCCAATACGATCACTTTCATCCCACTCTCCCGGTTTTGCATGAACTTGCTGGTGTTTTTCGGACTTCACACCGCCATTGGACGATGCGAACAATGCAAGCATTGTAAGAAAAGCGTGATTGCCGATGTAATCAATACTGGGCAGAATTTTTGTGAATCAAAAGCCGAATGCAGATGGTTTATTCAAAATGAAAAGAAAAATCCATTCAGATTTACTTTTTTGAAGACGAGAAGCGCGCCATCTCTTCGGCCACGGCGCGCTCCACCGTTTCAGCCAGGGCGTCGCGCAGGCCTTCCCTGACGCGCTGCATCACGATATCGGAAAGATGGTCCAGCGCCAGCGCCATCTGGTCCTGCAGATGCTGGTGCAGCACGGTATCGACGCGCTCCAGCAGGCTTTGCAGGACGTTTTCGCGAATTTCCTGTTCCCACTGGCGGTACTGCTCGGCCGCCGGCGTGACCGGGGGCGGCGGGGAGGGTGGGGCCATGGGCGACATCATGGGCGTTGCAGCCGCGGGCGCCTGATAGTGGGTGGCCGCAGGTTGGGTGTGAAAGGCACCCGGTTGCATCGGCGCGGCGTAATCCTGCGCGGCCGGGGCAGCCGGTGCCAGCGGGATGATCTCGGTGAGGAGGGGGATGCTGTTGTCGTCGTGGTTCATGTCTGGAGCGTGGGGCTCAGGCCGCCACATGGTGCGACAGCGGATAGCCGCGTTCCTTGTAGAAACGATAGCGGTCGCGGCCGGCGGCCTTGTCGGCGTCGTCGGCGGAAATGATTTCCAGCAAGCGTTCGAATCGGGCGAAATGGGCCGGCGTATCGGTGCCGAGGTTGATCAGTATCTGGTGATGCGGCAATTCGGCGGCGTCGTCGCCGGTGAGGATGATGGGCGTCTGTGCTGCCAGCGGATCGCCGGCCATCACGTGCGGCAGGAAATCCTGCTCGGAAAAGCTCCAGAGCGCCTGGTCCAGCTGTTGCAGTTCGGCGCGGTCGGGACTGCGCAGCACCAGCATGGCGCCGGACGCACGCGCCTTGCGCACCAGTCGGCAGACGTAGGCGATCTTTTGCGGGACGTTGCTGTGGAAATCGATTCGGGTCATCCCGCCAGTATAGTGGCTCGCGCTGCAGCATGCCATCCGCGGCGGCGGCCAGGCCAAAGAAAAACGGCCCGCCATCGGGGCGGGCCGTGCTGGCCGTCTTGCGAAGCCGTTCGTCAGCGACTCAGGCCGCCATGCCACTATGCCGCAGCAAGGCATCGATGCTGGGCTCGCGGCCACGGAAGGCCTTGAAGGACTCGATGGCCGGGCGGGAGCCACCGACGGCCAGGATTTCCTGCTGGAAGCGACGTCCGGTTTCCAGCGAGATCACGTTGCCGCCGGTCACCGCGGCTTCTTCAAAGGCGCTGTAGGCGTCGGCAGACAGCACCTCGGCCCACTTGTAGCTGTAGTAACCGGCTGCATAGCCGCCCGCAAAGATGTGCGAGAACGAATGCTGGAAGCGGTTGAACTCGGGCGGGCGGATCACGGCGATGCGGTCGCGCACGCTGTCAAGCAGTTGCTGCACGCTCTGGCTGCCACCGACTTCATATTCATGGTGGATCAGCATGTCGAACAGCGAGAACTCCACCTGGCGCAGCATCTGCAGGCCGGACTGGAAGTTCTTGGCGGCGATCATCTTGTCGTACAGCGCACGGGGCAGCGGTTCGCCGGTCTCGGCGTGGGATGTCAGCTGCTGCAGCACGTCCCATTCCCAGCAGAAGTTTTCCATGAACTGCGAGGGCAGCTCCACCGCGTCCCATTCCACGCCGGAGATGCCGGAGACACCCACTTCATCGACTTGCGTGAGCATGTGATGCAGGCCATGGCCGAACTCGTGGAACAGGGTGATCACTTCATCATGGGTGAACAGGGCCGGCTTGGCCACGCCATCGACGACCGCCGGTTCGGTGAAGTTGCAGACCAGGTAGGCGATCGGGGTCTGCACGCCTTGCGCGGTGAGGCGGCGGGCGCGGGCGTCATCCATCCAGGCGCCGCCACGCTTGCCGGAGCGGGCATACAGGTCGAGATAGAACTGGCCGACCAGCTGGCCGTCGCGTTCAATGCGGAAGAACTTCACGTCCTTGTGCCAGACCGGGGCCGTATCGGGCTTGATCTGTACGCCGAACAGTTGCTGTGCGACCTGGAACAGGCCGCCCACCACCTTGGGCTCGGGGAAATATTGCTTCACTTCCTGCTCCGAGAAAGCGTAGCGCTGTTCGCGCAGCTTTTCCGAGGCATAGGTGCTGTCCCAGGCCTTCAGCTCTTCCAGGCCCAGTTTTTCGCGGGCGAAGGTCTTCAGTTCTTCGTAATCCTTCTGGCCGAAGGGGCGAGCGCGCTGGCCCAGGTCTTCCAGGAAGGCGATCACTTCCGAGGGCGACTTGGCCATCTTGGCCACCAGCGACACCTCGGCGAAGTTGGCGTAACCCAGCAATTGCGCTTCTTCCTTGCGCAGCTGCAGGATCTGGTCGATGTTGCCGCTGTTGTCCCATTCCGGCTTGGCGCCCAGCTCGGAGGCCTTGGTGGCGTTGGCGCGGTAGATCTTCTCGCGCAGGGCGCGGTTGTCGGCATATTGCAGCACCGGGAAATAGGACGGGAAGTGCAGCGTGAACTTGTAGCCGGGCTTGCCATCCTTCTCGGCAGCGGCGCGGGCGGCCTGCTTGACGTCGGCCGGCAGGCCGGAGAGTTCGGCTTCGTCCTCGACGAAGAGGCCGAAGTCATTGGTGGCGTCCAGCACGTTTTCCGAGAAACGGGTGGTCAGCATGGCCTGCTTTTCCTGGATCTCGGCGAAGCGTTCCTTCTTCTCTTCCGGCAGTTCGGCGCCGGAAAGGCGGAAATCACGGACCGCATTGTCCACCACCTTGCGGCGTGCGGCCGACAGGGAGGCGAAGGCCGGGCTGGTCTGCAGCGCCTTGTACTTCTCGAACAGCGCCAGGTTCTGGCCCAGCGAGGTCCAGAATTCCACCAGGCGCGGCTGGTTCTCGTTGTAGGTGGCGCGCAGGGCCGGCGTATCCATGACCGAATTCAGGTGGCCCACCACGCTCCAGGCGCGGCCCAGTTTTTCGGTGGCGGACTCCAGCGGTTCGACGAAATTGTCCCAGGTGACTTCGGCCATCGGCGCTTCCAGTTCGGTGACCAGGCGGCTGGCATCGGCCAGCAGCTTGTCCAGGGCCGGGGTGACGTGCTCGGCGGCGATGGCGTCGAACTGGGCGTAGCCCGAGAAGTCGAGCAGGGGATTGGCGGCGATGTCGGTGGTGGTCATGGATTCTCGTTTCTCTGAAGCCTCCCGCCGGCGTGGCGCCCTCGGGAGGTGATGCGGTTTTAGGGTCGTTCTGCAGCTTCGATGGTGTTGACCAGCAACATGGTGATGGTCATCGGACCCACGCCACCCGGCACCGGGGTGATCCAGCCGGCAACTTCGCGGGCATTGGCGAAATCGACGTCGCCGCACAGCTTGCCGTTGTCATCGCGGTTCATGCCGACGTCAATGACGACGGCGCCGGGCTTGACCATGTCGGCGGTGACGATGTTGCGCTTGCCGGTGGCGACCACCAGGATGTCGGCCTGGCGGGTGTGGTGGCCGAGGTCACGGGTCTTGGAATTACAGATAGTGACGGTGGCGCCGGCTTGCAAGAGCAACATGGCCTGCGGCTTGCCGACGATGTTGGAGGCGCCCACCACCACGGCATTGGCGCCGCGGACCGGATAGTCGATGGATTCCAGCATCTTCATCACGCCATAAGGGGTGCAGGGGCGGAACAGCGGCTGGCCTGTCATCAGGAGGCCGGCATTGCTGACGTGGAAACCGTCCACGTCCTTTTCCGGGGCGATGGCTTCGATCACCTTGTGCGAATCGATGTGGGCCGGCAGCGGCAGTTGCACCAGGATGCCGTTGATCTTGGGGTCCTGGTTGAGGGCGTCGATGCGGGCCAGGAGTTCGGCTTCCGTCATCGTGGCTTCATATTTTTCCAGCACGGAGTGAAGACCATTGTCCTGGCAGGCCTTGACCTTGTTGCGCACGTAGACCTGGGAAGCCGGGCTGTCGCCCACCAGGATCACGGCCAGGCCGGGTTGCTTGCCTTGGGCGGTGAGGGCGGCGGCGCGCTTGGCGACATCGGCGCGCAGTTGTTGGGAGAGCAGGTTTCCGTCGATCAGTTGGGCAGACATGGCAATGAAGGCAAAAAAAGGCAGGACTAGGAAGAAAGCTCCCGGGCGAGCCGGGGCGACTGGGGCGCGGTGCGCCGGAACCCGTGATTATAAAGCCAGGCCGGGGACGGAGTGACATGTGCGCTGCTGGTCACATGTTGTTTGTTTTGAAATAAAAACAGATGGTTTTGGGCGACAATCGCTTTTGGGGCAGCGTACGACGGGAATGTTCAATTTCGGTTATGCTCCCGCAACCAAACGCAGCAGCCTCACCGCAGCAGCCTCACAGTTCCCCTTTAGTTACAAGGATTTGCGCATGACCGATCTCCTCACCCGCCGCCTGCAACAGCTTTCCCAGCCGCAACATCTTGCGTTGCTGAGTCAGGGCTTGCGCGGTGTGGAGCGGGAGACGCTGCGGGTGGACGAGCAGGGCAATCTGGCCCGCACGCCGCATCCGCCGGCGCTGGGTTCGGCCCTCACCAATGATCTGATCACCACCGACTATTCGGAATCGCTGCTGGAGTTCATCACCCCGGCCATGCCCGACATCGCCGATGCGCTGCAGCGCCTGGATGAAATCCATCGCTTCGCCTATACCAAGCTGGAGGGTGAACTGCTGTGGAATGCCTCCATGCCCTGCGTGCTGCCGCCGGAAGACGAGATTCCCATTGGCTGGTATGGCAGTTCCCACATCGGCATGTTGAAGCATGTCTACCGGCGCGGCCTGGCGCTGCGCTATGGCCGCACCATGCAATGCATCGCCGGTATTCACTACAATTTCTCGGTGAGTGAAGACCTGTGGGAAGTGCTGCGCGACGAGGACGACACCGTCGACCCCACGCTGTCGCGCCGGGATTACCAGTCCGAGCGCTATATCGCCCTGATCCGCAACTTCCGTCGCTACAGCTGGCTGCTGATGTATCTGTTCGGTGCCTCGCCGGCGGTGGCCACCAACTTCCTGCGCGGTCGTGCGCACCAGTTGGAGACGCTGTCCGAGGACACGCTCTTCCTGCCCTACGGCACCAGCTTGCGCATGAGCGACCTGGGTTACCAGAACCACGCCCAGGCCAACATCACGCCGCACTACAACAACCTGCCGGCCTACATCCGTAGCCTCTCGCATGCGGTCAGCGAACCGTATCCGCCCTATGAGGCCATCGGCACCAAGCGCGATGGCGAGTGGGTGCAGATCAATACCAACATCCTGCAGATCGAAAACGAGTTCTACTCTTCGATCCGCCCCAAGCGCGTCATCAACAGCGGCGAACGCCCGGTGCAGGCCTTGTCGGCGCGCGGCGTGCAGTATGTGGAAGTGCGCTGCATGGACATCGATCCCTTCAACCCGCTGGGCATCGGCCTGGAGGCAGCGCGCTTCCTGGACGTGTTCCTGCACTTCCTGGCGCTGGAATCGAGCTGCCTGACCTCGGACGAGGAGGGCGTGGAAAACCGCGCCAACTTCCTCGCCACCGTCAAGGAAGGTCGTCGTCCCGGCCTGCACCTGCAGTTCAAGGGCGAATCCATCCTGCTCAAGGACTGGGGCGAGCAACTGCTGGACCGCATGGCACCGGTGGCCGAACTGCTGGACCGCCAACTGGGCGGCAGCCAGCATCGCGACAGCCTGGCCGTGCAGCGCGGCAAGCTGGCCGATCCCGATGCCACCCCGTCGGCCCAGGTGCTGCGTGAAATCCGCGCCGCCGGCAACTCCTTCCCCGGCTTCACCCTGGCCAACAGCCGGCGCCAGGCCGAGCAGCTGCGCGCCCGGCCGCTGTCGGCCGCCAAGACGACTGACTTCGTGGCCATCGCCCAGGCCTCGCTGGATGCGCAGCGCGACATCGAGCGTACCCAGATCGGCGACTTCGATACCTTTGTCGCCGCCTATCGCGCCAGCACACTGGGCAATATCGCGATCTGAACATCGCTTCATTTATATAGAGCAAGTTCTGTAGCGTAATTCTGTTACGGCCGGCGATCGGGCTGGTCGTGGCGGAATGTGATTGCCGCTGGCAAGCTCAGCAGGTGAATCCATTTGCTTCACGTCAACACGGCCAACCCTGATTTTTCAGGTAGTTCAGGCCACTTTGCCGCATTGCAAACAGGGCAAGAAAACCCCTCTCCCAAGGCGATACAGTAAAAATACGAGGCCCGCAAAGCGCCTGTTCATGCCGCTTTGCAGCATATTTTCGCATTATGAAATCGATTATCGTAATTTGAAAATCGAAAATTCCCTGATAAAATTCGTCGTCCACACGGCTGGAAGACCGTACATTTAAGCCTGTTCCGCCTCCAAAGCCTTGCCCCGCGGGCCGGGAAGGGTTGTAGCACAGGCAACGGAATGGTCTTCCTGCATCACTTGCCGGCGGCAGCGTACCGAATGAACCGACCGACCCGCCAGGTCTATCCGACCGGACGGATCTCTCAACAACCAGGAGACATGACATGTCAGCCCAAATCGATCAAGTTCTGGCGCAGGCCGCCAACGATCCCGATGTGATGGAAACCCAGGAGTGGCTCGACGCCCTCGAAGCAGTGATCGAAAAGGAAGGCCCGGATCGTGCCCACTACCTGATGGAACGCATGGTCGATCTGGCCCGCCGTCGTGGTGCCCATATTCCCTTCTCCAGCAATACCGCCTACGTCAACACCATTCCGGCCGACCAGGGCGAGCACTGCCCGGGCAACCTGGAATACGAAGAGCGCCTGCGCTCGTGGATGCGCTGGAACGCCATGGCCATGGTGGTCAAGGCCAACCGCGTGGACGGCGACCTGGGTGGTCACCTGTCTTCCTTCGCCTCGCTGGCCAACATGCTGGGCATCGGTTTCAATCACTTCTGGCACGCCCCGACTGAAGATCACGGCGGCGACCTGCTCTACATCCAGGGTCACTCCTCGCCCGGCATCTATGCTCGCGCCTTCCTGGAAGGTCGCCTGTCCGAAGACCAGCTGATCCACTTCCGCCGCGAAGCCGATGGTCACGGTCTGTCGTCCTACCCGCACCCCAAGCTGATGCCGGAATTCTGGCAGTTCCCGACCGTCTCCATGGGCCTGGGGCCCTTGATGGCGATCTACCAGGCGCGCTTCCTGAAGTACCTGCACGCCCGTGGCATTGCCAAGACCGACAACCGCAAGGTCTGGGCCTTCTGCGGCGACGGTGAGATGGACGAACCGGAATCGATGGGCGCCATCGGCATGGCCGGTCGTGAAAAACTGAACAACCTGGTCATCGTGGTGAACTGCAACCTGCAGCGCCTGGACGGCCCGGTGCGCGGCAACGGCAAGATCATCCAGGAACTGGAGTCCGACTTCCGTGGCGCCGGCTGGAACGTGGTCAAGGTCATCTGGGGCAGCGGCTGGGACGAGCTGCTGGCCAAGGACAAGGACGGCATCCTGCAGAAGGTGATGATGGAAACCGTCGACGGCGAGTACCAGAACTACAAGGCCAAGGACGGCGCCTTCGTGCGCAAGCACTTCTTCGGCAAGCATCCCAAGCTGCTAGAAATGGTCTCCAAGATGTCGGACGACGATATCTGGCGCCTCACCCGTGGCGGTCACGACCCGCACAAGATCTACGCTGCCTTCAAGGTCGCGCAGGATTCCAAGGACCAGCCCACCGTGATCCTGGCCAAGTCCATCAAGGGCTATGGCTTCGGCAAGGCCGGCGAAGCGCGCAACACCGCGCACAACACCAAGAAGCTGGACGACGAAGCCATCCGCGCCATGCGCGACCGCTTCCAGCTGCCGATCTCGGACGCCGAGCTGCCCAGCATCCCGTTCTTCAAGCCGGCCGACGACACCCCGGAAATGCAGTACCTGCACGAGCGCCGCAAGGCCCTGGGCGGCTACCTGCCGCAACGTCGCCCGCACGCTGACGAAAAGCTGCCGGTGCCGGAACTGTCGGCCTTCCAGGCCATGCTGGAGCCGACCGCCGAAGGTCGTGAAATCTCCACCACCGCGGCCTATTCCCGCGTGCTGACCGCGCTGCTGCGCGACCCCAACCTGGGCCCGCGCGTGGTGCCCATCATGGTCGACGAGTCCCGCACCTTCGGTATGGAAGGCCTGTTCCGCCAGATCGGCATCTTCAGCCAGGTCGGTCAGCTGTACGAACCGGTCGACAAGGACCAGGTGATGTACTACCGCGAAGACAAGGCCGGCCAGATCCTGCAGGAAGGCATCAACGAAGCCGGTGGCATGAGCTCGTGGATCGCTGCGGCGACCTCGTACTCGACCAACAACCGCGTGATGATCCCGTTCTACACCTACTACTCCATGTTCGGTCTGCAGCGTATCGGCGACCTGGCATGGGCAGCCGGTGACATGCGCGCCCGTGGCTTCCTGATCGGCGGCACCGCCGGTCGTACCACCTTGAACGGTGAAGGTCTGCAGCACGAAGACGGCCACAGCCACGTGTTCGCTTCGGCCATCCCGAACTGCATCCCCTACGACCCGACCTTCGCCCACGAAGTCGCCGTGATCATCCATGACGGCCTGCGCCGCATGGTGGCCAACCAGGAGGACGTGTTCTATTACATCACCGTGATGAACGAGAACTACGCCCACCCGGGTATCAAGGCAGGCCAGGAAGAAGGCATCCTGAAGGGCCTGTACCTGTTGAACGAAGGCGGCAAGGAAAACAAGCTGCGCGTGCAACTGCTGGGCTCCGGCACCATCCTGCGCGAAGTCATCGCCGCCGCCGAACTGCTGCGCGACGACTGGAAGGTCGACGCCGACGTCTGGTCCGCACCGTCCTTCACCCTCCTGGCCCGCGAAGGCCAGGACGTGGAACGCTGGAACATGCTGCACCCGGCCGACACCGCCAAGAAGAGCTACTTCGAGCAATCGCTGGAAGGTACCGAAGGTCCGATCGTGGTCTCCACCGACTACATGCGCACCTACGCCGAGCAGGTTCGCGCCTTCGTGCCCAAGGGCCGCTCCTACAAGGTGCTGGGCACCGATGGCTACGGCCGCTCGGATACCCGCGCCAAGCTGCGCGAGTTCTTCGAGGTGAACCGCCACTTCGTCACCGTGGCTGCCCTGAAGTCGCTGGCCGATGAAGGCAAGATCAAGCCCGAAGTGGTGGCCCAGGCCATCGCCAAGTACGGCATCGATCCCAACAAGCCCAACCCGGTGACCGTGTAAGGACCGCCCGACCGACCATCCCCGCCTCAGTCTGCTGATCGCGGGGATGTGTCGTGTCCGGCACTGCCACAAAAACGGGAAGGGCCGCAGCCAGATCGCTTAAGATGCAATGGCTTTGCGGCAGCACCTTCCCTACTGCGAATATCCCTCCCGGCCCTGGGCCAGGGAACAGAACAACGGAGCGCATCAGATGAGTCAAGTCGAAGTAAAAGTCCCGGACATCGGCGATTTCAAGGAAGTCGAAGTCATTGAGGTGATGGTCAAGGTCGGCGATACCATCAAGGTCGATCA
>NZ_AEEC02000051.1 GCF_000300975.2 Herbaspirillum frisingense GSF30 | reverse complement strand
CCCCGACTTCGCTGCCTTTTTCCAGCACGCAGACCGAGACCTCGCGATGTTGCTGGGTAGCCAGTTGCTTGAGGCGGATCGCTGCCGACAGCCCGGCTGGACCGCCGCCGACGATGACCACGTCGTATTCCATGGATTCGCGAGGGCCGTATTGTGCGAGCACGTTCTGTATCGTCATCGCCTTATCCCAGCTGCGCAACCAGTTCAGGCAATACCTCGAAGAGATCTCCCACCAGGCCATAATCGGCAACCGAGAAGATCGGTGCGTCGGCATCCTTGTTGATCGCCACAATGACCTTCGAATCCTTCATCCCCGCCAGATGCTGAATCGCGCCCGAGATCCCGACGGCGATGTACAGCTCCGGCGCCACCACCTTGCCAGTCTGGCCGATCTGGTAATCGTTGGGCACATAGCCGGCATCCACTGCCGCACGCGACGCACCCAGTGCCGCGTTGAGCTTGTCGGCCAGCGGCTCGAGCAGCGCCGCGTAATGCGCGCCGGAACCGAGACCACGTCCGCCGGATACCACGATCCTTGCCGACGCCAGCTCCGGCCGGTCTGACGCAATGGTCTGTCGCGAGATCAGCCGCGAGAGACCTGTATCTCCCACGGCGGCGATCGCCTCGATGATGGCATGTCCTCCTTCGGGGGGCGCCGCCTCGAAGGCAGTAGCACGCACCGAAATTACCTTGATGGGATCGGAAGACCTGACGGTGGCAATCACGTTGCCCGCGTAGATCGGCCGCTCGAAGGTGTGCGCATCCACCACCCTGGTGATTTCCGAGACCTGCGCCACGTCCAGCAATGCCGCCACCCGTGGCAGGACATTCTTGCCGGTCGCTGTCGCCGTGGCCATGACGTGGGAAAATGCCCCGGCCAACGTGACCACCTGCACCGCCACATTCTCTGCCAGGCCATCGGCGAAACAGGGCGCGTCTGCTACCAGCACCCGCGCCACCCCGGCCACCTTCGCGGCCGCCTGGGCCACTGGTTCGCACTGCCAGCCGCAGACCAGCAAGGTAATGTTGCCACCGCATTCCCTGGCCGCCGTCACGGCATGCAGGGTCGCGCTCTTGAGTGATTGGTTATCGTGTTCGACAATGATCAGCACTGACATGGATAGTCCTCAGATGACGTTGGCTTCATTTTTCAGCTTGGCGACCAGAGCGGCGACGTCCACCAGCTTGACCCCTGCGCTGCGAGCAGGCGGTTCTGCCACCTTCAGGGTGGTCAGCCCGACCGCAACGTCGATCTCCAGCGCCTGGGGAGTGAGCACCTCCAGCGGCTTCTTCTTGGCCTTCATGATGTTGGGCAGGGTGACGTAGCGCGGCTCATTCAACCGCAGGTCGGTCGTGATTACCGCGGGCAGCTTCAGGGCGATGGTTTCCTGGCCGCCATCCACTTCGCGTGTAGCAATGACTTCATCTTCGGCCACTTGCAACTGGGAGGCAAAGGTAGCCTGCGGCATGCCCGCCAATGCTGCCAGCATCTGGCCAGTCTGGTTGCTGTCATCATCGATGGCCTGCTTGCCGACCACCACCAGGCGCGGCTGTTCCCGCATGAACACTGCCTGCAACAGCTTGGCTACGGCCAGGGGCTGCAGCTCTTGCGCGCACTCCACCAGAATGCCGCGGTCAGCGCCGATGGCCATGGCCGTACGCAAGGTCTCCTGACAGGCAGCCGGGCCACAGGAAACGGCCACCACCTCCGTGGCCACTCCAGCTTCCTTCAGACGCACGGCAGCTTCCACCGCGATTTCATCGAAGGGATTCATACTCATCTTGACGGCACCGATATCAACTCCCGAGCCGTCCGACTTGACCCTTACCTTGACATTGAAATCGACCACCCGTTTGACTGCGACTAGTATTTTCATGGCTTCGTATCTGCCTCATAAGAAATGTAACCAGGCGATGCGCGGAGCATGGACGGTCCGGCATCCGACCTGATCAGATGGAATGAACCAGCGCCAGTACCGCGCTGGCATCGGCTTGCAGTGGCTGCATCAGGCATCCGCCGTTCCCCTCGTCCCAGGCCAGCTGCCCAGCACCAACGATGACGTCGCCCGACAACTGCCAGCGCCCTGCTAGCGGCAGCAAGGCCCAGGCGGTCCCCGCATGGACCTGTCGCTGGCATTCGATCACCTGCAGTTCACCGCGCAAGACGGAACGACGCACCATCAGATTCAGGAAGCGCAGTTCCAGGCTGCCGGGCTCGCGGCGCGCATGCCAACGTGGTTCACCTGGAAAACTGACGGGCTGCAAGGGTCGCACCCACACTGGCTCGGCGCCATTGCTGGCCAGACTGACCGCCCCGCTGCCCAACAGGACGGCATGGCGCTGCATGCCGGGAAAGACCGAGAACTCGGCATCGGCGGAGATATCGGCCAGACTCAGGCGCCAGTCGGCACTAGCAGGCCCTGTGGATACCGTGCCAGCCTCACGCGCACTGACCAGCGGGCGCGTCACGCCACCGCCGTTGCGCCAGGGCTGGGGCCTGACTTCGTCGAGCAGGAGCAAATGCATGACAGCGTGGGCTCCTCAGGAGACCGCACCCGAACCGTATTTCCCCACCAGCAGTTTTCCGGTCGAGAATCGCTCGATCGAATACGGCGCCAGCGAGACCTCCGTGGGCAGCCCCAGGGCGCACTGCGCCAGCACTTGTCCGACTGCCGGCGAAAGCTTGAAGCCGTGACCGGAGAAGCCGAACCCGGCGACCAGGCCTTCCACGCCAGGCAGGTGACCCAATACCGGATTCCAGTCCGGAGTGACGTCATAGACTCCGGTCCAGGAGGTCGCCAGGCCGGCCGTCTCGTAGCTGGGGAAGCGCTGCGCCACCTGTTCGCCAATTTCGACGATGGCGTCCAGGGATACGTCGCCCTGTTCCGTATCAGGCGTAGCCAATGTTTCCCCTGCCACCCCCTCGGAGACCAGCATCTGGGTCCCGCCATAGCTGCGTCCGTAGAGCATGCCCTTGGATGCCAGGTCCTTGAAGACCGGCATCTGGAAGGTGTAAGCCTGCGGTCCCTCCAGTGCCAGCACCGTATGGCGTTCCGGCCGTACCGGCAGCGTGAGCCCGGTCCATGCAGCCAATTCAGGCGTCCAGATGTTCTGCGTGCTGATGACGATGTCGCTGAGGAAGCGCCCGGCAGTGGTCTGCACACCGCTCACACGGCCGTTCTCGATAAGCAGCCGTTCTACGCTCACGCCCTCTTTTACCGTTACGCCCCGGCGCCGTGCGGCACGCGCAAACGAGGTAGCCACCAGGTAGGCGTCGGCGAAGCCGGCCTCCGGTTCGAAGCTGATCAGTGCTGCGTCGTCGAAGCGGGCAATGGGCAGCAGTTCAGCAGCCTGCCTGGCATCCAGATACTGCAACGCAATGCCCTGCGCCTGCTGCCCCTGCAGCGAGGCACGCAGGGGAGCGAGCTTGTCATCATCCGCGGCCCAGATCATGTAGCCACATTTGACCAGACCGCAGGAAGCCTCCTCATCCTCGACATAGGCCGGGAAATTGTTGAACGTATCCCATGACAACTGCGCCAGCGTGACATTTTCCTGGACCGAATAGTGGGTCCGCAGAATGCCTGAAGACTGCGATGTCGTGCCTTCACCGACGGTCTTGCGATCCAGCACAAGGACCTTGCGTGCACCCAGCCGGGCCAGATGGAAAGCGGTGGAAGTACCAATCACGCCGGCACCGATCACGATGGCGTCATAAGCGTTCATTGCAGGGGTCATAGCATCCTCTTCGATCAGAATGGCATGCAGTGTCACCCGAAAAAATCGACAATCGCGGCAGCATTAGACAAACTAATGTTTTGAAGAAGTGGGCATTATCATCACGCACCATGTGGCGCTTTCGCTCCATGATCTCCCTGCACAACTGCCAGAGCAGTAACCGGCGACTGCCTGTTTTCTCCGAAAGGACCGCTTCATGCCCGACATGCCATTCGACCTGCACGCCCTCCAGGCTTTCGTCGCCGTCTGCGAAGGCGGTTCCATGATCGAAGCCGCCCGCAAGCTGGGCGTGACGCAAAGTGCCATCAGCCAGTTGATCAAGTCACTGGAAACCCAAAGCGGCATGGTGTTGCTGGACAGAGAGTTTCGCCCTTCCCGCCCGACGGCGGCCGGTCGCCTGCTCATGGAACTGGCGCAGGATCTGCTGGAGCACGCGCAGCGCGTCAATGAGCGCCTGATCGACGCTTCCCGCTCGGAGGTAGCGCAAATCCGCCTGGGCGGCGTGGATTCATTCTCCGCCACCGTGGGCCCGATACTGGTCCAGGCCATCGCCAAAGGCGCGCGACAGATATCACTCTGGTCGGGACTGACGCCCATTCTTTCGGAACAGCTGCAACGACGTGAGCTCGATCTGGCCGTGTGCACCGAATCGACAGTCAACGACCTGCGCATCGAACAACGCCTGCTGTTCTCCGAATGCTTCGTGGCCGTGATTCCCAGAAGCGTGGCCGAGCGGCATGCCGATGCCGGTCACGATTACCAGGCAGCCCTGCAAAGCCTTCCCCTGCTGCGCTATACGCGCCGCTCGGTCATCGGCCAGCAGATCGAACGCTACCTGCGGCACATCAAGCTCGATGCCCCGCGTCGCCTGGAGTTCGATGCCACCGACCCGATGCTCAACCTGGTCGCCTGGGGCATGGGTTATGCGGTCACCACGCCATTGTGCCTGTGGCAATCACGTCATTGCCTGCCGGACGTGGTGCTGGTGCCGCTGCCGCCCAGCCAGCTGGGTCGCCGCAACTTCTTCCTGCTCTCGCGCGAGGGCGAATGGAACAGCCTGGCCGAGGAAATCTCGGCACTCACCCGCCAGGCACTGCAAGACAAGATCTCCCCTGCCATCCGCAAATCCTTGCCGGGCTTGCCCAAGGACGCGTTTTCCTGGAAATAGGCCGCCAATGGCCGCCTCAAGAACGGCCTGGCTGGCACAGTCACGCACCACAGATGCAAATGTGCCAGTCGCTCTACACGGATGAGCAGGCAGCCATTAGCTACCCGTAAGACAGATGATCGAAGCCGCCATCCAGCGCCTGCAGACGCTGGACGTGCACGCCCGGTGGCCATGAGCGCTTTTTGTGCAGCGCCTGCCCACCATGCACGGCGGCGAGGCGCGGGCGCACCGCTGCGGCGCAGCTAGATTAGTGCTGAAGATAGTTTGTATTAGTTTTTCTTAAGCGGACCGGACTGTCGTCACGAATCAGTAATATCGACGCTGCCACATCACCTGCGGGGGCCCGCCGTCGCTGCTATTGACCAGCACGGCGGGAAGGACCAGGGCATGGCGGCGACGCAAGCAGGTCAGACGACTGCTCGAGCCGCGTCTGAAGTGGTCCATCAAGAGATTTCACATCCAATCTGAAGGAGCAAGCAATGAACCAGAATCGACGCAGGGTCATGAAGCAGGTCATCACGCTGGCCGCCGCCGGCGCTGCCGGCCTCCCCCTCGTGGCAAGCGCCGCTGCCCCAACCGTGATCAACTACGGCGGCTCGGCATGGCTGGGCCACTACTCGGCCTACATCGCCATGAAGACCGGCCTGATGACCAAGCATGGCATCGATCTGCGCTGGCAAGCTTTCTCCACCTCCTCCGCCCGCATGGCTGCGGTGATGGCCGGCAACGTCGACATCGCCGGTACCGGCGTGGTCTCGGCGCTGGCTCTCATGGCCAGCGGCGCCCGTCAGTTCCAGCTGATTGCCACACCCAACAACTTCGGCCGCGCCGAAGGCCTGCTGGTGCGTGACGGGATCAAGGAACTGGCTGACCTCAAGGGCAAGAAGATCGGGGTGACCTATGCCTCCAGCGCCCACGTGCTGCTGCTGGACGTGCTTTCGCAGGCCGGCATCAATCCCGACAAGGATGTCGCGATCATCAACCTGCCCGCCACCGAGCTGCTCACGGCCTACAAGGCCAACCAGATCGATGCCGCCGCCGCCTGGACCCCGACCTTCGACCGCATCCGCGCCCTGCCCGGTACCAGGCTGCTGTTCGACGACAGCGCCTTCTCGCTCTACAAGAGCTACAAGATGTCACCCGGCCCCGATGTGCTGCTGACCCGCAGCAGCTTCGGCAAGGACAATCCGGCAGCCGTGAAGTCCTTCATGCAAGCCATCTTCGAGGCCAACGCCATGCTCACGCAAAAGCCGGAGGAGTCCGCCCGCATCCTGCTTGAACTGACCTCGCTGTCGATGGAAGAGCAGCTTGGCGTCATCAAGCAGACCGAGTGGTTCACGCTGGCCGACCAGAAGGCATTGATGAGTGACCCGGGCAACTTCATCGTGGGTCTGCAAAAGCTGGCCGAGATGCTGGTCAAGCTCAAGCAGGTCGATTCCATGCCGCAGGTACGCCAGTGGGTCAACACCACCTACCTCTGAGGCCGGCGCATGCTTATGAAGAAAGAATGGTTCACCGGCGGGGCGTTGATCACCCTGTCGGCGGTTTCGCTGGTGGCCTTCCTGCTGGTGTGGGAAGGCATATGCCGGGCCGGCATCGTGGATGCGGTATTCCTGCCGGCGCCCTCGCAGATCCTCGCCCGCGCCCTGCGGATGTGGGAGCAGGACACATTGATCATCAACATCCTGGCCTCGGCACGGCGCGTGATGGTCGGCTTCCTGGCCGCAGTGGTGGTCTCCATTCCGTTAGGGATCATGCTGGGAACTTCGAAGATCGCACGCGCTGTCTTCGATCCTATCCTGTCGTTCCTCAGGCCGTTGCCATCGATGAGCTGGATTCCGCTCACCTTGCTGTGGTTCGGCATCACGGAGACGCAGAAGTACAGCATCGTCTTCATGGGCGCAGTGACACCTGCGCTGCTGTACGTGATCGAAGCCACGCAGGGCATCGATCCACTGCTCATCCGCGCAGCCCGCAACCTGGGCGCCAATCGCTGGCAGGTAATGCGCGAAGTCATCCTGCCCGGCTGCATGCCCCAGATCCTGTCAGGCATGAAGGTGATCCTTGGCCTGTCGTGGACCTGCGTGATCTCAGCGGAACTGGTGGCGGCCAAGGAGGGGCTGGGCTTCATGATCATGAATGGCAAGGAATTCTTCCAGACCGATACCGTGGTACTCGGTATGGTGCTCATCAGCTTTACCGTATTGATTACGGACATCGTCTTCCGACTGATCCAAAGGAGCGTGCTGTCATGGCAGAAATGAAGAACCCGTCCAGGACAGGTCCGATGATCGAATTTCGCGGCACGGGGAAGTCGTTCGGAGACCTGAAGGTGCTCCATCAGGTGGACCTGCAGGTGGCCCAGGGTGAATTTCTGGTGCTGTTGGGAGCTTCCGGCTGCGGCAAATCGACAATGCTCAACCTGGTTTCCGGCTTTGAACGCGCCAGCACCGGTAGCGTCTGGGTCAACGGGAGGGAGGTCAAGGATGTCGACCCGGCCTGCGGCATGGTGTTCCAGCAATACGCCCTGTTCCCCTGGAAGACCGTTCGCGAAAACGTCGAGTTCGGCCTGAAGATGAGAGGTGTATCGCGGGCCGAGCGTGCCAGGGTTGCACAGCATTTCATCGAGATGGTCGGACTCAAGGGCTTCGAGGACAGCTTTCCCAACAAGCTTTCCGGAGGCATGAAGCAGCGGGTCTCGATTGCACGGGTACTGGCCAACGATCCGGATGTGATGCTTTTCGACGAACCATTTGCGGCGCTGGACGCCATGACCCGCCAGGTGCTGCAAGAGCAGTTGCTGCAGATCTACGAAAAAAGCGGCAAGACCATCATTTTCATCACGCACTCCATCGACGAAGCGCTGATGCTGTCTACACGCATGGTGGTCATGGGTGCCAAGCCGGGGCGCGTCGTGCAGGACATCGACAATGACCTGCCGCATCCACGTACGGCCGAAGTCCAGCTGTCATCCCGCTATATCGAACTGAAACGCTCGATCTGGGAGACGGTCCAGGTGGAAGTGATGAAAGGCCTGGAAGGCGTCAAGTAGATCCGTTCTTGCTGGTAGCGTCGTCGGACTGGAGAGAACTCCAGCCCGACGGACAATCTCTGCAGGGCAGAGCAAGGGCTATAGCACCTTGCGCAGGAAGTCCCGCGTACGCTCATGATGGGGGTCACCCAGCACCTGCTGCGGTGGCCCCTCTTCCATGATCACGCCCTGGTCGATGAAGAAGACGCGGTCTGCCACCTCACGGGCAAACCCCATCTCGTGCGTGACCACCACCATGGTCATGCCCTCTTCAGCCAGTTGCTTCATCACGCTCAGCACCTCACCCACCAGTTCCGGGTCCAGTGCCGAGGTCGGCTCGTCGAACAGCATCACCTTGGGTTCCATCGCCAGCGCACGGGCAATCGCCACGCGCTGTTGCTGGCCACCCGAGAGCTGGTTGGGGAAAGCATCGATCTTGTCCAGCAAACCCACCTTCTGCAACAGCTTCTCGGCCACCAGCACCGCCTCGCGGCGCGACAGGCTCTTCACCTGCATCGGTGCCATGATCAGGTTTTCCAGCACCGTCATGTGCGGGAACAGGTTGAAGCGCTGGAACACCATGCCCAGGCGGGCGCGCAATGCATTGAGATCGACCCGGGGATCGTTGAGCTTGATGCCTTCGATGAAGATATCGCCGTCGCTGACCTCCTCCAGACCATTGAGGCAGCGCAGGAAGGTACTCTTGCCCGAGCCCGAAGGCCCGATCACGCAGACCACTTCGCCAGCCCTGATCTCGCAGTCGATACCGCGCAGGATATGCGCCTGGCCGAAGCGCTTCTGGAGTTGATTGACCTTGATCATCGTCGTGCTCATCGTGCATCCCCCTTGCCGTAACGGGCTTCCAGGTGGCGCACCAGCGCCGACAGGGCCAGCGTGATGACCCAGTAGATCACCGAGATGGTGAGGTAAGGCTCCCAGTAGCGGGCATAGGCACCGGACACGGTGCGTGCCGCATAGGCCAGTTCAGCCAGGCCGATGGCCGAGGCCAGCGAGGAATCCTTGACGATGGCAATCGCATTGTTGCCCAGCGGCGGCAGCATGCGGCGGAAGGCCTGGGGCAGCACGACCTTGCGCAGCGTGGCCATGTAGGTCATGCCCAGCGAACGCGAAGCCTCGCTCTGGCCACGGTCGATGGACTGGATGCCGGCGCGGAAGATCTCCGACACATACGCCCCCGAGTTGAGCGTGATGGCCAGCACCGCCGAAGCGAAGGCGCCGTAGTGCGAGCGGATCTCGCGGGCCAGGTCACCGGAGAGGATCAGCCCGCCGCTGGGGTTGATCAGCACCGGCATGAGCGCGAAATGGATCAGCAGGATCTGCACGAACAGCGGCGTGCCGCGCAGGAAGCTGACGTAGAAGCGGATCGGCCACTGCACGCAGTAGCACAGGAAATATTTCCAGAAACCATGGCGAGCCTCGGCCAGGCGGCCGACGCCCAGCACCAGGCCCCAGCAGGTACCGGCGATGACGCAGATGATCGCGGCCTTGAGGGTCATCCAGGTGCCTTCGACGAACAGGGGCAGGTATTCGCCGATGATTTCCCATTGGAAGAAGGAATTCATGATGAGGTCCGTTCAAACGGAGGAGTTGAGCAGAGGAAGCGGACCGCCGACATTGCGTGGGCGCAGCGTGGCGGCCGTGATCGGGCAGATCAGACAGGCGGTGCGCATGCAGGATCGTGCAGGCGCACCGGGAAAGCTTACTTCAGCGGCAGGGTCGGTACTTCGCCATCGAACCAGGTCTTGTAGATCTTGGCGTAGGTGCCATCGGCCACGATCTTGGTCAGGCCGGCGTTGATCTTGTCCAGCAGTTCCTTGTTGCCCTTCTTGACGGCGATACCGAAGTACTGGCGCACGAACTTGGTGTCGCCCACCACCTTGAACTTCTTCTCGGGATGGCTCTTGATGTAGAACTTGATGACACCGACGTCGCCCACGGCGGCGTCCACGCCACCGCGATACAGTTCTTCCAGCATCAGCACGGTGTTGTCGAAGCGGTGGATGGCGGTGCTGGACTTGCCCAGTTCCTCGGAGACCACGATGTCACCGGCGGTGGAATTGACCACGGCGACCTGGGTCTTCTTCAGGTCGGCCAGCGAAGCGATCTTGGCATCGGCATTGGTGATGATGACCTGCTCGGCGGGGAAATACGGCAGCGAGAAGTCCACCATCTGGGCGCGCTTGTCGGTGATGGTGATGCCGGAGATGATGATGTCGCGGTCACCCTGGCCGAGGGTGGCGAAGATGCCTTCCCAGGGCGTGCTCACCAGCTGGATCTTGAAGTTGGAGGCTTGCGAGATGGCCTTGATCAGGTCGATGTCGAAGCCGACCAGTTCCTTCTTCGGGGTTTCGAATTCGAAGGGACGATAGGTACCGCCGGCACCGACCACGTAGGTCTGGTCGGCAGCCAGGGTGCTGCCGACAGCGCAGGACAGGGCCAGCGCGCTGGCGGCGACGGTGAAGAATTTCTTGAACGACATGGGGACCTTCTTTCTGACGGAAAAATGGGCCGCGCCACCCGCAGGCAGAGGCAAGTTGGAGCAGGCGCGGCAGACTGGCGTTTCCTGGCGGGCGGGAATGCGTGGGTAAAACCCGCACGGGCCCGCCGGAAGCGGAAAAACCCTGAATAATCCGGCATTCGCCGCAATCCTTCAACCTCAAATTGCAAGCCTGTCGCAATCCTCCAGCAAAACCCTAATTCCATCACCGCATGCAACGATGGCGATGTCAGCAGGCGTCAGTAGGGCCCTTCCGGCCGACGGATCAGGGTGGACTTGCCGAACAGGCTTTCCACCAGGTCCACCACCAGCTCCGCGGTCTGGTTGCGTACGTCGCAGGCCGGGTTCAGTTCCATCACGTCCAGCGAGGCCAGGCGGCCGGTGTCGGCGATCATTTCCATGCACAGTTGCGCTTCCCGGTAGGTGGGACCGCCGGGCACCGCAGTCCCCACCCCGGGCGCCAGGGCGCTATCCAGGAAATCCACATCGAAACTCACGTGCAGATGGGTTTCGGGGCCGATACCGGCGAGGGCCTGCTCCATGGTCACGCGCATGCCGTGCTCGTCGATATGGCGCATGTCGTAGACGCGCACGCCCAGTTCCCGCAGATGGCGCTTTTCTTCGCGATCCACGCTGCGGATGCCGACCTGGCAGATCTGTTGCGGCTGCAAGGCCGGCACCTGGCCGCCGATACCGGTCAACTCTGCCGGCCCCACGCCCAGCAGGCAGGCCACGGGCATGCCGTGGATATTGCCGGTCGGGGTGGAATGGCTGGTATTGGCATCGGCATGGGCATCCAGCCACAGCACGCGCAGGTCCTTGCCCTGCTCGCGGCAATGACGCGCCACGGCGGCAATGGAGCCCACCGCCAATGCATGGTCGCCGCCCATCAGCAGCGGCACTTCACCCGCGCGCAGGCTATGCTCCACGGCCGCGTAGACGGTCTGGTTCCATTGCACCACCTGGTCCAGGTGACGCAGGCCCTGCACCGGTGGCTGTTGCGGATTAGCCGGACCGGCCAGATCACCGCCATCGACCACCTCCAGCCCATGCTGCTGCAAGCCGCGCTGCAACTCTGCCACGCGCAAGGCCGCCGGCCCCATCGAGGCACCGCGCCGGCTTGCGCCCACATCGGTGGGGGCGCCCATCATCCTGATCTTGTTCATGGCTGTACCGCTCCTTACAGTGAAAACAGTGAATGACCGCTGCCTCGGGCGGCAGGGATCCTTGCGATTGTCCTACGATGGCCCTTCGACGTGCACAGGCCGCATGAATTCCGCCCGTCTGCCTGACCACAAAGAAAAATGCCGTTCAGCGGTCGGCTGAACGGCATCCTTGCAGCATCGTCGCGGACGATCAGATCTCGACCTTGGTTCCCAGCTCCACCACCCGGTTGGCGGGGATGTGGAAGAAGTCCGAAGGCTTGGCGCCGTTCTGGTACATCCACGCGAACAGCCGCTCGCGCCACAGCGACATGCCCAGCAGCTTGCTCGGCACCACCGTGTCGCGCGCCAGGAAGAAGGAGGTATCCATCAGGTCGAAGTGATGACCGAACTGCTGCTCGGTCAGGGTCATGACCTTCTGCACTTCCGGTGCCTCCTTGAAGCCGAAGGCCGCGCGCAGCAGGTAGACGTCGCCGCCCAGCTCCTTCATGGTCAGGCGCTCGCTGTCGGCCACGTAGGGGACGTCCCAGATGCTGATCTTCAGGAAGAACACCCGCTCATGCAGGATGCGGTTGTGCTTCAGGTTGTGCAGCAGCGCAACCGGCACGGTGGCGATGTTGCCCGTCATGAACACGGCCGTGCCACCGACCCGGTGCGGCGGATGGGCCAGCAGGCCCTCGATGAAGGGCTCGATGGGAATGCCGTCATCCTTGATGCGCATGCGCAGCAGCATGCGACCCGAATACCAGGTCATGAGCAGGAAGAAGGCCGCGCCGCCGATGACCAGCGGGAACCAGCCGCCCTCGGTCAGCTTCAAGAGGTTGGCGGCAAAGAAGGCCACATCGACGATCAGCAGGCAGGCAATGGTCAGCACCACGGCCGACGTGCGCCACTTCCAGATATGACGCATCACCACGCCCAGCAGCATGGTGGTGATGACCATGGTGGTGGTCACGGCCACGCCATAGGCGGCCGCCAGGTTGTCGGATTTCTTGAAGGCCAGCACCACGGCCACCACCACCACCAGCAACATCCAGTTGATCAGCGGGATGTAGATCTGGCCCTGTTCATCCTCGGAGGTATGCAGGATGCGCATGCGCGGCACGAAGCCCAGCAGGATGGCCTGGCTGGTCAGCGAGAACGCACCCGAGATCACCGCCTGCGAGGCGATCACGGTGGCGCAGGTCGCCAGCAGCACCATGGGCAGCACCAGCGGATCGGGGATCATCAGGTAGAAGGGATTCTTGATCGCCTCCGGATTGGCGATCAGGTTGGCACCCTGGCCGAAATAATTGATCAGCAGTGAGGGCATCACGGTGAACAGCCATGCATAGCGGATCGGCTTGATGCCGAAGTGGCCCATGTCGGCATACAGTGCCTCGGCACCGGTCAGCACCAGCACCACCGAACCCAGCACGATGAAGGCCTGCAGCGAGTGCTCGGCCATGAAATGCACGGCATAGTAGGGATTGATCGCCACCAGCACCTCCGGTGCCTTGACGATGTTGTAGATGCCCAGCAGCGCCAGCGACAGGAACCACAGGAACATCACCGGACCGAAGAAACGCCCCACCACACTGGTGCCATGGCGCTGGATCAGGAACAGGATCACCACGATCACCAGCGTGAGCGGGATCACCACATGCGTGGTGCTGGGCGCAGCGATTTCCAGCCCCTCCACCGCCGACAGCACCGAAATGGCTGGCGTGATGACCACGTCACCATAGAACATGCAGGCGCCGAACACGCCCAGCATCATCAGCAGCTTGGCCCGCGGCGAGCCCGAGACGGCCGACCGCAAGGACAGCGCCATCAGCGCCAGCACGCCGCCTTCGCCGTTGTTGTCGGCGCGCAGCACGAACATCACGTACTTGATGGTCACCACGATGGTGATGGCCCAGAACAGCATGGAGATGATGCCCAGCACCGCACCCGGGGAAAAGGCGATGCCGTGGTCGGGGCTGAAACATTCCTTGAGTGCGTACAGCGGGCTGGTACCGATGTCGCCAAACACCACGCCCAGCGCTGCCAGGGTAATCAAGTGGAATTTGGACGATCGGAGGGAAAGACTCGGATTGGTGTGAGATGAACTCATCTTGCTCCCTTGCTTCTTCAAATGAGTGCCGGCGGACAGGGTTCTGGCTTCAACAGGGCTTGCCAGGGAGGCAAGCGACGGTCTGTCCGGGCAGGACGCGTACTTTATCGCACTCTACCCGTGGCCGGCTCAAAATGCCGCCGGCGCCCACCCTGACGTTGCGCCCCAGCCTCTTCAGAAGCTTGTCGAACTTGACAGACGGGCCATGTCGCAGTTCCTGAATCACCTGCCGGGAAACTCCGCATTTCCTGCGCAAACCCTTGCTGGACAAGCGATTGCGGCCTATACGGGCGACGCATATGGATATGCGGTAATCGAGTTTTTCTTTCTCCCCTGCCCTTTATATACTCCGAACGAATAAAGAACCGCGCTTTTCCATCGTGACGGTTCTAAGCCATGACTTGTCAGCCCCTGCCGGATTCTCCGGCCCGCCATCCACGATACAGGACACCATGACCACTACCCTCTCCCCCCGAGGACGCCTGCGGCGTCTCTTGACCACCACCCTGGCCGGCGGCCTGGCGCTGACCCTGGCGGCCGCGCCCTTGTTGGCCCGCGCCGAAGGCCAGCTACGCATCGCCGAGCAGTTCGGCATCGTCTATCTGTTGCTCAACGTGGCGCAGGACCAGCAACTGATCGAAAAGCACGGCAAGGCAGCCGGTGTGGATATCAAGGTGGAATGGCTCAAGCTCTCTGGCGGCTCGGCCGTCAACGACGCCCTGCTGTCGGGTTCGGTGGACATCGCCGGCGCCGGCGTGGGACCGCTGCTGACCATCTGGGACCGCACCCATGGCCGCCAGAACGTACGTGGCGTCGCCTCGCTGGGCAACTTCCCCTACTACCTGGTGAGCAACAACCCCAAGGTCAAGACCATTGCCGACTTCAGCGACAAGGATCGCATCGCCGTGCCGGCCGTCGGCGTCTCGGTGCAGTCGCGCGTGCTGCAGCTGGCCTCGGCCAAGCTGTGGGGTGACGTCCAGTACAACCGGCTGGACAAGCTCAGTATCGCCGTGCCGCATCCCGATGCCACCGCCGCCATCATCAGCGGCGGCACCGAGATCACCGGCCACTTCGGCAATCCGCCCTTCCAGGAACAGGAACTGGCGGGCAATCCGAATGCCCACATCGTGCTGAAGTCCTACGACGTGCTGGGTGGCCCGTCCTCGGCCACGGTGCTGTACGCCACCGAGAAATTCCGCAAGGACAATCCCAAGACCTATGGCGCCTTCCTCGGCGCGCTGGAGGAGGCCGCCAGGTTCATCACCGCCAATCCCGAGAAGGCGGCCGATATCTACCTCAAGGTCAACAAGGGCAATACTGATCGCAAGCTGCTGCTGCAGATCATCACCAACCCCGAAGTGCAATTCAAGATCGCTCCGCAGAATACCTACGGCCTGGCCGAGTTCATGCATCGTGTGGGTGCCATCAAGAACAAGCCGGCCTCGGTGAAGGATTACTTCTTCGACGACGCCCACATCCAGGGAGGTAGCTGAGATGCGCCGCCCCTCCTTATCCTTCATCTCGCCCAGATGGCTGGCGGTCCTCACCGCTGGTGTATTGGCCGCTGGTATATCGACCCAGGCCATGGCCGAAGGCAGCATCCGCATCGCCCAGCAATTCGGCATCGGCTACCTGATCCTGGACGTGGTACAGGACCAGAAACTCATCGAGAAATACGGCAAGCAGGCCGGTCTGGACATCAAGGTCGAATGGACCAGCCTGTCCGGCGCCACCGGCATGAACGAGGCGCTGCTGGCCGGCGCCCTGGACGTGGTCTCGGCCGGCGCGCCACCGGCGCTGGTGCTGTGGGACCGCACACGCGGCCGCCAGAACGTCAAGGCCATCGCTTCCCTGGGCTCCATGCCCAACTACCTGCTGTCGAACAATCCCAACGTCAAGAGCATCAAGGACTTCAGCGACAAGGACCGTATCGCCGTGCCGGCGGCCGGGGTCGGCTTCCAGTCGCGCACGCTGCAGATCGAAACCGCCAAGGTCTTCGGGAAAGAAGACTTCAAGCGCTTCGACAACATCAGCGTGAGCCTGTCGCACCCGGATGCCACGGCCGCCCTGATCGCCGGCGGCTCGGAAATCAACGCCCACTTCTCCAGCCCGCCCTTCCAGTACCAGGCCCTGGAGAACAAGAACGTGCACAAGGTGATCAGCTCCTACGACATCATGGGCGGCCCGGCGACCTTCAACGTGCTCTACACCACCCAGAAATTCCACGACGATAATCCCAAGACCTATCGCGCCTTCTACCAGGCACTGGTGGAGGCGGCAGAGTTCGTGCGCAACAACAAGGCCAAGGCGGCCGATACCTTCATCCGCGTGCAGAAGTCCAAGCTGGCACCGGAGTTCGTGCGCAAGATCGTCGAAGATCCGGAAATCCGTTTCACCGTCTCTCCCGAGCGCACCTTCGTCTATGCCGAAAAGCTGCATGAACTGGGCGTCCTGAAGAACCGCGCCAGCTCCTGGAAAGACTACTTCTTCGAGGAAGCGTATGCACAACCCGGCAGCTGAGACCGCCAGCGTGAGCGCCACGGCAAGCCTGCAACCCCTGCTGCAGGTGGATCGCGTGAGCCTGCAATATCGCAGCGCCACGGCGGTGGTGCAGGCGACGCACGAAGTCAGCTTCGACGTACATCCGGCCGACCGCTTCGTGCTGCTGGGGCCGTCTGGCTGCGGCAAGTCCAGCCTGCTGAAATCGGTGGCGGGCTTCCTGCCGCCGGCCGCCGGCGAGATCCGCCTGGAGGGCCGCACCGTGCGCCAGCCGGGACCTGACCGCATCGTGGTGTTCCAGGAATTCGACCAGTTGCCACCCTGGAAGACGGTGCTGCACAACGTGATGTTTCCGTTGCTGGCCTCGCGCACCCTGGGCAAGCGGGAAGCCGCCGAACGCGCCCGCCACTACCTCGACAAGGTCGGTCTGACACGCTTTGCGGATGCCTATCCGCATACGTTGTCCGGTGGCATGAAGGCGCGTGTGGCCATCGCCCGCGCCCTGGCGATGCAGCCCAAGATGCTGCTGATGGATGAACCCTTCGCCGCCCTCGACGCCCTGACCCGCCGCAAGATGCAGGAAGAACTGCTGGCGCTGTGGGACGAAGTGCGTTTCACGCTGCTGTTCGTGACCCACTCCATCGAGGAAGCGCTGGTGGTCGGCAACCGCATCCTGTTGCTCTCGCCACACCCGGGCCGCGTACGCGCCGAGATCAACAGCCACCAGTACGACCTCTCCAGTTTGGGTGGGGTCGGCTTCCAGCAGACCGCGCAGCGCATCCACCGCCTGCTGTTCGACGAAGATGGCGCCGCTGCCGCGCCCGAGCCCCGCATCAACTTCAGCGACGTCCGTTTCTCCTACTGAATAGCACCATGCCCCAGACTCCCCCCATCCGCGACGAATATGAAGTTCCGCTGACGCCCCTGCCCGGCCTGGTACTGGAGCGCCATTTCACGCTGCCGCAACGCATCTGGCAACAAGGCTGGGTGCGCAAGGGCGCCATCCTGCTGCTGCTGGCGCTGGTCTGGGAAGCCATCGCCCGCTGGCAGAACAACGACCTGCTGCTGCCGACCTTCCTGCAGACGGCGCAAGCCTTTGCCGAGGGCATTCGCAGCGGTGAGCTGTTCGGCAAGACCTGGCTGTCGCTGCAGGTCTTGCTCAAGGCCTATGTGCTGGGGATCGTCGCCGCCTTCGTGCTGACCACGCTGGCCGTGTCCACCCAATTCGGACGCGATCTGCTGGGCACCCTGACCTCGATGTTCAATCCGCTCCCGGCCATCGCCCTGCTCCCCATTGCCCTGCTATGGTTCGGCCTGGGCGAAGGCAGCCTGATCTTCGTGCTGGTGCATTCGGTGCTGTGGGCGCTGGCGGTGAATACCTATGCGGGCTTCCTGGGGGTATCGGACACCCTGCGCATGGCCGGCCGCAACTACGGTCTGCGCGGACTGGGCTTCGTGCTGCAGGTACTGGTGCCGGCGGCCCTGCCCTCCATCCTGGCGGGCCTGCGCATCGGCTGGGCCTTCGCCTGGCGCACGCTGATCGCGGCCGAACTGGTATTCGGCGCCACCAGCGGCAAGGGCGGCCTGGGCTGGTACATCTTCCAGAACCGCAACGAGCTCTACACCGACAAGGTCTTCGCCGGACTGGCCATGGTGATCCTGATCGGCCTGCTGGTGGAAAACCTGGTCTTCAATACCCTGGAGCGGGCGACCGTGAAGAAATGGGGCATGCAGCGCTGACGCGCCACACTCCCCGTAATTATTTATATCGTTTACAGCAGGGAAAGCTGGTTGGGGTCTTCGCGACGACGTGACTGCGCCTTGCGACGCGGATCGATCACCTGGCCGGCATCCTGCCCTTCGGTGGCGATGCCTTCGATGGCCAGCAGCAGCTTCTTGACATGCAGGCCGCCGGCAAAACCGGTCAGCGCACCGCCCACACCGATGACACGGTGGCAGGGCGCGATGATGGAAATGGGATTGCGGCCATTGGCCGCCCCCACGGCGCGCACCGCCTTTTCATTGCCAAGCTGGCGCGCGATGTCGAGGTAGGTACGGGTCTGGCCGTAGGGGATGTCCAGCAGTGCCGACCAGACCTGGCGCTGGAATTCGGTCCCCTCGAAGTGCAAGGGCAGCTCGAAGCTGTCACGCTCGCCGGCGAAATATTCGCGCAGCTGCTGTTCGGTCTCCAGCAAGACCGGGCGATCCTCGTCCTCCACCATCTCGCCCAGACGCACGCGTAAGGCGTCATCGTCCTCCCACAGGATGGCCGCCAGGTGATCGCCCCTGGCCACCAGCTTGAGCAATCCGGCCGGAGAGGCCATCAGCTTGTAGGCATATTCCATTCGCATCTCTTCTGTTGCATCGAGGGGGTGATTCTACTGTGTCCAAAGACAAGATTGCCAGGCGCTCTGAATAAACTTCGCGCATCCCGTCGCCATGGATGATATATGATATGTATATCATTCATCGCCAAGGAGCCCACGATGAGCCGCATTCTGGTCGACATTCCCGATTCGCAATTGGCAGAGCTGACCCAGATCGTCGATAGCCAGCAGCGTCCGCGTGCTGTCGTCATCCGGGAGGCTATCGCCGCCTACATCGCCCAACACAAGCCGGAGCACGACGCCGAGGTCTTCGGCCTCTGGAAAAAGAAGAAGGTGGACGGGCTGGCCTATCAGAAGGAGCTGCGCTCGGAATGGTAAAGGCGCTCTTCGACACCAATATCCTGGTGGACTATCTCAACGGCATTGTCGCGGCCAAAAAGGAGATGGCACGCTATGAATACCGTGCCATTAGCATCATTACCTGGATGGAGGTAATGGTAGGCGCCTCGGAAGACAATGAAGAGGCCCTGCGTTCGTGGCTATCCTCGTTCCACCTGATCAATCTGGACAGCACCGTGGCCCAGCGCGCCGTGATGATCCGCCAGCAACGGAGAATCCGACTGCCGGACGCCATCGTGTGGGCATCCGCACAGGAACATTCCCTGCTGCTGGTCTCGCGCAACACCAAGGACTTTCCCGCCAATGAGCCCGGAGTACGGGTTCCCTACAAGCTCTAGGCGTCCCGATATGCAGGTGATTCACACCGTCAACACCGAATACCCGCTTTCATTGAGGGCGTCATAGACCCGGGTGCAGCTCCTGCAGAACAGGTGGCTGCGCTTGACATGCCGGTGCCGCAGCACCAGTTGCAGGGCCACTCCATCGCAGTGCGGGCAGGCCTCGCGCATGGGTCCCACCGGGACCACGTCGGCGGTGACGAAGCCGGCCGGCGTCATCACGCCCTCGATGACCTCGCGCGGGTCCAGTTCGACCAGTTTCAACAATAGTGGGGAGGTGCGCTGTACGTGGCGCGGGCGGTCGGGCAGGGCGGCAACGAGGGGGGCCGGACATCCGGATGCCGGGTGGCGATGCTCATGGTGTCTCCTTGGTGAGAACGGCTGAGTCTGATCGGACCTGCGAGAGGAGGAAGGCCGGACGGCACTTCCAGGTGTCGCTTCCACTGGGGCAAGAGATCCAGGCGGTGGCGCGACGAGTCTTTACTCTAGTCGCCCGATCCTGCGACTTCAATGGTGACCGTGAAAGAAATTTGGTGTTGGCGAAGCGACAATCCGCATCGCCCGAGCCAGACGAAAAATCGACATCGCTATGCCATGATTTTTCCAATTGCCAAGCTGCCCTGGTCACGGCTTCGATTTATCGACATCCTCGGCAGCGTGCGGCACGAGGTGCTACAAACCGGTGCATTGGCTCTACAATCGCTGGATGACAACGCTCAATGATATCGAAGCAGCCGCCCGCCGACTGCAAGGCCAGATCCTGGAGACCCCCTGCGTGGAATCGCGCACGCTGTCCCAGATCGTCGGCGCCCAGGTCTTCCTCAAGTTCGAGAACCTGCAATTCACTGCATCCTTCAAGGAGCGCGGTGCCTGCAACAAGATGGTCGACGTTGCCGCCAGCCAGGACGGCGCACGCGGCGTGGTGGCGATGTCGGCCGGCAACCATGCGCAGGGCGTGGCCTATCACGCGCAGCGGCTGGGCCTGCCGGCCACCATCGTCATGCCGCGCTTTACACCTGGCGTGAAGATCGAGCGTACCCGTGGCTTCGGCGCCAACGTGGTACTGCATGGCGACACCCTGGAAGCGGCACGCGCCCATGCCTACGAGCTGGCCGAGAAGGAAGGCCTGACCTTCGTCCATCCCTATGACGACGAAGCCATCATCGCCGGCCAGGGCACGGTCGCGCTGGAAATGATGAAGGCGGTACCAGACCTGGATTGCCTGGTGGTGGCCATCGGCGGTGGCGGACTGCTGGCCGGCATGGCCGTCGCAGCACGGGCCATCAAGCCGGAGATCGAGATCGTGGGTGTACAGACACGGCGTTTTCCGACCATGGTCAATGCGGTCAAGGGGACCGAGCATCCGGTCGGCTCCAGCACCATCGCCGAAGGGATCGCCGTCGGCACACCCGGCACCCTGACCCGCGCCATCATCGCCCGCGAAGCCAACGATCTGTTGCTGGTCGATGAGGGCGATATCGAACAGGCCGTACTGATGCTGCTGGAAATCGAAAAGACCCTGGTCGAAGGCGCGGGTGCGGCCGGACTGGCGGCACTGGTGCGCTATCCGGACCGTTTCCGCGGCAAGCGCGTGGGACTGGTGCTGTCGGGCGGCAACATCGATCCGCTACTGCTGACGGCCATCATCGAGCGCGGCATGGTCCGCGCCGGTCGCCTGGCACGGGTGAAGGTCAGTTCGCGGGACGTCCCTGGCACCCTGGCGCGCATCACCGGCATCGTCGCCGAAGCCGGTGCCAACATCGACGAAGTGCACCACCAGCGCGCCTTTACGCTGCTGGCCGCGCAGAACGTGGATATCGAACTGGTATTGCAGACCCGCGGCCGGCCGCATCTGGCCCAGGTGCTGCAGGCGCTGCGCGCAGCCGGCTTCGAGGCCGAGGAACTGCACTGAGCGCCAGCCCGCCGCGGGAGCCGGTCCTTATCTGCGGCGGTGGAAGCTGATCTTCTGTTCCAGTGGCGGCAAGGTGTCGCCACTGTCACCGCAACCATCACAGGCGCCGCCGCCGCAACCGCCAGCCCTGGCCGGTGGCAGGATGCGCCGGCCCAGCGCCTGCCAGGGTGCGCCACGACGCCGCACCAGCCAGCTCCCCAGCCGCGCCTGCCAGCGCCAGCTCATCGCAGGCGCCAGCTTGCGTGCCATGTAGAGCAGGCTGCCGGCGACCAGCAGGCCGATGATCAGGTATTGCCACCACAAGCTGCTCATGCCAGCCACCCCGCGATCCGATAGGTAAGGAAAGACGCTGCGTAGGCCAGCACGAACATGTAGCCGAAGGACAACGCCACCATGCGCCAGGACTGTGTCTCGCGCCGGATGATGGCCAGCGTGGACATGCACTGCGGCGCGAAGGCGAACCACACCATCAGCGACAGCGCGCTGGCCAGCGAGATATGCGCAGCCAGCGCCGTCTGCAAGGCTGCCCCCTCGTCGCCACCGACGGCGTAGACGGTGGCCAGCGTCGCCACCGCCGTTTCGCGGGCGGCGAAGGCCGGAATCAGCGACAGGCTGATCTGCCAGTTGAATCCCAGCGGTGCAAACAGGTACTGCAGGCTATGGCCGATATGGCCGGCGATGGAATAGTCGATGGCCGCTTCGGTGGCGCCGGCCGGCGGGGCAGGGAAGGTACAGATGGCCCACATCAAGACCGTCAGCGCCAGCATCACGCCGGTCAGGCGCTTGAGGAAGATGGCGCCGCGCTCCCACAAACCCAGCGCGATATCGCGCCAGTGCGGCAGGCGATAGGAGGGCAGTTCCATCAACAGTGCACGCTCCTGGCGCGCACGGCCGATGCGCTTGGCCACCCAGGCCACCAGCATGGCGGCGGCGATGCCCGCCACATACAGGCAGAACAGCGCCAGCCCCTGCAGATTGAAGAAACCCAGCACCGCACGATGCGGAATGAAGGCGCCGATCAGCAAGGCATACACCGGCAGGCGCGCCGAGCAGGTCATCAGTGGCGCCACCAGGATGGTGGCCAGCCGGTCACGTGGATCGGTGATGCTGCGTGCCCCCATGATGCCGGGGATGGCGCAGGCGAAACTGGACAAGAGCGGAATGAACGAGCGCCCGGACAGGCCCACCGACACCATCACCCGGTCCAGCACGAAAGCCGCGCGCGGCAGGTAGCCGGATTCCTCCAGCAGCAGGATGAAGAAGAACAGCACCAGGATCTGCGGCAGGAACCCCAGTACCGTCCCCAGCCCGGCCACCAGGCCATCGGTCACCAGGCCGCGCAGCGGCCCCTCGGGCAACCATTCACCGACCACGCCACCGAGCGTGCCGAAGCCATCGGCAATGGCATCCGTCATCGGCTTGCCGATGGCATATACGGCCTGGAACACCAGGAACATGGTCAGCGCCAGCAGCAGCACGCCCAGCACCGGATGCAGGGCGATGCGGTCGATTGCGTCATCACGCCGGTCGGTCGGTGCCGGCATCACGACGGTGTCCGCCAGCAGGGCGCGCACCTCCACGTGCAGGTCGGCCACTGCCGGCGCCGTGGGTGCCGCCAGCGATTGGGCGTCGTCGATGGCCGCCTGCAAGGCATCGGCACCACCACGCCTGACGGCGATGGTTTCGATGACCGGCATGCCCAGCCGCTGCGACAGTGCCGCCACGTCGACCCGGATACCGCGCCTGGCCGCGGCGTCCATCATGTTCAGGGCCAATACCATGGGCCGCCCCAGGCGCCGCACTTCCAGCACGAAGCGCAGGTGCAGGCGCAGATTGGTGGCATCGGCCACGCAGACGATCAGATCCGGCACCGCCTCGCCCGGGTAGCGTCCCTGCAGCACCGCCTGCGTCACCCGTTCGTCGGGGCTGACCGACTGCAGGCTGTAGGCACCGGGCAGGTCCACCACCCGCACCTGACGGCCGGAAGGGGAAGTAAAGCTGCCCGACTTGCGTTCCACGGTCACGCCGGCATAGTTGGCCACCTTCTGGCGCGCCCCGGTCATCTGGTTGAACAGTGCGGTCTTGCCGCAGTTTGGGTTGCCGACCAGAGCAATGTTGAGTGCGCCCGCGCTCATGCTGCCATTTCCGAACCGGCCTGCAGCGACACCCGCTGCGCTTCGGCCCGCCGCAAGGCAAAACGGGTGGAGCCGATCTGGACCACGATGGGATCGCCACCAAAGGGCGCCGTCGCCACCACCCGTACCGGTTCACCGGTGACGAAACCGAGGTCGCGCAGACGGGCGGCGACGGCATCGGCGGCGTGCAGGTCGGCAACATGATCGACAATGGCGGCAATGCCCTTGGGAAGTTCGGTGAGACGCATGATGGTGTGCTTCAGTCGGTGGAATCAGGAACGATTCTCATTATATTCGTTCACTTTGACGCTTGCCTGACAGAAGCCCAACAGCAGCGGAGGAGGGTACTGACAGTCAGCAAGAGACGCTCAAGCCCGCCAGCTGGCGGAATTCGAGGCGATCGGGGGGATTTCCGACAGGCATCGCGGGCCGGGCCAAGGCTGTTTGCGCATATCAGCTGCGACGATATGTCGCAATCCCGGGGTGCAATCCACACGAAAGTGTTGGATTACAGACAACTAAAAAACGCAACTCTGTGATTTTCTTTTATTATTCGAACAACAAAGTCGCTGAAAGTGTCGCTTCTGCGTCCAAGTGACGGATTTTTTCATGCGTAAATTTTTGCAGCGCACTATACTTAATTTAGTTTCCTTGGGGAAATTTGTACTGGGCCTCGTCGGTTCAGTACACAGGCACCGGCGATACAACCGCATGGGGGCGGCATCGTCGGCACGATCGATTCAAGCAGCTTGCCCGGTCTCTGCCCTGGCAGGCTGAGCAACAACAACAATATGAATCCACATCCAGCAGGTCCAGCCGAATCCGACATGCCGCAGCAAATGCCGCTGCGCTCGTTGCTCGCTGAAATCAGTGCCTTGACGCTGCATGTGCAGCAACTGAGTCGCATGGCGGGGGAGGCCAGCGCACTCATCGAGAACAGCCAGATGCCGGCGCCGGTCGATCCCGAGCCGCTAGGACGGGACGATCGCCTGCAACGCAGCGAGCGGGTACAGCTGGAAGAAGCCATCATGCGCATCTTCGATGAGGTCTTCGGCCCGCGTATCGACACCCTTGAACGCCAGATGAGCATGAGCCTGATCGCCGAGATCGGACCCGCGGCCTTCGTGCAAAAGGTCCTGTGGGGCGAGGAAATCAGCGATATCGCCCTGACCATTGCCCTCGAGCGCATGCTGCCGGCGCTCGAACAACTGGTGGAGGCCTATCCCCAGGCCTTCCTGCAACAGGCCAACAAGCTGCTGGGACGCTTCAAAAGCAACTGAGCAGACCTAGGCAGACCTCGCCCGCGGCCCGTCGCTCATATGGCTTCACGACGCTTCACGACACATCCCGTTCGCCCCCGACGCGCCTGAGCGAACGCTGCAGGTGCGCTGCAAAGCGTGCCGCGGCAATCGATTGCCGGTGGTAGGCCAGCGACAGCTGCGCCCGCGGCGCCGGTTCGCGGATCTCGATGTAGCGCACCTGTGCCAGTTGTACCTGCTCGATGGCTTCCGGGACGATGGAAATCCCCAGCCCGGCGGCCACCAGATTGATGGCCGAGGTCAGCTGCGGCGCCAGCTGGATCACCAGCGGATCGAAGCCGGCCGCCTGGCATGCGCTGAAGATGTTGTCGTACAGCGCCGATCCCTTGCCACGCGGCACCATGATGAAGTTTTCCCCGGCCAGGTCCTGCAGGCGCAGCGATTTGCGTCGTGCCAGCGGATGCGAACGCGGCAAGGCTACCTTCAGCTTCTCGGCCGGCAGTTCCACCACCCCCAGCTCGGCCGACGGCGTCGTGACGATGCGCACAAAGGCCGCATCCAGTTGCGAGGCGGCGATATCGGCCAGCAACTGCTCGGTGATCCCTTCGCTGAGGGAGATTTCCAGCTTGCGATGACGCTCGCGGAATTGCTGGAGCGCATGCGACACCAGCGGATGGAATACCGCCGACGAGGTAAAACCCATGCGCAGCAATCCCACCTCGCCGCTGGCGGCCTGTTGCGCGGCGCGCAGCGCCTGCTCGGCATTGTCCACCGCCGTCTGGGCGTGCGGCAGCAACACCCGTCCCACCTCCGACAGCTCCACGCCATGCGAGGTACGGATGAACAGCGCGCCGCCCACCTCCTGCTCCAGGTCCTTGATCTGCATCGACAGGGGGGGCTGGCCGATGCCGACCTTCTCGGCGGCCCGGGTAAAGCTGCGCTGTTCGGCCACGGCCAGGAAATAGCGGAGATGTCGCAGTTCCATTGTGCTCACCTGATATCTGTTTGATAGATGGCCAGGCCACCTTCCATATATTGGACAATATACCGCATTTATCCCAGACTACCCCTCTCCACAACACATGGCGGTACGCCTTCCTCCGGCGCGTCTGCCGTCCCCTTGCCATGCAGTCGCTCTCCGATTCACCGTCTTCCACTGTCCCGCGCCCGGAAGCGGCACCCACCGCGCACCATGCCATCTCTGCCGCCCCGGCCAGCCATGCCAGCCATGCCAATGGTGGCGCGGTTCGCGGCTCCGCCGACTACCGCCACATCGTGCTGGCGTTGTTCTGCTCGGGCTTCGCCACGTTCTCGCTGCTGTACTGCGTGCAGCCGTTGCTGCCGGCCTTTGCGCAGGAATTCCACATCGGCGCGGCCAGTGCCTCGCTGGCCTTGTCGCTGTCGACGGGCTTCCTGGCGCTCTCCATCCTGTTGGCAGGCATGGTGTCGGAGCGCTTCGGCCGCAAGGAACTGATGTTCGCCTCACTGGCCACCGCCGCCTGCTGCAACCTGCTGGCCGGCATCGCACCGAGCTGGCACCTGATCCTGGTCGCCCGTGCGCTGGAAGGGATCGCCCTGGGCGGCGTGCCGGCCGTGGCCATGGCCTATCTGGCCGAGGAGATCGACGCCGGAGGCCTGGGCTACGCCATGGGGCTGTATGTGGGCGGCAACGCCTTCGGCGGCATGGTCGGTCGGGTCGCCATGAGCACCCTGGCCGAATCCTTCGGCTGGCGCCACGCCATGCTCGCCATCGGCGCGCTGGACCTGGTGCTGGCAGTGGCCTTCGTGATGATGTTGCCGGCCTCACGCAACTTCGTACGCAACGGCACGCTGCGCCTGCGCGACCACGTCGGCCTATGGCGCCGCCACCTCGGCCACGCCCGCCTGCCGCTGACCTTCGGCATCGCGGCGCTGAACATGGGCATCTTCGCCACCTCGTACAACTACGCCGGCTTTCGCCTGATGAGCCCGCCGTTCTCGTTGTCAGCCACGCTGACCGGGCTCATCTTCAGCGCCTACATCTTCGGCATCGTGTCCTCTTCCTGGGCCGGTGCGCTGGCTGACCGCTATGGCCGTGCACCGCTGGTGGCAGCGGGCATCGGCACTTCCTGCGTGGGCCTGTTCCTGACCTGCACGCCCTGGCTGGCAGTGGTCATCGCCGGCATCGTGCTGTTGACCATCGGCTTTTTCACCACCCATTCGGCCGCCAGCAGCTGGGTCGGTCGGCTGGCGGGGCAGGGCAAGGGGCATGCCGCTTCGCTGTACCTGCTGGCGTATTACCTGGGCGGCAGCGTGCTGGGCTCGGTCGGCGGCTGGTTCTGGGAACACGCAGGCTGGAACGCCGTAGCCGCCTTCATGCTGCTGCAGGTCGTGACGGCCGCATGGCTGGCCCGCTGCCTATGGCGGCAGGGTCGCAACTGACACCTCTTTGAGAGCAGAAACGACAAGGCCGGCGCAATGCCGGCCTTGTCGTTTTCGACCGTCCAGTTCACTGCGCCGGCCGGCTCGGATTCCACAGGCGCTGCGCGGTATGGCCCTCATAGGCCTTGCCCTTGGGATAGCTGACCAGTTCCATCTCGGCGCCCCACGGCGCGCGGAAGTGGACCCAGGTCTCGCCACCGGTGTCGCCAGCCGTCATGGTGATCGGCTCACCCAGCACGGTGATGCCGTGCGACTTCAGGTAGGCCACGCCAGCGACGATGTCCTCCGTGTAGAACGCGATGTGCGAGGCACCGGCCTCGGCCAGTTGCGGCATTGCTTTGCTGCCACGCGGATTGACGTACTCGAACAACTCGATGTTGGCGCCGGTCCCGCAGCGGATCATGGCCAGGGTCACGCTGTCGGCGCGCGGCGCGAAGGCCTCTGATTTCTCGGCGGCGGCGGCATCCAGGGGGAAGGGGCCGATCTGCGTCACCGGTACGCAACCGAAGGTATCGATGAAGAAAGCCTCGGCCTGCTTCAGGTCAGGCACATTGATGCCGACGTGATCGACCCCGGCAATCGGAACGCCGGCGGCATGACCCGGTACAGCCATCAGCAGGGCGACTGCGGCCAGAAGGGAAGCAATGAATTTCATGGAAGACTCCGTGCAACGGTAAAGGTGAAAAGTGAAAGGTGATCAATGGGAAGGAGCCACGTCGAGGAAGACGAAGACACTGGCCAGCTTGCCCTCGCGAATGGTGAAGACGTCCTCGCCGTGGATCAGGGCCGGCTGGTCCGGCGGACCGTAATTCCAGGTGACGCGACCCAGACCGTGGTTCCAGCTCACCGGATCGGGCTTGAAGGAAAAACCGGGATGCTGGTCCTGGACCCGTTGCAGCAACTGGCCCACGGCGGCGTGTCCGACCGCCTTGGCCTGGTAGTCGGCGACAAAGAAATCATCGGTATAGACCTGGCCGAAACGCAGGTTGCGGCGCTGCGCATCGGGCTCGTTCCAGATCGTGAAATGCAGGTCGATCAAGGCCTGCGCCTGTGCCACGTCAACGGTGGCGTCACTGGTGAGATGCATGGAAGACTCCTGGGTGAAGGCTGCCGGCGCTGCAAGCAGTGCCAGCGCGGCAAAGAGGGAAAGGGTGGCGACGAGATTTTTCATGGTCGGTCTGGCGATGTAAGACGGCGCTGGCGGACATGCCGTGCCAGCGCCCCCGACATCACACCTGTGCCATGCCACCATCAACAAACAGTTCGATGCCATTGACGAAGCTGGAGGCATCCGACGCCAGGAAAGCTACCACCTTGCCGATTTCCTGCGGTTCGCCCAGGCGGCCCAGCGGCACTTGTGCGGCGAGGAAGTCGAACAGCCCCTGACGCGCTTCATCGGGCACCAGGCCGCCCAGGCCAGGCGTACGGACCGGGCCGGGGCTCACCACGTTGACGCGAATGCCGCGGTCCTTCAGGTCCAGTGCCCAGGAGCGGGCGAAGTTGCGCACCGCGGCCTTGCTGGCACTGTAGACGCTGAAGTTGGCCGTGCCCTGGATGGAGACGGTGGAGGCGGTAAGCACCACCGAGGCGCCATCGACCAGCAGCGGCAGGGCCTTTTGCACGGTGAAGAGCACGCCACGCACATTGGTGCCGAAGATGCGGTCGAAGTGTTCTTCGGTGATCGCGCCCAGCGGCATCATGTCGCCACCACCGGCGTTGGCGAAGAGGATGTCCAGCTTGCCGGCGCTCTTGGCGATCTGGGCATAGACCTGGTCCAGATCGGAGAGGACCGAGGCATCGGCCCGGATACCGGTGGCGGCCACGCCGATGCTGGCCACTGCGGCATCCAGTTCAACCTGGCGGCGACCGGTGATGAAGACACGGGCACCCTGTGCTGCCAGTTCCTGGGCGGTGGCCAGGCCGATGCCGCTGGTGCCGCCGGTGACGAGTGCGATCTTGCCGTCGAGTTGCTTGTTCATGGTGTTGCTCCTTATGTCGGGTGCTGCAATTTGGATGAAATGGACGTCTGCCATGTCGTGGCGCCCCGCCTTGCGTTGCGCTGTGTATCGATCAGGCATGGCTGCACTTTAGCGGCGGTCGATTCCCAGATAAACCGTGTAAAATCAAAATTACTATTCACACACGTGGATAATCTGGACGATCCCGCAGACTTTTCCGGCAGGCGTCGATCAACCAAGGACACTCGACATGGATCAATTGATGGCCATCCGCGGCTTTGCGCGGGTGGTGGAAGCCGGCAGTTTCACGCGGGCTGCCGATTCGCTGGACATGCCCAACGCCACGCTGAGCAAGCAGATACAGGAACTGGAGTCGCACCTGGGCGTGCGACTGCTGCAGCGGACCACGCGCCGCGTCACCGTCACGGCCGAAGGGCGCGACTACTACGAGAAGACCACCCGCATCCTGCGCGACCTGGAGGATATCGATACCTCCTTCGACGCGGCCCGCGTCAAGCCCAAGGGCCAGCTGCGGGTGGATGTCGGTGGTTCGACCGCGCGTGACGTGCTGGTCCCGGCGCTGCCGGAGTTCATGGCGCGCTATCCCGACATCCGCATCGACCTCGGCGTCTCCGACCGTTCGGCCGACCTGATCAGCGACAACATCGATTGCGTCCTCCGCGGCGGCCCGCTGGACAGTTCATCGCTGGTCGCGCGGCACATCGGCAATGCGACGCTGATCACCTGCGCGGCGCCGGCCTACCTGAAGCAGTTCGGCACACCGGCCTATCCGGAAGAACTGAAGAACGGACACCGGCTGGTGAGTTACCTGTCGCCGCAGAATGGCCGGGCCTTTCCCTTCCGTTTCGAACGCAAGGGAGAAAAGCAGGACATCAAGATCGACCATCGCATCGGCGTCAACGAGAGCAACGCCCATCTGGCGGCGGCAATGGCGGGCCTGGGCATCGTGCAGACCTTCAGCTATGCCGCGCGCGACGCACTGGAGCGCGGGGCGCTGGTGGAAATATTGCAGCCCTGGCGACCGGCGGCCTATCCCTTCCACGTGGTCTATCCGCAGAACCGCCATGTCAGCCAGCGCCTGCGGGTCTTCATCGACTGGCTGCTGGAGTGCCTGCCGGCGCGCATCGCCGCCGAGCATATGGCGACTCAAAAAACCGTGACCAAGACCCGCAAGCGCTGAACGGACGCAGGCAAAAAAAATGG
>NZ_AEEC02000052.1 GCF_000300975.2 Herbaspirillum frisingense GSF30 | reverse complement strand
AAAAAAATGGGCGCACCCTTGATCGGGTGCGCCCATTTTGTTTTGTCGTTTTGTTTTGTCGCAATGTGGCTGGATCAGCCCTTGACCACGTCCGGATTGAGCAGGTTGGGCGGGCGCTGGCCGGACAAGGCGGCAATCAGGTTGCCGGCGGCGCAATTGGCCATGGCCAGGCGCGTGGGGGTGGAGGCGCTGGCGATGTGGGGGGTCAGCACCACATTGCTGAGGTCAAGGAATTCCGGCTTGAAGGCCGGCTCGTTCTCGAACACGTCCACGCCGGCGGCGGCAATGCGGCCTTCGCGCAGGGCTGCGATCAGGGCGGCGTCATCGACGATGCCGCCACGGGCGATATTGGTCAGGGTGGCGGTCGGCTTCATCAGCGCCAGCTCGGCGGCGCCGATGGTGTGGTGGGTGTCTTTCGAATAGGGCAGCACCAGCACCACGTGGTCGGCCTGCCGGAGCAGATCTTCCTTGCTGACGTAGCGCGCGTGGTTGGCACGCGCCTCCTGCTCCGGCGCCAGGCGCGAGCGATTGTGGTACAGCACCTGCATGTCGAAGCCCAGCGAGCGGCGGGCGATGGCCTGGCCGATGCGGCCCATGCCGATGATGCCCAGGGTGGCGCCATGGATGTCGGGGCCGACGAAGCTGTCGTAACTCCACTTCTTCCACTGGCCGGCGCGCAGGAAGTGCTCCGATTCGGTGATGCGACGGGCCGCCGCCATCATCAGCGCCCAGCCGAAGTCGGCGGTGGTCTCGTTGAGCACATCGGGCGTATTGGTGGCCATCACGCCGGCGCGGGTGGCGGCGGCCACGTCGATGTTGTTGTAGCCCACGGCCATGTTGCAGACCGCCTTGAGCTGGGGATTGGCGGCGAACAGCGCCGCCGTGACCGGTTCGCTGGGGGTGGTGAAGAGGCCGACCTTGCCCTGGGCCTTGGCCTGCAGTTCATCGGCAGTGTAGATGCGGTCGTCCTGGTTGGACTCGACCTCGAAGTGCTGCTCCAGGCGCGCCAATACTTCAGGGAAGACGGCGCGGGCGACGAAGATCTTTGGTTTCATGGGGTCTCGTAGTGTCTCGAAATGTCTCGTTGGATGCGCTTGGGTGAACAGTAATTCAGGAATTCGGATGATTAGAAGAACAGGAAACTCATGACGATGAACAGCGGCACCAGGATGCCCACTGACCACGCCATGTAGCCGAAGAAACTGGGCATGCGGATGCCGCGCTCCTCGGCGATGGCCTTGACCATCATGTTGGGTGCATTGCCGATATAGCTGTTGGCCCCCATGAAGACGGCACCGGCAGAAATGGCCGCCAGGGTCGAGGCCAGCGGCCCCATCAGTTCCCGGGCATCGCCCGATGCGGTGTTGAAGAAGACCAGATAGGTCGGTGCATTGTCGAGGAAGGAAGACAGCAGGCCGGTCATCCAGAAATACATCACATCGTCAGGCCGGCCGTCGGGACCGGTCACGGCGCGCACCACGGTGGCAAAGGCGCCCTGCTCGCCCGCGCGCAGCATGGCGATGACCGGGGCGATGGTGAGGAAGATGGCGGCGAAGAGCTTGCCCACCTCCAGCATCGGCCCCCAGCCGAACTCATTGCCGGCACGGGCGCTGCCGGGGGTCAGCCACAGCGACAGCAGGATCACCAGCAGCAAGGCGCCATCGCGCAGCAGGTTCTGCCATTCCAGCGGCGCCCCCATCAACTCGGTGGCCACGCCGGGCTTCCACAGGCCGCTCATGAGCACCAGCCCGACCACCACTGCCAGCAGCAGGAAGTTGACACTGCCTTCCAGCTGCAGCGACGAGTCTGGCGTGGGGTCGAGCGGGCGGCGCTCTTCGCGGTTGAGGTAGAAGTGCCGGTCCAGCAGGTAGAAAATCACCAGCAGCGCGCCGCACAGGAAGGCCATCGGCGCCAGCAGGTGGCGTGCGGTCCAGAAGAAGTCCACCCCCTTCAAAAAGCCCAGGAACAGCGGCGGATCACCCAGCGGCGTGAGCGAACCACCGGCATTGGCCACCAGGAAGATGAAGAACACCACCACATGCACGGAGTGCTTGCGGTCGTCGTTGGCGCGGATCAGTGGACGGATCAGCAGCATGGCCGCGCCAGTGGTGCCCATGATGCTGGCCAGCAGGGTGCCCAGCGCCAGCAGCCCGGTATTCAAGGCCGGCGTGCCATGCAGGTTGCCGCGCACGCAGATGCCACCGGCCACCGTGAAGAGGGCGGTCAGCAGGATGATGAAGGGAAGATATTCCGCCACCAGCGCATGCACGCTGATGGCCAAGGCCGCGTGCAGGCCGTGCGTGGCGGCCAGCGGCAGTAGCAAAGCCAGCGCCCAGGCGCCGGCGATCTTGCCGAAATGGTGATGCCATAGCGACGGGGCCAGCAGTGGCAGCACGGCGATGGAAAGCAATACGCCGGCAAATGGGAGGGCCCAGACCAGCGACAGGCCGGCGCCGTCAAGATCGGCGGCCTGAGCCGACAGAGGGAGCGTCAAACCCGACAGGGCAAGGAGGATGGCGTTGAGCGGCAAGTGTCGTCCTCAAGATGGCAGTGAAGAAAAACCCGCCACCATGACAGCCGACGACGGGGAGCCACACTATAGCAGCCGACTTGCCGCCGGCGCGCGAAAACCGGCCAGTGAAAAAACTTTCAGCTATTGATCAAATCCGCTCTGTGCCGCGCAAACCCGGTCAGGCCTTGATCTGGAACACCTGGCGCAGATAGTTCACATAAGCCGGGTCATCGCACATGTTCTTGGACGGGGTGTCGGAGAGCTTCGCCACCGGCTGGCCGTTGCAGCGCACCATCTTCATGACCACCTGCAGGGGCGTATATCCCAGGTCGTTGGTCAGGTTGGTGCCCACACCGAAGGCCACCTTGGCGCGGTCCTTGAAGCGCAGGTACAGGGCGCGCACCTTGTCGAAGTCCAGGCTGTCGGAGAACACCAGCACCTTGCTGGAGGGATCGACGCGATTGTCGCGGTAATGCTGGATCAGGCGCTCGCCCCATTCGAAGGGGTCGCCCGAGTCGTGGCGCGCACCGTCGAAGAGCTTGCAGAAGTACATGTCATAGTCGCGCAGGAAGGCGTCCATGCCATAGACGTCGGAGAGCGTAATACCCAGGTCGCCGCGATATTCACGCGCCCACATCTCGAAAGCGAAGGTCTGTGAATCGCGCAGGCGTGGACCGAGGGCCTGGCAGGCCTGCAGGTATTCGTGGGCCATGGTGCCCAGGGGCGTCAGGTCGTGCTGCATGGCGTACATCACGTTGGAAGTACCGGCGAAGTGCTCGCCCATGTGCTGCTTCATCTCGTCGATGACTTCGGCATGCCAGCTGCGCGAGAAGCGGCGGCGGGTGCCGTAGTCGGCGATCTTGCAGCCGGCCAGTTCGGCGTCGTCGGTGATGACCGACATCTTCCGGCGCAGGCGCGCCCTGCCCTCTTCCAGGTCGGGCGTGCGCTGGGTGGCGCGGAAATAGACTTCATTGACGATGGCCAGCACCGGCACTTCGAACATGATGGTGTGCAGCCAGGGGCCCTTGACGCTGATCTCGATCTCGCCGTTGCCGGCCGGGTCGGGCTGGACGGTGATGTACTTTTCGTTCAGGTGGAACAGGTCGAGGAAGTCGACGAAGTCACTCTTGATGAAGCGCAGGCCGCGCAGGTAGTTCAATTCGTCTTCCTTGAAGCGCAAGCGGCACAGGGCGGCGATCTCGGCGCGGATTTCCTCGACGTAGGGGGTCAGATCGATGTGCTCGTTGCGGCATTTGAAGCGATATTCGACTTGGGCGCCGGGAAAGTGATGCAGCACCACCTGCATCATCGTGAATTTGTACAGGTCGGTGTCGAGTAAAGAAGTGATGATCATGAAGTCCGGATGCGGATGCCCCGCATGCTGCCATGTTGATGGTCCACGTGCATGGCGGGTCGCCCCGGAGCGGTCCCGCGCCATGCCTTGGCGGCACCCTCGGGCGCCGCGTGCGCTATCTTAACCGAGATCGGCGATGGCAAAGCCCCCTGCGCCAAGGGGGCATTGGGCGTGCCGGCAGGCGATCATCGGGTGGCCGAGCCCGGACGGCGGCTGCGCACGTAGGTAGCTGGCGGCAGATAGGCGCTGCCATCCAGGTAGCGCCACTCGCGCATGGTGCTGCGACCATCCTTCTGCGACACCAGCCCGATGAAGGCACCCATGGACGCTTGCTGGTCCAGTGCACGGAAGCTGAGTTCGCCCAGCGGCGAAGACCAGTGCAGGCCGCGCAGGGCCTCTACCAGGGCCTCGCCGTCATTTCCTTCACTTTTTTTCAGGCCGGCGGCGATGGCCATCATCGTGGAATAGCCCAGGACGGACGACAGCTGCGGGCGTTCGCTGAATTTCTTCAGATAGGCTTCCAGGAAGCGCTGGTGTTCGGGGGTGTTGATCTGGTCCCAGGGGTAGCCGACGGCCAGCCAGTCGCGGATCGCCTCGCTTTGTGAAGGGTCCAGGCTTTGGGCGCCGGCCGAGGCCAGCGACACCACCTGCACGCCATTGAAGAGTTGCAGGCGGTTGCCGGCCTGCACGAACTTCTGCAGGTCTTCGCCGAAGGTGGCGTTGAAGATGCCGTCCGGCCGCGACTGGCGGATCGCCCGCACCACGTCGTCGGCCTTGATCTTGCCCAGCGCCGGCCACTGGTCGCTGACGAATTCCACATCCGGGCGGGCCTGCTTCAACAACATCTTGAAGCTGGCCACGGCGCTCTGGCCGTATTCATAGTTGGGGGCCACCACCGCCCAGCGCCGTCCGGGCAGGCGCGCGGCCTGTTCGGCCAGCATGGCGGCCTGCATGTAGGTCGAGGGACGCACGCGGAAGGTGAAACGGTTGCCCTTGTCCAGGGTGATGGCGTCCGACAGGGCATCGCCCACCACCAGCACGGTCTTGCCGCGGGCGGCTTCGCGCGCCACCGCCAGGGCCACGTCGGAGAGCATGGTGCCGGTCAGCACCTCGACGCGTTCCTTGCTGACCAGTTCCCTGGCGTTGCGGGCAGCCTGGTCGGCGTCGCCATCGTCGTCCCGCACCACCAGCTGCAATGGCCGGCCATGCACACCACCGGCTTCATTGATCTGCTCCAGGGCCAGCGCCAGCCCATTGCGGTAGGCTTGCCCGGAAAGTGACTGGCGCCCCTGGCTATTGATCTCACCGATGCGGATGGCTTCGGCGGCCTTGGCCTGGACCACCGGCGCCAGCGGCAAGGCCAGCGCGGCCAGCAGGCCCAGCACGGCCGGCAGCAGGGAACGACGCAGGGGAGAGGGTCTGGTGTCTTCAGCGTTCACGCCGGGACTTCCTTATCAGTTGATGCGCGGCATCGACCGGCACGCCTGGCGGCCTTGTTCCGTGCGCGGAGGCGGCATCCGGAAGACCTTGGCGGCGGCGGGTCTGGTGGCGAGCTTGTTTATTTACTTATACGTAAACTGTATAAGCCTCATTTGTGGGAAAAATCGAATTACCTTAAAATACAAGGCTTTGCGGCGGGTTGCGCAGCGGCATCCCAAGGGCGCCCACAAGGCGGAGGATGCAGCAGGATGCGCGCAAAATGGACCTCGACAACAGGTTGACCAGCCGCAACATGATTTTAACCGTGCCATATTGCCATCAATTGCGGCGCAGTTAGCCATCGGTTTGAAGAAATTTTACAGATAGGACAGTTATGACCCACGTTGTCACCGATTCCTGCGTCCGTTGCCGCTACACGGATTGCGTGGATGTTTGCCCGGTGGATTGTTTCCGCGAAGGCCCCAATTTCCTCGCGATTGACCCGGACGAATGCATCGACTGCGCCGTGTGCGTGGCCGAATGCCCGGTCAATGCGATCTACGCGGAAGAAGACGTGCCGGCCGACCAGCAGCCATACATCGCCCTGAACGCCGACCTGTCCCGCAGCTGGCCCTCCATCACCAAGACCAAGGCACCGCTGCCGGACGCCGAGGAATGGAAGGACAAGACCGACAAGCTGCAATACCTGCAGCGCTGATCGCTGCGGCAGATCAAGCCGGTCGGGCCCGAACCCACCCAGAATTGCGGTTGCGCATCCAGCCTGGCAGCACCATCGCCCCAGCCAGATGCGCAGCCGTTTGTATTTGGCCCTCCGCAAAGCCCCTGCCAGCCTCATGGGTTGGCGTTGCCGAAGCGGTGCAGGCCTGCAGCACCCTCTTTATGCACCGTCTTTTCCTGGCCGATCCACCGCCATGCGGCCCACGCCGTTAGCCAGTCGCGCAACGCGCAAGTGCGAAAAGCCTCTCTACTGATCTACTGAAACAGGAATATCAAGAAAATCATGGAAAACAATGTCCAGAGCGCGGCAGTCAACGGCGTCATCGATGCCGATGCCGTCATCATCGGCGCCGGCCCGGTCGGCCTGTTCCAGGTGTTCGAACTCGGCCTCTTGGAAATCAAGGCGCACGTGATCGATTCGCTGCCCGTCGTCGGCGGCCAGTGCGTGGAGCTCTACCCGGACAAGCCCATCTATGACATCCCGGCCGTGCCGGTCTGCACCGGCCAGGAACTGACCGACAACCTGTTGAAGCAGATCGAGCCCTTCTCGCCCACCTTCCACCTGGGCCAGGAAGTGACCCTGGTCAACAAGCGCGAAGATGGCCGTTTCGACGTCGAGACCTCCACCGGCACCCGCTTCATCACCAAGACCATCTTCATCGCCGCTGGCGTGGGCTCGTTCCAGCCGCGTACCCTGAAGGTCGAGGGCATCGAGCAGTTCGAAGGCTCGCAGGTGTTCTACCGCGTCAAGGAACCGGCCCTGTTCGAAGGCAAGAACATCGTCATCTGCGGCGGCGGCGACTCTGCCCTAGACTGGGCGCTGAACTTCGTGGGCAAGGCCGAATCGGTGATCCTGCTGCACCGTCGCGAGGAATTCCGCGCCGCGCCGGCGTCGGTGGCCAAGATGAAGGAACTGTGCGAACAGTACGAGATGCAGCTGGTGATCGGCCAGGTCACCGGCACCGAGATCAAGGACGGCAAGCTGGCCGAGGTCAAGGTCACCGGCGCCGACGGCGTCACCCGCCGCCTGCCGCTGGACATGCTGCTGGTCTTCTTCGGCCTCTCGCCCAAGCTTGGCCCGATCGCCGAGTGGGGCCTGGATATCGAGCGCAAGCAACTGAAGGTGGTCGATACCGAGAAGTTCGAGACCAATATCCCGGGCATCTTCGCCGTGGGTGACATCAACACCTATCCGGGCAAGAAGAAGCTGATCCTGTCGGGCTTCCACGAAGCCGCGCTGGCCGCCTTCGGCGCTGCGCCCTACATCTTCCCGGAAAAGAAGATCCACATGCAGTACACCACCACCTCGCCCAAGCTGCACAAGATCCTGGGCGTGGAAAGCCCGGTCTTCGACTGAGGCTGCACTGCCCGCACCAAGGCAGCCGCGCTGCCACCAAAGCCCCCGTCCCAGTACGGGGGCTTTTTGTTTCTGCAAAGTTTTGCAGGAACTTGTGGACTGCAAGCCACTGGTCTGACCAGCAAGCAGGGCGTAAGGCAAAGCGTGCTATGCTACTGCGTCGCAACAAGGAAAAAGTTGACAAATTAATCACAATATGAATTTGTCAGCCGATGATCGTCGCCAAACGTTTGTGGCACATGCTTGCTGCGCACCTGGTCCGGGCTATCCGCCTGGCAGGCAGGCCAGCCAGTGCTTGTATAAAGGTCAGCTATGCTTTATCAACTGCATGAACTCAATCGCGCGTTTCTGAACCCGATGATGCAATGGGCCGAAACCTCGGCCAAACTCTTCTCGGACCCGGTTTCCCCGCTCGCCCACACCCCCTTCTCGCAGCGCATCGCCGCCGGCTATGAGCTGCTCTATCGCCTGTCCAAGGAATACGAAAAGCCGCAGTTCAACATCGGCGAAGTGCCGGTCGATGGCAAGCCCACCGGCATCGTCGAGGAAGTGGTGGAGGAAAAACCCTTCGCCCGCCTGATCCACTTCAAGAAGGATCTCAACGCGCGCCAGATTGCCGCCCTCAAGCAGCCGACCGTGCTGGTGGTGGCGCCACTGTCCGGCCACCACTCCACCCTGCTGCGCGAAACCGTGCGCGCCCTGCTGCAGGAACATGACGTTTTCATCACCGACTGGACCGATGCCCGCATGGTGCCGGTCGAACAGGGCGAATTCCACCTGCATGACTACGTCTACTACGTGCAGGACTTCATCCGCACCCTGGGTCCGGACGTGCACGTGATCTCGGTCTGCCAGCCGACGGTGCCGGTGCTGGCCGCCATCGCGCTGATGGCCAGCGCCAACGATCCCAAGCTGCCCAGGAGCATGACCATGATGGGCGGCCCCATCGATGCCCGCAAGTCGCCCACCTCGGTGAACGACCTGGCCACCGAAAAGCCCTTCTCCTGGTTCGAGAACACGGTGATCTACAGCGTCCCGGCCAACTATCCCGGCTTCGGTCGCAAGGTCTACCCGGGCTTCCTGCAGCACGCCGGCTTCGTGGCCATGAACCCGCGCCGCCATGCCCAGAGCCACTGGGATTTCTACATGCACCTGCGCGATGGCGACGATGCCTCGGCCGAGGAACACCGCAAGTTCTACGACGAGTACAACGCCGTGCTGGACATGCCGGCCGAGTTCTACCTGGAAACCATCAAGGTGGTGTTCCAGGACTTCAACCTGGCCCGTGGCACCTGGGAAATCGAAGGCAAGCCGGTGCGCCCGCAGGACATCAAGTCGGTCGCCCTCTTCACCATCGAAGGCGAACTGGATGACATCTCCGGCTCCGGCCAGACCCAGGCCGCGCAGGAACTGTGCAGCAGCATCCCCAAGGCTCGCAAGCAGCACTTCACCGTGCCCAAGGCAGGCCACTACGGCATCTTCTCGGGCCGCCGCTGGCGCGAGATCGTCTGTCCCAAGATCGGCGAATTCATCCGCGCCAATGCCTGATCGGCGCTGGCACGACTGATCCGCCACTCCCCTCGGAACGGCGCCCGTGAAAACGCGGCGCCGTTCTGCTTTGCGCTGGCGGCATGACTTCGGCGCGGTTTGGCCGGATAATAGCGCCCTTATTCTGCAGAACTGCCCGACCGACGTGCCGCCATCCGCCTCCTTCTCGTCCCCTTTGTCCCCTTTGTCTACGTTGGCAACTTCGTCAGCCTCGCTGGCCGACCGTATCGAAGACCTGCTGCCGCAGACCCAGTGCACCAAGTGCGGCTATCCCGCCTGCCGCCCCTATGCCGAAGCCATCGCCGAAGGCCGTGCCGAGTACAACCAGTGCCCGCCCGGTGGTGCCGAAGGGGTGGCGCGACTGGCGCAGTTGCTGGGCCGGCCGGTGATCCCGCTCAATCCCGTCCATGGCAGCGAACAGCCACGTCGCCTGGCCGTGATCGATGAACAGGTCTGTATCGGCTGCACCCTGTGCATCCAGGCCTGCCCGGTGGATGCCATTGCCGGCGCGGCCAAGCAGATGCATACCGTGATCGATGCCCTGTGCACCGGTTGTGACCTGTGCGTGGCGCCTTGCCCGGTGGATTGCATCAGCATGGTGGAGGTCACGCCCGGCCGCACCGGCTGGCAGGCCTGGAGCCAGCAGCAGGCCGACGAAGCCCGTGCCCGTCACGACTGGCGCACGACGCGTCTGCGTCGCGACAAGCTGGAAAACGATGCCCGCCTGGCCGCCAAGGCCGCCGCCAAATTGAAGGAAGTGGAAGCCGCTGCCGCCGGCACGCCCGAAGAGCAGGCCGAACTGGCCCGCAAGAAGGCCATCATCCAGGCCGCCATGGAACGTGCGCGGCAAAAGAAGCTGCAGGCGGCACAAGACAGTCAAGACAGCCAAGGCACGCCAGCCCCGCCGACCAACCCGACCGACAGCGAGCCAGCATGAACCCGACCAAACGCCGCGAGATCTTCGAACGTCTGCGCCAGGCCAATCCCACCCCGACCACCGAGCTGGAATACACCACCCCGTTCGAACTGCTGATCGCCGTGCTGCTCTCGGCCCAGGCCACCGACGTCTCGGTCAACAAGGCCACCCGCAAGCTCTACCCGGTGGCCAATACGCCCGAGGCGATCTTCAGGATGGGCGTGGACCAGCTCATGCCCTATATCCAGACCATTGGCCTGTATCGCACCAAGGCCAAGAACGTCATCGAGACCTGCCGCATCCTGATCGAACAGCACGGCGGCGAGGTGCCGGAATCGCGCGAGGCGCTGGAAGCCCTGCCGGGAGTCGGCCGCAAGACCGCCAACGTGGTCCTGAACACGGCCTTCGGCCATCCCACCATTGCGGTGGATACGCATATCTTCCGGGTCTCCAACCGCACCGGCCTCGCCCCGGGCAAGGATGTGGACGAGGTCGAACGCAAGCTCATCAAGTTCGTCGCCCCGGAATTCCGCCAGGATGCGCACCACTGGCTGATCCTGCATGGCCGCTATACCTGCATTGCGCGCAAGCCCCAGTGCTGGAACTGCATCATCGCCGACCTGTGTGAATTCAAGCAGAAGACGCCACTTCCGGCCAAGGGCGTATGAGGCTCTGAAGCTCCGGACTGGCGACTGGCCGATCCGACGCGGACACTTCAGCGCGGCAGTCCGCTGAAGCGCTCCACCGGCACCCAGCGCTGATCCTTCACTTCATACATGGTAAAGGTGGGGTTGAGCAGGTCACCCTCCTCATTGAACGCAACCGTGCCGCTGACACCCTCGAAGCGCAGGCGATGCATGGCCCGGGCCACCAGCTCCGGGTCACTGCTGCCGGCCTGGCGGATGCCCTGGATGATGGCCTGCGCCGCCTCATAGGCGAACACGGCATAGAGATCGATATTGGAATCGAAACTCTGGCTATAGCGCTGGCGGAAGCCCTTCCAACCCGGCATCTTGTCCTGCGGCGGACCCGGCTCCAGCACCAGCGCGCCATTGGCATCGGCGCCGGCACGCATCAGGAAGGGCAAGCCAACGGTACCGGCAGAGGCCATCAATCGGGCCTCCAGCTTGAGCCGGCGGATGGATTTGGCCAGGATGCCGGCCTGCCAGTCCAGACCGCCGAAGAAGATCAGGTCGGGCGCCTGCTTGCGCGCCTCCATCAATGGAGCATTGAAGTCCGAGGTCTTGTCGCTGACCGAATAGCGGCCCAGCACCCTCGCCCCCTGCGCCTCTGCCTGGCGGGCAAACTGCTCGGCCAGGCCCTGACCGAAGGGGGTACGGTCGTCGATGGTCACCACGGTTTTGACACCCAGCCTGGCGATCGCATAATCGGCCGCCAGCCGCCCCACGCTTTCATTGTTGGGAATGGTGCGGAAGATGCGCGGATAAGACAGGGAAGTCAGCTTGCGGCTCATCGCCGAAGGGGTGACCTGGATCACGCCGGCCGCATGATAGACGGGCGCGGCCACCAGGCTGGTACCGCTGGTCCAATGCCCGACCACGCCGATGACACGCTGCCCCACCAGATAGCGGGCCACGTATTCCGCCGTACCGGGATCGGCCCGGTCATCCTGGGAAACCAGCTTGAGCCGGTAGGATTTGCCGCCAATGCGCAGGCCGCGCTGGTTGGCTTCGTCTACCGCCAGTTGCACGCCGTTCTGCATGCTGCGGCCCACGGCCATGGAGGCCCCGCTCAGCGGACCGGCAAAACCGATGGCCAGGGTATCGCCCACGCTATCGGCCTCATCAGTCACCGCTGGCACGTCCCGCTTGGCAGGCGCTGCCCAGGCCGGCGTGCTCAATGCAGTCATCGCAGTCACCGCAGTCACCGCAGTCACAGCCATCGCGGCCACGGCGGCCCATGTCAGCAAGACAGCCGACCCGCGCCGCAGCCAGGACATCCCGTGGCGGGGAGGTCCCATCAGGCTTCCAACAAAACGCATGCACTATCCCTTCTCTCTGCCCGGCCTCACGCCCCCTGTCATCGCCACGCGGCGATGCGGCCAGGTTGGTCTTTGGATGGATTATTCAGATGCTTGTTGTGTGGAAAGAATAGTACTTCATCTGCGGCCGCTGCGGGGCCGCTCTGCAGGGGCCGCCTGAAAGCCCCGGCAGACCAGCGTAAAATAGCGCTTTTCACCGAATTGCGCACCGCCATGTTCACGCCGTCCCAGCACGATGTCCGCCGCTTCTTCTGCGAAGCCTATCGCAAGCACCAGGGCCATGAAATCCTCACGCCGCTGGAGGCCATCGCCCGCGACTGGATCATGCAGCATCCGGAATATCACGACGGCCTGCGCGACGTCGAGGCCGCCATCGCCGCCGATTACTCGGTCGAGCAGGGCCAGAGCAATCCCTTCCTGCACCTGTCGATGCACCTGTCGATCACGGAACAGATTTCCATCGACCAACCGCCCGGCATCCGCGCCGCCTTCCAGTTGCTGGCGCAGCGCCGTGGCTCGGAGCACGAGGCCCATCACGAAATCATGGAAGCCCTGGGTGAGATGATCTGGAACGCCCAACGCAATGGCCTGCCGCCGGACGGGGCCGCCTATATCGAGAATATCAAGCGGCGCGCCCAGGGGTGATTCCCTGCAGCCACGGTCATGAAAGTGAATCCGGCGACGAACTGCGCAGCAGGGCCGGAATGCGCTCCCTGAGTTCCGGGTCCATCTGCATCTTCTGCAGACAAAGTGCCAGATAAGCCGGATCGCTGACCAGTCCGATTGCCTTGTCATAAGCCACATCAACGCTCTGGCCGTAGGCCAGCCGGGCCTTGTCCCAGGCACCCTGCGGCACCGTTCCCCAGTGGGCGATCATCATGGCCAGATCGATGGCATCACGGCTGGCGACCGACTTGTCACCCCAACGGTCGGCATTGGCGAGCAACTTCTCGGCATACATGTCTTCCGGCGCCAGCACGGGGATGCCCCATTGCGGATGCATTGCTCCCGCGACATGGATGCGCCCCTCGCTGACGACTTCGAATTTCACCGGCACATCGTCGATCCGGATGAAGGTACGGATGCCATAGCGATCAGCGCGCACCTCGCGCATCAGCTCAAGCGGCGTACGCACCATCTGTCCCAGGGAAGCATTGGTAATGGTATTGCGCAAGGCGCGGTAGCCTTCCTGAGAACTGCAGAGAAAGTCGACATCCAGGGATTCGCGATATTCGTCCAGCGCCAGGACAATGGCCGTTCCACCACCGAAGAAACACCCACAGCTGAGCAGGAAATCACCATCCAGCGCTGCGAGCAAACCGGCGATGCGGCGATGATGCGCTCGCTTAAACATGCAGGACGCCGTGACCGTACTGGTGGATCAGGCGATCCAGCATGGCCCGCTCCGCAGGGGGCATGGCGTCCTGGTCGACGAACCTCCAGTTGCGTTCGTAAAGGTCGAACGCCTCCGCACCGGTGATCGCATCGCGAGGATCACGATTCCAGGCGATCAGACGGAGCTGGGGGAAGTCCCCGATGACGACGAGTTCGGCGGCGAAGTTCATGAATCGATTATGCATCATGAACTATTCCTTATCAAACCAGCAGGTCCATCGACCGGGCACCAGCCTGCCCCGGCCTGCCTGTGCGCCAGGATGCCCCGGTTATTTGCGCAACACCAGCGTCCCCGGCAGGCTGTGCAGGAAGGCCGCGATATCGGCGATATCCCGGTCCGACAGCGGCTTGGCCAGCGGCGACATGATGGCGTTGTTGCGGCCGTTCATGGCGCTGTCGCCGCGCCGGTAGGCGGTCAGGGCATGCTTGATGTAGTCCTCGTGCTGGCCGGCCAGCTTGGGATAGGCGGGGTCGGTGGGTGAGGTGTAGTCCTTGCCGTGGCAGGAGGCGCAATTGTACTTTTCCATCAGCGCGCGGCCGTTGGCGATATCGGCCGCGGTGGCGGCCTGCGACAGCAGCGTGGCAGCCGCCAGCAGTGCCAGAGCGATCAGCTTGTTGTTCATCTCGTGGCTCCCCTTCACTTCTGCTGCGAATAGTAGGCGGCCAGGTCGGCAATGTCCTGGTCCGACAGGCTGGCCGAAATGCCCATCATGGAGGGATGCTTGCGCTCTCCCTTCTGGTAGGCCCGCAGCGCGTTCTCGATGTACTTGGCAGACTGGCCGCCCAGCATCGGTACCTGATAGACCTCGGGGAAACTGGCTTTGTAGCCGGGGATGCCATGGCAACCGATGCACATGGAGACTTTGTTTTCAGCGGCCTTGGCATTGCCGACGATGTCCGCCGCAGACGCACTGCCGAGCATGCCGGTCAAGGCAAGAAACACGAGGTGTTTTTTCATGTGAGCTGGCTAAGATGATTGGACTTGCCATCCGTCCCGCACGTAACGGCTGCGCAACGGACACCCGACGAAACGCATCTTTTGCTACCAGCGGCAAACTTTATCGTACTTGTTAGATTGTGCTGGTCTTGCAGGTTTGGCTGTTCTGCTATGGCTCAACCGGTGTTTTGGCTCAAGCTTGTCTCTCCACTCCCCCTGCCTTGCGCAAAAAACGCTTTTGATTCTAACCAATAAAACCGGCAGCGTCATCCCTGCCCGCAGCACCGGCCGATCAGGCGCAACAGCCCGCCAGCTGCGGCCTGGCGGGCGGACGGGGTGTTATATGCGCTGCAATATCAGGGATATGGAATGTGGCTGATGTCAGCTTCAGGCGACATGACGACTGGCTTGATGATGCAGATCATCTGATTGAACAAGTGAAGCCTGGTGCGACTCCCCATCGGCTACACCGGCATCGTCTCCCTCATCGTCATCGTCATCCTGCTCGTCTTCGGCTTCATCTTGCAGCGCGGCATGTGAACGCTCGGGGAGAATGAAATACCACGGCCGGACGACGAAACGGCGCAACACTGCCCGCATGGCCACGTTGCGCGCACGGCGCGGCAGGTCACGCGAGCGCAGGGCCAGCGCCAGGGCGCAGGCGAAGGCCACCGCCACCGACAGCAGGGCGGTGATGGCCACACCCCCGGCGGCCAGCCAGAAGGCCGGCGTCATCAGGGATTCCCAGCCCAGGCTGAAGGCGGCGGCCGTCAGCGCCCCGGCCGCCAGGCTGACATGACGAATATCCAGCGGCAGGCTGAAGAAGGCCGCCACCACCGGCGCCATGCCCAGCAGCACGGCCAGCGCCAGGCTGCCGGCGATGGTGGCGACGTTGCGCTCCAGCCAGGCGGCACAGCGCTGGGCGCGCATGGCTCCCAGGCCATGCACCAGACGACGATGGTTGGATACCACCTCGCGCACCCGGCGCAGGGCAAACCAGTTGTCGGCAAAGCCGGCGGCCAGGCTGGCCAGCCACAGCAGTATCCCGGTCAGGGCGGCATACAGCGGCGTGGGGCCGACCAGTGACAGGCTGGCCAGGGTCTGGCGCGCTGTCTCCACCGGCATCGACTTGCCGCCCAGCGCAAACCAGCCCAGGGCGCACAGCGCGGCCGTGACCGGCACCACCGCCAGCAGGTTGCCGAAGATGCCGGCCGATTGCGAGCGCAACAGCTGGCCCGACTCCGCGATCAGCTCGCGCATGCCCTGCCCGTCCAGCTCGCCCATGCGCGAAGCCAGGGCCGGTGCGGTCACGGCCGGCTGGCGCGTAGCCAGCACGCCGCCCAGGGCGGCGATCAACAGGAAGCTGGCTGCGTAGTTCAGCGAGGCCAGTGCGCCATCCACGAAGTGCCCCACGCCCAGCGACGACAGGCTCGTCTTGACCAGGGCGGTCCCGGCGATCACGGCGCCGCCGATCAGACCGGCCCGCATCACCTTGCGATAGCCGGCACCGTCGCGGGCGATGGCCTGCTCGCGGTGATCGGCATTGCGCTCCACCATCTTGCGCGCCAGCAGCGCGAAACTGCGCCGCATCAGGCCGCGTACCGAATCACGATGGTGGTGCGCGGAAATCAGGTCGCACAGCAGCAACTGCATGCGGCCGGCGCCGGCCTTGGCCGCCAGGCCCGGCACAGCCGGACTGATGGCCGGACCGGGTACGCCGGAGCGCACGTCGATCAGGCGCCCGATGCGTTGCAGGTGGGCGCGCATGCGCTCGACCCGGTACACCAGGCTGACCGAGACGCCATATTCATCCAGGTGGGCATAGATGCGGTCGGTCTGGGCGTGGCACACCGCCACCAGCATGCGCACGCTGCGCAGCGCGCCCAGGTCGCCCGGCTGCGCCCGCAGCCAGGTCTCCATCTCGCGCCGCAGCGCCAGGAAGGGCGTGGCGCGCATCGGCATCTTGGGCTCCAGGCGCTGGCGGAAGGCCGGGCTGATGCCATCGGCCACCACCGTCATGGTGAGGTAGGTGATGGCCTCCTCGATCTGTTGCCAGTACATGTGCGAGATGCCGTCGTCGGCCATCAGTTTCCACAGGCGGACCAGCAGTTCATTGTCCAGCTCCACCAGCCAGGCGGCGTCCTCCGGATCGGGGAACATGGCCGTAAACAGCGAGGACAGGTCGGTCGGTGACAGATGGCGCGGCAGCACCAGGCGCGCTAGGCGCTCCGAGAGCTCGCCGAAGAAGCCGGGCTCGTGGGGCAGGCCGGTGGTAGAAAAGAGTTCGGGGCCGGTGGCTTCGCGCAGGGTCTTTTGCAGCGCCTTCTGGACCTCGCGCCGCACGTCGCGGTGCTGGTCCAGCCAGTCCAGCATGATCGCCAGCCGCTGGCGCCGCACCTTGTGCCAGCTCTGGCGGTCCAGCAGCGATACCGCCGGGCGATGGCGCAGCCACTCGGCCACGTCGATCATCCAGTTGGCGCGTTCATGCCAGCTCGCCGCGGCATCGATGCGTCGCATCAACACCTCCAGCTGGCGGCCGACATCCTGCCGGTCCATGTAACGCGCCTGCATGCCGTGGCGCATTCGTCTCCACACCACAAGCATCTTGAAGAACAGGAATTTCATGGGCAGTGAGCGCCGTGGGCGCTTCCATTTTGTTGCATGCGTGACCAGCTATATATGAATGATTTCACCAAATTCAAGCCCACTCGGGATGGCATGGGTTTTCCCTTATACTCGGAGAAACACGAAGAAACAGGTGGCGCCGCCTTTGCACTGCCGCTGCACCGCCGCATTTGCCAGACTCACAGACACGCAGACACCATACGCTTTGCCTCCAGCAACCTGACAAGGACCGCATCCATGCCAGATCATTCCGCATCTTCCCCCGCGCCTCAATCCGCGCGCTTCAACGGTAGCGAGAACTACGTCGCCACCGACGACCTCAAGCTGGCCGTCAATGCCGCCCTCACCCTGCAACGGCCCCTGCTGATCAAGGGCGAGCCCGGCACCGGCAAGACCATGCTGGCCGAGGAGGTGGCGGCCGCGCTCGGCCGGCCGCTGCTGCAGTGGCACATCAAATCGACCACGAAAGCCCAGCAGGGGCTGTATGAATATGACGCGGTATCGCGTCTGCGGGATTCGCAACTGGGCGACGAGCGCGTCAAGGATATTCACAACTACATCGTCAAAGGCGTCCTGTGGCAAGCCTTCACTTCCGAAGAGCCGGTGGTGCTGCTGATCGACGAAATCGACAAGGCCGACATCGAATTTCCCAATGACCTGCTGCGCGAAATCGACCGCATGGAGTTCTACGTCTACGAGACGCGTGAGCTGGTGAAGGCGCGGCACCGGCCGCTGGTGGTGATCACCTCCAACAACGAGAAGGAATTGCCGGACGCCTTCCTGCGCCGCTGCTTCTTCCACTACATCAAGTTCCCGGACAAGGCGACCATGCAGAGCATCGTCGATGTGCACTTCCCGCACATCAAACGTGAACTGCTGGCGCAGGCGCTGGAAGCCTTCTACCAGGTGCGGGACGTGCCCGGCATCAAGAAGAAGCCGTCGACCTCGGAGCTGATCGACTGGCTCAAGCTGCTCATGGCCGAGGACATCCCGCCCGAGGCCCTGCACAACCCGGACAACAAGGCCGTAGTGCCGCCGCTGCACGGCGCCCTGCTCAAGAACGAGCAGGATGTGCACCTGTTCGAAAGGCTGGTGTTCATGTCCCGTACCAATCGCTGAAGCGGTGAACCACCACTGAACCACTGCTGAGCACGCCCTACCCGCCCCAGGAGCCGTCATGCAATTTCTCTCGCCGATCACCTTGAAGGGCCAGTTCGCCACCGTCGAGCCACTGCATCCCGAGCATCACGATGCACTCATCGCGGCGGTCTCGGACGGCAAGCTGTGGAAGCTCTGGTACACGGCCATCCCCAAGCCGGAGACCATGCGCGCCGAAATCGAAAGACGCCTGCACCTGCAGCAGCAAGGCAGCATGCTGCCCTTCGTGATCCGCCGCAACGACACCGGCGCCCTGTGCGGGATGACCACCTACATGAACGCCGACGTCGCCAACCGGCGTGTGGAGATCGGCTCGACCTGGTATGCCGCCAGTGCCCAGCGCACCGGCATCAATACCGAGTGCAAGCTGATGATGCTGACCCATGCCTTCGAGGACATGCACTGCATCGCCGTCGAGTTCCGCACCCACTGGATGAACCAGCAATCGCGCGCAGCCATCGCCCGCCTGGGCGCCAAGCAGGATGGCATCCTGCGCAATCACCAGCGCATGCCGGACGGGTCCTATCGCGATACGGTGGTGTTTTCCATCATCGAATCGGAATGGCCGACGGTGCGCCGCCATCTGCAGTTCAAGCTGGGGCGCTGAGCCCGCCTACCCATGCTCATCGATTTCTTCTATACCGTGAAGCAGGCCGGGGTGCCGGCCTCGATCAAGGAATTCCTGACCCTGCTGGAAGCCATGGACCGCCAGGTGATCCATCCCTCCCTGGACGAGTTCTACTATCTGGCGCGGCTCACGCTGGTCAAGGACGAAGCCCACTTCGACAAGTTCGACCGCGCCTTCGGGGCTTACTTCAAGGGCGTGGAAACGATCTTTGAAAAGCGGCCCGACATCCCGCTGGAATGGCTGGTCAAGCAATTGCAGCGCGACCTGACCCCGGAGCAGAAGGCCGCCATCGAGAAGTTCGGCTACGACAAGCTGATGGATCGCCTGAAGCAATTGCTGGAAGAACAGAAGGAACGCCACGAAGGCGGCAGCAAGTGGATCGGCACCGGTGGCGTCTCCCCCTTCGGCCATGGCGGTTTCAACCCGGAAGGCATCCGCATCGGTGGCAAGGGGGGCCAGCGCAGCGCGGTGAAGGTATGGGAAGAACGCCAATACCAGGATTACGACGGCGAGCGCGAACTGGGTACGCGCAACATCAAGGTGGCGCTGCGCCGCCTGCGCCGCTTTGCCCGCGAGGGGCTGGAGGAAGAACTGGCGCTGGACGACACCATCCGCGCCACCGCCAGCAATGCCGGCTATCTCGACATCCGCATGCAGCCCGAGCGCAAGAACAAGATCAAGGTCTTGATGCTGTTCGACGTCGGCGGCTCCATGGACGACCACATCGCCCGCACCGAAGAGCTGTTCTCGGCCGCCCGTACCGAATTCAAGAACATGGAGTTCTTCTACTTCCACAACTGCGTCTATGACTACCTGTGGAAGAACAACCGGCGGCGCCATGCCGAACGTTTCCCGACCTGGGACGTGCTGCGCAAGTACACGCCGGACACCAAGCTCATCTTCGTGGGCGATGCCACCATGAGCCCCTACGAGATCGTGCAGCCGGGCGGCGCGGTGGAATACAACAACGCCGAAGCCGGCGCCGACTGGCTGCAGCGTTTCACGGCCGCCTTCCCGCACTTCGTCTGGTTGAATCCCGAGCCGGAAGGCCTATGGCAATACCGCCAGTCGATCGCGCTGATCCGCCAGCTGATGAACGAGCGCATGTTCCCGCTCACCATGGATGGGCTGGAGCGGGCGATGCGGCTGCTCAGCAAATGAAGGCAATGAAGAGAATGAAGGTTCAGGCCGCAACCGGGGTATAACCGGCTTCCTCGATCGCCTCGGCCAAGGACTGCGCCGGCAGGCTGCTGTCGATGACCACGCGCTTGTCGGCCACCGTGATATCGACCCGGGCATCGGCGTCCACGTCCTTGACGGCCTTGGTGATGACACCGGCGCAGTGGTTGCAGGTCATGTCGTTGACGGTAAAGGTGACGGGGGTGCTCATGGCATTTCCTTTCATGAAGTGATGGCAATGAGGGAAGCTTAAACCTTCCTACCGTGGCAAGGTCAAGCGCAAGAATTCACCATCCGTGCGAAAATCGGGCTTGACCTTACCATCATGGGAAGGATGAAGATGAAGGTATCCGATTCATCCTCCCGGAGTTCGCCATGAATGATTCCTCCACTGCCACGGCCGAGATCAGCCTCGATATCGAAGGTATGAGCTGCGCCTCGTGCGTGATGCGCGTCGAGAAGGCCCTGAAGAAAATCCCCGGCGTGACCGAGGTCAGCGTCAACCTGGCCACCGAACGCGCCAGCATCGCCACGGCCGACACGGTCCCGCCTGCCACCCTGATCGCCGCCATCGAAAAGGCCGGCTACCAGGCCCGCGAACATCTGCCCGAACAAGCTAGTACCCCGCCCACCGGCCATACCCTGCCCTCCTGGTGGCCGGTGGCGCTGGCGGCCGCGCTCTCGCTGCCGCTGGTGCTGCCCATGCTGCTGGCTCCCCTGGGCAGCAGCTGGAGCCTGCCGCCGCTGTGGCAATGGCTGCTGGCCACGCCCGTGCAGTTCTGGCTGGGCTGGCGCTTCTACCACGCCGGCTGGGGCGCGCTGCGCGCCCGCTCGGGCAATATGGACTTGCTGGTGGCGCTGGGGACCAGCGCCGCCTATGGCCTGTCGCTCTGGCAATGGTTGCGCATGCCGGCCATGGATGGCCATGCCATGGCGATGCCGCATCTCTACTTTGAAAGCTCGGCCGTGGTCATCACCCTGGTGTTGCTGGGCAAATGGCTGGAAGGTCGCGCCAAGCGCCAGACCGCCGACGCCATCGCCGCCCTCAATGCGCTGCGCCCGGACCGCGCCCGCGTACGCCGCCACGGGCAGGATGTCGAGGTGCCGCTGGCCCAGGTGAAGGTGGGCGACCTGGTGGTGCTGCGCGCCGGCGAGCGGGTGCCGGTAGACGGCGTGGTGCGCGAGGGTCGCAGCCATCTGGACGAAGCCATGCTCACCGGCGAGAGCCGGCCGCAAGCCAAGGAGGTCGGCGACACCCTGTCGGCCGGTGCCATCAATGCCGAAGGCGTGCTGGTGTTCGAAACCACCGCCGTCGGTGCCGAGACCGTGCTGGCGCGCATCGTGCGCATGGTGGAGCAGGCCCAGGCCGCCAAGGCGCCGATCCAGCGCCTGGTGGACAAGGTCAGCGCGGTCTTCGTGCCTGCCGTGCTGCTGCTGTCCCTGCTGACCTTCCTCGGCTGGGGCCTGGCTGCGGGCGACTGGGAACAGGCCCTGCTCAATGCGGTGGCGGTGATGGTGATCGCCTGCCCCTGCGCCCTGGGCCTGGCCACACCGACCGCCATCATGGCCGGTACCGGCGTGGCGGCGCGCCACGGCATCCTCATCAAGGATGCGCAGGCACTGGAAATCGCGCACCGGGTGGATGTGATCGCCTTCGACAAGACCGGCACCCTGACCCTGGGCCGGCCGCGCCTGACCGAACTGGAGGAAGGAGAAGGTGCCAGCCCGTCCGGCAAGGCAGGGCTGCTGGCCCTGGCCGCTGCCCTGCAGGCGCGCAGTGAACATCCGCTGGCCCGCGCGGTGCTGGACGCTGCAGCGGCGGAACCTGGCCTGGCGACGCTGCAGGCCAACGATGTGCGCAGTGTTGCCGGACTGGGTATCGAAGGCGAGGTCGAGGGGCGCACGCTGTATCTGGGCAGCAGCCGCTGGATGCAACAACTGCAGGCCTCGGCCCCGGCCTTGCAGGCGCGTGCGGCGCAGTTGCAGGCGCAGGGACGCACCTTGTCCTGGCTGGCGCAACGCGACGCGGAAGGCGTGACGGTGCTGGGCCTGCTGGCCTTCGGCGACCAGATCAAGCCCGGCGCCCGGCAGGCAATCGCCACCCTGCACGCGCTGGGCATCCGCACCGCCATGCTCAGCGGCGACAACCGGGGCGCCGCGCAACAGGTGGCCGATGCGCTGGGCATCCAGGATGTGCGCGCCGAAGTGCTGCCGGGTGACAAGGCCGCAGCGGTCACGGCCCTGCGCGAGAACGGCGCGCACGTGGTGGCGATGGTCGGCGACGGCATCAACGATGCGCCGGCGCTGGCCGCCGCCGACGTCGGCATCGCCATGTCCACCGGGACCGACGTGGCCATGCAGGCGGCCGGCGTGACGCTGATGCATGGCGACCCGGGACTCGCAGCGGACGCCATCGACATCTCCCGCCGCACCTACGGCAAGATCCGCCAGAACCTGTTCTGGGCCTTCATCTACAACCTGATCGGCATTCCGCTCGCGGCCTTCGGCCTGCTCAACCCCATGCTGGCGGGCGCGGCGATGGCCTTTTCCAGCGTCAGCGTGGTCAGCAATGCATTGCTGCTGCGTCGCTGGCGCCCGCATCCACAGGATGTGCCGCAAAACCTGAGCAACGAGGGAACACAGCCATGAATATCGGAGAAGCCGCCAGCGCCTCGGGCGTCTCGGCCAAGATGATCCGCCACTATGAAGAGACCGGCCTGATCCCGCGTGCCGGTCGCACCGACGCCGGTTACCGCGTCTATGGCGAACGCGACGTGCACCTGCTGCGCTTCATCCGGCAGGCACGCCAGCTGGGGTTTTCCATGGCCCAGGTGAGCGACCTGATCGGGCTCTGGCTGGATCAGTCGCGCTCCAGCCGCAAGGTCAAGCAACTGGCACAGACCCACATCGGCGAACTGGACCAGCGCATCCGCGAACTGCAGACCATGAAGGCCACGCTGGAACGCCTGGCCCAGGATTGCCATGGCGACAGCCGTCCCGACTGCCCCATCCTCGATGCCCTGGGCGGCCAGGGAGATTGCTGCGCCCGGCAGGGAACGCCGGCATGAAGGTGCTGCGCTGGGGCATCATCGGCTGCGGCGCCGTGACCGAGCGCAAGAGCGGCCCGGCCTACCAGCGCACACCCGGCTTCGCGCTGGCCGGCGTGATGCGACGGGATGGCGCGCTGGCGGCCGACTATGCGCACCGCCACGGTGTCGCGCGCTGGTTCGACGATGCAGATGCATTGATCCAGGCCCCCGATATCGACGCCGTCTACATCGCCACCCCGCCCGACAGCCACTGCCATTACGCTCTCAAGGTCGCCGCCGCCGGCAAGCCCTGCTGCGTGGAAAAGCCGATGGCCCCCAGCCATGCGCAATGCCTGGAAATGCTGGCTGCCTTCGAACGGGCACAGCAGCCCTTGTTCGTGGCCTATTACCGGCGCTCGCTGCCACGCTTCGAACAAGTGCGCCAATGGCTGGCCGAAGGCTGCATCGGCACTGCGCGCCACATCCACTGGCAACTGGCGCGCCCAGCGGGGCCGGACGACCTGCAGCGACGCTACCGCTGGCGCACCGACGCCCGCATCGCCCCGGGTGGCTATTTCGACGACCTCGGCAGTCACGGGCTGAACCTGTTTTCGTACTTCTTCGGCGACGTGACCGAGGTATCCGGCAGCGGCAGCAATCAGCAGGGCCTGTACAGCGCCTGCGATGCGGTGGCCGCAAGCTGGTGCTATCGCAGCGGCGTGACCGGCAGCGGCAGCTGGCATTTCGGCAGCTTCGAGCGCGCCGACCGGGTGGAGATCACGGGCAGCGCCGGCAAGATCGTTTTTTCGGTATTCGAGGAAGCGGCGCTGCAACTGCACACGGCCGATACCACGCTGCACCTGGAGATCGCCAACCCCGACCCGATCCAGCTGCATCACGTCAGCAACATGCAGCTTCACCTGGACGGCGGTACGCGCCATCCTTCCTGCGGCGACAGCGCCGCCCATACGGCGTGGATGATGGAAACCATCCTGCGGCCAAAATGACATAATGTCTGCGGCGTTGCCAACGGGGGGGACCGAAGGTGCCGCAGGCTGCGGGGATGATCGCGCTCGGACGCCACCCATCACTCAGCTATCACTCAGCCATCACTCAGCTATCACTCACCAGAACACAGAAGAGGGAGACTGCTTGCCATGCCCCAGACCAATCATCTGAGTTTCGTCGACACTGACCAGTTGCGCATCGGCTTCGAAGTCAGCGGCCCGCCCGACGCCCCGCCGGTGGTCTTGCTGCATGGCTGGCCGGACGACGTGCGGACCTGGGATGCCCTGCTGCGTCCGCTGCGTGCGGCCGGCTACCAGGTGATCCGCCCCTACCTGCGCGGCTACGGACCGACCCGCTTCCACGCCGACAGCACCCCGAGGAGCGGCCAGCTGGCCGCGCTGGGCAGTGACCTCATGGCCTTCGTCGACGCCCTCGGCCTGCAGCGTTACGCGCTCATCGGCCACGACTGGGGCGCCCGTGCCGCCTATATCGCTGCCTCGCAGACGCCCGAACGCATCAGCCACTGCATCGCCCTGTCAGTGGGCTGGGGGACCAACCGGCCGGACCAGAAACTGACGCTGCAGCAATCGCGTAACTACTGGTACCACTGGTATTTCGCCACTGACCGTGGCGCGGCCGAACTGCGCGAGGACCGTCGGGCCTTCACCCGCTTCATGTGGAATAGCTGGTCACCGTCGTGGAAGTTTGCCGAGAGCGAGTTCAACAATACCGCCGCCTCCTTCGACAATCCGGACTGGGTCGATATCTGCCTGCACTCCTACCGTCATCGCTGGGGCTTCGCCGAGGGTGACCCGACCTATGCCGCCCTGGAAGCCCGGCTGCAGGACACGCCGCGCATCATGGTGCCCACGCTGGTGCTGCATGGCGCCGAGGATGGCGCCAACGCCCCTGCTACCTCCGAGGGTCGGGACAAGTTCTTCGGCAAGGACTATCGGCGCGTGCTGATCCCGGGTGCCGGCCACTTCCCGCAGCGCGAACGACCGGACGAGGTCACCGAGGAAATCATGGCCTGGCTGGCACGCCCGGCCTGATCCACGGCCTCAGTGGCAGCCACCGCCGTGGCTGCCCAGATTGGCTGGCTTCGCCTCATCCGGCAGGCTGGCCAGCCCCTGCAGGATGCCGCAATCCCGCGCCGGCTGTTCCACTTCGCACTGGGCGCGCAACTGGTGCAGTTGCTCCTGCAGGGCCTGCAATTGCACGATGCGCTGTGCCACGTGGCCGATGTGCTTGTCCAGCAGGGCATTGACCTCGCCGCAGTTCTGCTCGGGCGCATCGCGCAGGCGCAGCAGTTCGCGCACCTCGTCCAGCGTCATGTCCAGCGAACGGCAATGGCGGATGAACTGCAGGCGTTCGACGTGCCGCTCACCGTAGAGCCGATAGTTCGACGATGAACGCGTCGGCTCGGGCAGCAAGGCCTCTTTCTCGTAATAACGGATGGTTTCCACCGGGCAATCGGCCTGGGCGGCCAGTTCGCCTATCTTGAGCGTATCCATGCGATCCTCGCTTGACCTTGTAGTTACTTCAGGGTTTTTAATATACCCCTGAAACCCGTTGGCTGCACAAGGAGCAAGGCATGACCGGAACCCATCACAAGCACGCGCATGACCACCAGCACGATCATCACGACCACGACCACCATCATGATCATGGGCAGCACCAGCACGCCCAGCCGCAAGCCTGCTGCGGCAGCCACGCCTGCGACAGCGCTGCAACGATGGCTGCACCGCGCAAGCTGGACGGCGCGACCGAGCAAGCCGTCTTCTTCATTCAGAAGATGGACTGCCCGACTGAAGAAAAACTGATCCGTGAACGCCTCGCCAACATGAAGGGTGTAGGTACGCTGGAATTCAACCTGATCCAGCGCGAACTGACGGTGCAACACCAGTTGCCCTCCATCGCGCCGCTGGTCTCGACCCTCAAGGCGCTGGACATGCTGCCGGCCGTGAAGTCCGATTCGCTGGATGCCGACGCCGGGGGCGACCTGCCCGACCAGGCGGCTGCCTACCGCATCCCTGCCCGGCGCTGGGCGCTGCTGGGCCTGGCCGGCGTGGCGGCGCTGGGCGCCGAGGTGCTGGCCTGGACCAGCGGCGACGAACGCTCGCTGCCGGTGATCGCGCGGGCTGGATCGCCCTGCGCAATTTCTCGCTGAACATGAATTTCCTGATGTCGCTGGCCGTCATCGGCGCCGCCGTGATCGGTCAGTGGCCGGAAGCGGCGGTGGTGATCGTGCTGTTCACCCTGGCCGAGATGATCGAGGCACTGTCACTGGACCGCGCCCGCAACGCCATCGCCGGGCTGATGGCGATGACCCCGGACATGGCCACCGTGCGCAGCGCCGATGGCAGCTGGAACAGCGTGCCGGCCGCCAGCGTGGCCGTGGACGCCATGGTGCGCGTGGCACCGGGCGAGCGCGTGCCGCTCGATGGCCTGCTGGTCAGCGGCAGCACCAGCATCAACCAGGCGCCGATCACCGGCGAGAGCCTCCCGGTGGCCAAGCAGGCGGGCGATCCGGTCTTCGCCGGCACCATCAATGAACAGGGCGCCTTCGAGATGCGGGTCAGCGCCGCCCAGGCCGACTCCACCCTCTCGCGCATCGTCAAGAGCGTGCAGCAGGCCCAGGGCCAGCGCGCCCCGACCCAGCGCTTCGTAGACAACTTCGCGCGCTACTACATCCCGGCCGTGGTGGTAATGGCGGTGCTGGTGGCCCTGCTGCCGCCCTTGCTGGCCGGCGCGCCCTTCCAGCCCTGGCTGTACAAGGCGCTGGTGCTGCTGGTCATCGCCTGCCCTTGCGCGCTGGTCATTTCCACGCCGGTGACCATCGTCAGCGGGCTGGCCTCGGCGGCCCGGCACGGCATCCTGATCAAGGGCGGGGTCTACCTGGAACAGGGCCGACGCCTGCGCGCCCTGGCGGTGGACAAGACCGGTACCCTGACCTTCGGCAAGCCGCGCCTGACCGACGTGGTCTCGCTGCAGGCGGGTGCCGACCAGCAGGCCCTGCTGCAACTGGCGGTGTCGCTGGCGGCACGCTCGGACCACCCGGTCTCGCGTGCCATCGCCGTGCAGGAGGAGAGGCAAGAGGATAGGCAGGCACTGGAGGTGCAGGACTTCGCCGCCCTGGCCGGACGCGGCGTGCAAGGCCGCATCGACGGGCAATTGCTGCACCTGGGCAATCACCGCCTGGTGCATGAACTGGGCCAGTGCAGCCCGGAACTGGAGGCGCGCCTGCAAGGCTTCGAAAAGCAGGGCAAGACCACCACCCTGCTCTGCCGCGACGGCCGCCCGGAACTGCTGATGGCGGTGGCCGACACGGTGCGCCCCAGCAGCCGCCAGGCGGTGAGTGAACTGCAGGCCATGGGTGTGCAGGTGGTCATGCTGACCGGGGACAACAGCCACACCGCCCAGGCAATTGCCGGGCAGACCGGCATCACCGATGTCCGTGGCGACCAGTTGCCGGAAGACAAGCTGCAGGCCATCGAGCAGTTGCGCCAGCGCCATGGCGAGCGCAGCGTGGGCATGGTCGGCGACGGCATCAACGATGCCCCGGCCCTGGCGCGCGCCGATATCGGCTTTGCCATGGGCGCCGCCGGTACCGACACCGCCCTGGAGACGGCCGATGTCGCCCTGATGGACGACGACCTGCGCAAGATCGCCGACTTCATCGGCCTCTCGCGCCAGGCCCATGCCGTACTGGTCCAGAACATCAGCATCGCCCTGGGCATCAAGGCGGTATTCCTGGTGCTGGCGCTGCTGGGGATGAGCTCGCTATGGATGGCCGTGTTCGCCGACATGGGCGCCAGCCTGATCGTGGTCTTCAACGGCCTGCGGCTGGTGCGCGGCTTGCGCCAGCGCAAACCGGCCGGTTGATCGGCGACCGGCACAGCGACTATACTGGCGCCCATGATGCTGCGCGCAAAAATCCTCCTGCTCTGGCTGCTGGCGTTGGCGATTCCCCTCCAGGGTTTCGCCGCCGTGCTGCAGGCCTGCGCGCCGGCGATGCAGCCGCAACATCAGGGTCAACACCACGCCGGTCAGGTAAGCGACACTGCCACGACCGCCGAAGCTGCCCCTGCCGACCAGGCTGCACAGCATCACGCCCACCATCACCCGATGGCGCAAACCCTGGCCGATAGCGATCCCGCGCCAGCCCCCTCGCATGGCACGCAGCACGCCAACGCCTCCTGCAGCTTCTGCGCCGCCTGCACGGTGGGCGCCATCCTGCCGCTGGCACTGGCTACCGTTCCCGCGCCCGATCTTCCCTCGCACGACTATCTCGTGCAGCCGGCTTCCGGCTTCGTCGGCTACCTGCCGGAAAACCCCGACCGTCCCCCTGCCCTCGCCTGATCCCGCCCCGCGCACGTCCGCGTGCGCATGAGCTCTGCCCCGTTACGTGTCGCATCCTGCATGCCGCACGACGGATGACGATCATCATCAGACGAGGATTTCATGATCCCCCATGTTTCACGCCCCTTGCGGGCAGTCGCCGTGGCCGCCTGTGCCATGCTGGCCGGCTGCGCGCAGCTCTCGCCCGACGCCGGTTTCGACCGGCTGGCACAGACCAGCACCGAGCGCCTGGGCCAGGCGCCTGCCTGGAACCGCACGCCCGAACAAGGCCAGGCCAGCCAGGACCGCGTCACCCGGCTCTTGCAGGCCGATGGCAGCGCTGGCCCCACGGCCACCCGACTGACCAGTGCCGATGACGCGGTACAGATCGCCCTGATCAACAACCCCGAACTGCAAGCCGCCTTCGCCGAACTGGGCGTGGCCGAGGCTGATCTGGTCCAGGCCGGGCGCCTGCCCAACCCCGGCTTTTCCTTTGCCCGCACCCATGCCGGCGACGACATCAAGATCGAGCGCAGCCTGTCGCTGGGCCTGATGCGCCTGCTGACCATGCCAGCCACCGCCCGCATCCAACAGCGCCGTTTCGAACAGGTCCGCCTGTCACTGGCAGCACGCGTGCTGGCGTTGGCCGCACAGACCCGGCAAGCCTATTACCAGGCAGTGGCCGCGCAGCAGGGCCTGACCTACCAGCAGCAGGTCGCCGATACGGCCGATGCCGCGCATGAACTGGCCGCGCAAATGGCCCGCCTGGGCAACATCAGCAAACTGGACGCCGCCCGCGAACAGTTCTTCTACGGCCAGGCGCAAGCCAGCCTGCAACAGGCCCAGCGCCTGGCCGCGCAGGACAAGGAAACCCTGGCCCGCCTGCTGGGCCTGGCGCCCGACTTCGCCCTGCCGGCGCAACTGCCGGCCCTGCCCGCGCAACTGGATGCCCTGGGCGACGTCGAGCAGCAGGCATTGCAACAGCGGCTCGACGTACAGGCCGCCCGCACCGAACTGGAAGGCCTGCAAGGATCGCTGGGCCTGACCCGCGCCACGCGCCTGGTGAACGTGCTGGACCTGGGCGCGCTGCGCACGTCCGAAAGCGGCAAGCCGCCCGAAATCGGCTACGAGATCTCCATCGAGATCCCGCTCTTCGACTGGGGCCAGGCCCGCGTCGCCAAGGCCGAGGCGATCTACCTGCAAGGCGCCCACAAGCTGGCCGGCGCCGTGTTGGACGCCCGCGCCCAGGCGCGCCTGGCCTGGCGCCAACGACAGGATGCCTACGCCCTGGCACGACGCTATCGCGACCAGCTACTGCCGCTACGCCAGCGCATCGCCGAAGAAAACCTGCTGCGTTACAACGGCATGCTG
>NZ_AEEC02000053.1 GCF_000300975.2 Herbaspirillum frisingense GSF30 | reverse complement strand
CGCCGACTTCGCTGCCTTTTTCCAGCACGCAGACCGAGACCTCGCGATGTTGCTGGCTAGCCAGTTGCTTGAGGCGGATTGCTGCCGACAGCCCGGCCGGGCCGCCGCCAACGATGACCACGTCGTATTCCATGGATTCGCGAGGGCCGTATTGTGCGAGCAAGTCTTGAGAAGAAGTCATGGGTGTCCCGTGTTATGTGAACTGCCTGTTTTTCGAACGATCGTGCTATTGTTAAGTATTTTTCGATGAAACGCTAGAGGGGCGGCGGTAATTCGTCGAATTTCTTCGCCTTCCTGTGCGCAGGTCTGAAACAATGCGCGTTGAACAGCGTTTCACGGCGGCCATTGCACCGGTCTGAGTCGTTCCAGAATGCCGCGTATTTTATGGGATTTTGCCGGCGAGACTCATACCGGTTTGGCATCCGGCTATAACTCGCGCTTATGTTCCCGCTGAAATCTGTGCCAAGGGTGGCGCGGAGAGTCTGCGGTTGAATCCGGAATGAAGCGGAAAACAGGGGGTCAAGAAGAATCTGCTGCGTCAGAAAAGCGACGAGAACGGGCCGCCCGCATGAAAAATATTTCAGTCATCGATGAATCAAACCGGAAAGGATCACCCATGAGCAGTCAGGAAAGCACCGCAGCAAAACCACTTTTCGTTTCCCGCCAGAGCATTCGCTGGGGCGACATGGATGCGTTCGGCCACGTCAACAATACCGTCTACTTCCGCTTCATGGAGCAATGCCGCATCGAGTGGCTGGAAGAGGTCTTCGGCCCCACCATCGCGGGCGAGGAAGGACCGGTGATCGTCAATGCGCACTGCAATTTCCGGCGCCAGATGAAGTATCCAGCCACCATCGAGGTGCACATGCTGGGTGGCCACCTGGGACGCACGAGTGTGGAAACTACGTATGTCATCCGCGACGCCGACGATGAACAGATCATTTATGCTGACGGTGCCGCAAAAATAGTCTGGGTTGATTTCAAAAAAGAAAAGTCCACTGCGATGCCTGACAAGCTGCGACAGCTCCTGACAAGCTTGTAAGTTTGGCGCAAGGAAACTGCGACAGAATCGCCCCGACACTCCCGCAAGGAATCGCCAAAGAGCGAGGGGAGCGGAGAATTCGTTTCACACGGAGCGGGTTCAAAAAGTGCTACGCCCGTCACCGATGTGCTAGCCAACAATTACATTCTGGAGGATGACATGACATACAAGACCCAAGCCTTTGTTGCTGCCGCCCTGATGACGCTCGCAATGTCGTCGCAGGCAGCTGATCCGATCAAGATCGGTGTTTCTGGTCCGTACACTGGTGGTTCCGCTCCGATGGGCGTCTCCATGCGCGACGGCGTGAAGCTGGCCGTGGCCGAGATCAACGCCGCTGGTGGCCTGCTGGGTCGCCAGATTCAGCTGGTCGAACGCGATGATGAAGCCAAGAACGAGCGCGGCGTGCAGATCGCCCAGGAGCTGATCAACAAGGAAAAGGTGGTCGCCACCGTCGGCTTCATCAACACCGGCGTGGCCCTGGCCTCGCAACGCTTCTACCAGGAAGCCAAGATCCCCGTGATCAACAACGTGGCCACCGGCACCGTGATCACCAAGCAGTTCGAGAAGGAGAAGGACAATTACGTCTTCCGCACCTCGGCTGCCGACAAGATCCAGGCCAAGATGATCGCCGACGAAGCCGTCGACAAGCAGAAGCTGACCAAGGTCGCCATCCTGGCCGACTCCACCAACTATGGTCAGCTTGGTCGTGAAGACCTGGAAAAAGTCCTCTCCGACAAGAAGGTCACTCCGGTGGCCGTCGAAAAGTACAACATCAAGGACGTGGACATGACGGCCCAGCTGCTCAAGTCCAAGCAGGGCGGCGCCCAGGCGGTGCTGACCTACGGCATCGGCCCCGAACTGGCGCAGATCGCCAATGGCATGGAAAAGCTGAACTGGCACGTGCCTATCATCGGCAGCTGGCCGCTGTCCATGGGTAACTTCATCGACAACTCCGGCAAGAACGGCAATGGCGCCCGCATGCCGCAGACCTTCATCCAGGACGGCACCACTCCCAAGCGCAAGGCCTTCATCGAGGCTTACCAGAAGGCTTACAAGGTTGACCGCATGCCCTCGGCTGTTTCGGCTGCCCAAGGCTACGACTCCATCCTGCTGCTGGCTGCTGCCATCAAGCAGGCTGGCACCACCGACGGTGACAAGGTCCGTGCAGCCCTGGAAAACCTGAACACCAAGGTCGAAGGCGTGGTCACCACCTACGACAAGCCGTTCACCCACGACGATCACGAAGCCATCAAGCCGGGCATGGTCGTGATGGGCGAGGTCAAGAACGGCCGCGTCATCCTCGGCAAATAAGACTCGACTTGCTTCACGCACAGTAGTCGAAGAGGCCAGTCCTTGCGATCCGGGGGCTGGCCTTTTTCACACGATCTGTTGACGATTTCCTAACGGTCCGCCCTGGCGGTGCCGCGGCGTCGTCGCAGCTCTACGCCGCCACCCGGCGGTAGCCGCTTCTTGGGAAATACAATGGACATCCTCTTACAACTGGTCTTCTCCGGGATCGCGCTCGGCATGATCTACGCCGTGATCGCCTTCGGTTACCAACTGACCTTCGCCACGTCCGGCACGCTCAATTTCGGTCAGGGTGAAGCCCTGATGCTGGGCGCGCTGGTGGGCTTGTCGGTCGTGGGCAATATCCACGGCGGACCTTATCTCAACTATTGGCTGATGATCCCCATCGTGCTGGTGTTCGGCGCACTGCAAGGCATGTTCGTCGAATGGATCGGCGTGCGGCCGGCCATCAAGATCAAGTCCGAATTCGGCTGGATCATGTCCACCATCGCACTGGCCATCATCTTCAAGAACGTCGCTGAAAACATCTGGGGCAAGGACGACCTGCCGTTCCCTTCGCCGATCTCCGGCACGCCGTTCCAGATCATGGGCGCCAATGTGCAGCCCATGCAGGTGCTGGTGGTGATCGGCGCCTTGCTGATCATGGCGGCGGTCGAATTGTTCAACCGCAAGTCCATCTACGGCAAGGCCGTGGTGGCGACTTCCAATGACCGTGACGCTGCCGGCCTGATGGGCATCAACACCAGCATGGTGATCACGTTCTCCTATGCGCTGTCCTCGGCCACGGCGGCCTTTGCCGGCGTGCTGGTGGCCCCGCTGACCTTGACCGGAGCCACCATGGGGGCGGCACTGGGTCTGAAGGCGTTTGCGGTGGCCATCATCGGCGGCCTGACCTCGGGCATGGGCGCCATCGTCGGCGGCCTGATCCTGGGCGTGGCCGAGACCGTGACCGGCTTCTACATCTCGACCGGCTACAAGGAAGTTCCGGGACTGGTACTGCTGTTGCTGGTACTGGCTGTCAAACCTGCAGGCCTGTTCGGCAAAACTGCGATCAAGAAGGTCTGAAGCGATGAACAAGAAAATCCTGCTGCTGTCCTTGCTGGGCATTGTCGCGCTGGGCGGCATTCCCATGGTGGTGCACAACCCGTATTACCTGCACCTGATCGAAACCATCCTCATCTATGCCATCCTGCTGTTCGGGCTGGACATCGTGGTCGGCTACACCGGCCAGGTCTCGCTGGGGCATGCCGGCCTGTTCGGTATTGGTTCCTATGCGGCCGGCGTGCTGTTCTTCAAGCTGGGCATGCCCATCTTCGTGACCCTGCCGGCCGCCATCGCGGTGACGGCCGTGTTCGGTGCCATCCTGGCGCTGCCGGCCTTGCGCGTGACCGGTCCTTACCTGGCCATGGTCACGCTGGCATTCGGCACCATCATCCAGATCCTGATCAACGAGATGACCTTCCTCACCGAAGGTCCGCTGGGCATCAAGCTGCAGAAGCCCATGATCGGCGGCGAGAAGATGAGCGAAGTGCAGTTCTTCTATCTGGTGGCGATCCTGATGGTGCTGTCCATGATCGTGGTGCACCGCATTCTCAAGTCCAATCTCGGTCGTGCCTTCCAGGCATTGCGCGATAGCCCGATCGCCTCGGACTGCATGGGCGTGTCGGTGTATCGCTACAAGGTCTATGCCTTCATCATCAGTGCCGCGCTGGCGGGCCTGTCGGGCGCGTTGTATGCGTATTCGGAGGAGTACATCTCACCCAATACCTACAACTTCGAACTGACCATCCTGTTCCTGCTGGCAGTGATCATGGGGGGACGCAAGTCACGCATCGGTTCGCTCATCGGCGCGCTGATCGTGGTGATGCTGCCGAGCCTGTTGTCGGATATTGCGCTGTTCCGCCAGATCGCGACCGTGCTTGCGGTCATCGTGGTGGTAGGCGCAGGTGTACAGCTGGCCAAGAAGACCAAGACCCTGCGCGGCGTGGCCGTGCCGGTGGTGGCGACCATTGCCATGGCGGCCTTCTCCTACAAGCTGGAAAACATCACCGACTGGCGTCTGACCATCTTCGGTTTGATGACCCTGTTCGTCGTGTACTACCTGCAGGATGGCATCGTCGGCTTCTGTCGTAGCCTGTTCGGCCGTGTCTTGACCAGGCATGTGCCGGTGGCGCAGCAGATTGCCGGTGACAAGGAGCGTGCTGTCATCACGACCGACTCGGTCAAGGATGAAGGTGCAACCCTCCTGAAGGTCAACCAGATCCTGATGCAATTCGGTGGTCTGAAGGCGCTCAACCGCGTGGACCTGGATGTGCGCAAGGGGACCGTGCATGGCCTGATCGGCCCCAATGGTTCCGGCAAGAGCACGATGATGAACGTGCTCACCGGCATCTATCGTCCTACCGATGGTGCGGTGGAATACGACGGTCGCCAGATCTCCGGCAATACGCCCTCGACCATTGCCCTGGGTGGCGTGGCGCGGACTTTCCAGAACGTGCAACTGTTCGGCGAAATGACAGCCACCGAAAACGTGCTGGTTGGCTTGCATCACACCTTCAACAGCAACGTGGTCGATGTGATGGTCAATACGCCGCGCTATGTGCGGGAAGAGCAGGCCGCCCGCGAGCGCGCGGCTGCCATCCTTGAGTTCGTCGGTCTGGCCAACCTGGCCAACGAAGAGGCACGCAACCTGCCTTACGGCAAGCAGCGCCTGCTGGAAATCGGTCGTGCCCTGGGGCTGAACCCGAGCCTGTTGCTGCTGGACGAGCCGGCCGCCGGCCTGACCGCGCCCGACATCAAGGAACTCATTGCCATCATCCGCAAGATCCGCGAAGCCGGCATCACCATCATCCTGATCGAACACCACATGGACGTGGTCATGTCGATCTGCGATACCGTCACCGTGCTCGACTTCGGCCAGAAGATCGCCGAAGGCAAGCCGGCCCAGGTGCAAGCTGACCCCAAGGTCATCGAAGCCTACCTCGGCAGTGGCGCAGGCGATGCCCATGACAACACATCCAGCCCCGCGGGAGCCTGAACATGCTGACTATTTCCAATCTGCACGCCGCTTACGGCAAGGTCGAGGTGCTGCATGGCATTTCCATGGACGTGCCCAAGGGCAAGGTGGTGACACTGATCGGCTCCAACGGCGCCGGCAAGACCACCACCATGCGCGCCATCTCCGGCATGATCAAACCGAAAGGCGGGGAGGTCACGCTCGGTGGCAAGAACATCACCGGCCTCGATTCCCACCGGATCGCCCGCTTCGGCCTGGCCCATTCGCCGGAAGGGCGGCGCGTGTTTGCCACCATGAGCGTGACGGACAACCTGTTGCTGGGCGCTTTCCCACGTTTCACCCGGGCGCGGCCCAAGGGAGATATCGCCCACGATCTGGAGCGGGCGCTGGAGTTGTTCCCGCGGCTCAAGGAGCGCCAGACCCAATTGGCCGGGACGCTCTCTGGCGGCGAGCAACAGATGCTGGCCATGGCGCGTGCCGTGATGTTGAATCCCGAGGTCATCCTGCTGGACGAGCCCTCCATGGGGCTGGCGCCGATCCTGGTTGATGAGGTGTTCCGTATCATCTCGCGGCTCAAGGAGCAGGGCGTGACCATGCTGCTGGTCGAGCAGTTTGCGGCGGCCGCGCTCAATGTTGCGGATTACGGTTATGTGTTGGAGAATGGAAAGATCTCCGTACATGGACCCGCCGACAAGCTGCAGAACGACCCGGCGGTCAAGGCCGCCTATCTGGGCGGTGGGGCGCATCACTGATGAGCTGAATTGGACTTCGCGTCAGGCGTGCGATCCGCATGATACTTGGGCTCGCACGTCGCCGTGGCTGACAGCGTGTCCGGTATATTAAGGGGGAGGCATACCCCTTGAAGGCTGTTTAGGCGCACCCTTGGGTGCGCCTTTTCTTTGGTGGAGGTGTCTACGTGAATGCGCCGCAATCATGCCGGTTCGAGGTGAAGGTCGAGGGTGTCACCCTGCAGGCCTGTCTCTGGGGTGAGCGCAAGCCGGGCCGTCCGGCCCTGGTGTTGATGCACGAATCCCTCGGTGGGCTGGCCCTTTGGCGGGACTTTCCGGCGCAATTATCGGCGCGTACCGGTTGCGCCGTGGTCGCTTACGATCGCTATGGCTTTGGTGCCTCCGATGCGCGCAATGACCGGCTTCCATCTGATTTCGTCGCCGCCGAGGCCCGGCCGTGGCTGGCCGCCGTATTGCAGCAGCTGGAACTGGGCGCCGTGGTGTTGTTCGGTCATAGCGTGGGCGGCGGAATGGCCATCTCGGCCGCGTCCCAATTGCCGGATCAGGTGGTGGCCGTCATCACTGAATCGGCTCAGGCCTTTGTGGAAGAGCAAACGCTGCAAGGCATACGCGCGGCGCGTAACAGCTTCGCCGACCCGGCCCAGGTATTGCGGCTGGCGAAGTACCACGACAACGACGTGCGGAAAGCACGGTGGGTGCTCGATGCCTGGATCGACACCTGGCTCGATCCAGGCTTTGCCGGCTGGTCGCTGGATGCAGCCCTGGCCCGCGTGCATTGCCCGGTGCTGGCGCTGCATGGCGATCTGGATGAATTTGGATCACTGGCGCATCCGCAGCGCATTGCCAGCATCGGCGTAGAGGGGCAGCAGGGACGCGAATGCCTGGTGCTGTCCCGCTGCGGCCATGTGCCTCATCGGGAGCAGCCGGAGCAGGTTCTGCAGGCAGTCTGCGATTTTCTGCGGCGGCGGGTCGAAGGCTGTTCACATTTGTCTGGTTAGCGGGGGGAGGCGCGTTCGGTGTGAGCGCCGCCTCTATTGCTCATCCAGATCCCCCTGGAAGGCCTGCAGGCCTCGCAAGTACATCATCCTGATGAACAGTGCCCGGGATCGGTAAGTTTGTGCCGCAAAGTGGTTAGCCTCCTCAAGTTCAACCTCGGTAAGTCGAAAATTCACCAGACGTGCCGACGCATTTGCGGGCATACGTTCGGTTTGTTGCTTGCCTGCCATAAGATGTCTCCTGGCTTATTGATTCGAGAGAAACATTCTAGGAGAGGTCGTTTTCAGATGTCATCGAATAAAACTGAATATTTGACAATACTTGGCGATCGGTTGGCGAAAGAACGCAGCCGTTGTGGCCACACCCAAAAGTCCGTGGCTGACGAACTGGCGATCACCGCCCGCACCCAGATCAAGTACGAGATCGGCGAAACCGCGCCGGACGCATACTACCTGCATGGCCTCGTGGCGATCGGCATCGATGTCACCTATGTGCTGACCGGCACGCGAGGCGTGCTCCCGACGGCACAGGAGAGTGAACTGATCTCCTGCTATCGCAGTGTCGATGCACCGACCCGCACTTTGCTTGTGCAACTGCTGCAAGGAATGGCGCGCATGTCGCTGGCGACACGCAAGAAGCGCGACTTCTACGCTGTTCAGGACGTCAAGCGTGGCAAGCCGGGTCGCCGCAAATCAGTGCCTCCCGAAGCACCGAAGGTCGATGCTGGTGGCGACTCAACCACGCCGACCTCGGGCCCGGACCGAATGGACGGGCGCTGAGCCGGAGGGGGGGGGGCGCCTTGTGCTGTTTTCCGAAGCCTCAGGTCGATTGGCAAGCTTCGCCCTGGAGCATCACCTCGCGGTGCCGCGTCGAGACCACGAAAACCATCGCTGGGCCTATTCATGACTTCCTCGCACGTCGGCGGGTCGATATGGGGAATTGTGTTCCGGGCAGCTCTGCATCAAGCGATATCTGCATCAAGCGATATTCGGCTTTAGTGAAGGCCTGGCATTTGCGGAGTTGCTTTTGTCCGAAGTCGTACGGCCCCGTTTTGGTAGCCAGCAGATTGCTTCATTTCCCGGCAAGTCATGTCGTCTATGCGAGCTGATCTTGCTGACAGTGAAAGGAGCTTTGCTTCCAGGCTGTTACCAAACCGCCACTCAGGCGTGTGAGCTGATCTCGCCGATGTAGTGGCTTGATCAACAAACCGGGAATGGTGGAAATGAAAAAAGGGTTACAGACCTGTGCAGGCTGTAACCCTTTTGTATTGGTGGGGCGTCACAGATTCGAACTGTGGACCTACGGATTAAGAGTCCGCTGCTCTACCAGCTGAGCTAACGCCCCGAGATGTTCCTGCCAATGCAGGTCAATCTGGAAGTGAAAAAGGCCTCGATACGAGAGGCCTTTTGAAATTTTGGTGGGGCGTCACAGATTCGAACTGTGGACCTACGGATTAAGAGTCCGCTGCTCTACCAGCTGAGCTAACGCCCCGTTGCTGCACTTCGTTGTTGCTGCAGTGCTGCAAGAGAGAGCGCATTATAGGAGGGGGTAGGGGGCAGTGCAAGCATTTTTTGGGAAAAAGATAAAAATATTTTATCTCTTGGCACTAACAAGCTATCCAGCCCTCTGTTTTGTGGCGAATGGCGCGCACTGATCGCGCCATTGCAACAAGGCCATGCCAGGCTATTGCGCAGTCCCCTTTACGCTCAATCTCCAGCTTTGATACCGTTCACCCAGGACTTTGCCGGCAGTTTGGTCTGGGCCTCGATTAAGGCCGCCCGCGCATAGAGTTCCGGAAAATCAAACACGATCTGTCCCTTGAAGGCCAGCGCCACCACGTTGCCATCGTGGACCTCCGGCAGCGACACCACCTTGTCGAAGGCGAACTCCATGGCGTGCAGGTTCTTGGCGTAGCTGGGATGATCGCCGAAGAGGTTGACTGTCATCACGCCACCCGGCGCCAGGCTGTCGTAACAGGCCTGGTAGAACTCCGGGCTATCCAGCACCGGCCCGCGCGCCGTGGCGTCATAGAGATCGACCTGCAACGCATCGATGATGCCGTGACTGGCGGCATGGACGATGAAATCCATGGCATCGCTCTCGATGATCATTAGACGTTCGTCCGGTTCAGGCAGCTTGAACATGCTATGGCAAATCGCAATCACCGCCGGGTTCAATTCCACCGCCGTCACCTGCGCCTGCGGGAATTGCCGATAACCGAACTTGGTCAGCGCACCCGTGCCCAGCCCCAGTTGCACGATGTGTCGCGGCGCACCGTTGAACAGCATCCACGCCATCATCTGCTGCGCATATTCCAGTTCGATCCAGTCCGGTTTGCGGATGCGCATGGCGCCCTGCACCCATTCAGTCCCGAAGTGCAGATAACGCACGCCGTCCAGTTCGGAGAGCGTGACCGGTGCGTATTTGGGCTTGCGCGGCTTGTTGCTGTCGGCGTCCAGTTGTTGACGACGGCGATTGGGTCCCGCCTTGGTATTGGCCTGGGCCTCGATGGATTTTCTTTTGATGAGCATTTTCGATAAGAATCTGGCGCAGCATCCCGAAGAGAAGGGCGTGCCGACGGATGCCGAATGATACCTTGCCTGACCGATGCCCAGCGCCTTGCCTGCAATTGCCGCATATCGACATGCGGATTCATTCCTTCTTCCGGGCTTGGCTACATGTGAGGATGCAGACCTCATCATTTTCGGAGTCACCATGCATTTCGCTGCATTCATCAAGCGCATCGCAGTCGTTGCTGCGCTGACCCTGGCGGTCGCGCCCCATCTGGCGCACGCCCAGGACAAGACCAAGATCAAGGTCGGCATCTCGGTCGGCAGCGCCGAGGCCATCTTCGATGTGGTAAAGAAAGTCGCCGCTCGCGATGGACTGGAGATCCAGACCGTGGTCTTCAGTGACTATCTGCAGCCCAATGCGGCACTGGCAGCGGGCGACCTTGACGCCAATGCCTTCCAGCACCGCCCCTACCTGGAAAGCCAGATCGCCGCGCGCGGCTACAAGATCGTGCCAGTCGGTCTGACCATCACCGCGCCGCTGGGCATCTATTCGCGCAAGTTCAAGTCGGTCGACCAACTGCCCAACGGCGCCCATATCGGTATCCAGAACGATCCCTCCAACGGCAATCGCGCCCTGCTGCTGTTGCAGAAAGCCGGCCTGATCAAGCTCAAGCCGGGCGTGGGTGAAAACGGCGTCAACGCCACGCCGCTGGACATCATCGACAATCCCCGCAAGCTCAAGCTGATCGAGCTGGACGCCGCGCAACTCCCGCGCTCGCTGGACGACCTGGCCGCAGCCTCCATCAATAACGACTACGCCTACAAGGCCGGTCTATCGCTGCAGAAGGACACCATCGCCGTCGAAGACCCGCGCGGCCGCTATGCCAACATCATCGCCACCCGTGCCGAAGATCAGGACAAGCCTTGGGCCAAGAAACTGGTGCAGGCCTACCACTCCGAGGAAGTGCGCAAGTTCATCGAGACCGAATTCAAGGGCTCGCTGGTCCCCGCCTTCTGAGTCGGGCGGCAAGCACGAGCCGAACCGCCTTCCGGGGCGGTTTTTTCATGCCAACCGCGCCGGCCTCCATTAAACTGCCGGCATGATCAAGAATCTCATCCTCTGCCTGAAGCTGGCCATCGTCTTCGGCGCCATCGTGTTTTTCGCGAAGGCCTTGCAGTATCTGATTTTCAATGGCGGCTTGTCAGGCGAGTTCTACGATTACCTGTTCTTCCGTAAGTGAACGCCGGGTGCGGGCGCTGCAAAGGACCAGCAGGCCTCAAGCGGATCCGGTCAATGCATCGCGCCAGCGCTGCAGCTTCTGCGCATATGCCAGCGCCGCATAGGCCGGGCTGCTGGACGGCAACAGGGCGATCCGATACCGCTGTGCATGCGACCCCAAGGCCGCCAGTCCCAGCTTGGCCGCCGTCCCGCCATTGAAGGCAATCGTGTGCAATTGCGGCAAGGTGGCCAACAGCGCCTGCAGGTCGTTCTGGGAGTGATCGCGGATAGCGCTGTCCAGGCTGCCCAGACGTCGCGCATTGGCGATCACGTCCCACAGGCCGATGCGGTGTTCCAGCAGCGTCGCCAGCCGGGCTTCATAGGCCATCCCATACAAATCGGCCCCGATCACCTCGCCCACCAGGCGCCAGAACGCATTGCGCGGATGGCCATAATACTGGTGCAGGGCCAGCGAGGCGGCGCCAGGCAGGCTGCCCAGGATCAGGGTGTGCGTGTCCTGCGCCACCACCGGCGGAAAGCTCGCCAGCAGCGGATCGCTGGCGGTGAAGGCTACCGGCGCGTGGGTAGCGTTGCTGGACTCCGCTACCGATGCCGGGGTCAAGGCGGCAGCACGCCGGGCGTTTTTGCGGTCGGGCATGATTGCGTCTGGATGAAAAGAATTTCAGCAAGCGCCGCACTCATCTGGACGCGGCACAATGACCGGCGGCTGCAGATGCCGCGCGCTTGCGGCAAAATGCACATCTTAGCGTAATCATCCCCCGGGCCAGCGCGTTCGGGCATTTCATCCAAGGGAGACAGGACATGACAGAAAAGGTCATCATCGTCACGGGCGGCAGCCGTGGCATCGGTGCGGCAACCGCCTTGCTGGCGGGCCAGCGCGGCTATGCGGTATGCGTCAACTATGTCAGCAACCGTGACGCCGCCGAATCGGTGGCCGAACGCATCCGCACCGCCGGTGGCCGCGCCATCACGGTGGCCGGTGATGTGTCCCGCGAGGAGGACGTGCTGCGGCTCTATGCCACGGTAGACGAGCAGCTCGGCCGCGTGAGCGCCCTCGTCAACAATGCCGGCATCCTTGAACACCAGTCCCGCCTGGAAGACATGAGCGCCGAGCGTATCACCCGCGTGCTGGTCGCCAATGTCACCGGCAGCCTCTTGTGCGCGCGCGAAGCGGTCAAGCGTATGTCTACCCGCCATGGCGGCCAGGGTGGGGCCATCGTCAACCTGTCCTCGATGGCGGCCAAGCTGGGCGGGCCGGGCGAATATGTCGACTATGCCGCCTCCAAGGGGGCCATCGACGCCTTCACCATCGGCCTGTCCAAGGAAGTGGCGGGCGAGGGCATTCGCGTCAATGGCGTGCGCCCGGGCCTGATCTATACCGACATCCATGCCAGCGGCGGCGAAGCCGGCCGGGTCGATCGTCTCAAGGGCGCCGTCCCGATGAAACGCGGCGGCACTGCCGAGGAAGTCGCCCATGCCATCCTCTGGCTGCTCTCGGACGAGGCCTCCTACGCCACCGGTACCTTCATCGACGTCTCCGGCGGCCGTTGAGGCCGGCCGGTTTCCTTTCCAGCGGAGAGCCAGCATGGATAGCACGATTTCACCCCGTCGTATCGACGAGTTGCTGGCCCGCTACGGCGAGCACCACCGGCACCCCATGAACGAGCTGATCCACTGCATCTGCGTGCCGGCCATCGTGTTTGCGGTGCTGGGTCTTTGCTGGCTCATCTCGCCGGCGGTAGCACTGCTGGTCGCGGCCGGCGCACTGGCTTACTACCTGCGCCTGTCGCCGCCCTTTGCCGTGGGCATGCTGGCCATGTCGGCGCTGATGCTGGTCGTGCTGGCGCGCTTGCCCGCAGGTGCGGTGCTGCCGGTCTCTGTCGTGGTCTTCGTGCTGGCCTGGATCGGCCAGTTCGTCGGCCATCGGATCGAAGGGCGCAAGCCCTCCTTCTTCCAGGATTTGCGCTTCCTCCTGATCGGGCCGCTGTTCGTACTGGCCTTCCTTTATCGGCGCTGGCATATCCCGTACTGAAGCGGGCAGCCGCAGCATTTCCGGATCGGGCGCGCTTTGTATTAAGATGTCGCAGATGGACGGTATCGACCGCCGACGCGTATTCATGGCGCGTTTGCGAGGATGCATGCCATTTCCACGCTGCCCGGAGACGGGCCAAAATTTCAGTTGGAGTGTTTTTGTTATGAAGAAATTGCTTGTGATTGCAGCCTTGGGTTCCCTGGTGGCCGGCTGCGCAGTGACCCCCAATTCGGCCAGCGTCTACAACTCCCGCCAGGCGCAGGGTGAGCAGACCGTGCGCATGGGCGTGGTCGAATCGATCCGCAACGTGACCATCGACAAGGGTTCCAGCGGCATCGGTACCCTCGGTGGCGCCGCACTGGGCGGCATCGCCGCGGGCTCCAACATCGGTGGCGGCAACGGTGCCCTGGCAGCTGGCATCGTCGGCGCGCTGGCCGGCGGCGTGCTGGGCAACCAGGCTGAAGCCCACCTGAACAACCGTCCCGGCCTGGAAATCACCGTGCGCCTGGACAATGGCGAACTGCGTGCCATCACCCAGGATGCCGACGAGCCGTTCCGTATCGGCGAGCGCGTGCGCCTGCTCTCCAACGGCCGTACCACCCGCGTGACCCACTGATCGGCGTCACCGCATCAGAAAAAGCAGGACTGCGGTCCTGCTTTTTTTGTCCTTGCGCAGTTCAGGAGCAAGCCCGCGTCAGCCAGGCTTGCCTCTCCATCCGGTATAGCCGGTGCATGCGATACGGGTGATTCACGGGCAGCCGTGGGTGCAGGAAGTCGTCCTGCACGTCCGTGTGCATTCCCAGCCTTTGCATTACCGCCAGCGAGCGCAGGTTCGCCGGGATCGTGAATGCCACGATCTGGGATAAATGCAGTGCCTGGAACCCGTAATCGAAGGCACAATGCGCTGCCTCACTCACATAACCCTTTCCCCATAACGCCGGCGCCAATCTCCAGGCGATTTCCACGGCCGGTGTGAAATGCGCTTCAAATCCCACCTGCATCAAGCCCACGAGCCCCGCGAACTCGGCCACGTCCGGTATTTCCAGCGCCCATGGGCCGAAACCGTGCATGTCGAAATGCGCTTCGATGCGATCCGCCAATGCATCGCTCTCCGAGCGCTTCAGCGGAGCCGGGAAATGCTGCATGGCCACGGGATCGGCATTGAGCTCAGCCAGCGGCCCTCGATCATCCGGTCGCCACCGACGTAGCAGTACCCGTGGTCCCCTCAGCAGGGCGTTTTCAGGAGTTCGCAGCATCCCCATCCTCCGGCTTGGACCGCAGCTTCAGCAGCCACATGTAGATCACCGTCTCCAGCAGCGCCACCGTGCTGCCGATGATGACTTCGCCCACCCGCATCAGCGCCAGATGCAATTCCTGGCTCAGCCCCTGGCCGGTAAAGGCCGCCGACAGCAGGATCACCACGGTCGCCGGGCCCAGCCGCCAGTTGCTGGGATAGTTCTGCAGCAGCATGGCCACCACTACGGCCGCAGTCAGCGCCACCAGCATCGCCAGGAAGGTCGGGCCGAATACCACCAGGGCAATGCACGAGACAATGCAGCCCGAAATGGTATTGATCAGCCGCGCCCGGAAATTGGCCTTGGCCACCGTCATGTCCGGTTCGGTGACGATGATCAGCGAGATCATGGCCCAGTAGGGCTCGGCGATGCCCAGGGCGCGCAATCCGTACCACAGGATCAGGCAGCCGGAGAGGATCTTGACCAGGTAGGCCAGGGCATTCTTGCGGGGATTGATGAAGTGCAATTCCATGGAAACGGGCGGGAGCAGGGGAGGGGCGACTGGATGGGGGCGATGTTAACCATGCACGGACAACCCGGCAAGCCTCCATGCAAAAACGCCGCCGCGTCCGGAGTGACCGGTGCGCGGCGGCGTTTCTGGCGCAGGCACCCGAACCCGGGCGCCAGGCTGCTATGGCTTACTTGCCGGCCATGGCCAGCAGCATGTCATTGGTACGCTTGACGAAGCTGGCCGGGTCAGCCAGGGCGCCACCCTCGGCCAGCAGGGCCTGGTCGTACAGGATGTGCGACCAGTCGTCGAAGCGCGCCTCTTCATACTTCAGACGCTGCACCAGCGGGTGGTCCGGATTGATTTCCAGGGTCGGCTTGGAATCCGGTGCGGCCTGTCCCGCCGCCTTCAGCATGCGTACCAGGTTGCCCGAGAGCTCGTTCTCGTCAGCCACCAGGCAAGCCGGGGAGTCGGTCAGGCGGAAGGTCACGCGCACGTCCTTGGCCTTGTCGGCCAGGGCAGTCTTCATCTTCTCCACCAGATCCTTGTACTCGGCCTGCGTATCTTCGTGCTGCTTCTTCTCGGCTTCGTTTTCCAGCTGGCCCAGATCCAGACCACCCTTGGCCACCGAGGCCAGTTCCTTGCCTTCGAACTCGGTCAGGAAGGACAGCATCCACTCGTCCACGCGGTCCGTCAGCAGCAGCACTTCCACGCCCTTCTTGCGGAAGATTTCCAGGTGCGGGCTGTTCTTGGCCGCCTGGAAGGTCTCGGCGGTGACGTAATAGATCTTGTCCTGGCCTTCCTTCATGCGGCCCAGGTAGTCGGCCAGCGAGACGTTCTGCACCTCGCTGTCGTTGTGGGTCGAAGCGAAGCGCAGCAGCTTGGCGATGCGCTCCTTGTTGGCCGCGTCTTCGCCGATGCCTTCCTTGAGCACCTGGCCGAACTCGGTCCAGAAGGTGGCGTACTTGTCCTTCTGCGCCTGGTCCTCGCTGTTGGCCAGCTCTTCCAGCAGGCCCAGCACGCGCTTGGCCGAACCATCGCGGATGGCCCGCACGTCGCGCGACTCCTGCAGGATTTCGCGCGAGACGTTCAGCGGCAGGTCGGCCGAATCGATCACGCCCTTGACGAAGCGCAGATACACCGGCATCAACTGCTCGGCATCGTCCATGATGAACACGCGCTTGACGTAGAGCTTGATGCCGCCGCGCTTGTTTCGGTCCCACAGGTCGAACGGGGCGCGCGCCGGGATGTAGAGCAACTGGGTGTATTCGCTGCGGCCCTCGACCCGGTTGTGGGTGTAGGCCAGGGGCGCGCCGAAATCGTGCGAGACGTGCTTGTAGAACTCTTCATATTGCTCAGGCGTGACTTCCGACTTGCTACGGCTCCACAGCGCGCTGGCCTGGTTCACGGTCTCCAGCTCGTCCTTCTGCACGGTTTCCTTCTTTTCCTCGTCCCATTCTTCCTTGTGCATCAGGATGGGCAGGGAAATGTGGTCGGAATACTTGCGGATGATGGACTTCAACTGCCAGGCCGAGAGGAACTCGTCCTCACCCTCGCGCAGGTGCAGGATGATGTCGGTGCCGCGGCTCGGCTTGTCGATCTGCTCGATGGAGAAATCACCGGCACCTTCGGATTCCCAGCGCACGCCTTCGGCGGCCGGGGTGCCGGCACGGCGCGTCTCGACCGTGATGCGGTCAGCGATGATGAAGCCGGAATAGAAGCCCACGCCGAACTGGCCGATCAGGGCCGCGTCCTTCTGCTGGTCGCCCGACAGGCGCGAGAAGAACTCCTTGGTGCCCGACTTGGCGATGGTGCCCAGGTGGGAGATGGCCTCCTCACGGTTCATGCCGATGCCGTTGTCGGAAATGGTGATGGTGCGTGCGGCCTTGTCGAAGCTGATCTTGATCTTCAGTTCCGGGTCGTCTTCGTACAGGCCGGCGTTGTTGATCGCCTCGAAGCGCAGCTTGTCGGCCGCGTCGGAGGCGTTGGAGACCAGCTCGCGCAGGAAGATTTCCTTGTTCGAATACAGCGAGTGGATCATCAACTGGAGCAGTTGCTTGACTTCGGCCTGGAAGCCCATGGTCTGTTTTTCGGTGGCCATGTTTGTGTCCTTATTGAAGAAATGGATGAGTTGAATAGCTTGCGGCAATCGCCTGTGGGCTGGATATAGGGAGAGACTTGTGGTTTTTCAACAGCATTTTTAAAGAGTTTTTCAGCGCTTTGGTCTTCTGCGGAATTTCCTGATGGCACGGCGGCAACAAGATCACCATAATTGCGACTATTAATTTTTATCAAGTCAATTGAAATTAAACGGTTTTTTGCCGTTATTTGTAATTGAGTTGCAATCCTCGAGTGATAGAATTGTTTTGACAAAATGGTAATAATTTTCGTTTTTCCCCAAAGAGGGAGAGCGGAAGCAGAGGGCCAGGCCGGGACTTGCAAAGACGAAGAATATGAGTCCCCGTGCCTGATAACTGGAATCGCAGCGCTGGCTGGCGATTCTTTCCTAAGGGTGTTTTGGGGCAGGGGAGGCCGGTCCGGTACCGGCTGATCGCGTTGATGAGAGTTCTCAAGAGCAAACAGTTCATATTCGCAGTTTCACTCGGACTGACCGCGCCCCAGGTGGCACGGTCTGCAGATAACCCGCCGCTACCGGCGGAGCCGCCGGCAGCGTCCAGAGCGGTGGTGAACGTACCGCCACAGAACGGCGGCACCCTGGATGTACCGCCCCAGATTCGCCTGGGCGCCGATCCGGCCGGTCCGGCGCTGGCCGACTATCGCCTGCCGGCCTTGCCCGCCGATACCCCGGCACCTTCGGCGCAGGACGAAATCCTGCTGCTGCTGCGCCAGTCCGATCCCGGCTTTTCCGGCAACCTGATTGCGCTGCCCCAGATCAGCATCGTCTCCGAGGGCGATGTCGTCCCTGACCTGAACCTGCGCAGCGTACTCGACCTGGCGCTCAACAACAGCTACAGCTATGCCGCCACGGCGGCCCAGGCCGATCAGGCCCGCTATGCGTCCAGGGCCACCGCCGGACAGATGGGGCCGACCCTGGACGTGCGGGCGCAGAAGGGCAACGAGTATTCCTCGCCTTCCTCCGTGCTCGACCCCAATACCGGCCTGGTGCAGCGTGCGAACTACCACAAGCGCTGGGACGTCACGCTGATCGGCCGCCAGCCCATCTTCGCGCCTGGCTCCTACTACGACTACCGCAAGTCCAGTTCCCTGGCCGATGCCGCCGACCTGCGCCGCGACGACGCCCGCGAGACCCTGTACTACAACGCCATCAAGGCCTACTACGACGTCATGCGGGCATACGCCTCGCTGTCCTTTGCCCGCAGCTATTCGCAGCGCATGAGCGCCTTGCTGGACTACATGAACAAGCGCCTCGAAGGCGGCGGCGCCAGTCGCATCGATTTCGAACGCGTGCGCGGCCGCTCGCTGACTGCCCAGTCCGCCGTGGCCGAAGCCGAAGGGGCACTGGAAAGCGCCATGGTGACCCTGAACCAGGTCACCGGCCGCAAGATCGAGCAGCTGGAAGTGCCCGACCACATGATGCCGGTGGTCCCCGATACGTCCAAGATCGCCCTGCAGGACGTCTACGACACCAATCCCGGCGTGCGTGCCGCGCGGCGCGATCTGGATGCGGCCAACCAGGAACTGAAGTCGGCCCGTGCCAAGTTCTCGCCCACGCTGGCCCTGGAATGGACCCAGATCAAGAGCCGTGGCGTGGGTGGGGCTATCGACACTACCACCAACGCCCTGCAGCAGACCACCGACCGCCGCCTGATGCTGGTGATGTCGATGAACCTGCTCAACGGTGGCTCCGACGTCTATTACACCAAGCAGGCCGGCGCCAAGTACGTCGAAAAGAGCAACACCGCGCTGGACCTGGAACGCAAGTTGCGTGAGCAGATCGAGATCAATTACCGCACCCTGGGCGCGGTGAGAAAGCGCATGGAAATCTCGCGCCAGGCTTACCTGACCAATGCCAACGTGGCCGATGTCTTCCTGGAACAGCTCTCCACCGGCAGCAAGCAATTGCTGGACGTGCTGGATGCCTACCAGCAGGCCTACCAGGCGCGTACCGATTTTGCCAACCTGCTGTTCCAGCAGGCCGACATCAGCTATCAGATCCTGCGCAACACGGGGCGCGCCTCGGCGCTGGAAACCCTGCCCGCGCGGGCAGCGAAATAGGACGGGGGACACATGGAGGGGGGAAGGGAACAGAATTTCTGGCCAGGCTTCGTGGACGCACTGTCCAACGTGGTGCTGGTGATGATCTTCGTGGTGGTGGTGTTCGTGGTGACCTTGTTCTACTACTCGCAGAAGCTGGCGCAGACCAAGGTCAGCCAGCTGATCTCGCAGACGCAGAGCCAGAATCAGCGTGAGGTCAAGGCATCCCAGAAGGATGTGGCTGCCGCCGAACGCAGCGGGGCCGAGCGCCAGAACGACAATGCGCCCACTAACGCCAGCAGTGCCAGCAGCGCTGCCAACAGCGCCGCATCCAGCGCCGCTGAGACACCGGGCGAGCGCGAGAAGGCCAAGGAAATCGAACAGCTCAAGCGCGAAGTGGCCACCCTGAAAGCCAAGCTGGCCGCGCCGCCGCTGCAGTCCGACAACGGCAGCCTGCGTAGCGACGCCGCGCCCTCCAGCCCCAACGCGATCCAGGTCAAGACCGAACCCAATGACAAGGAAGTGGCCCCCGGCCTGCGCATCGACGCCAACGAAAAAGCGGTCACCCTCACTTTCGACGCCGACTCCACCCAGTTGAACGAAGAGGGCGGCAAGGCCCTCGACAAGAGCATCGGCGACTGGATCCGGCGCGTCAAATCCAGCCAGGGCAAGATCGTCGTGACCGGCGTCATCGGCAGTGGCAGCTACAGTGAAAGCCGCCGCCGCGCCTACTACCGCACCGTCGCCGTGCGCAATTACCTCATCGATGCCGGGGTCGACAAGGAGCGCGTGACCAGCCGCGTGGCCACCGACCAGAATGGTAGCGGCAACGACGCCCGCGTGGTCGTGCAATATCAGGCCTCGGCAAAATGACGCTCTCGCTCAAGCCCGGCGCCGACCACGGGATTGCCTCCCGCGGCAAGGGCTTCATGCGCCGCGTGGCGCCGCGCCTGGACCGCCGCCTGGGCCAGTTGCACGCCATGCCGCGTCCGCGCCTGGCGGTCCTGGCCTGCGCGCTGCTGCTGGCCTTGCTGGTCGTCTGGTCCATCCTGGCGCCGATCGACATGGTGGTGCGCGGCAGCGGGCGCATCGTCGCTTCCGAACATAACCAGGTGATCCAGCATCTAGAGGGTGGCATCGTCTCGGCCATCCTGGTGCGCGAAGGCGCGGTGGTCAAGAAGGGCCAGACCCTGATCTCCATTGCCGACGTGCGCGCCAATGCCGACCTGGGCGAAGGCCGTGTGAAAATCCTCGGCCTGCGCGCCAGGACGGCGCGGCTCTCGGCCGAAGCCTCCGGCGCGGCCAGCCTGCAGATGCCGGCCGACCTCGAGCGTGATGATCCGGCCGTGCAGAGCGAGCAGGCCGCCTTTGCCGCCCGCGCCGCCAAGCTGACGCAGGAAATGTCGGTGCTGCGCGAACAGGCCGCCCAGCGCCAGGCCGAACTGGGCGAGGCCGTGAGCCGCCAGAAGAGCCAGGCCACCGAGGTCGACCTGGCCCAGCGCCAGTACAAGCTGATCCACAACATGCTGGAGCGCAATGCCGCCTCCCAGCTGGAAGACATCCAGGCTGCGGCCCGCGTGCAGGATGCCCAGAGCCGCCTGGCCGCCACCGATGCCATGATCCCGCGCCTGAAGGCGGCCATCGCCGAATCCCAGGCCAAGATGGGCGAAGCCTCCTCGCGCTTCCGCTCTGATGCCCGTACCGACCTGACCGCCACCGAAAACGAACTGGCGCGCCTGCAGGAAGAAATCAAGTCGCGCAACGACCGTGTCTCCCGCTCCGAAGTCAAGGCACCCATGGATGGCGTGGTCAACCGCGTCATGATCAATACCGTGGGCGGGGTGGTGCGCCCGGGCGACCCCATCATCGAGATGACCCCCAGCGACGACAAGTTGGTCATCGAAGCCCGCATCTCCCCGACCGACCGTGCCGAACTGGTCACCGGCGCCCGTGCGCGGGTCAAGGTCTCGGCCTATGACTATGGCGTCTATGGCGCCATGGAAGGCGTGGTCACCGAGATCAGCGCCGATACCGTGCCCGACGAGAACAACCAGCGCGGCGAACGCAGCTATCGCATCAAGATCGCCGTGCAGCGCGGCGACAGCGCCTTGCAGCGCAAGCTGGACCTGATGCCCGGCATGACCGCCAGCGCCGACATCATCGTCGGTCGCCGTACCGTCTGGCAGTACCTGATGTCGCCCCTGTCGCGCTTCGGCCAGGGTGCCCTGCGGGAGCCGCGATGATCGCCCCGCACCGCCTGCATCCCCGGTTTCACCGGTCGCGCACGCCCACCCTGATGGGCGTTGCGACCTTTGACGTTTTCCGCACCATCCACATCCCTTGCGTTCTTTTCTCCGGAACCTCGCACGTATGAAAAACCTTCGCCAGTTCTATGCACTTGCCGCCATCCCGACGCTCCTGCTGCTGTTGGGCGCCTTCCTGTTCCGGGGCTTCGTGGGGCATGCCATCCAGATCAACCCCTTCCTGAACCTGTTCATCATCGCCGTGGCGCTGTTCGGGATCGGCCTGATCGGCTACAACCTGTACCGCGTCAACTGGGAATACGACAAGCTGATGCAGTTCTATGACCGCACCAAGTCCGGCGAATCCATGGAGAGCCTGGTCAAGGCGCCCGAGTTCGAGGGCACCGAGATCGGTCAGGTGCTGGTCAGCGTGGCCAGCACCAAGGGCCGCCTGACCTCGCGTATCGAACAGGAAACCATCGAAGGTTCGCTGCACGACCTGCGCGCCCACCTCGAAGCCAAGACCGAGTTCCCGCAATTCCTGACCGGCTTCATGATCGCGCTGGGCCTGCTGGGGACCTTCATCGGCCTGCTCGAAACCCTGGTCAGCACTGCCGAGCTGATTGACGGCTTCGGCAAGGCCAGCACCGGCGGCGACATGGATGCCTCCTTCATGCATCTGGTGGCCGACCTGCAGAAACCGCTGGCTTCGATGGGTACCGCCTTCTCGGCCTCGATGTTCGGCCTGATCGGTTCGCTGGCGCTGGGCCTGACCCTGACCCCGCTGCGCGCGGCCAGCAAGAAGCTGGTGGCCCGCGCCCGCGAATGCATCAGCGACATGGTGCAACACGTGGTGCACGACGCCACCGGTCCGGCTGCCACCCAACGCCAGGGCGTGTCCGAATCCTTCCTGGCCGAATTCCTGCAGGATCTGATGGTCCTGCAGCGCGAATCCATCATGGCTGCCCGCAACAGCTCGGAAGCCTCGCTGCAGGCCGGCATCAAGCTTGAAGGCCTGAATGACCGCCTGAACAACATCGTCCAGCTCTTCAACGACAGCATGGAAGAATCGCGCAGCCTGCGCCAGCTGGTGGCCTTCGGCCCGCGCATGCACGAAACCGCGCAGCAGACCCTGGAAGAGATCCGCACCGTCGGACAGTTGATCAATACCAAGATCACCTCGGCCCGCGACCTCTCCGACAGCCTGTCCTCGCTGGAAGAACGCCTCTCGGTCAACGGCGACATCGCCAACCGCACCTTCGAAGTGCTGCCGCAGATCGTCACCACCATCCAGGCCGGCCAACTGGCACTGTCCACCGCGCTGAGCTCGCTGCAGACGCAGCAGGGCGAAATCTCCAACATGAACGAAAAGAACGCGCAGAACATCGCGCAACTGCCGGCACTGCTGAACCAGATTTCCGTGCGCCTGGCCGACGAGATGGGCGCCATCCAGTACCAGGGCGAACTGCAGGCCACCGTCGCAGCGCGCCTGAACGAACTGGGCAACACCATCGGCGAGAACTCCAGCAACATGGCCCGCGACGCGCTGTCGGCACGCCAGCTGCAGATCGACCTGGCCAAGCACATGGCGACCCAGAACGATCGCGTCAAGAACCTGGGCGCCATCCCGCAATCGCTGACCTCCATCACCGAAGCCCTGATGCGCCAGAACATCAACTGGCAGACCGTCATCGACGAAATGCGCAGCGGCCGCCAGACCATGGTCAAGGACCTGCGTCTGGAGCTGCGCGAAGCCATCCGCGAAATCACCACCGCCAACCGTGGCGGCCAGGCCTGATCGCGGCATAACCGGGCATAAGAGAGTCACCACCGCATCATGAACGCCAGCGAACAGGTCCACATCGATCAACCGCAGGTCCTGCAGGACCTGCGGCAGGACCCCAGCTATCTGTCGCTGTTGCGCGCCTATGGCAGTCGCTTCGTCGAGATCATCGTGGCCGGGGTGCTGGTGAACCTGCTGGGCCTGCTCATGCCGCTGTATTCGCGGCTGATCTACGACAAGGTACTGGGCAACCACATTCCCGAGACGCTCTGGGCGCTGACCCTGGGCATGCTGCTGTTCATGGCGCTGGAAATGGTATTGCGCGTCATCCGCGTGTACTACACCGAACAGCTGGCCGGGCGCCTGGATACCGAGTTCGACGAGGTCTCGGCACGTCGTCTCCTGACCGCCAAGGTGCAGGCCCCGGTCGGGGTGGTGCTGGCACGTTACCGCGACCTTTCGGCCGCGCGTGACCTGCTGTCCTCCAACTACATGCTGTTGCTGGTGGACCTGCCTTTCCTGCTGCTCTACCTGGTGGTGCTGGGCCTGATCGGCGGCCACATGGTGTGGGTGCTGCTGGTAGGCGGGGCCGTGCTGGTGGCGCTGCAGCTCCTGCTGAAGGTGCCGGCCAACGACTATGCCAATGCCGCCATGAAGGCCGGTGCCGGCAAGGTCGACAAGCTCGCCAGCATCGTCTACGGCATGGAAACCCTGAAGACCACGCCGCTGCAGGACCGCCTGTTGCGCAGCTTCCTGATCGACGCCGCCGCTAATGCGGTGGCCCAGGCCAAGAGCCGTTACTGGATGAACACCAGCTACGCCATCTCCAGCGTCGGCTATACCTTCATCGCGGTGGCCACCCTGGTGGTGGGCGTCTATTTGGTGGAAGACAATCTCTTGACCGTGGGTGCGTTGATTGCGTGTTCACTCCTGATCAGCCGCGCCACCACGGTGCTGTCGTCGCTGGCGGCACTGCTGGGGCGTATCGAGATGTTCCGCCGCGCCCGCGCCGAGTTCGACCAGCTGTTCGAGGCGCAACCCGAGACCGTCAGCGCCGACGTGCTGCGCCAGGAAATGCGCGGCCTGATCCAGGTCGGCAACCTGCTGCTGCACCTGGACAGGAAGGAAACCCCGACCCTCAAGCATGTCTCCCTGACCGTGCAGCCGGGCGAGAAGGTCGGCATCGTCGGCCGCTCCGGTTCCGGCAAGTCCACGCTGCTGCGTGCGCTGGCCGGGCTGCATCATCCCGACGAGGGCCATGTGCTCATCGATGGCGTGGCCGTGACGGCCTATGCCCCTGAGGTACGCATGCGCTGCATCGGCTTCAAGCCGCAGGAACCCTTCCTCTTCGATGGCACAGTGGCAGCCAATATCTTCGTCGGCGACCGCGTGCCGGGGCAGGTGTACGAGGCAGCGTTGGCGGTGTCCTCGCTGGACGACCTGATCGCCCGTGGCGAACTGCGGCTGGACCAGGTCATCAAGGCGCCCGGCAATCTTTCCGGTGGCCAGCGCCAGATGGTGGCCCTGGCCCGGGTGGTCGCCAGCACGCCGCGCATCCTGCTGCTGGACGAGCCCACCACCGGCGTGGACCAGCAGACCGAGGCCCGCATCATCGAGCGCCTGGTGGCCTATGCCGGCCCGCGCACGCTGGTGGTGGCCACCCATAGCCCCGCGCTGTTGCAGCACATGGACCGCATCGTCGTCATCGACGGCGGCCGCATCGTGGCCGACGGGCCGCGGGCCCAGATTTTGCAGTAACGCCGTGCAGCCCACGGCGAACCTGATTCGAACCGATCTTCGATAGCGAGGAAACATGGCAACCGCAAGCTCATCACAAGCGAACTCCGCGGACAAGGTCACCGGCCCGGTACGGGTGGTGATGCCCGACCAGGCCGGCAGCTTCCAGGTCAGCGCCACCCGCGCCGCCGTCCAGCACGTCCAGGTGGTGGACGTGGACATGGTGCTGCACATGGCCGACGGCACCAAGGTGGTGCTGGCCGGGGGCGCCATCGAGGCGATGGACGACAAGTCCAAGGTCAAGTTTGCCGATACCAGCGCCGATACCGGCAAGCTGCTCGATTCGGTGGGCAAGATCGCGCTCAAGCCCAATGACCAGTCGCGCATCCTCAATTCCGACCCGGTGGCGGTCCCGCCCAATGTGACACCGGCCCAGCAGGTCACGGTGGACCGCAATGCGGCCAGCATCGGCAACGATGGCGGCAGCCAGTTTTCCCAGATCATCAGCGAGAATTCGGCCTCGCTCACCACCAGCAGCAACGGCACCAGCAAGGCCGGTGGTTCGGCCGGTGCAGTGGTGGGGGGCGACACCACCCACACCACGGTGGGCGCCACCGCGGCGGCGTCGCAGAACCTGACGGCCAATACGCCACCGGTGTTCTCGCCGCCTGCCAATCCCAGTTCCAACGATGCGCCGGTCAAGCCTTCCGAACCGCAGGTGCCGCCCGAGCGGCCCGGCTCGATTCCCTCGCCGCCGATCCAGGTCGACCCCTCGCAGCCGGCCATGGCCATCAAGCTGGTCAACCTGGCCACCATCACCCAGACCGGCGACGTCCTCTACGGCAGCGGCGGCATTCCGCAATCGGCCACTGATGCCGGCCTGCCGTTGCAGTTCAGCACCCAGGTGATCAACGCCGGCAATGATGTGCGCACCATCTATGCCGCCGGCAACAATGCCGGCACCTTCATCAAGGTGTTCGATGTCACCATCACCGGCAATGGCAACGTGGTGTCGGTGATCGTCTCGGGTGTGCCGGCCAACATGTCCATCGTCAACGCCACCGATCTCGGCGGCGGTCGCTACGAGATGACGGTGGCTGCCGGCCAGACCGATTTCCCGATGCAGTTGCAGTACAACACGGTCGAAGCCAATGCCTCCTCGCCGGTGCATCAGGCCTTCGATCTCACCTTCACCACCACGGTCTCGACCTCGCGCGGTCCGCAGACCCTGGTCGATGTGCGCCACGTCGCCGTCAAGGACGCCACCGTCTATGGCGACCTGAGCTACCTCGATCCGGCCACCGGCGACCCGGTGCTGGTGTTGCCGGCCCAGGGCGCACCGCACGAGGTACATGCCGGCAACGGTGGCGTGACCATCTACGGCAGCAATGCCAATGACCTGCTCTATGGCGGCAGCGGCAACGACATCATCTACGGTGGCAGTGGCAATACCTTCTTCCAGGGCGGTGCCGGCGCTGACCAGCTGGTGGGCGGCGTCAACAGCACCGGTACCAACGTCAACACGGCCAGCTACGCTGGCTCCAGCGCCGGCGTGACGGTCAATCTGGTGACTGGCCTGGGCAGTGGCGGCGATGCCCAGGGCGACCAGCTTTCCAACATCCAGAACCTGCGCGGCAGTGCCTTCGACGATACCTTCGTCGCCAATGCCGTGGTCAACCGCCTGGATGGCGGCAGTGGCGGTTCCGATACGGTGTCCTACGTGTCTTCGAACGCGGCCGTAACGGTCAACCTGATCACCGGCACCGGCGCGGGCGGTTACGCCCAGGGCGACACCTATACCCATATCCAGAACGCCATCGGCAGCGACTACAACGATCTCTTCGTGGCCAGCAGCGATGCCAACCGCTTCGACGGCGGCCTGGGCTCGAATACCGTCTCCTACGCCAATTCCAATGCCGGCGTGAACGTCAACCTGCAAAGCGGCCTGGGGAGCGGCGGCGCAGCGGCGGGCGACAGCTACGTACGCATCCAGAACGTCATCGGCAGCGCCTATGACGATACCTTCGTGGGCAACGTGGACGTCAATACCTTCGATGGCGGCACCGGTGGCAATGACACGGTCAGCTATGCCGGCTCCACCACCGGCGTGTCGATCAACTTCGTCTCCGGTCGCGGCACCGGCGGCTATGCCGAGGGCGACAGCTACAACCACATCCAGAATGCCATCGGCTCGGCCTTCGACGACGTCTTCATCGTCGGCGTGGATACGCGCCGCATCGACGGCGGCAGCGGCGGTTCCGATACCCTGAACTTCGGCGCTTCCACCGGCGCGGTCAACATCAACATGATCACCCAGACCGGCAGCGGCGGGTATGCGCAGAACATCAGTTTCGCCAACATCCAGAACATCGTCGGCAGCTCGTATTCCGACACCTTCATCGCCAGCGTCGGAGCCAACAATTTCAACGGCGGCCTGGGCGGCTCGGACACGGTGAGCTACGAGTTTTCCGCCAGCGCCGTGACGGTCGACCTGACCCACACCGATGGCACCGGCACCTCCGGCGGCTACGCCCAGGGCGACGTGCTGGCGCACATCCAGAACCTGATCGGCAGCGCCTACGACGACATCTTCATCGCCAGTGCCGACGTCAACAATTTCGACGGCCGGGGCGGCTCCAATACGGTCAGCTACATCTATTCGACCGGTGGTGTCACGGTGGACCTGACCAATACCATCGGCACCGGTACCGGCGGCTACTATGCGGCGGGCGACTCCTTCACCAATATCCAGAACCTGATCGGCAGCGTCTACGACGATACCTTCGTCGCCAGTGCCGCGGCCAACAGCTTCGACGGCGGTGGCTCCAACCACAACCGCGTCAGCTATGCCGCCTCCAGCGCCGCCGTGACGGTGGACCTGAACTACGCTGACGGCACCGGCACCTCCGGTGGCTATGCCCAGGGCGACAAGCTGGTCAACATCCAGGACCTCACCGGCGGCGCCGGCAATGACCTCTTCGTGGCCAACCTGGCAGCCAACAACTTCGACGGTGGCGCCGGCTCCAACACGGTCAGCTACGCCCGTTCCAACGGCGCCGTGACGGTCGACCTGGTGCAGGGCAGCGGCAGTGGCGGCTATGCCGACAACGACACCTACCTCAACATCCAGAACGTCATCGGCAGCGACTACAACGACCTGTTCATTGCCAACCTGGCGGCCAATGCCTTCGTCGGCGGTGCCGGCAACAATACCGTCAGCTATGCCAAGGCCAGCGATGGCAATGGCGTCACCGTCGACCTGTTCCACGGCACCGGCAGTACCGGCTTTGCCGCAGGTGACACCTATAGCGGCATCCAGAACGTCATCGGCAGCGCCTATGACGATACCTTCATCGCCGACAACAACGTCAATGTCTTCAATGGCGGGCTGGGTTCCAATACGGTCAGCTACGCCTTCTCGACCGGCGCGGTGACGATCAACCTGGTCACCGGCACCGGTAGCGGCGGCTTTGCCGCCGGCGACAGCTATACCGCCATCCAGAACGTGGTGGGTTCCGCCCAGGACGATGTGATCATCGCCAGCGCCGAGGCCAATAGCATCGACGGCGGCAGCAGCACGGCCACCTCCCACAATCGGGTCAGCTATGCCAACTCGGACGCCGCCGTGACGGTGGACCTGAGCTACACCAACGGCACCGGTACCTCGGGCGGCTACGCGGCCGGCGACAAGCTCTCCAACATCCAGGACCTGACCGGCAGCATCTACGACGATACCTTCGTGGCCAGCCTGGCGGCCAACAACTTCGACGGTGGCGGCGTCTCCCTGCACAACCGCGTCAGCTATGCGCATTCCACCAGCAGCGAAACCATCAACCTGTTTACCGGTGCCGGCAGCGGCACCTATGCCCAGAGCGATACCTATACCAACATCCAGGACGTCACCGGTGGTTCGGGTGACGACCTGATCATCGCCAGCGCCGCCGCGAACAATATCGACGGTGGCGCCAGCACGGCGAGTTCGCATAATCGCGTCAGCTACCAGAATTCCACCGTGTCCGAAACGGTGGACCTGTTCAACGGCGTAGGTACTGGCGGCACTGGCAGCCTGGCCAACGGCGACACCTACACCAACATCCAGGACGTCACCGGCGGCAGCGCCGACGACACCTTTGTCGCCAGCGCCGCAGCCAACAATTTCGACGGTGGCGGCGGTACCCACAACCGTGTACGGAGGACTAGTGCCAATTCCAGCGTGGACGAGACCGTCAACCTGGTCACCAGCGCCGGCAGCGGCGGCACGGGCAGCCTGGCCAATGGCGATACCTATACCAATATCCAGGACGTCACCGGCGGCAGTGGCAACGACACCTTCTACGGCAATGCCGCGGCCAACCGTCTGGATGGCGGCGGCGGCTTGCACAACCGGGTCAACTACAGCAGTTCCAGCTGGACATCTGATACGGGCATCCGGTCACCCCGGGTGGGAAGGCTGCCCCCTCCCCACTTGCATCGAATCCCGTT
>NZ_AEEC02000054.1 GCF_000300975.2 Herbaspirillum frisingense GSF30 | reverse complement strand
CGTTGTCTGCCTAGGCGCAGCGACGCGCCGTAGTGGTGCTACGGCAAGGAGCTGCAACAACGGCAGGCGACGCTTGCCGGCCTCTCCCGGAGGGTTGCGCCCAGAAGGCGCGCTAGCGGCGTTGCACGGTAAGGCTGGTGGCACCACCACCAGCCTTACCGCGCGCCTTGCCACCACGCCTTCTGGGCGCAACGCATCTCGCAGATTTAGTGTGAACAGGCCCTACGAGGGCCTTGCCTTGGATCTCTATCGTCAGCGCATGAAGCATCCTTCATGCCAATGCGCTTGCAGCGGCCAGTATGCCCGCCTGCGGACAGGCTGTCCCGCAGCCTCGCCCGGCCTTGCCGAAAAACAGTGTACACACTCAATAATGCCAAGTAAATCACGAATTTCCATGTTGCATTGCGCGGTCTCGAACTGGTGCGGCCGGGCGTCTAAAACTCCCGTATTTGGTGCTGCATCGCACATAAAAGGGGATTTGGCTGGCGCTGCTGGTGCGCCGGAAAATCCCGGTTGCAAAGATCGTGGAAATGATTAAATATAGTGTATGCATTACAAATTAGCGAACTTCGCATGACCATGGCAGATCAAGGAGAACCTCACATGCAGCAGCGTCTTTACCGTATCGGGCAGATCGTCCCCAGTTCCAACACCACCATGGAGACCGAGATCCCGGCCATGCTGACGGCACGCCAGGCGATCCGCCCCGAGCGCTTCACCTTCCACTCCAGCCGCATGCGCATGAAGAAGGTGGTCAAGGAAGAACTGGCGGCCATGGATGGTGAATCCGACCGCTGCGCCGTCGAGCTGTCCGATGCCCGCGTCGATGTGCTGGGCTATGCCTGCCTGGTGGCCATCATGGCCATGGGCCGTGGTTACCACCGCCAGTCCGAGCAACGCCTGACCGCCCACACCGCCGCCAATGGCGCCGATGCTCCGGTGGTCACCAGTGCCGGCGCGCTCATCGATGCGCTCAAGGTCATCGGTGCCAGGAAGATCGTGGTGGTCGCGCCCTACATGAAGCCGCTCACCGAGCTGGTGGTGGACTACATCCGCCACGAAGGCTATGAGGTGCTGGACTACCGTGCCCTGGAAATCCCCGACAATCTCGACGTGGCCCGTCATGACCCGGCCAAGCTGCCGGCCATCGTGGCCCAGATGGATACCAGCCAGGCCGACGCCATCGTGCTGTCGGCCTGCGTGCAGATGCCCTCGCTGCCGGTGATCGCGCAGGTCGAGGCGATGACCGGCAAGCCCGTCATCACCGCCGCCGTGGCCACCACCTACGCCATGCTCAAGCGCCTGGAGCTGGACCGCATCGTGCCGGGTGCCGGCGCGCTGCTCTCCGGCGCCTACTGAGAGGGGGCGCCATGCAGAGCAGCTTCCTCTACGGTGCCAATATCCTGGCCAACGGCATCCGCCAGCATTACCTGCGCTTCGGCGGCAAGGATGGTGCACGTGCCGGCCGCGACGCCGTCATCATCGTCCCCGGCATCACCAGCCCGGCAGTGACCTGGGGCTTCGTCGGCGAACGGTTCGGCCAGCAGTTCGATACCTATGTGCTGGACGTGCGCGGCCGTGGCCTGTCCTCGGCCTCGGAGACGCTGGACTACAGCCTGGATGCGCAGGCGGCCGACGTCATCGCCCTGGCCGAAGCGCTCGGCCTGGAGCGCTATGCAGTGGTCGGGCACTCCATGGGCGGACGCATCGGCGCCCGCGCCGCCAGCCAGCAGCCACGCGGCCTGACGCGGCTGGTGATGGTCGATCCGCCGGTCTCCGGCCCGGGTCGTCGCGCCTATCCCTCCAAGCTGCCCTGGTACGTGGATTCCATGCGCCTGGCGCGCGAGGGTTGCTCGGCCGAGCAGATGCGCGCCTTCTGCCCGACCTGGACCGAACAGCAACTGCAACTGCGTGCCGAGTGGCTGCACACCTGCGACGAGCGGGCCGTGATCGCCAGCTTCGAGGGTTTCCATACCGATGATTTCCATGCCGACCTGCCGGCCCTGAAGCTGCCGGTGATGTTGATGCAGGCCTCGCGCGGCGACGTCGTCCTGCCCGAGGACGTGCAGGAACTGCAGGGCCTCTTGCCGCAGCTGGTGGTGAGCCGGGTGGAAGACGCTGGCCACATGATCCCCTGGGACAACGAGGCCGGCTTCTACGCCGCCTTTGGCGACTTCCTCGGCGCGCCGCTGTAAGGGCCGCGTTCATCGCAAGACCGATTGCAAAGGAGAACACCATGGCCGTCAGCGACCATGACCTGATCAGCGCCTGGAAAGAGGTACTGACCCTGTCGAAGCTGGAGCCGGGACAGATCGTCACCGTGCTCACCAGCAGCAGCACCCATCCGCAGACCCTGTCCACCGCCATGACCGCCGCCGCGCTCATGGGCGCCACCGTCAATCGGCTGGACCTGCCGCCGGTCAATGCCGAGAAAGCCCTGAGCCGCGACTCCCTGGCCTATCTCGGCACCACGCCCCTGACCGGCAACCGCGCCGCCATCGCCGCCCTCAAGGAAAGCGACCTGGTGCTGGACCTGATGACCCTGCTGTTCTCGCCCGAGCAGCACGACATCCTCTCCACCGGCACCAAGATCTTGCTGGCCGTGGAGCCGCCCGAGGTGCTGGTGCGCATGGTCCCCAGCGCAGACGACCGACGCCGCGTGTCGCAGGCGGCGCGTCTGCTGGAGGGCAAGCGCGAGATGCACATCACCTCGGACGCCGGGACCGACCTGCGCTGCCCGCTGGGCGAATTCCCGGTGATCCAGGAATACGGCTTCGTCGATCAGCCGGGACGCTGGGACCACTGGCCCAGCGGCTTCGTGCTGACCTGGCCCAATGAGCGCCAGACCAACGGCACCCTGGTCATCGATCGCGGCGATATCCTGCTCCCCATGAAATGCTATGCCCAGGAAGCCATCGTGGTCACCGTCAAGGACGGTTTCGTCACCGACATCGAGGGCGGCCTGGATGCCGAGCTGCTGAGCGACTACATGGCCTCCTTCAAGGACCCGGAAGCCTATGCCATGTCGCACATCGGCTGGGGCCTGCAACCGCGCGCGCAATGGTCCACGCTGGCCATGTATGACCGCGAAGCCACCATCGGCATGGATGCCCGCGCCTACGAAGGCAATTTCCTGTTCTCCTTCGGCCCCAACAATGAAGCCGGCGGCAGCCGCACCACCGCCTGCCACATCGACATCCCCCTGCGCCGTTGCACGGTGGCGCTGGATGGCACGCCGGTGGTCAAGGACGGCAAGGTGCTGGACGGCTTCGTCTACGGCAATTCGCAATGAGGCCAGCCGGGTGCACCCGGCAGCCTCTTCAAAAGGAAGATACGATGCACAAGGAAGTGGAAACCTACCAGCGCCAGGGCTTCGGCCAGACGCTGGAAATGAAACCGCCGTTCGGTCTGCTGATCGTCGATTTCGTCAACAGCTTCGCCGACCCGGCCCAGTTCGGCGGCGGCAACATCGGCCCGGCCATCGAACGCACGCGCAGCCTGCTGGCCCATGCGCGCCAGCATGGCTGGCCGGTGGCGCACAGCCGCATCGTGTTCGCCGACGATGATGCCGACCGCAACATCTTCGGCATGAAGGTGCCGGGCATGGTGACCCTGAAGGAAGACCTGCCGGGCAGCGCCATCGTGCCGGAACTGACCCCGGCCGCCGGCGAGCTGGTGGTGCGCAAGACCGTGCCGTCGGCCTTCTTCGGTACCTCGCTGGCACCGTGGCTGACCCAGCACGGCGTGCAGACCCTGCTGGTGGCCGGTGCCGTGACCAGTGGTTGCGTGCGCGCCAGTGTGGTCGATGCCATGTCCTGGGGGTTCCGCCCGCTGGTGGTGTCCGATTGCGTGGGTGACCGCGCCATCGGCCCGCATGAGGCCAACCTGTTCGACATGGCGCAGAAGTACGCGGCCGTGATGCCGCTGGACGAGGCCCTGAAGGTGGTCGCCCAGCCTTGATGCCCGGACGGCGGTGACGGTCCGGGTCGTGATGAATCTGATGTGCACCATGGTTTGAGATGCAAGCAACGAATCTACCCGGCCACTCATTTGGCCCATCCTCCGGCCCATCATCCGGTCAGACGCCCCGCGAGGCGCGCCGCCAATTGCTGGAGCGTGGTGACGCGCTGCTCGTGACCCGCGCCCCGCAACCCGGTGCCAAGCCCGCGCCCGGCCAGCCCGGCGCGGCTTCGTCCTATGTGCAGCCGCTGCCGGACGTGTTCGTGGCCCTGCTGGCCGAGGGCCGGGTGCTGGCCTTCAACGGTCACGTCGATCTCGGCACCGGCATCCGCACTTCACTGGCCCAGATCGTGGCCGAGGAACTGAGCGTGGACATGGACTGCGTCACCATGATCCTCGGTCACACCGAGGAGGCCCCCAACCAGGGCCCCACCATTGCCAGTGCCACCATCCAGATTTCCGCCGTGCCGCTGCGCAAGGCCGCAGCCCAGGCGCGCGAGCACCTGCTGGCCATGGCGGCCGCGCAGTGGGGTATTCCTGTCGCGCGCCTGCGCATCGAAGCGGGGCGCATTACGGATGCCGACCAACCGGAGCGCAGTACCAGCTATTTCACCCTGCTGGCCGGGCAGAAGATCGTCCTCACCCTCGACCCCGGCGACGTACCGCTGAAGCCGGCCAGCCAGTACACGCTGGTAGGCCGCAGTTCGCAGCGTGTCGATATTCCCGCCAAGGTGCGTGCCGAGCCGGTCTATGTGCACGACGTGCGTGTGCCGGGCATGCTGCATGGGCGCGTGGTGCGCCCGCCGCATCCGGGGCGCGATGGTGGTGACTTCATCGGCAACAGCCTGCTGTCGGTGGACCAGGATTCCGTGGCCCACATCCCCGGGCTGGTGGCGGTGGTGGTGCAGGGCGATTTCGTCGGCGTGGTGGCCGAGCGCGAGGAACAGGCGCAGCGCGCCATGCGCGAACTGAAGCTGCGCTGGAAGGACATCCCGCCGCTACCCGCCATGGACGACCTGGAGACCCGCCTGCGCGAGCTCCCGGCCAAGCGCCGCGAACTGGTGCGCCAGGGCGATCTGGATGCCGCCATGGGCAGCGCTGTCCAGCGCATCGAGCGCACCTATGTCTGGCCTTACCAGATGCATGCCTCCATCGGCCCTTCCTGCGCGGTGGCCGATTATCGCGAGGAGGGCCTGACCGTCTGGTCCGGCACGCAGAATCCGCATGTCATGCGCATCGACCTCTCGCGCCTGTGCGAGCTCGATGAAGGAAAGATCGAAGTGATCCGGCTGGAAGCCGCCGGTTGCTATGGCCGCAACTGTGCCGATGACGTGGTGGCCGATGCCGCCCTGTTGTCACGCGCGGTGGGACGCCCGGTGCGGGTGCAGCTCACCCGCGAGCAGGAGCATGCCTGGGAACCCAAGGGCGCGGCGCAATTGATGCAGGTGCGTGGTGCCATCGATGAAGCGGGCCGGCTGTCGGCCTATGGCTTCCAGACCCGTTATCCCTCCAACGATGCGCCGGTGCTGGCGCTGCTGCTGACCGGCAGGATCGCCCCCGAGCCCCGCGTGCTGGAGATGGGGGACCGCACCGCCGTGCCGCCCTATGCCTACCCACACCTGCAGATCGATTGCGACGACGTCGCGCCCATCGTGCGTGCCGGCTGGTTGCGCGGAGTCTCGGCCATGCCGAACTCCTTTGCCCATGAGGTCTTCATCGATGAACTGGCCGAGCTGGCCCGGGAGGATCGCCTGGCCTATCGCCTGGCGCACCTGCCCGACGAGCGCGCCAGCGCGCTGCTGCAGGCGGTGGCGGAGAAGGCTGGCTGGGTGGCCGGTGCCAGCGGTTCGCGTGGCAGGCCGGAGTCCGACGGCAAGCTGCGCGGGCGCGGCATCGCCTATGCGCGCTATGTCCACAGCAAGTTCCCCGGGTTTGGTGCGGCCTGGTCGGCCTGGGTCATCGATATCGAAGTCGATCCCGCCGATGGCGCGCTGAAGGTGACATCGCTGGTGGTGGGGCAGGATACCGGCATGATGGTCAATCCCGATGGCGTGCGCCACCAGATGCACGGCAACATCCTGCAATCGCTGAGCCGAGTCTTGAAGGAGTGGGTCAGTTTCGGCCCGCAAGGGACCACCAGCCTGGAGTGGGGCGCCTATCCCATCCTGCATTTCACGGAAGTGCCGCCCATCGAGATCGTGCTGATGCAGCGCCAGGACCAGCCCCCCATGGGGGCGGGCGAATCGGCCTCGGTGCCGAGCGCGGCGGCGCTGTCCAATGCGCTCTTCGATGCCACCGGGCGTCGCTTCCGCCAGCCGCCCTTCAATGCGGAATGCATCCTGGCGGGGCTGCGCGAGCCCTTGCCGGCGGTGTGAACGATTCGGCGGCCCGGCCTTATTCGTCGATCATCTTGCGCAGCAGGAACACCAGTGCCACCCGCTCGGCCGGATTGAGGTTGCCATAGGTGGCCTCGGTGATCTGGGCGGCGAAGGGGACGGTATCGGCCACCAGCGCGGTGGCGTTCTTGCTGAGCGACACCAGAACCTTGCGGCGGTCGGCCTCGTCATGGGACAGCTCAATCAGGTCGCGTGCCTTCAGGCGTTCGACGATGCCGCGGATGGTGGCCTGGTCGATGGCGGTCACCTTGACGATGTCAGAGAGCGAGCAGGTCTGCAGGTCGCGGATGGCGCACAGCGTCACGAACTGCGCCGCCGTCAGTTGCGAATCCGGGATATGTTGCTGGAAAATGGCGGCGTGGCGCTGGTAGGCGCGGCGCAGCAGGTGCCCGATCTGGTCGGAGAAATGATAGTCGGCGGTGGCGGGCTTCTTGGTCATTGGCACAAGGGATGGGTGGCTTGGCGTGCCTTGTTCGCCGGCGGCGAGCAGGGGGCAGCTGCTGATTCTAATGTCCTGCCTGCCGCCTGTATAGGCAAGCGTCGCTGCGGCCTTGCCTGCCACGGATGCCTTGGCGCGCTTGCGGGGCGCCGATTTGAGAGTTGTCGTGCTTGTCATCGGAGAGAGTTGAACAATGTTGATCGATTTCGCAGGGCTCAAGCCCGTCGAAGCTTATGAATGGATGTCGGCGCTGATCGTGCCGCGTCCTATCGCCTGGGTTTCCACGCTGGACGGGCAGGGGCGGGCCAATCTGGCGCCGTTCAGCTTCTTCCAGATGATCACCGGCAAGCCGCCGACCCTGCTGATCTGCCCGCTGCTGCAGCGTGGCGGCAAGCTCAAGGACACCGTCAACAACATCAGCGCCAGCGGCGAGTTCGTGGTCAACCTGGCCGCGCCGGCGCAGGCCCAGGCGCTCAATGCGACGTCCTTTCCCTTCGAGGCCGGCGTCAGCGAATTCGAGGCCTGCGGTCTGCAGGCCGCGCCCAGCCAACTGGTGCAGCCGCCCCGCGTCGAGGGTGCGGTGGCCAGCTTCGAGTGCAAGCTGGCGTTGATGGAGCCCTATCCGCGCCATGAGCCATCCTGCCACCTGATCTTCGGTCAGGTGCTGGCCGCACACGTGGATGACCAGTTGCTGGATGCCGACGGCAAGCTAGATCCGGGCCAGGTCGATCTGCTCTTCCGCATGGGCGGCGAATGGTATGGCCGCAGCCGTACCGAATCCAACTTCACCTTGCCGCGTCCACGCTGATTCCCCACTTCCCCCTCCTCGACCAGGGCGGTGCGGCCACCGCTGCATCCGCCGCTGGCGATATCACCTTCCTGCTTCGCCGGTCTGCCGACCGCGCTTCTTCCATTTTCAATGTCGCCATTTGCGTTGCCGTCGACGCGATGTCGTGGTGCACAACGCACTCTGCTTGTGCAGTTTTCCGGTTTCGCATTAATATGGTGTATACATTATAAATAAGAAATGCAAAGACGGTTTTCGGGACGCCGTGGAGACAAGCTGTAGAACCCCGTCTGTAGCGCGTTAATCCAATATTAAGGCAGTAAATGCTTGAGCTTCTTGAGCTGGGTCAAGGCTGGCCTGTATTTTGCTAACACTCAAAATATAGAGCGCATACGTCATAAAAAAGAAGTGATCGGCGAGGCTTTTCAGTGCCGTTGTACGGCCTCGCCAATGCCGCAGCCACTGCGTGCAGGACAACACCAGACAAGCGCCGAAGACAGTTTCAGACAGAAGCCCGGATCACCGGGCCAGGCAGGAAAGCAGCACCTGCAGTAACTGCATCACCAGCAACACCTCCAACACTTCAACAAAAGGGAAAACAACATGAAAAAGGCATGGGCACTCGCGGCCGGCAGTCTGTTCTGCGCGAGCGGCGCGATGGCGCAATCCAACGTCACCATCTATGGCGTGGTCGATACCTACCTGGGCTACACCAATGCGAGCGGTCGCGGTTCGGTGGTGTCGCTGGACAGCGGCGGCTACCAGGCCAGCCGCCTGGGCTTCAAGGGGACCGAAGACCTGGGTGGCGGCCTGCGCGCCAACTTCCAGATGGAGAACGGCTTCGCCTCCGACACCGGTGGCATGCACGACAGCACCCGCCTGTTCAACCGCCAGTCCTGGATCGGCCTGGCCAATAACCTGGGTGAGCTGCGCCTGGGTCGGCAGAACTCGCCGGGCTTCCTGATGATCGCGCGCCTGGATGCCTTTGCCGGTGCGACCTATGCCTCCTTCCTGAACAATGTCTCGGCCTACACGCCACGCTACGACAACGTGATCGGCTATATCTCGCCGGTGATGCGCGGCTTCAAGCTGCAGGCCTACTACGGCCTGGGCGAGCAGACCACGCCCAAGAACGGCCTGTCCACCTATATGCTGGCCGGCGAGTACGAAAGCGGCCCGTTCTACCTGGGCCTGAGCCATTCCACCCAGAACAGCGCCAACGACAATATCGCCATCCGCTCCACCTTCGCCGGGGGTGCCTATGACTATGGCAACGGCAAGATCTTCCTGGGCTACTACCGCGGCAACAACCTCGGTGCGGCTGCCACTACCAATGTGCGCGGCAGCTACTACGGCGCGTACTCGATCTCGGCCAACTATCGCCTGAGCGCGCAGGCCACCATCGGGGCCGGCTACGGCTGGGCCAAGGACAGCACCGGCGCCGGCCGCGATGCCCGCCAGATCAGCCTGATCGGCACCTATGACCTGTCCAAGCGCACCATGCTCTACACCACCTATGCCCATCTGACCAACAGCAACGGCGCCACCTTCTCGCTGGCCGGTGCCGCACCGATCACCAAGAACGTGCCGGCCAGTGGCGGCACGGTGAACGGCATACAGTTCGGTATCCGTCACCTGTTCTGATGCGCTGCCGGAAGGTGCGCGGGCTCCACCCGGCGCGCCTTCCTTCCCCTGCTGTTGCTTGCACCTGCGGGTGCAGAAAGGAAAGATCGTGAACGTCTCCCTCCATCTCAAGCATCTGAAGCATCTCGTTGTCGCCGCACTGGGCCTGACGGCCGCTGCCGGCGCACTGGCCCAATCCACCATCAAGATTGGCGAAGTCAATAGCTACAAGGCCCAACCGGCCTTCCTCGAACCGTACCGCCGTGGCTGGGAACTGGCCCAGGAAGAAATCAATGCCGCCGGCGGCCTGCTGGGCAAGAAGGTGGAAATCATCTCCCGCGATGACAACGGCAATCCCGGTGACTCGGTGCGGGTGGCCGAGGAACTGGTGACCCGCGAACAGGTATCGCTGCTGTTCGGCGGCTTCCTCTCCAACACCGGCCTGGCACTGACCGACTATGCCAAGCAGCGCAAGATCTTCTTCCTGGCGGCTGAACCGCTGACCGACAAGATCGTCTGGCAGAACGGCAACCAGTACACCTATCGCCTGCGTCCCTCCACCTACATGCTGGTGGCCTCGCTGGTCAATGAAGCGGCCAAGCTGAAGAAGAAGCGCTGGGCGCTGGTCTATCCCAACTACGAATACGGCCAGTCCGCCATCGCCACCTTCAAGAAGCTGATGCAGGAGCGCCAGCCGGATATCGAATTCGTCGCCGAACAGGCCCCGCCCCTGGGCAAGATCGACGCCGGTTCGGTCACCCAGGCGCTGGCCGATGCCAAGCCGGATGCGATCTTCAATGCGCTCTTCGGTGCCGACCTCGGCAAGTTCGTGCGCGAGGGCAATACCCGTGGCCTGTTCGAGGGACGCGAAGTGGTGTCGCTGCTGACCGGCGAGCCGGAATATCTCGATCCGCTGAAGAACGAGGCGCCGGTCAACTGGATCGTCACCGGCTACCCCTGGTATGCCATCGACACCCCCGAGCACAAGAAATTCGTCGACGCCTATCGCAAGAAATTCAATGACTACCCGCGCAACGGTTCCCTGGTCGGCTATGTGGCGCTGATGTCGATCGCCACCGGCATCAAGGCGGCTGGCTCGGTCGAGAGCGACAAGCTGGCAGCCGCCTTCTCGGGCCTGAAGGTCGCCACTCCGTCCGGCCCCATCGTCTATCGCAGCCAGGACCACCAGTCCACCCTGGGCGCCCACGTGGGACGTACGGCACTCAAGGATGGTCGCGGCATCATGGTCAACTTCAGCTACGTCGATGGCGCTTCGGTGCAATTGCCGGATGCCGAAGTCAAGAAACTGCGTGCGGCCAACTGAGCTGGTACACGCCTTGCAGCGGTCCTGCGCAGCCCCGTGCTGCGCGGGACCGTGGTCACAGGGGATAAAGCATGACTCTCTCTAGCCTGATCGTGCAGATGATCAACGGGCTGGCCGACGCTTCCACCATGTTCCTGGTGGCGGCCGGCCTGTCGCTGATCTTCGGTGTCACGCGCATCGTCAACTTCGCCCACGGCTCGTTCTACATGGTGGGCATCTATGTGGTGTACACGCTGGTGTCCTTGATCGGCGCCAGCGGCCTCGGTTTCTGGAGCGCGGTACTGCTCTCGGCGATGGCCGTGGCGGTGCTGGGCGCCCTGGTGGAAATCCTCATCCTGCGCCGCATCTACCGCGCCCCGGAGCTGTTCCAGCTGCTGGCGACCTTTGCGCTGGTGCTGGTGTTCAAGGATGCCGCGCTCTACCTGTGGGGGCCGGAAGACCTGTTCGGCCCACGCGCGCCCGGCCTGGGTGGCGCGGTGCAACTGCTGGGCCGGCGCATTCCGCAATACGACCTGGTGCTCATCGCCATCGGCCCGCTGGTGTTGGGCGTGCTGTGGCTGGTCCTGAACCGCACCCGCTGGGGGACCCTGATCCGCGCCGCTACCCAGGACCGCGAAATGGTCGGCGCGCTGGGCATCAACCAGTCCTGGCTGTTTACCGGCGTGTTCGCGCTGGGCTGCTTCCTGGCTGGCCTGGGCGGCGCCCTGCAGGGGCCGCGCATCCCCGCCAACCTGGCGCTGGACCTGGAGACCATCGGCAACGCCTTCGTGGTGGTGGTGGTCGGCGGCATGGGGTCGATTCCCGGTGCCTTCCTGGCGGCCCTGCTGATTGCCGAGATCAAGGCCCTGTGCGTGGCCATCGGCCAGGTGTCGGTGTTCGGGGTGTTGATCTCGCTGTCCAAGCTGACGCTGGTGGTGGAATTCCTGGTCATGGCAGTGATCCTGGTGGTCCGCCCCTGGGGCCTGATGGGCAAGCCCCAGGCTGCCGCCCGCAGTACCGGACAGCCGGAAGCACCGCTGGCCCCGGCCGGCGCCGGCGTGCGCAAGCTGGCCTGGGCCGCCGTGGCGCTGTTGCTGGCAGCACCCTTGCTGTCGCACAGCTTCCCCTACCTGACGGTGCTGCTGGTGGAAATCTTCATCGCCGTGCTGTTTGCGGCCAGCCTGCACTTCATCATGGGGCCGGGCGGCATGCATTCCTTTGGTCACGCCGCCTATTTCGGGCTGGGTGCCTATGCAGCGGCGATGCTGGTGGTCAAGCTGCACTGGCCGATGGAACTGGCGCTGGTGGTCGGTCCGCTGGTGGCCGGGCTGGGCGCGCTGCTGTTCGGCTGGTTCAGCGTGCGCCTCTCCGGCGTGTACCTGGCCATGCTGACCCTGGCCTTCGCACAGATCGTCTGGGCCATCATCTATCAATGGGATGAGGTCACCGGCGGCAGCAACGGGCTGGTCGGCGTCTGGCCGGCAGCCTGGCTGGCCTCGCCACTGGCCTATTACTACCTGGCGCTGGCGTGCGCGGTGGCCGGCCTGCTGCTGTTGCGCCGCGTGCTGTTCGCGCCTTTCGGCTATGCCATGCGCGCCGCCCGTGATTCGGTGCTGCGTTCGGACGCCATTGGCATCGACGTCAAGCGCATGCAATGGCTGGCCTTTGCGCTGGCCGGCGTATTCTGCGGCGCGGCCGGGGTGTTGTTCGCCTTCTCCAAGGGCAGCATCTCGCCGGAAGCCATCAGTGTGAGCCGGTCGGTCGATGGTCTGGTGATGGTCATGCTGGGCGGCCTGCAGACCCTGCTGGGGCCGGTGGTGGGCGCATCGGTCTTCACCTGGCTGCAGGATGTGATCGCACGCGAGACCGATTACTGGCGCGCCATTCTCGGGCTGGTGATCCTGGCACTGGTGCTGCTGTTCCCGGCGGGCATCGCCGGCTATTTCCAGCGCTTCGTCGGTGGCCCGGCGCGCCAGGGGAGCAAGGGGAGCGGTGGGGCCCCGGAACTGAAAGCCGGTATCGGCAAGGAGGCGGCATGAGCCTGCTGACAGTAGACAACATCAGTAAATCCTTCGGTGGCAACAAGGCCGTCAATGGCGTGTCCTTCGACCTGCCGCCGGGCCAGTTGCTGGCACTGCTGGGGCCGAATGGTGCCGGCAAGTCGACCTGTTTCAATATCCTCAACGGCCAGTACCGGCCCGAGACCGGCAGCATCCGCTTCGACGGCCACGATATCGCCGGCATGAAGCCGCGTGACATCTGGCGGCTCGGTGTCGGGCGCACCTTCCAGATTTCGGCCACCTTCAGTTCCATGACCGTGCTGGAAAACGTGCAGATGGCGCTGATGTCGCGCCAGCGCAAGCTGTTCGGCCTGTGGCGTCCGGCGGGCTCCTACTTTGCCGATGAGGCCATGGCCCTGCTGGAGCAGGTCGGCATGGCCGCCCAGGCGCAGCGCCCCTGCGGCGTGCTGGCCTATGGCGACGTCAAGCGGGTGGAGCTGGCCATCGCCCTGGCCAACCGGCCGCGCCTGTTGCTGATGGACGAGCCCACGGCCGGCATGGCGCCCAAGGAGCGCAATGAACTGATGGCCCTCACCAAGCGCCTGGTGCTGGAAAAGAACATGTCGGTGCTCTTCACCGAGCACAGCATGGATGTGGTGTTTGCTTTTGCCGACCGCATGATCGTGCTGGCGCGCGGGCAACTGATCGCCGAGGGCGATGGCGAGACCATCCGTAATCATCCCAAGGTGCAGGAAGTCTATTTCGGCAGCGGCAAGACATTCGAGAAGGAAGGAAGCCCATCGTGAGCGCCACCGTATCCCCCAAGACCGATCCGCTGCTCAAGGTCAGCGCACTGAACGCCTTCTATGGGCGCGCCCACATCCTGTTCGACGTCGCCCTGGAAGTGGGGCGCGGCGAAGTGGTCGCCCTGATGGGGCGCAACGGCGCCGGCAAGTCCACCACCATGAAGGCGGTGATGGGCCTGCTGGACCGGGCCGAGGGCGAAGTCAGTTTTCGCGGCAAGGACATCAGCCGCGCCCGTCCCTATGAGATCGCCCGCGACGGCATGGGCTTCGTACCCGAAGACCGGCGCGTCTTTTCCGACCTGTCGGTGATGGAAAACCTGGAGGTGGGCCGCCAGCCGGCGCGGGAAGGCGCCGTCCAGTGGACGCCGGAAAAGCTGTTCCAGCTCTTCCCCAACCTGGGTGAAATGCCGGACCGCCCGGGCGGCCAGATGAGTGGTGGCGAGCAGCAGATGCTGACCGTCTCGCGTACGCTCATGGGCAACCCCTACCTGGTGCTGCTGGACGAGCCCTCGGAAGGGGTGGCACCGGTCATCGTCGAACAGATGGCCAACATGATCATGACCCTGAAGCGCGAGGGCATGGCCATCCTCTTGTCGGAGCAGAACCTGCACTTCGCCGAACTGGTCAGCGACCGTGCCTACGTGCTGGAGAACGGTCACATCCGTTACCAGGGCAGCATGGCGCAACTGGCGGCCGATGAAGAGGTGCGACGGGCTTACCTGTCGGTGTAGCAGGGCAGCTGGCGTGGGTGGAGGTGGCGGCGGGATCGCCGTAGCTTGATCGCCATTTCCTCTCTCGCCTGGTTTGTTGCGCTGCATAAGGGTGGCGTGCTTCTCCGCTTGCGGTGCTCCCGATCAACAAGCCGCCCCGCCAGAACGGCAGGGTGGAGCTGCCGGCCGACGCGGCCAGGTCTGGACGCTGCCCGCCGCCTGCGGCCTGCCCGGGGGCGGAAAAAGCCCTGCCTGCTTGTGTAATAAATGATGTGTACGCTTTAAATCAAGCGGCTCGGCAGATCCGCTTCAATTCTCTTCCATCCCCCGGAATTCCGCACCAAACTGGCATTTACCGCCCTTTTATTGGTCATGTTTCGCACTGCAATGCAGCACGAAAAATCTCTTCATCAAACCTCTATTCTTTTAAAAATAGAGTGTGTACACTGTATTTCATTCGACGTATCAGGATCGTTTCCGTCGTCGCTTTTATCCCGGCTTCAACCCAGCTTCCTACCTATTTCGCAAGGAGATCAGAGTGTCCAATTCCCCACGTATCGCCGTCGTCGGCGCAGGCCTGGGCGGTGCCGCTACGGCGGCGCTGCTGCTGCAGGAAGGTTTCAATGTGCGCGTCTATGAACAGGCGCCCGGTTTCTCCCGCCTGGGAGCTGGCATCCACGTCGGCCCCAATGTGATGAAGGTGCTGCGTCGCATCGGCATCGAGGATGAGATGAACCGCCAGGGTTCGCGTCCCGACTTCTGGTACAGCCGCCACTGGGAGACCGGCGACGTGCTGGCGCAGATTCCTCTGGGCGACTACGCCGTCAAGCACTATGGCGCTTCCTACCTGACGGTGCATCGTGGCGATTTCCATGAACTGCTGATCAAGGCCTTGCCCAGCGATCGCGTGAGCTTCGACAAGTGCCTGACCAAGGTCGAGGATCGCGGCAACGTGGTCATCCTCAGCTTTGCCGACGGCACCACCGAAGAGGCCGACATCGTCATCGGCGCCGATGGCGTCAACTCCCGCATCCGCGAAGAACTGCTGGGCGTGGAACCGCCCAAGTACGCCGGTTACCTGGCGCACCGCGCCGTGTTCCCCACCCCCGAGGTCAAGGCCGGCATGCTGCCCTTCGATGCCTGCGTGAAGTGGTGGAGCGATGACCGTCACATGATGACCTACTTCGTCACCAGCAAGGCCGACGAGCTCTACTACGTGACCGGTGTGCCGGTCGAGAAATGGGACCTGAACGACCGCTGGCTGCCTTCCAGCAAGGAAGAGATGCGCGAGACCTTCCGTGGCTGGCACCCGACCGTGCAGGCACTGGTGGACGCTACCGTGGAAGTGACCAAGTGGTCGCTGCTGGAGCGCGACCCGCTGCCGCTGTGGAGCCGGGGCCGCCTGGTGCTGCTGGGCGATGCCTGCCACCCGATGAAGCCGCACATGGCGCAGGGCGCGGCCATGGCCATCGAGGATGGCGCCATGCTGGCACGCTGCTTCAAGGAAGTGGGCGTGAGCAACTACGCCGACGCCTTCGCTCTCTACGAAGCCAACCGTGCCACCCGCGCCAGCAAGGTCCAGCGCATCTCGCACGAGAACACCTGGCTGCGCACCAACGAAGACCCGTCCTGGTGCTTCGGCTACGATGTCTTCACCGAGCCGCTGGTCTCACCGAGCAAGGCCGCAGCCTGAGCGGTTTCGCCTGAATCATCGCCGGGCCGGCTTCGTGGGAAAGCGAAGATGGCCCGGCTCTTGCATCATTCATGTCACCGGTGAACAGCGCCGGTGAGGAAACCAGGCAGCCGGCAAGACCGGTTGCCGGTTCGATCATTTGAGGAGAGTTGCATGTCCACGCTACCCGCGACAGTGGAAAAGGGGCTACAGGCCGCCGGGGTCGGTAAGTTCCAGTACCGCTTGTTCGTCATCTTCGGTCTGGTCTGGCTGGCCGATGCGATGCAGGTGTTGTCCATCGGTTTTTCGGCGCCGACCATTGCCAAGACCTTCGGCCTGACGGTGCCGCAGGCACTGCAGAGTGGCACCATGTTCTTCGTGGGCATGCTGCTGGGCGCCTTTGTCTTCGGTCGCCTGGCCGACCGCATCGGCCGTCGTCCGGTGCTCATGTGCGCGGTGGTGATCGATGCCTGTTTCGGCGTGGCCTCGGCCTTCGCTCCCGACTTCACCTGGTTGCTGGTATTGCGCCTGCTGACCGGCATCGGCGTGGGCGGCACGCTGCCGGTGGACTACACCATGATGGCCGAATTCCTGCCCAGCGCCCGTCGCGGTCGCTGGCTGGTGATGCTGGAATCGTTCTGGGCCATCGGCACCATCTGCCTGGCGGTGCTGGCACTGGTGGCGGTGAGCTGGGGCAACGATGCCTGGCGCGTGATCTTCTTCGTCACCGGCCTGCCGGCGCTGGTGGGCGTGGTGCTGCGCTTCTACGTGCCGGAGTCGCCCATGTACCTCAACCGCAGCGGCAAGTCCGACGCCGCCCGCAAGGTACTGGAGCGGGTCGCCAAGGTCAACGGCAGCAGCACCCCGATTCCGCCGCTGCAGCCTGAAGTGGTGGAGCGCAAGCCCATGAGCGCGCTGTTCTCGGCCGCCCTGCGTCGCCGCAGCCTGTCGCTGTACCTGGCCTGGGGGCTGATCTCGATTGCCTACTATGGCGTGTTTGTCTACCTGCCGGTCAAGCTGGGTTCGGAGGGCTTCGGCTTCATGCGTGGCCAGATCTTCCTGATCTTCCTGGCGCTGGTGCAGTTGCCTGGCTATGCGCTGTCGGCCTACGGGGTCGAACGCTGGGGCCGCAAGCCCACCCTGGTCGGTTTCCTGTTGTTGTCGGCGGTGGGCTGCATGCTCTACAGCCTGGGCAGCGATCCCAAGCTGGTGGTCGGTTCCACGCTGTTGCTGAGCTTCTCCCTGCTGGGCACCTGGGCCGCGCTGTATGCCTTCACGCCCGAGGTGTACCCGACCGACCTGCGCGCCAGCGGCATGGGCACGGCCGGCGCGGTGGCCCGCTTCGGCGGCCTGTTCGCCCCGGCCATCATCGCCCCGGTCATGACCAGCCACTTCACGCTGTCGCTGGTGATGCTGTCGGCCTTCCTGGTCGCCGGTGCCGTCGCGATCCTGTGCGTGGATGTGGAGTCGCGCAATCGGGCGCTGGAATGAGTCTGTAGCACCACCGGAGCCCGTTGCTTCGAGGGAGCCACCGCTGCGTGCGGTGGCTTTTTTTTCGTCCTGCTTCGCCGTCATGGGATGGCTCGTCGATATTTTTGGAAGAAGGCATGGGTATTCAGTAACGGTTGTGATCTCGGAGGATTTTGCCGGCTACGCTTTGCGCTTTTGTCCGTAGGCCAGTCAGCAACGCCGCCAAAGGAGAGGCAAACCATGAGAAGCAGATCCCACGACATTGCCATGGCCGAGCTGTATCGGAGCGATCCGGCGCTAGCGGTAGAGGTCATCAACAGCATCCTGGCCGATGGTGATCCGGGGGAATTGGCGAGTGTGCTGCGCCAACTGGCCTTGCTTTTTGAGGGCATGGAGGGGTGCGATGGCATTGAGAATGCGTGATCCGGGGATGCTTCGACATCTTCTCCGGCTACAGAACACACTGAACAGACTGCGTTGAGGAGGTCGTCAAAATGCCAATTCAAGTGAAATTTCTCTTGAAAATTTCACTAAAAGTGCTATTTTCAACGAATGCTGAAAACACGCCATTTAGTGAAAGAAGTGGAAACTCAGGCGGCACAGGCACTTCGCTTGTTGCTGGAGCAAGTGCCTGCCATCAAGCTTTTGGACATCGAGCGCGATGCGTCCGGACTGACTCAGGACGTCGATATCGTGGCGCATATCGACGCCTCCGGCAGGCGCCGGGTGCTGCTCTGCGAAGTAAAGTCCAGCGGTCAACCGCGCCATGTGCGAACGGCATTGCTTGAGCTGCGCAACTACATGGCACACCATCCGCAAGAGGCCATTCCGGTCTTCATCGCCCCTTATCTATCCTCTGACGCCCAGGCGCTATGTCGAGAGCAAGACGTGGGTTTTCTCGATCTCGAAGGCAATGCACGGCTTGTCTTCGACGGCGTCTTCATCGAACGTCAGGTCGCCAGCAAGCCTGGTGCCGACCGGCGTGAGCTCAGATCACTGTTCAAACCGAAGTCCGCGCAGGTGTTGCGGGTGATGCTTCGCAATCCGGGTCAGCCGTGGCGCGTCACCGATCTGGCAAAGGCCGCCGCTGTCAGTCTCGGTCACGTCAGCAACGTGCGCGTGGGCCTGCTTGATCGGGAGTGGGCGCAAGTGGCTGATGAGGGGCTGTTTCTGTCCCAGCCAGATGCGCTTCTCGACGCGTGGCGGGATGCCTACGAGCCACCCGGTGGTGAGCGGCTGTCCTTCTATACAACGCTGCATGGCAACTCCCTGGAGGAAGCAGCGCGGCGAGTTTTGAGTTCGAATGAATCGCTCGGACTGGCGGCATTTGCCTCGTTTTCAGCAGCACACTGGCTCGCACCGTATGGTCGGACGGGCAGGCAATTCTTCTATGCGGACAATGCAGGTCTTGAACGCCTGCAGTCAGCGTTGAAGCTTTCTGCGATCCCTAAGGGCGAAAACGTGGTGGTTACCCTGCTCAAGGACTCGGGTTTGCTGCATGACACGGAGGAGCCGGCACCGGGTGCCATCTGCACCAGTCCCGTCCAGACCTATCTTGATCTGGCCAGCGCCGGTGAGCGCGGACAGGAAGCTGCAGAGCATCTGCGACGAGAAAGACTGACATGGTCAAGATGACGCCCGGCGAGCCACAGTCCGCCGCCGACTATGATGACCGCACCACACTTGCCGTCAAAACGGTGCTGATCGAAATCGGCCAGATCCTCGGGAGCTTCAAAGGAAAATTCGCCATCGTCGGCGGCGCAGTACCGTGGCTGTTGCTCGGCAACGAGGACATGCCGCACGTCGGCACGCTGGACGTGGACCTTGGGCTGGACGCCGAGGCTTTGGGGGACGGTGAATACGCCACCTTGGTTGAAGCGCTGCAAGGGCATGGCTACCAACAGCGTCGGGAGCTTCGCCGTTTCCAGCTCGTCCGCCAGGTTCCGACTGGTGATGGTGGCGCAGCCATCGACATCATTGTCGATTTCCTGATGCCTCGCGATGCCGAGATTGTCAAGAACATGCCACCGCTCATCAGTGACTTTGCGGTGCAAAGAGCAGACGGTGCCGATCTGGCGCTGCGCTTCTATCAACTGGTTGCCATCAGCGGCCCGATGCCCTCAGGGGGTGTGAATCGCGTCGAGATCGCGGTTTGTTCGATCCCTGCGCTGTTGGCCATGAAAGGGCATGCGATCGAAGGGCGCTATAAGCAGAAGGACGCTTACGATATCTACTACTGCGTCCGGAACTATCCTGGCGGGCCAGAGGTGCTCGCCGAGGAATGTCGGCCGCTGCTGGATCATGCCAGCGGTGCTGCGGGCTACGAATTCATCGCTGGCAAGTTTGATACCGTTGATGACTTCGGCCCGACCTGTGTTCGCCGCTTTGTTGAAGAAACGAAGATACTGGGAGAACGCAGCCCGGAGCAATGGCAACAGGACGCTTTCGGCCAAGTCGATGCGTGGTTGCGCGCACTCGGATTGAGAAGATAAGTGGGCTGCCACCGGCACCGTGTTTTGATGACATCGGTGATTGGTGCCATGAGAGAGCCTGACCCGGGACGCTTCGGCGTCCCTTCTTCATTCCCGCCGGTCGTGCATGCGCTCCAGGTCTTCCCGCGTATCGATATCGGCAAAGATCCCCTCATCCATCACCTCGATCTCCGTTACCGGATGCGCGTCCAGCAGCCCCCGTGCGCCGCGGTCGCCCTGCAGGGCCAGTAGCGCCGGCAGATGCGCTGAACCGAAGCCCACCGGGTTGCCGCGCCGACCTTGCGTCACGGGTGCCACGATGGACGCACTGGCGACCAAGGCGTCGCGCAGCCGCGCCACGGTGGCGGGCCGTACCCGGGGCATGTCGGCCAGCGCGATCAGCCAGCCTGATGCCTGCGTGCTGTGCTGCAGCCCGTGGCGCAACGATGCGCTCATTTCGCGGGGATCGCCCGGGGGCAGCATGCAGACCGTGCAGCCCATCTCGCGCAGGGCATCGGCCAACACGCCCGGCCCCTGTACCACGGCGACCACCGGCATGACTTCCAGCAGCGCCGCTGCGCTGGCGGTGGCGACCATGCCGGGGCGGCCGTCGTGATGGACGAAGGGCTGCAGCAGCTTTTCCTCGCGGTCGTTGAAACGGCTGCCACGGCCGGCAGCCAGCAGCACGGCGATGGGGGAGCTTGATGGAATCATGCCGGTAGGGCCTTGGGAAATCGGATGGAGCCGCTATTGTGCCCAGGTTTGTCCTGTCGTTGCTGCAGTGATGCAGAAGCTGCCCGGTGAGGGGGAATTTACGTGATCCGAATGACAAGCTTGCCACGGGCCAGTCCGATGCCTTTCATGCTGGCCGCCACTTTGCGTCAGATCGTTGCCGTATCGGCATGGCAGGATTCTTAATTTTGATATGGTCGGCAACGCAGTGCGCTCCTAGAATCGATTGCATGTCAGTAACGCAGGCACCGTAGAGGGACGGTGTTGCGAAGTCGGCATCAGGGGGCAAGCCGGCTGGGATGGGGCGCAGCGAGGGTCCATCATCCGGGGCGCCGAGAACAACGCGCAGGGATGGAAACAAGAATGATCAAGAACAAACGTATCGGCTCACGCCTGGGTGCAGGCTTTGCCGTGGTGCTGGTATTTTCGATGCTGGTGGCGGCGGTGGGCATCTGGCGACTGAAGACCGTGGCCCAGCAGACCCAACAGATGATGGACGTGCCGCTGCGCACCGAACGCCTGGTGTCGCAATGGAATACCTTGCTGCTGATCGCCATCCAGCGCACCACCACGGTGGTCAAGAGCCGCGATCCTGAACTCGAGGCCTTCCTCGCCAAGGAAGCGGCCGCGTCCAGCAAGGAATCGGCGCAGACCCTGAAGGACGTCGAAGCACTCCTGACCAGTGACGATGAAAAGAAGCTGTTCGCCGCCATCAATGTCGCCCGCAAGCAGTTCCTGACGGTGCGCGATGAAATCTACGCGGCCAAGAAGCAGGGCGATGCCGTCAAGGTGGAGCAGCTCTATCAGCAGCAGTACATGGGCATTGCCACCGGAACCCAGAACGCCATGCGGGCCTTGCTAGACTTCGAACGCGCCCGCATCGACGACATTTCCGCGCAGATCCAGCAGGATGCGGCCAGCAGCCAATGGCAGATCGCCGTGCTGGAAGGGGTGATCCTGCTGTGCGGCGTGGCTTTCGCGGTGCTGCTCACGCGCAGCATCACCCGACCTGTACACGCGGCGCTGGCGATCTCGCAGCGCGTGGCGGCCGGTGACCTGACTTCGCGCGCCGTGAGCATGGGGCAAGACGAACTGGGGCAACTGGTGGCCTCGCTGCAGGGCATGAGCGAGCGCCTGCACGGCGTGGTGTCCACGGTGCGCCATGGGGCCGACAGCATTGCGATCGCCTCCGGTGAAATCGCCAACGGCAACCTCGACCTCTCGGCCCGTACCGAGGAACAGGCCGGGGCGCTGGAAGAAACCGCTGCCTCCATCGAACAGCTCACCTCCAGCGTGCGTACCAATTCCGAGAACGCCGGCCAGGCCGACAATCTGGTGCGTTCGGCAGCATCGATCGCCGGTCAGGGCGGGGTGGTGATGGACGAACTGATCGCCACCATGGGCAACATCAACGAATCCTCGCGCAAGATCGTGGACATCATCGGTGTGATCGATGGCATCGCCTTCCAGACCAATATCCTGGCCTTGAATGCTGCTGTGGAAGCGGCTCGCGCCGGCGAGCAGGGACGCGGTTTCGCGGTGGTGGCCTCGGAAGTGCGCGCCCTGGCGCAACGTTCGGCCTCGGCGGCCAAGGAAATCAAGCAACTCATCGATGATTCGGTGGAGAAGGTCGGTGCCGGTAGCCAGCTGGTGGAGAAAGCCGGCAAGACCATGCAGGAAGTGGTGGACAGCGTGCGCGGCACGCACGCGCTGGTGGGCGAGATCAGCACCGCCAGCCGCGAACAGGCCGAAGGCATCCACCAGGTCAACCAGGCAGTGGGCCAGATGGATGGCGTGACCCAGCAGAATGCGGCGTTGGTGGAACAGGCCGCGGCCGCCGCCAAGTCGCTGGAAGACCAGGCGGCGCAATTGAAACGCGCGGTGGCCTTCTTCGCCCTGCAGGCGGCCTGACAAAAGATGGTCATCGCTGGCGGGTTCACGCCAGCGGTGAGTCTTTTACGCGGTAGTTCAGATCAATTTCAGATCATTCAGGGAGGCTCAGGCCGCCTTGAGAAATTCCGGCCCGAAATCCATCAGCACGTCGCGCACCAGCGTGGCAGTGCTCTGACAGCCCAGCTTGTCCTTGACGCTGGCGCGATGCACGTCCACCGTCTTGACACTGATGTTGAGGTCGCGCGCGATGAGCTTGCTGGATTGGCCCATGATGACCTTCTCCAGAATCTCGCGCTCGCGCACGGTCAGGGTCTTCAGGCGCGCCTTCAGTTGCTGGCGGCGACCACGGGCCTGCATGTTGCCGGCCACGTTCTTCAGGGTGACCTGGATGCGTTCCAGCATCTGCTGGGAGTTGTAGGGCTTTTCCAGGAAATCGACCGCGCCATTGTGCAGGGCGCGCACCGACATGGGAATGTCGCCATGTCCGGATACGAAGATCACGGGAATGTCGGCACCGATTTCCTTCAGGCGATCCTGCAGCTGGAAGCCGCTGATCTCCGGCATGCGCACATCCAGGATCAGGCAGGACAGGCTGTTGGCGTCGTAGGCCTTGAGAAAGGCTTCCGGGCCATCGAAGCATTCGGTGCGGATATTGACCGAGCTCAGCAGCCAGGCCAGCGACGTGCGAACGGCTTCGTCATCATCAACGATGTAGACCACCGGCGGGTTGGTTTCCATCATTACTCCTCGTCTCGTCAAAATGGTGCCGGCTTGCACCGGCGCTATTTCCGACCCTCTCGATTTCTTGCTGGGCTGGTCGGCACAAATCAAAACAGCACGCTTTGACTTATGCAAAAAACAGGCCTGAAATTCTTGGGATCAGCGACACTTTAACACCCCCTCCAGGGTGGCGATCTAGGTATTTTTACCTAGATGCTTAGCCGCAATCCCCTGTGGCGCGGGCATGTGGCACGAATTGTGTGCAGCCGGGGCATGTCTTAACCTGCTGTCATAGAGCGCCGTGCATCATCGGCGTGCAAACCAGGGAGTTTCCATGAGCGCCAATGCTGTCCAACAAGAACATTCGACCCCACCCACGTCCGCACCGACGGCCGCGACCCGTCCCGCGCTTGCGCCGGAGCAACTGGAATTCCGTAACGCCATGGCGCATCTGCCGGCAGCGGTGTCCATCATCACCACCGATGGCGAGGGCGGCCGTTGCGGCATCACTGCCAGCGCGGTCTGCTCGGTCACCGACACGCCACCGACCATCCTGGTCTGCATCAACCGCGGCAGCGCCATGCATGAGGTGTTCAGGAAGAACGGCCGGCTGTGCGTGAACGTGCTCTCGGATGAGCTGGAACAACTGGCCATGCATTTCTCGGGCGCCACCAAGGTGCCGATGGAGGAGCGCTTCGCCTGGGACATCTGGGAAGAGCAGGGTGAACTGGGGCAGCCGGTGCTGGCCGATGCGCTGGTGAAGCTGCAGGGCCGCATCCGCGAGTTCAAGGAGGTTGGCACCCACTCGGTGATGTTCGTCGAGCTGGCCGAGGTCAAGGTCAATGAAAAGAAGGACAGCCTGATCTACTTCAACCGGCTGTTCCACAAGGTCAAGCGCACCGCCTTGTAGGCCCGTCTTTTTGTCCCGGCCCAAGAAATGATGCCGTCCGTGTTCATGCCGGACGGCATTTTTCTTTCCGGGGACCATGAAAAACCCGTTCGGACTGAGTCGCCGCGCAGCGGCGTATCGAAGGCGCGACCACCTCTGCGTCTTCGATACGCGGCGCTGCCGCTACTCAGTCCGAACGGGTGGAGGTGGTGTTAGGGCCTGTTCACAGCCCTAGTCCCGTCTCAAATGTCGAACACCGACATTCCCGACTTTGGCGCGTGAGACGCAGGTACAGATCTGGTCGTTGGCGG
>NZ_AEEC02000055.1 GCF_000300975.2 Herbaspirillum frisingense GSF30 | reverse complement strand
CCTTTTTTTTGGCCACTGCCAGACTCCCGGCTCAGGCGGCCTTTTCCTTCTGACGCTGCGCGAAGAATACGCGCAGACGCGCTACCGCCTCCTGCAGGTTTTCCATCGACGTGGCATAGGACAGGCGGATATAACGACGCGCCGTGAAGGGACCGAAATCCAGGCCAGGCACCAGCACCACGCCGGCTTCGTTGAGCATCTCCAGGCTCAGCTGGTCGGCATCATCAGACAGCGCGCTGCAGTCGGCATAGACATAGAAGGCGCCGTCCGGCACCACCGGCACGGTGAATCCCAGGCTTTCCAGTGCCGGCACGATGTAGTCGCGACGACGCTTGAATTCGGCCTTGCGCTCTTCATAGATCGCGATGGTTTCCGGTGTGAAGCAGGCCACTGCCGCATGCTGCGCGATCGACGAGGCACAGATCAACAGGTTCTGCGCCAGCTTCTCGATCTGCGGCACCAGCGTCGGCGGCAATACCAGCCAACCCAGGCGCCAGCCGGTCATGTTGAAATACTTGGAGAAGCTGTTGATGACCACCACGTCATCGCCCAGCGACAGCGCCGAGAACGGCTCGCCCTCATAGGACAGGCCCTGGTAGATTTCATCGACGATGGTAAAGCCCCCACGCTGCCGGACTTCGCCGACGATGGCACGCAATTCATCGGGAAGAATCGAGGTCCCGGTGGGGTTGGATGGCGACGCCAGCAGCACGCCCCGGGTAGCCTCGCTCCAGTGCTCACGCACCATCTGGGCCGACAACTGGAAACGATGTTCCGGGCCGCTGGCAATGAGCCGGGCCTGGCCTTCGAAGGCGGCCACGAAATGGCGATTGCAGGGATAGCTGGGGTCCGGCATCAGCACTTCGCTGCCACGGTCCACCAGCGCCGCACAGGCCAGTAACAGCGCCGCAGAGGCACCCGCGGTGATGACGATGCGCTCCGGCGCGATGTCCAGGCCATAGACCTGGCGATAGTGCTGCGAGATCGCTGTGCGCAAGGCCGGCAGGCCGGTCGCCGAGGTGTACTGCATCTTGCCCTCGGCCATGGCGCGGGTCGCCGCCTCCACGACGGCAGGCGGAGCCGTGAAATCCGGCTCGCCGATGCCCATGTGGATCAGGTGGCGCCCCTGCTGCTCCAGAACGGCCGCCTTCTTGGACAATTCCATCACATGGAAGGGGGCGATGTGCTGCAGACGTGCAGCCAGTTGATTCAGGTTCATGCACTAATTCCCGACAACGAACACACAACAGTGACAAAAGGGGGCAAAACACCAGCAAACGCGGGTCGATGAAGGCCGCGCGCAGGTTCACCACAAAGGCGAGCCCCGTCCGGCTCAGCGACGTCCGGCGGCTTCCACTTCAGTAGCACGCGTCTGGGCCGCGAAACGGTCCAACACGCCGTTGACGTACTTGTGACCATCGATGCCGCCGAAGGACTTGGTCAGCTCGACCGCTTCGTTGATGACCACCTTGTAGGGAATCTCGATGTGGTTCTGCAGCTCGTAGGCACCGATCAGCAGGGCTGCGTGTTCCACCGGCGACAATTCCTTGATGGGACGGTCGATCAGCGGCGAGAGGCCGGCGCGCAGCTTCTCGGCATCGCGGATGGCACCGGTGAGGAGCGCATCGAAATGCTCGGCGTCGGCCTTGTCGAAACCGTGGGCTTCGCGGATGTGGGCTTCGATGGCGCCCGCATGCTCGTGGTTGAGCAGCCACTGGTACAAGCCCTGCAACGCGAATTCGCGGGCGCGGTGACGCGGAGTGCGGTTCTTGTTCGAATTGGCGTGTTGAGATTTGTTCGACATGATGAATGCGGCCGGGGCCTTGAATGACTGAAACTGATGAATGCGAGTGCCGCCCCATGACAGGCGGCGGCACTGCCGTGCCGCCTGCGCTGCAAGCGGCACGGCGGGAGGGACTTATTCTTCTTCGGTGGCCTGGCCGAGTTCTTCCAGGACGATGGACAGGTTGGCCATTTCCACCGCGACGCGCGCGGCATCGGCGCCCTTCTCGGCCATGCGGACCTCGGCCTGTTCGTCGTTCTCGGTGGTGAGCACGGCATTGGCGATGGGCAGACCGAAGTCCAGGCCGATGCGGGTGATGCCGGCGCCGGATTCATTGGAGACCAGTTCGAAGTGATAGGTCTCGCCGCGGATGACCGCGCCCAGCGCGATCAGGGCGTCGAACTGTTCGGTCTCGGCCATCTTCTGCAGTGCCAGCGGGATTTCCAGCGCGCCCGGCACGGTCACGTGCAGGATATCCTCGTCGGCCACGCCCAGGTGCTTCAGCTCGGCCAGGCAAGCGGCCAGCAGGCCGTGACAGACGTCTTCATTGAAGCGCGCCTGCACGATGCCGATGCGCAAGCTTTCGCCATTGAAGTCTGGTTCATAGGTTCCGATGGTCATGGCTGTTCCTTCTCGATTGGTTGACTTGCGTAATTGCGTAATGCCGTAAGCGCGTAGTGCGGGTGCGGTCGGGCAGCACCCTGCTCAGGCGCCATCACGGGTCTGGTAGCCCGTGACTTCCAACTGGAAGCCGGCCATCGACGGCATCTTGCGCGGGCTGGCCAGCAGCTTCATCTTGCACACGCCGATATCCTTGAGGATCTGGGCGCCGATGCCGTAGGTGCGCAGGTCCATGCGGTCGGCACGGGTCGGCTTGGCCGCCTCGGGGGTACCGACCTTGTTCAGGGCGCCGAACTGGTCGAACATCTGCTGCGCCGATTCTTCGCAGTTGAGCAGCACGATCACGCCGGACGGCGCTTCCTGCACCGCCTTCATGGCCGAAGCCAGGTTCCACGAGTGGGTGGTCACGCCGGCTTCCAGCAGGTCCAGGATGGATACCGGCTGATGCACGCGCACCAGGGTCTCCTGGCCCGGCTGGATGTCGCCGCGCACCAGCGCCAGGTGGGCGCCACCAGAGGGCGTGTCACGATAGGCGATGGCCTTGAACGTACCATGGGCGGTCTGCATCTCGCGCTCGGCCACGCGTTCGATGATGCTCTCGTTACGGCTGCGGTAATGGATCAGGTCGGCGATGGTACCGATCTTCAGTTTGTGCTTCTCGGCAAATTCCAGCAGGTCCGGCAGACGGGCCATGGTGCCGTCTTCCTTCAGAATTTCGCAGATCACCGACGCCGGCGTGAGTCCAGCCATGGCCGTCAGGTCGCAACCAGCTTCGGTATGGCCGGCGCGCATCAGTACGCCACCCTTCTGGGCGCGCAGGGGGAAGATGTGGCCCGGCTGCACCAGATCGGAGGGCTTGGCGCCCTTGGAGGCGGCCACCTGGATGGTACGCGCGCGGTCGGCGGCGGAGATGCCGGTGGTGACGCCTTCGGCGGCTTCGATGGAAACAGTGAAATTGGTGCCGTAGGCCGTGCCGTTGCGGGTGGCCATGAGCGGCAGGTCGAGCTGGTCCACGTGCTCTTCGGTCAGCGTCAGGCAGACCAGGCCACGCGCATGCGTGACCATGAAATTGATGGCTTCGGGCGTCACGAAGTCGGTGGCCAGCACCAGGTCACCTTCGTTTTCGCGGTCTTCTTCATCGACCAGGATCACCATGCGACCGGCACGGAGTTCGGCGACGATTTCTTCGGTTGTAGCAAGTGGCATATTCGAGCTCTTTTCCCAATTGGAACCCGCTATTTTAAAGGATTGCGGGCCTCCTCCGTTGCGCAATTACGCGGCCTGTGCGGCCTGGGTACGCTGCAGGGCTTCCAGCAACAGCGCCGGGTCCCCCAGCGCCAGGCGTTTGGAGTCCGACAGGGTCTGGCGGAAGGCACGCGCGCCGGGCATGCCGGTCAGCAGGCCCAGCATGTGGCGGGTGATGCTGTTGAGGCGCAGGCCGCGGCCATTGTCGCCGTGCAGTTCCAGCTGACGCTTGATATACGGCAACATCGCTTCGATCACCTCAGCCCGGCTGGGCTGGCGGCCCCCCTCCAGATCGCCGTAGTAGCGGGCATCGAAAGCCGCCATCAGGTAGGGATTGTGATACGCCTCGCGGCCCAGCATGACGCCGTCCACATGCAGGAGATGCTCATCGATCTCGGGCAGGGTCTTGATGCCGCCATTGATGAGGATTTCCAGCTCCGGAAAATCCTTCTTGAGCTGGTAGGCGTAGTGATACTTCAGTGGCGGGATCTCGCGGTTTTCCTTGGGGCTCAGCCCCTTGAGGATGGCATTGCGGGCATGCACGATGAAGGTCTTGCAACCGGCATCGGCAATCTGTCCAACGAAGTCACGCACGAAGTCGTAGGACTCGACCTGATCGATGCCGATGCGATGCTTTACCGTCACATCAATCGACACCGCATCGCGCATGGCCTTGACGCAATCGGCGACCAGCGCCGGCTCGCCCATCAGGCAGGCGCCGAACGCCCCCTTCTGCACGCGCTCGGAGGGGCAGCCGCAGTTCAGGTTGATCTCGTCATAGCCCCATTGCTCGCCCAGTTTCGCACTGTGCGCCAGGTCGGCCGGCTCGCTGCCACCCAGTTGCAGGGCGACAGGATGCTCCTGCTCATCGAAATCGAGATGGCGCGGCACATCCCCGTGCAGCAGCGCACCGGTGGTCACCATCTCGGTGTAGAGCCAGGTATGGCGCGTGATCTGGCGGTGGAAGACGCGACAGTGGCGGTCGGTCCAATCCATCATGGGGGCGACCGAAATCGTTCGAGCCGGCAAACTCGGGCTAGTTCCAGCACTGACGCGGCTTTCCGCCGCCTTATTGACCACTTCACACTTCACGATATTTCACGAAAATAAATGGTTTATCATTCGCCATTGGACAAAAATTGGACAAAAAACAGATGGCGACATTCCAGAAAATTGGCAAGCGTTGGCGTGCGAGGATTCGGAGGAAGGGATTTCCCGCGCAGAGCGAGATGTTCGACACAAAGGCGCAGGCACAAGATTGGGCTTCGCGGCAGGAAGCCGACATGCGGGCGCTCAAATTTCAGGACGTCCGTATCATAGCAGACAAGACCCTCAGCGCCGCTATTGACCGCTATGTAGAGGAGCAGACCCAGGTTAAACCGTTGGGCAAAAACAAAAAGGCAGTATTGGCAACTTTGAAACGTTACCTCGGCAAGCTGACCATGCCGGAGCTGACAGGGGACGCACTGATCGATTACGTAAAGGAACGAAAGGGTGCCGGTGCAGGCGGCGTTACGATTGCCATTGACCTGACATATCTAAGCAGCATCCTGAAGGCAGCAAAGAACATCTGGCGCTGGCCGGTCAATCTGGACGCAATCGCCCAAGCGCGAGCCTATATGGATCACATCGGCTTGTCGACCAGGTCAAAAGAGCGCACCAGGCGGCCAACGAAGATAGAGCTGGGGAACATCAGCACTTGGTTTGCGGTTAAGGTCCGGCAAAAGGTACCCATGTCCGATCTTATTGCATTCGCAGTCGACACCGCCATGCGCTTGAGCGAGATCATCAACCTTAGATGGGCCGACCTGAACGAACAGGATCGGACCATCATAATCAGAAATCGAAAGCACCCTCGCGCCAAGATTGGGAACGATCAAGAGGTGCCACTTCTAGGCGACGCCTTCGCGATCATCAAGCGGCAACCAAAGATTGACAAGGAAGAACGGATTTTCCCCGTCACGGAGGGGACGGTAAGCAGCCTCTTTCCACGTGCTTGCAAATCACTGGGAATCGAAGATTTAAGGTTTCACGACTTGAGGCATGAGGGAGTATCACGCCTCTTTGAGCAGGGTTACAGCATTGAGCAGGTCGCTCTGGTATCTGGGCACAGGGATTGGAAAATGCTCGCGAGATATACGCAGATCCGAGCCAAAGATTTACATCGTAGCCCACCCTTGGGATGAGGATGACGACAGAGCGAATCTTAATTGCCCTCAGCAACGCCGTCTGTTGATTTGCTCGCAGAATTGACCCTTTCCATTTGACCCACCTTCCATTGCATCCCAAAGGCTGCCACACGGTCGTACGCCCCTTCATATCCCAGCTCCCTCAAGTCCAGGAACATCTGTTTCAGGGTTCGTCTCTGCTTGCGCGATTTGACCGCCTCGGCGCTGAGCCAGGCTGAAAGTCGAGGCGCGAATTCATCTAGGGCACTGGATGATCGCCTGGATGAGTAGGATGGCTCGATCGCTCCGGATCGGATATAGCGACGAACCGTGTTTCGAGAGATGTCCAACCGTGAAAAAAGCGTCCTAAGTGCGTCAAAATGCGTCAGATTTGACGTACGTCTGTTAGGCGGCCGTGCTAGACCGGACATGCCCCGGCGGGCGACGCAAATTTGAGTCAAAACCGACCTATTTAGCGGGCAGGCGCGGGGTGGGGGCAACCGCGCGCGCCGGGCTAAAAAAGACAAAATAATTGCATTTATTACAATTACCCCAAGCTTCCTCCTGCCATCCACGCGCAGCCTCTGAAGGCATAGGAACCATCAGGGCGGCGTTCCCGCGCGTTAGGAAAATTTCTGTTTCCGCCCGTCAGAGCGGGGGTAGCAGTGCGCCATGTGCGAGCTAGCGAGGAAATGATGAGCCGCTCGTTCATCACCATTGAAGACAAGCCTTACCATTATTGGCCAGAGGGCTAATGCAGCGTTAGGCAACTGATCTATGCCGCCTCTTGAGGGAACGCGATGGTTGGGAAGTGCTTGCGCGGATCATCAATTGTCATATGCGGGAATTTCTGTACGGGCATGTGTCGCGCGGTGGCAAGTCGAAGGAGGTAGAGTCTGCGTTGAAGCAAGCGCCGAGTGCGAGTTATCGCCAGGAATTTGAACCATTCAATTTCCCCGATCAGTCGGGAGGTAACCCGTAATGGTTGATCCTCTTGTTATTGGGCATCTGCCGCCGATCAGGCAGCTTGGCCTCGAGCGCATCGAACTAAACCTTGTGATCTGTTAGAACGTCGCCATCTGGCCTGGCTCTTCGCCAATAAATGGAAAGAGGGAGTTTGCGAGAAAATCAAAAAGCTGCTTTATCTGAGCGAGGGAATTGACCGAATCCACTCTCCAATTACCTTGTTCAAAATTAAGGACTTGGCATGGCCGCTATTTTCTGGATTCAACTTCAGAAGATTAGGTAGTTCCACAAAATCCAATACCCTTCCTATGGAATCAAACTTGAAGCTTGTCAGTGTTCTTTGAGCCCCGTCCGGTTCAACAAACAGAAACCGATATTGTCCTGCATAACGAATACGTCCCCCTATCCTTGTACGGCCGAAGGAAAATCTAACATTAATCATGCCGAAGTATCCTTTCATTATCAGGTCATATTTTTCGGTGCCAGGTAAAAACACAATTTCCCCAAACGATAAGTCCGAGAACGGGGCACTTAAAATTTGATGGATCTTTAAGGCGGCGGCCTCCACCTCTGATTGAGTGATCCTGGCTTTAACAATTTCTGTATCGGCTAGCATTCCTTCCCATTCATAGAATTAAAGATGAAACATTGACGTCGATGGTAAGACGCAACGAAGATCCTATAAAACTAGGATTATTTGTCAAAGCACGTATACGGGAAAAGACGATTTGTCTCGCCTCTAACAACTGCATAGCACTCGCAGCAAAGCTCTTCCAATCTCTGTCGTTTAAGTACGGTCAAATGTCCTCTGCTGTATTCGATCACACCATCTTTTTGTAGTTTTCCAGCCGCTTCGGTTACGCCTTCCCGTCGTACCCCCAACATATTGGCAATAAGCTCTTGCGTCATGATCAGTTGATTTCCCGAGAGACGGTCCAGTGAAAGCAGTAACCATCGACACAACTGCTGATCAATGGAGTGGTGTCGATTGCAAACGGCAGTCTGGGCCATCTGGGTCAAAAGTGCCTGACTGTAACGCAACATGAGATGAAGAAATTGAATGTTCTGGTGAAATTCTTCCTTGAATCTCCTAGCGGACAGGCGATAGGCCCCGCCGCCGCTTTGTACGACCGCTCTGCTAGGGGTACTTTCTCCTCCCATCAATATGGCGATACCCACAAAGCCGTCATTGCCCACCACAGAAATCTCGGCAGAGGCACCATTTTCCATGACATAAAGCAAGGACACTATCGAGTCAGTGGGAAAGTAGACATGCTGGAGCTTATCCCCCGACTCATACAGAACTGTGGCTAAGGGAAGGGAGACCCACTCCAGTTGGGGCTGGATGCGTTGGAATACATCTGGAGTTAGAGCTGCCAGCAAACGGTTCTTTTGAGGTAATTCCGAGCTGGGCATAGGAAATTCAGTCAGTTTAGGGATCATTGGAGCTCTTATACCCTAGAGCAGTACGAACAGAAGAATTTCTATATGTTCTATATCGAACATTGTGGGGCGTTTAGCAAAACAGGTTGCCAAGACGATAGCTGCAAACGCCGTCGAGTTTGATTGTATGTAGCTAACTCACACCTTGCGAACCGAAATTGCCCTGACAAAAGATTCACATCTATTAATCCCATATGCAATGGCGAGAGCTTCTGTTCTGGAATAATTCTCTTCGAGAACCTGCGAGTAAAGCGTCTCATAATCTTTGATTATCTGCATCCGATTTAATGACCATCCCCTCGCATTTTTAGAGTATCGAAGTTGAAAGAGAAAATTCGAATCACTTCGGGACGTTTCATAAAATGGCATCAGTATCTCCATCTGGCAAGCAGAAGGGAAAAATAGCCCTCTGAGCAGAGATGCTTTTGGGGGTGGGCTCAGAGGGCTTAAGTCCAGTTTTCACTGGAGGGGGGGGGCATCGCAGCTAGTGCGACATTTGAAATGTAGCTGACAAAAATTACTCTTACTGTTCGTTACCGAACATATAGAATTTCTTAATAATTTAGATTTTATTTTTCTCTGTATGAGACCGCACAGACTGGGTAGATAGGCTGCGGCATATTGGATAAAAATGCACATCGCTGCTCGAGCGTGGAGCTGTGTCGTGACATTTAAAGCTCTTTGAGGCGCAATTCAAGAACGAATGAAATGCTAATCATTCGTAAATATTTTAGTTTCGATCATCCGGGCTAAACTCTAAGCATTCCTTCAAGACGTTGTTCGCCTTCACATCCTGTCGGAGGAAATCATGGGAATTATGTTGATCAAAGCCAAACCGGATCCTAAATCATCTGACGTCGACTTACGTTTTTACTTTGATTATCCGCCGCATCATGAAGCTGGCTTCGTTTTGCTTAAAACGGGCTCTCATATGTGCCTAGAAGTGACGAGCGGCCTCGGCAGCGCACGTTTGATAGGTGAATTTCGTATTTGCTTCGTGCCGTCAGAGGAGAATCTTAGGATTCAAATTTGCCGCCAGGCTATTGCACAATTTATACGTGACATTGCGTCAAGTCATGGTCAGCTAGTGGCGAACTTCGATGAAAAATCCGCAGTGTGGAATGGGGATCTATACCCTGTTTCAAAAAAAATGCAGCGACTCTCTGCCGTCGAAAATGTAGTTGCCCCCGCAATTCAGGACACTCAGACATCGTTAAGTTACTGATGCTGCAGCCCGTCTGAACTCGCGAGGCGAGCGGTATTTCAGGGCCTTGTGCGGATGGCGCTCATTGTATTGCTCGAAGGCAGAGGCCAGATGCGTGAGCGCCGTAGGCACATCGGGCTTGTCCATGAAGGCGATGTAATCATGCTTCATCGTTTTTACGAACCGCTCCGCCATGCCGTTACTCTGTGGCGAGCGCACGGGCGTGGTCAAGGGCTCCAATCCCAGCTCGCGAGCGAAGCTGCGTGTGCGAAGGTCGATGTAGGCCGAGCCGTTGTCGCTGAGCCATTCAATCACCTGTGGAGTCTGCGTGCTTCCAAACCTCTGCTCCACGGCAGCCAGCATCACGTCGCGCACGACATCCCCGCTATGCCCACCGGTAGTGGCCGCCCAGCTGATGGCTTCACGGTCACAACAATCCAGTGCAAACGTCACTCGCAATGCAGCCCCGTCATCACAACGGAATTCGAAGCCGTCCGAACACCAGCGCGCATTACTTTGCTTGACCGCTACGCGACCATCGTGGCGTCGATTGTCGCGTCTCACACCAGGTCGGCGCAGCAGCAACGCGTGCTCTCGCATGACGCGATAGACCCGCTTATGGTTCACGCACGCTTGCCCCAGAGATTCCCGGCTACGTCGCAGCAAAGCCCAGATGCGGCGATAGCCATAGCTCGGCAAGCTCGCGACATGCAGCTCAATCTCTTCGAGCAAGCCGCTGTCGTCGACTTTGCGAGCACTACGGCCATCTCGCCATTCCGGTCTCCGGGCTCGTTTTACTGCCACTGCAGAGCGCGCCACACCGAGAACGTCACAGACCACTTTCATTGGTCGTCCTCTGGCAGCAAGGGCGAGCGCGCAATCAGGTTTTTTGACCGGCCCCATTCGACGGCCTCGCGCAGAATCTCGTTCTCCATGGTCTTCTTGCCCAACAGCCGCTGCAGTTCCTTGATTTCCTTGATGGCCGCCACCAGCTCCGAGGCCGGCACTACCGTCTCGCCAGCCTTGACGGCGGTCAGACTGCCTTCCTGGTACTGCTTGCGCCAACCAAACACCTGGTTCGCGTTCACCCCGTGTCGCCTGGCAACGGCTGATACGGAAGCTCCAGGAGCCAAGGTCTCCTGGACGATGGCTATTTTCTCTTGGGGCGTGCGTCTTCTGCGACGCTCCGGCTCGGTCAGAATCTCAATGTGGTCCACGGTTTGCCTAGTCGTAAAACTGGTCATAAGACTGTCCTCTATTTTAAGAGAGTCTTCGTGTCCTGAGATTCAAGGGGCTATTCCAGAAAAATAGCCTGTGACCTTGGCTTGGCCAATCTTCAGTCCACCATATCCCTCACGCCAACGAAAGTATGATTACTCCGTAACGCCGCTTGATTTTTACCAGCGGCTGCTTCGATAAGTTGGGGCCTGGATTAGCTAGGGGGCTGCTGACGCCAATTTGGCGGGTTGAAATTTATTCTAGGGCACCAACGGACCTCATAATTCCGATCTCTGCTGCACAAGCATATCGATTACTGGAATAGTTGATATGACCAGCTTTGTACGCCGTACTCAGAATGAATAGAATCCACCGCATTTTTTAGGCGCTCATAGGAAAGCTCGGCTTCGGTTGCTGATGCGTTCTTTGGGGCAGGATACTCAAATATAACTTCTGGCCTTAGAGATGTGGTTAATTCCGCAATCACTTGTTCAGCATCAATAACGTCACTGGTGAACTCCAAAATTGATACATAGGGTTCATGGTATAGCTTGTATTTAACAATGCATCGCATCTATTCCTTGTTTTTCTGATTAGCGATCATCCTAATATGTCGCCTGTAATTGAAAATACCCTTCGCTCAGGACTCGGGGGTAGTGAAAATTGATAACAACTAGATAGCCTATTAATGACCAGGTAGTTGTAAGTGCGGAGTAAAAGATTTTCACAAGAGAACTCTCTCGCGTGCAACTAATCCAAAAAATTCTTCTTGATCTCGATTCTTGGGGATCGATATCTGACCATAGATTTTTAAGTTACAGAAAGCCGATCGATAACATTGCATACTCCAGGCGTTCCCCAAACTGCATTAGTGACCAGGTCTCGTTCCGCCAAATTATGTACAGACCCTGTTAACACTACCTCCGATCCACTAACATCGACAGAAATAGCTTTTGCTTCATCATGAGCACGTCGTTTTAGAGTGGCTTCTATTTCATGCTTGAGGGATGCTACCGATACCGCTTCCCTGATTCGAATGTGACTAATGACGCCTACAACTCCCATAAGATCCCGTACTGCAGAAACTGCTCCGCGCCGCTCAAAATCCCATCTAACCTCTCCAGTTAAAGTAATCCAACCGTGCTCCACCAATACCTGAAGGTTGTCATAGGGCACATAAGTAGACCACGAAAGCACATTAGACGCCGTACGTGCAATATCGGCGTCTTCACGGTGACTGGAAAGAGGTAGCTTTACGGCTATTGCAATGGCGACACCCTTAACACCTATAACCCGCTGTGCAGCGCGCTCTGCTGCTACCTTTTCAGAGTGGCTCCCAACATGACCGAAAAGAGTCACGATGCCAGTTGAAACCTCGACTCCTATATCGGTTGCGATAACAGAGGGATCCCACTTCAGTTCTTCGTATACGGCCTCCTGAATTTGCGCATCGGATTTCATAAGATCTCCTTTTGAAATATGAACATTGATTCTGGTCTCTAGCCTTAAGGATTTCTGTTCGTTATCGAACAGACTCTAGATGCCGTAGGAATTTAAATTGGAACGGTGTCGATTTGTTCGCAGATTTGCCACAAACCGTCTTCACTTATTTCTCAGAGATAGGGGGGAACGGATTCCTGCTTTAGACGAATGGGCTTGTGTACTGGCAATGAGCAGACAGCACAAAGAGCCGGTCACCTAAACAGGCAGGCGCGGCGACATCTCCATTAGCAGCATCGATGTCAGAGCTGCAGTTGATACCGTCCACAATCAATACCGGCGATGCCGCTCAAGGAAATTCAGCATCAGTCGGCTCGCGTCCGGTCCTTGTGCGTTACGGGACATCGCGTCATCGCCCCCGCTCCACGCGTGACCAAGATCATTACCGAACGGATCATCACTTTACGCCCGATGGTATGATCGTTGATCGTGAACCTGCGCTGCATCGGCGCATTCCTCGAAGCCCGGCCGAACCTTCTTTCCTTGGTCGGCATTGCAGTTAGAGCTAATGTCCGGTTAAGACTCACGAACTGCTCCACCAATTGGCGCTGGTTAACTGACCGTACGGTCTTTTCAATGTCACCACCGATCAGAATAGCTGGCATTGTCTACATGCGCGGCAAGCGTACAAGCAGTTCATCCATGGCTCCCCCTGGATGTCCGCTTCCATGCTGCATCACCCTGTATGCACCGGCCGCGCTGTTGCAAGCGCCAAAGACGGGGCTAGAATGCAGGCCAACGGCTGCTACCAGCGAAGGATGCGTCAACGCAAGGATGTGCGCCATGGCCGCCCCCGCGGAGATCCCGCAGACATAGATGCGCTGCCGATCAATGGCATGAGAAGAGACGACATCTTCGATCAATGCTGCCAGCGTCGCGACATCCCAGCTCCCTTTTTGAGTCGTCTTGTCGTACCATTTCCAGCATCGCTGCGGATGAGCGCGTAGCGGCTGCTCTGGTTAGAGAACGGCGCCCCCCTTTTCGCCGCATGCACGTTCAGGTCCGTCCCTTGTGCGAACTCAGCAGCGTTCTGCTGACAACCGTGCAGCATCACGACCAGCGGCATAGCGGCTTCTGGTCTACAAGGCAGGAATAGCCGATAGTGGATACGTTGCGTCAGGCCGGAACCATGACGGAGATGACCGCTGACCCATGCGCCGATTGGTTTGGAAGCATCGGAGGGGGTGGTGGTGGCAGATCGCCTCTCGGCTTTGGTCGTCGTGGATGGATTGGTTCGAAACACTTTCAAGATCGTTTCGATGCGCTTGCGTTGCGCGCTTGTGGCCTTCTTCATCTCTGAGAACCACAGGCGTTTTAGTTTCTTCAACATGGCGCATTCCGTTCTTGATTTCGCCGGCCTTAACACCTGGACGGCAAGTGACTAGTAGGGCCAAAGGCAGACCTCACGCCAAGGCGTCGTGGTCCAATTCAAGCTGTTCTGCCAACGCTTCGGCCAATTGCTCCAGTAGCTAATCTACTTGGGCGGTGTCTACGGCGGCCAAGCGGAAATCGTCTTCACAGTTGAGCTGGACCTCGGGGGAGTTCCACCTTTTCGCTCACTATGTTGGCGATTCCTAGCCCGAGGACGGGCCAACAGATACGATACTGATCACGCAGGAAATCAGTAACCAGCAGATTAGCAGCCAGCGGCATCAATGCCTCCTCTCCTTCGACGATTATCACCGCATCATATAGCGTCGACGGGGCGGCCAACAGTGTTATCTCGACGCGCAGATCGCCACGTCCAGCTGCTGGCCGCACGGTGACTTGCTGCCGCAGGTATACGTAGATCACCGTCAGCTTCGTGCCGTCCACGCCGTGGGTGAGCACAACACGACACGTTTGGCGGCAATCCAGCTCTCGTCTTTATAAGCGCTTAGAGGGAGGGCAGAAGAGTCGGCATATTTGGTGGCGTGTCGAACAGCCGGGGGCAGCTTCTCGCACTCCGAATCCCAGCCCTTAGGCGACTTACTGCGCCAGTATCAGGTCAGGTCAACATTGTTCAGCAGTGATATTACGCGTTAGCATGAGGGCTGGAATCTGCATCCGTATGAGCCCGAAGTGGAAGGCACTGAAGATGAGGAGCTGCTCAGCCAGTGTTTTTCTCTTCCAGAACAGCTTGGATTGCCAATGGCAATCGGCGAACCGCTCCGGGTTAGCATGGGCAGCCGCCGCCCAGCAGCTTAGCTCATAGGTCGAGCGGCCCCGGTTGATAGCCTGGCGGTGCATACCATTGCGCTGATTGTTGTGTGTCTTGCGTAGAGACGAGTCAATCGGGATCTCTTAGAAGTTGGCCTCGTCCAGGCGACTGGTCTGCCTATCCAGATAGGAGTGGATGCGCCCTTGCAGCAGGGAATCGTTGGTGAAGCCGAGACCAGGGATACGATGCGCAGTACAACAGGCCGCTTTTTCGGTCTCGGCGAAGAAGTTATCAGGATTTCGCTTGAGTACGATGGCGCTCTGGCGTCCTAATGTCAATCTCCGATTGATGGTCCTCTCAAGTTGTTCTTTCCGTCAGTTCGTAACGGCTTCCTAGCCCTTCCGCCCCGTTGATTTACTGGCCATTAAGGGCCTCGTATGTTCGTTAACGGACGGTGACAAATATACAAAAGGGTCATACTCCATTCATTGAAACGGCATCACGGCATTCGCCGTGCCTACTTTTTTGGCCCTATTACCTGAGAGATGAATTGGAAAATGACCAGAACCATATTATCGCGTCACTATCCCAAACCGACCGGTCACACCTGTTAAAGCAATGCACTTTGATTGACCTGCAGGCTGGTCGAATCCTATCGACGCCCCGTGCCAGTTTGATTTATTTTCCAATCAATGGCTTGATCTCCATTCTTTCGCTGGGCGATGCAACGCCGAACTTCGAAGTCAGCATGGTCGGTCGGGAAGGCATGTACGGGATTCCCTTCGCGCTGGGCTTGAAGTCCACCGAGTTCCACGCCTCGGTACTCTATCCGGGCCGAGCATGGAGTATTTCCACCGCAGCTTTCCGCACTGAATTGAACCAAAATAAGGGACTACAGCTAGTGCTGAATCGATACATCAACATCGTCATAGAGCAACTCTATAGCACATGCCGCTGCATCAAATTCCATACCCTCTCCGAGCGCCTCGCAAAGTGGCTACTAATGAGTCAGGATCGCTCCAATGCCCAAGAATTTTCAATCACCCAGGAAACACTGGCATCGTTGTTGGGAGTGCGACGTGTTGGTATCACTGCCGCGGCCACCCAATTGCGGAGCAACGGTATTATCGAATACAGCCGCGGCCACGTGACCATTCTCAACCGAAAGCACCTTGAAAAGCAGGCGTGTTCTTGCTACATCGACGAAACTAAGCTCTATACAAAGACGCTATAGCAAGCATACGCTGCGTCCGCCGTGCACTGGCGCGCTAACCGACGGTGACAAGACTCTCTGGAACTTTCCGCCCAGGCATAAACGCTTGTCAGCGCTCAAGCGGTGACAGGATTTGAGCAAGATGGCCAGATCCGACTGCGAATCCGCTCCGATGAATCCATAAAGATCCCCGTGCTGGTCGCCGATTGCAACCGCCAGATCGTTCTCCTACATGGCTGAAATCTTGACGTTACGTAGTTCAAGTTACTCCATCAAGTTGCCGTCGAAATCGCTGCTGATACCGCCACCGATTAGTGCGCTTGTATTCATACTGCCTCCCGATCCAGAGCCGGCCGGCTTCAAGGAAGTACTATGCCATTACCCCCCATTCTATTGCCTTAACGGTCGGTTATCTGTTCGTTACCCAACTTAGCGGAACCTAGATCGACGATACTTCTCGACTTTGGGGAGGTCATCTGACGTCTAAGTGCCTGTAAGCTCGCCGTGCACTCCGCGCTTCTCTATTTCGGAGTGTGCGCGTACGAACGCGTACTGAAAGGCCATTGCGGAGGAGCGTGCCCGCAGGTCAACCCATTGCGCAAAAATGACATCGCCCCCAGTCGCTGAAATCCTGGCAAATCGCCGTATATTGGTAAATACGCAACAATCCTCTGCGTAACGAGTTACCGTGACCTCGATCTGAAATCCCTTGAAGAACTTGATGCGGCTGGTGTGCATGCCTGAACTCCCGCAATCGCCTCCGTGCTCAAGATGAGCGCCATCTACCGGCCATGGGCGCGCCGACAAATTTGATATTCCTCTTAAATCCGATCGTACCCATGACCTCGCGTACGGTCGGTGCGCTACGTAACCAAAGCTGCTTGACCAAGCTGCCGAGTTCCAGCCATTCGACAAGCTACGCGCGCAGGCGCTAGATCGAAGTGTTAGCCTCATCAACTTTCGAAGCGGGTAGGCGGTAACAAGCGTTGGGTTTCCTTTCTGACCACCGCGTAGCATTCGCAGCACAGCTCTTCCAGTCTGGGTCTGTTCAGCACTGTCAGCCGCCCCCTGCTGTACTCGATTACACCCTGCCGTTGCAGCTTGCCAGCTGCCTCGGTGACGCCCTCGCGCCGCACTCCAAGCATGTTGGCGATAAGCTCTTGCGTCATGGTCACCTGGTTGCCCGACAGTCGGTCCAAAGATAACAATAACCACCGGCACAACTGCTGGTCGATGGAATGGTGGCGATTGCAGACGGCGGTCTGCGCCATCTGCGTCAGCAGCGCCTGGCTGTAACGCAACATCAGATGAAGCGTACCAGTATCGCGATGGAATTCTTCCTTGAAGCGGCTGGCAGAAAGACGATAAGCGCTACCGCCACTCTGCACGATCGCTCTGCTGGGAGTACTTTCTCCTCCCATCAAAATGGCGATGCCAATAAAACCGTCGTTGCCAACTACGGAAATTTCTGCCGACGCACCGTCTTCCATGACATACAGCAGGGACACGATGGAGTTGGTCGGGAAATAGACATGCTGCAACGTATCGCCCGATTCGTAGAGCACCATCCCCAAGGGAAGAGAAATCCATTCCAGCTGGGGAAGCAGGCGATGCTGCACGTCCGGTGCCAACGCGGCCAGAAGATGATTCTTTAATGGAAGATTTGAATTAGACATGCTGCAATCCAATTGGGGCAAGGGAGATCGAGTGCCGATCGGAAAATAACGATAGACTTGGGATTCACAGATGTTCGATACCGGACACATGGAAGCGTTCAGCATAAAAAAACTGCCCGCATGGGCAGTTTCAAAGTTCTTCCGCTTTGCCTTTTATACCGGCACGAGGCCGGTCGAATTTGCCCCATGCATCTTCGATTTGCGACGATGGCGCAAGGCAGCGAAGCCGACCATGCCAAGCCCAGCCAGCATCATTGCCACAGTGGAATTCTCCGGAACCGCGGCCACGCTGATGTTGCCTCCGAAGCTTCCGCCACTAGTACCCGTGACCTTGCCGATTGCTGATAGGGTGTACAGCCCGGAGGTAAGATTGGAGGCATGCAAGGTCCATGTCTGCAAGCCTGTGCTGGAAGTCAGATGCCCAGTCGCGGTCACGCCGTTTCCGCTCAGAGTGAAGCTGCTGATGTTGAGCCCCGACATGGAGTCCAGTGCGATCGAGATCACCGCGGACGAAACGTTGAAGACGGTACCCTGTGCGAAAGTGAAATTCTCGGTGAAAGTCTTGCCGCTGGTGCCGTCTCCATATGAGGCACCAATCGACGAGCTGGGCCCGTTGAAAGTGATCGTGGAAGTGTTGTTGATGTCGGTCGATGCATGGACAGCAGCGCTGGACAGCATCAAGGAAGCGGATAGGAATACCCCTGAAATGACATTTTTCATTGAGTGACCTCTAGGTTGAATGTGGCAAAGATAGTGGAAAGCGAACTGCTACGATTTGATTCTTCTTGGAGCCTTGGGAATATCCAGGAACGACGCGCTTATCTGAATGAACAGTGCTGACGCCGTTGCAAGCCATACGCCATTCACGCTTACTGCAAGACGAAGCATCGCCTGCTCGGACATTCTTAATCTGTTCGCCACCGAACATTAAGAAAGAATTTTTATATTTTTTCCACGAGCATCTTTTTCATTCTTTGAGCTCATATATGCGAGCTAACGTATGGGCTGCCACGCTTTATCGATAGACGACAAAAGTGCCGCGGTGACCAGGGGGCATAAAGACAGCGAACTCCTCTGAAGAGCGACGAGCGTTTCTACGGTCGATATCCCGCCGCGATTCAACATTCACGATAATCCATAAAAAGCTTTTGGTATGTGCGCTGACAACCATAGAGGATGCAGTTCCATATCCCTTACGAACCAATGGCGTAAATGAATTTGCGCATAGCCAGTATGACTACAGCGACATAAGCCTTGCACCTACATCCGCTGAATTTTAATAGGAACAGCATGTCTCATCGTCGGCGTAGCGATATTAGAAGCGCAGACGAATTGCCAACCGACACTCAAGGAGAAATGACATGTCTAGCAAAAATCAGCGCAGCAAAGACACCAGCACTTACCAAAAATTGGCGGTCGCGGGAGAGAGTAGCGGCAAGACCGTCAAGTCCAGCCGCGATAACGACGGCGACCCGGTCGCAGGCGGCCAATATTCGACCATGACGAAGAAGCAAGGGCACTCGACATCTCACAAAACGGATGGCAAGAAATCATAGATGAGGTTAAAGGGGCGACGACAAGAGGGCCCCTTCTTTTGAACGTGGCATTCTATGGATAGCCCAATGGCCCGCCTATTCTACCGATAGCCATACCGCAAGCGAGCACATAGGTGTCCAAAGAAAAGCTCTACTCAACGCTGCAAGAAATGCGGAGCTGGATGATGCCTTTGGACGCAACTTTTCGTTTTCGAAAGGAGAAAATCGAATTGATTCTTGGGTGATTCTCATCTGGCAACCGGCCGGAATAATTCGTAAAAACATGGGGAAAAGAAACCTGGATGGCAAGGAATGAGCGGCCCAATCAAGGTAACTGCCCGTGAGAATTCCTGTATTCGCTCCAACTCAAAGCTCCAAGCGTGAAACTGCTAACAATGGCCTCGCAACTATTGATTCCGTAGGCAATGGCTAGCGCCTCTGTACGATAAACAGTCTTTGGCCCGCGTTTCAACAGTATCGATTCACCGCCTCGTTTCACCAGCATGGACTCGAGAAACCAGCCAGCATCACACTGCGTATACTCCAATCGGTAGCAGAAGCTACCATCGCTACCAGCAGTTTCGTAAGTGAGCATATGAACTCCTTGTCGAACAGATGAAGACAGACGGGACTGGATTCGAGACTTCCGGACAAGCTCTTGCCGACTTTGACTAGAAGGGAATTGATTGAACAGATGTTCAGTAGATTAAGGTAACGATTTGGCTTGTACCCAACTGTTCGGTACCTAACATAGAAAAAACATCTCTATGAGTTTGTTCTGCATAGTTGTATGAGCAGATTGACGTATGGCTTTTCGGCGGTCTCTTAAGCCAAAACTATCCGATGTGTTGGTTTCCTCGCAGAACTGGCCCTCTCCTGGATTACCAGCCCCCTAGGCTGGACCAGGATGATTGAGGAATTCATTTACTTCAAATAGGAGTCAACTTGGACGCAACTCAAGAAACAGGCATCTTATAGAGCAGCCATCCGCATAATAGCGAGAGCAAAAACGCCAAGACCGCCAGTGCAAATATAGCCCTTAGAGCACGTCCGAAAGATGCGTCCTTTTCAATGCAAGCCGGACATCCAAGTTGATGTTGCACTCTTTCACTGTGTGCTTTCACCACCTCTGGTACCGCAACCGGACCTGCTTTGGCAGCACCAGCCGAAATCCATTCCTCTAGCGTTTCTTTCACGGTCGAATAATGCTCAATCGGGAGCTCGCGGAAATATCGAATTCCAAAGTCTTTCATAAAGACCTTATAAATTTCGACTTCCTTTTCACCGGAAATGGCAGACAACTCTTTCACTAATACGTTGATTCTTTTCCGCTGGAATTCAGTGATCCGTGGAGGATCTTCCGCGTCTATTACTTCACTCGAATTCCGAGTACCAATGGTCGTTGGGCCACTGATACTATGCACATTCCCATTGATGAGCTGAGAAACGTTTCCGCGAATATTAATTTTCCCTACCATTACCACCCTACTTCGTAAAAATAACCCTCAACGCAGCCATCTATCACATCGAAGAGGCACTACTCCATTTCATGACTTTTTCTTAGACGGGGCTTTGACCATCTGAGGGCCCACGACCTTCTTAAAGGTCTCCCCGTGAATTTGTTGTCCGACGCCGCCGTGAATGGTGATGTTCGCTCGACCTTTGGGAACGGACGCAGGTTTGTCTGTATCGCTCGCTCCTTCGACCACGCCAAGAACACGGGCCTTCGCACGAAGATCCAACTTCCGATATCCCACCAGAAGCTCCGATTCGTCTTCCGTCAACCCGTCGGAAGCCGGAACACCAAGTAAAACATACTGAGTGTCAACACCAAGCGCTGCAACGGCAATTAGATAGTCCGCGCCTGGAAAGCGCTTGTCTTGCTCATAATTGATTTGCGCTCCCTTTTCCACCCCACCGACGGCAGCAAACTCCGGTTGAGTAAGGCCTAGGCGCTTACGCTCATCTTTTAATCTTTGACCAAAGGTACTCATTACGCAAATATTTGTTTGACAGGTACGTTTTTGAGAACTAATATTCACGTCATTGCTAAGTGACGTGTACAACGATTATCCCATATGCCTACCCTCTCCAAGCACGTATCCCGCCCCCATACCGATACCTCGGTGGCCGTTACCTTCCGCCTTGAAGCTGATGAAGAACAACGACTGGCTGAGCTAGCCCGCCAGGATTTGCGCACGCGCTCTTCTTTTGTGCGCCTGCTGATCTTGCGCGGCATGGCCGCCTACGACAAAGACGTCAAGGCCGGGCGGGCTTGAGCACGGAGACGGCCATGTACGACGATCCCCGCAAAATCCGTCACCGCCGCATCGTAGTGCGCGTCAACGACGACAACTACGACATCATGAAAGCCCTGGCCCAGTACCAAGGTGAAAACCTGGCCACGCTGGCCCATGATCTGTTGATGCATCAGGCCATCGCCCTGGCGCAATCCTATTCGATGCCGATCTTATCCGAGCAAAAAGTGCAAGCCAAGGCGCTCACGAGCCACTTTTCAGTGCCTCGCAATGCCTGATATCGAACTGCCGTTCACCCATCCTGCGTTAGTCGAAGCCCTGGAAGTGATCATGATGCGTGAGGGCTTCGACACAATTGAACAAGCGGCCGAGTTCGTTCTGGCGCAATCTGTTCGAGAAGGTATCAAACGTGTTACTGGCAAGGGGCGTGCACTCTATGCCATCAAGGGAAAGAAAACAACATGCGTGTAATCAGCCTGCCGTGCCCTCATTGCCAAAGCCCAGTACGTGCAGCCAAAAGCCGGACCATGTCTACGCTGATGAAGGAAATTACCTATCGATGCCAGAACGTCGATTGCGGCCATACCTTCGTGGCCACGCTGGAGATTTCTCGCACCGTTTCCCTGTCGGCCATGCCCAATCCCGAGGTGAGCCTTCCCATCTCGCCCCGTGCGTACCTTGCCCCCCAAGGAACAGGTACTGCCTGACTTGCTGGTGACCGCCTAGCCGGTCGCTGAACCCCAAATTGACTAAGACCTGTCGTGCGCCGTTTGGTCCACGCGGGATTCGCTCACCCTAAAGAAACCTCACATGGCTCTCGATCAGCAACAGACAACGCTTGCCCTCGCCTCGCTGCGGCTTCGCATGGGCGACGACATCAAGGAATTTCAGTGCGCCCAACGCATGCTGCAGCGCAAAGCCGTGCTGCAAGACGAACTGCAGTGGAATGTGATCTGGCAAGGGAAGAACGCTATTTCTGCCCGCCTCGTCCAGCGCTTGCAGCGTCTCGGCGGGCTGATGGGAGCGTGGTAATGCGTACTGTGATCGCTCATGGCATTGCTGTTCTGTTGCTGCTTGCACCAGCGCTTCTGGCTGCTCTTGGGCTGGTGAAAGGGTAATGATGCGCGGTGCACGAATTAAAGACCATGCGTCATTCCGTCCGGCATCGGACCTGCTGCGCGAGCGCGCGGCATGGGTGCCCACGCCTCCCGGCAATGAAGCCGCTAAGGCTGAGCTAGAGAAATCCATCTCACTCTTGCGCAATCGCAGGCGCCCCAATCTCCAAACCGGGATTGCTTATTCCTGGGCGGCGATGCCCAAGCCCGTGCGCCGGCACATCCTGGCCCTGGCAGGACTCTCGGCAGATCGCTGGGAATCTCCTATTCACTCCTTTACTGAAGCTGAACGCCTGGCCATGCGCCGTGCGGTGCTGCGTGCCATTACGACGTATGAAAGAGCCCTCAATGCAGTCTAGAACAGTTGACGCGAAAACACGGCGTCGCCATCGGGCTTTCGTCGAGTCGCACCAGTTTGCCGGGGAATTGGCACGTATTCCGCTGAAGTGGCGCGGACGTGTCGTGAGCCAGGCCCTGGAACTGATGTCGGTATGGCACTGGAACAAGATCTTTGAGCCGGTTGCGGTTCAGTTCGTCCGCGAATTCGCTGAGCAGTACGTGCCGGCCGGCGTGGATCTGTCCCAGGATGATGCCGAAATTTGCGCCACTGCCGAGAAAGCCGCCGAGAACGTCAAGAAGGTCTTGTGGAAAGCGATTTCAGATACCCACGCACGCGACCTCATCGAGCAGGAGTGCAGCGACTACGGCATTGATATGCCTGAAGTCGATGATGACGACCTGCGCGCCATCATTGCGCGTGTCGTGGATCCGCGCTGGTGGCGACGGCAACTGCGCAAGGTGGTCGGAAGAGCCTTTGAA
>NZ_AEEC02000056.1 GCF_000300975.2 Herbaspirillum frisingense GSF30 | reverse complement strand
CATTGGACAGTTCGTTCAACTGGTCGGCCACGAAGCCGCTGGCCTGCAGCGCCGCTTCGATCGCCAGCGGCGTCACCGGCGCCTTGCCGGTACGCAGGGCGTCGAACAGGTTTTCGGTCAGGTGGCAGGCCGACACCATGGCCGGCAGGTTCACGAACCCGGCGCCGCCCTTGATGGTGTGGAAGGCGCGGAAGACCGCATTGAGGATTTCAAGGTCATCAGGATGTCGTTCGAGCGTCAGCAGATGCTCTTCCACGTTGGTCGCCAGCTCCAACGCTTCAACGACAAAATCCTTGAGCATTTCGTCATCCATTAGAACCCCAGGCTGTCGAGTAAGTCGTCCACATCGGTCTGGCCCATGGCGGTACCCGGCGAAGCGGGGCCGTTCATCAGGGTAACCGGCTTTTCTGCCTCGATCTGGGCGCGCACTTCAGCCGGCGCATTGTCGCGCAGCAATTGCGCCAGTTCGCGTTCGGCGGTGGCAGTGATGCCCACGATCTTCTTGATCAGTTGGCCGGTGATGTCCTGGAAGTCCTGGGCCATCATGATTTCCAGCATGCGGGCCTTTTCCGCTTCGGTCGATTCGATCACCGAGGTCGAGAACTTCTGCGAGTCGCCCGCCAGTTTCTTGAATTCTTCGATGTTCAGCTGGCCGGCATAGAGCTTGGCCCAGCGGTCGTTGATGTCCTTGGCCTGCTCCTGCAGGCGGTCCTGCGCGGGCATGCCGGAGTCCAGCGCATTGAGCACCTTGTTGGCGGCCTGCTCGGTCAGGGTGGCGATGTGTTCCAGGCGGTTCTGGGCGTCGCCGATCTGCTCGGCCACGTCGGTCAGGGAGCGGTCGTAGCCCAGTTCGCGCATCGAATCATGCAGCAGACGGACGATGCCGCCCAGGCGTTCATACATGGGCTTGTCGCTCTGATCTTCCTGCGCCTGCTGGGCATCGTCGCCCGCGCCGGCTGCCCCACCAGCGGCACCGGCGGCCGCGCCAGCCTCGCCGGCTGTCATGCCCGGTAAGGTCTGTGAGGAAATTTCGTCAAACAATGCTTCCAGATCAACGTCGTCGCTCATGATTACTGATTCTCCCAACAAATGTGGTGCGCTCGGCGGCGCACTGCTATGCAAAGTTGCCCGTAGGCGGATCAAATGCGTCGTTCCGGGAGGCACAGCAACCGTCCCATCCGGGATATCCAATAGATATCGGCAGGCAAGGGCGGAGTCTGAAGGCTCGCAGACCACGACAACGATTCAGGGATGACAGGTGAGGCCAGCGGACCAGACGGTCAGCGGGTCGACGATGCCATGGCGCCGAGTATAGGGCCGGGTACAGCCATCTCATCGGCCAAACAGCGAGTGAAATCCCCCCATTTGTTTCGTTTTTTCGCCCCTTGTGGCAAGCCGGCTCGGGGCGTCTCTCCGAAATAAATTCGTAAAAAATCGAATTTTTTCGATATAAGTTCGAATTCTATCTGGCTTTTTCTTTAAAGCAATACGCATGCCGGGCTTGTGCTGATTTACATCAGGATGGCCTGTGGTCTTTAATTTGGCCGATTTTTGCCTTGTATTTGGCAGGCGCCGGCCTGTAGCGACTTGTGATGCCCGCCTGGCACGCCTACAATGGCGCCGTTTTGGTGCCCGCCGGCGCGTTCTTGCCGGCAGTTAAACGGGAAACACGCACCAGTTCGGTTCGCGGCACGCGGGCGGGGCTGGTCAAGGTGTGCTGCCCCCGCAACGGTAACCAGGCGCCGGCGATACAGTGACACCATGACGAGACGTCACGTGTTGCCGGCAACACCATCCCCCATGCCACTGTGCAGGTTCCGTGTCCGGTTCAATCGGCCAGCGCTGGCCGGCTGACGTACACGGCGCTGCATGGGAAGGCCGATGGTCATGCCTGCAGCCCGGAGACCGGCCAGAACGGGAGGAAACTGCGCGTGGCGATGCCGGTGCGGCTTCCGTTGATTCCGGCCCGCGGGGAAGCAGGCCGGACCACTTCACCGAGTCTCTTTTCCATGCATAACGTCAATTCCCCGGCCAGCCACGGCGGCCAGCGTCCCCTTTTTGCCCTCAGCCTGGGCAGCACCCTGATCCTGTCGGCCCTGGCGCAGACATCCCTGGCCGCGAGCGGCACCCCGGCCACCGACCCGGCGGCGGCACTCGCGCCGGTGGTGGTGTCGGCCTCGCGTTTTCCCAATGACCCGACCTTCCCGCCGGTGGCGGCCACCGTCATCACCGCCGAGCAGATCCGCGAAGCCGGCATCGACAATGCCAATGAAGCCATCCGCAAGCTGGGTGGGGTGTATGGCCGCCAGAGCCTGGCCGGGCCCAAGGACTTCCCGCTGGACCTGCGCGGCTTCGGCACCAATGGCGACCAGAACATGGTGGTGCTGCTGGACGGCGTGCGCATTTCCGAAAACGAACTGAGCACACCGCTGCTGTCCTCCATCCCCATCGAGAACATCGAGCGCATCGAGATCGTGCGTGGCGGCAGCAGCGTGCTGTACGGCAGCGGCGCCACCGGTGGCACCATCCAGATCATCACGCGCCGACCGCAGGCCAACAGCGGCCACGGCACCGTGGTGGGCGAGGTCGGCAGCCAGGGGCTGCGCGGCGGACGGGCACTGGTCTCGCGCGGCTGGGACAACTTCTCCATCGACGCCAGCTATGCCAAGTCGCGCAGCGACAACTGGCGCGACAACGCCCAGTCCAGCCAGGAAAACCTGAGCTCCACCGTGCAGTGGTTCGCCAGCGACTGGCGCTTCGGCCTGCGTGCCACCCTGTCGCGTGCCGATTACGGCCTGCCCGGCAGCCTGACCCAGGCGCAATACCAATCCAATGCCCGCCAGACCAGCAAGCCGCTGGACCGCGGCTCCTACGACAACGACAGCGTGACGGCCTTCCTGGAACGCCGCTTCGGCGCCTTCGATGTCGCCGCCGAGCTGGCCCACCGCGAAAAGATCTCCCGCTCCAGCTATGTCAGCAGCGGGTCAACTACCCAGGTCAATATCCGCGGCACGCAATTCTCGCCGCGCCTGCGTCATGTGATCGATCAGGGGGCGTGGAAGAACGAAGCCATCGCCGGCATCGACCTGGCCGAATGGACGGCCTATAACAACGCCAGCTACGGCAACAGCGATGCCGCCCAGCGCTCCAAGGCACTCTACCTGCGCGACGAAATCGAATTCGCCCGCAACGCCCGCCTGGCCGCCGGCGTACGGCGCGAAGTGTTCAACCAGCAGAGCGATTCCGGCCTGTACGACCGCAACAGCGCCGTCAATGCCTGGGACCTGCAGGCCAGCTATGCGCCGCTGCCGCTGCTGCGCGCCTTTGCCAAGACCGGCCAGAGCTATCGCCTGGCCACGCCGGACGAAAACGGCTACACCGCGCTGCCCACCGGTGCCGTGCTCAAGCCCCAGGTGTCGCACGACCTGGAGCTGGGGGCCACCCTGGGCAAGACCGGGCAGCAGCTGACACTGCGCTGGTTCCGCCACCGTCTGCGTGACGAGCTCTATTACGATCCCACCGCCAATGGCGGCTTCGGTGCCAACAGCAACCTGGCACCCACCCGCCACCAGGGCGTGGAAGTGGAGGGGCGCCTGCAGCTGACCGAAACCCTGGGCGTGAACGCCACGTACCAGCACATCGACGCCCGCTTCGAGGAGGGGGCCAACAGTGGCAATCAACTGGCGCTGGTGCCGGCCAATACCTTCACCACCCGGCTCAACTGGAAGTCCGGCCAGCACAGCGCCGATGTCGGGGCGCGTTGGGTGGACCGCCAGCGCATGGGCAACGATTTCGCCAACACCTGCGCCAAGATGCCTTCCTTCACCACCTTCGACGCCCGCTACGCCCTGCGCGTGAGCGCCTGGGAATTTGCCCTGACCGGAACCAACCTGGCCGACCGCAAGTATTACTCCCAGGCCTATGACTGCAGTGGGGGTTCGGTCTCGGGCATCTACCCGGAAGACGGCCGGGCGGTAAAATTCACGGCCCGCTATGACTTTTGATGCGGACTTCATGAATTTTCCTTCCTGATCCTGGCCTGCCGCCGATGCGACGCTTCCTCCCCGTGCTGTGCACCTTGCTGCTGCTGTCCCTGCTTTCGCTGACGGCAGCGGCCTTGTGCGGCAGCACGGGTTGCCTGCGTCCCTCGGCCTCGGCCGACACGGTCTCGCTGCTGCTGGCCCTGCGCGTGCCGCGCGCGCTCACGGCCTTTGCGGTGGGCGCGGCACTGGCCTTGTCGGGCGCATTGATGCAGGTGCTGTTGCGCAATCCACTGGCTGACCCTTATGTATTGGGCCTCTCCGGTGGTTCGGCGGCGGGTGCATTGCTGGCCATGTTGGCGGCGCTGCATCTGGGCTGGCCGGTGCAGTTGGCGACCGCCCCGGGGGCGCTGCTGGGCGCGGCCGTGGCCATGCTGCTGTTGTTCGGCCTGGTATGCCAGTCGCTGCGGCATCTGGCCATTTCGCCCCTGCTGTCCAGCCAGCGCCTGTTGCTGACCGGGGTGATGCTGGCGGCGGGATTTGGCGCGCTGATTTCGCTGGCCTTGTCGGTGGCCCCTGACGCGCAATTGCGTGGCATGGTGTTCTGGCTGATCGGCGATCTTGACGATGCCCGCTTGCTGCCGGTGACGGCAGCGGTATTGATACTGGCCTTGCTGTGGGCCTTGCGCTACGCACCGGCGTTGAACCTGCTGGCGCGAGGCGATGCCTTTGCCCAGTTGCTGGGCGTACCGGTGCTGCGGCTGCGGGTGATGGTGCTGTGCACGGCAGCGGCCTGTACCGCCATGGCGGTGGCCATGGCCGGCACCATCGGTTTTGTCGGGCTGGTGGTGCCGCATGGCCTGCGCCTGTTGATCGGCAACGACCAGCGACTGTTGTTGCCCGGTGCCATGCTGGGCGGCGGCGCGGCGCTGACCCTGGCCGACCTGCTGGCGCGCACCGTGGTCGCCCCGGTGCAGTTGCCGGTGGGCGTGATCACGGCGCTGATCGGGGTACCTTGCTTCTTGTGGTTGCTGGCGCGGGGGCGTTCATGAGCGCGCCAGCTTCTTTCATACTGCAGGCGCAGCAGGTGTCGTTGCAGGTGGGCTCCCGCATCCTGCTGGAAGGCCTGGACTGGCAGGTGCGACCCGGGGAATTCTGGTGTGTGCTGGGGCGCAACGGCATCGGCAAGAGCACATTGCTGCACGCCGCCGCCGGCTTGCAGCCGACCCATGCCGGGCAGTGGCAACTGCTGGGGCAGCCACTGCAAGGCCTGTCGCCGACGGAGATGGCGCGCCATCGCGGCCTGCTGCTGCAACAGCAGCACGACGCCTTTTCCATGCCGGTGATCGAGGCGGTGCTGGCCGGACGCTTCGTGCATCACGGCGGCTGGCAGGCGACCGCCGAGGATGAGGACCTGTCGCTGGAGGCGCTGGAGCGCGTAGGTCTGTCGTCGCTGACTGCGGCGGACCTGCTGCAGCTCTCCGGTGGCGAGCGCCAGCGTGTCGGACTGGCGACCTTGCTGGCACAGGACCCCGACCTGTATCTGCTGGATGAACCGACCTCGCACCAGGACGTCGCCGCGCAACTGCAGCTCATGACCTTGCTGCGCGACCTCGCCGCAGGGGGCAAGGGCGTGGTGGCAAGCTGCCACGATATCAACCTTGCCAGCCGTTTTGCGACGCATGTGCTGTTGCTGGCCGAAGGGCGGCGCTGGGCAGGGCCTGCACAAGAGACATGCCGGCCTGCGGCGCTGGAGGCAGCCTTTGGCTGCCGCTTCGTGCAGTTTGAGACAGACGGGATGCTGCAGTTCCTGCCCTTGCCGCCCGGCTGAATACCACGTCGCTTGCGCGCTACATCCACGTCACGAAATTCACTTCAATCTCAAGATCTAACGATTTTGATGTCGTGAAACCGCGAGATTTTGGTCGCCATTTTTCTTTGCGCGTTTCCCTGCATTGCCCCACTTCTATCATCGCTGCCGGCTATCGGGTCCACGTACTTCGTGTTTCCGGTAGTCGCGCCCGGCCAATTCATCCAGTCTGCCGGGAAGTTTCTTTCACATCATCACAAGAGGAACAGATGAAGAAAATGCACCTAATGGCCGCCGGCTTGCTGTCGGTCGCCTGTGCCACCGTGGCGGCACAGGCCGTGAAGTCCGGGCCAGGCTTTTATGTCGGTCTAGAAGGCGGCGCAGCGCACTACGATATTGATGTCGAGCATTCGCCAGGCACCATCGAGAAAAACGATGCTGGCATGATTCGTTTTGGGGGCGGGTATCAGTTCACGCCCAATTTCTCTGTCGAGATGGGCTACTTCCGCATCGGCGCAACCAGTTTGGAAAAGACGGACCGCTTCTCGCGAGACAGTGCCAAGGCACGCGTGAGCGGCTTCGATCTGACGGCCGCCTACAAATTCTCCAACGTCCTGCCGGGCGTCTATTTCAAAGGGGGGATCACCCAGGCCAAGTTCACCGAAGATGTTCGCTATGAGTATAGTGGTTTTGGATTTTCCGGCAGCGTCAGCGAGCGGGCGTCCAAGTCGGGGACCGGTTACCTGCTGGGTCTGGGCTATGAACACGATCTCAGCGAGATCGTCAGCATCAACGCTGGCTACACCCGTTATGAAGGTCTGGCCGGCCACTCCAATGCCGATGTGAACTTTTTCGCAGCCGGCCTGAAATACCGCTTCTGAAGATCACTCCCTGGTCCTCGACATCCCTCCTCGCGAGGGATGTTTTTATTGTGCAGGCGCCATTCGGCGCGCCTGCTCCAGCTTCCCGCAGACCTCTTCGGCGGCCTCCAGCACTCTCGGCCCGGCCCGGTTCATCCAGTCCGCATTGATCGTGTAAAGCTGACCGTCGCGCACTGCGCGCAGGCGCGGGAACTGCTTCCAGCGTTCCAGCGGCTGGTCACGAGCGTCACCGGGGGTGAGGATGACCTGGGGATCGGCTGCCAGCACGGCTTCCACGCTGATGGTGGGTGCCAGTTGCGGCAGATCGGCGAAGAGATTGCGACCACCGCACAGGCGCAGCACTGCCGAGGCCATGTGCTGGCCGTTGAGCGTCATCAACGGCTGGCTCCAGATCTGGTAGAACACGCTCACCGGCGCACGGCCCTGGTAGTGCGTGGCCAGTTCTTGCCAACGGGCGCGGAAGCCCGCAGCCGCAGCTTGTGCGGCGGTATCGCTGCCCGCCAGGTGACCCAGCTTTTCCAGAGAGCTTGCCACCATGCCGAAGTCGGCCGGCTGGCTCTCATAGACGGGGATGCCGAAGCTGCGCAGGCGCGCCAGCTGCAGCGGCTTGTTGCCGCTGTGCCAGGCCACGATCAGGTCCGGCTTCAGGCTGAGGATGCGCTCCATGTCGAGCGCGTTGTAGCCGCCCAGAGTAGGCAGGGCGGCCGCTGGCGGGGGATAGTCGCTATGGTTGCTCACGCCAACCAGTCTGGCGCCGGCACCGGCCGCATAAAGCAGTTCGGTCACGTGCGGCGCCAGGCTGACGATGCGTTGTGCAGGTTGCGCCAGGGTCACGCTCTGGCCCAGGTCGTCCTGCACGGTGATTGCCGCATGGGCGGCAGCGCCGGTGAGCAGGGCCAGGACGGCCAGTCCGAATGGCGCGGCCACCCGCACAGGTCAGACTTCGAGGTTGTCGATCAGACGGGTCGCGCCCAGCTTGGCAGCCGACAGCACCACCAGCGGCGTACCCTGTTCCATGTCGGCAGCGGTCGGCGGTTGCAGGTCGATGCGCTTGCGCACGGCCACGTAGTCAGGCAGCCAGCCACGACCGGCCAGGCGTTCCATGGCCAGTTGCTCCACCAGCGCCACATTGTGCTGACCACCGCGCACTTCATTGGCGACGTCGTTCAAGACCTTGTAGAGCAGGGGCGCCTCGGCGCGTTCGGCCGGCGACAGGTAGCCATTGCGCGACGACAGCGCCAGGCCGTCCTCGGCACGATAGGTCTCGGCGCCGACGATCTCGGTGGGCAGGGCGAACTGGCGCGCCATGTTGCGCACGATCATCAGCTGCTGGTAATCCTTCTTCCCGAACACCGCCACGCGTGGCTGCACACAGGAGAACAGCTTCATCACCACCGTCGATACGCCGGTGAAGAAACCCGGGCGGAATTCGCCCTCCAGGATGTTGCCCAGGTCGTTGGGTGGCTGCACGCGGTATTCCTGCGGCTCCGGATACATGTCCTTTTCGGTCGGCGCGAAGAGCACGTAGACGCCTTCCTTCTCCAGCTTTTCGACGTCGGCCTGGAAGGTGCGCGGATACTTGTCGAAGTCCTCGTTGGGGCCGAACTGCAGGCGATTGACGAAGATCGATGCCACCACCGGGTCGCCATGGGTGCGCGCCAGGCGCATCAGCGAGAGGTGGCCCTCGTGCAGGTTGCCCATGGTCGCCACGAAGGCGGTGCGCAACTGGCCGCGCAGGTGGTCACGGAGTTCTTCGATGGAGGAAATGATTTTCATGCGGAGTCTCTGGTTGCGGGTCGGACGGCGCGGCTGCCATGTGCGCGCTGCCCGGGGATGTCAGTGATCCTCGCCAGCCTAGCTGGGCGAGTACGACAGTCTGACATAGATGGGGGCGAAGGCTTCGGCCTGGGTGATTTCGATCAGCGTCTCCTTGGCCAGCTCGAGCAGGGCGATGAAGTTGACCACCACCACCGGCACGCCGCGCGAAGGATCGAACAGGTCCGAGAACTCGACGAAACGCGCCGTCTGTAAGCGGCGCAAGATGCCGGTCATGTGCTCGCGCACCGACAGTTCCTCGCGGCTGATGTGGTGGTGCTGGGTCAGCTTGGCGCGCTTGAGGATATCGGCCCAGACGGCCTTGAGGTCGTCCATGTTGACCTCGGGCCAGCGGGTGACCACGGTCTGCTCGATATGCACCTGGGTGCGTACGTAATCGCGGCCGACTTGCGGTAACTGGTCCAGTTCCTGGGCGGCCAGCTTGATCTGCTCGTACTCCAGCAGGCGGCGCACCAGCTCGGCGCGCGGGTCTTCGGGTTCCTCGCCGGGCTCGGCCTTCTTGGCCGGCAGCAGCATGCGCGACTTGATTTCGATCAGCATGGCCGCCATCAGCAGGTATTCCGCGGCCAGTTCCAGGTTCTGCTTGCGGATCTGTTCGACGTATTCCAGGTACTGGGCAGTGACCTGCGCCAGCGGGATGTCGAGGATGTTGAAGTTCTGCTTGCGGATCAGGTACAGCAGCAGGTCCAGCGGCCCCTGGAAGGCTTCCAGGAACACCTCTAGCGCATCCGGCGGGATGTAGAGGTCATTGGGCAGCTGGAACAGCGGTTCGCCATACAGACGTGCCAATGCCACGCCGTCGATCACATCGGGCGTGCTGTCCTGTCGTCCTGCGGGGGTGATGTCGATGGCGTCGGCGCTGGGTTCCGCGCCGGCCTGGCCGGCGGATTCGGCGCCACCTGCTTGAGCCGTCATGCGAAAAGCTTAGTGGCTCTGATAGACGTAGGGCTGTTGCGCCACGCGCGAGGCCTTCTCACGGGCGGACTTGTCCAGGTCCAGCGGTTCCTTGTCCCACAGCAGGGCGCGGCCGGCGCGCTGCGATTCTTCCAGCTTCGGGTTCTTCGTCTTCAGTTCGTCGATGAACTGGGTGATCTCAGATACGTAGGTGGTCTTTTTTCCGAAGAGCATGATATTTTCAGGCCAAATGTTACACAGAGGCCGTATTTTACCTTGTCTTCATCAGGGATAATCAAATACCTATGCGTGAACCCTTATTCATACGCCTGCGTCGCCATGCCGGCAAATTCGGTGCTTTTCTTGCTGCTTTGGCAATGTTTGGCTGCGACCGCAACGGCAATCCCATCCAGGAGTTCGGTTTGGACAAGCTGCAGAAGGGCATTTCCAGCGAGGCCGACGTGCGCGGCGTCATGGGCCAGCCCGATACCATCTGGGACGATGGCAACGGCGCCCGGACGCTGGAATATCCCAAGGGGCCGGAAGGCATCCGCACCTGGATGTTCGCCATCGGCGCCTCCGGCACGCTGGTCGATTACACCCAGGTCTTGACCCAGGAACATTTCGACACCATCCGCCCGGGCATGAGCGCCGAGCAGATCCGCCGCCAGTTCGGCCGCCCGCGCAGCGTGGTGCAGTTTGCCCGCAAGAATGAGGAAGTGTGGGACTGGAAATACCACTACGTCCACGAGGATCGCCTCTTCAACGTCCATTTCGACATGACCACCCGGAAGGTGGTGCGGATGTCGATTTCGGAGATATCGGGCCATTGACCGGCAAGCCGTCGTCGTTGTCTCTCTTCACGGGCCTCCGGCGTGGTCCTCAAAGGACGTCATTGGCCTGATGCCGCTGCACGTCCAGCCGTCAACAGAAGAATTCCGGAAAGGCCGGCTCTCGCATTTCTTCGGATATTCCTGTTTCCCTTCGGCTTGATATCTCAGTGGGCGCTTACCCCACGCTATAGTCGCGCGCTATCCAGTCATTATCCTTAACAGAATTGCGCCCGACGCGCGCGTGAGGAGTGCCCATGTCATCACCGATTTGTCGAACGACCGCCCGATTGTCGAGTTTGGTGCTGGCCGGTTGTCTTGCCACTGCCTGCTCGACAACAGATATAGACCTCCACAAACTCGGCTCGGGCTTCTCCGGATTCGCACAATACAGTGCTCGCGATCGCTGCGACGGCAAGATCGGCTATGAGGACTACCGCGACTGCACCCGCAGTATCGACACACAGTACGACACGTGGCGCTCGCAACAAAAGGCCCCCGGGGACGTCGAGTGGTTCGGGAAGCCTCCGCGACGCCCCTGACTTCACCTGCTGTCGTCAGCGTATCCCCGCCCGCATGAACGACTGCACGAACTGCCGCTGGAACAGCAGGAAGGCCAGCAGCAGCGGTGCCGAGGTCATCAGCGTGGCGGCGGTGATGATGGACCAGTCCACCCCCTGGTCCGTCGACGAAAACACCTGCAGGCCCACCGTCAGCGGCCGCGACTGCACCGAGTTGGTCACGATCAGCGGCCACAGGAAGTTGTTCCAGTGCGTGCTCACCGATACCAGCCCGAAGGCGATGTAGATCGGCCGCGCCAGCGGTACATAGACCTGCATCAGGATCTGCCAGGCCGAGGCTCCTTCCACGGTGGCGGCTTCATCCAGTTCGCGGGGCACCGTCTTGAAGGTCTGGCGCATGAGGAAGATGCCGAAGGCCGAGGCGAAGTAGGGCAGGCCGATGGAGAGGATGGTGTCGCGCAGCCCCAGCAGGTTCATGGTCTGGTAGTTCTCCACGATGAGGATGTCGGGCATCACCATCAATTGCAGCAGTACCAGCATGAACATCACATTACTGCCACGGAAAGTGAAGCGCGCGAAGGCATAGGCGGCCAGCGTGGCCAGTACTACCTGGGCTGCCAGGATCATCGTGACCAGCAGGAAGGTATTGAGGAAGTAGCGCAGGAACGGCGCTGATTGCCAGGCATTGACGAAGTTCTGCAAGGTCAGCGGCGCATCCGGCACGAAGCGGGTGGCGTAGGCAGCCGGGTGGAAGGCGGTCCACAGCGCATACAGCAGCGGCAACAGCCACAGCAGCGCCAGCACCCAGGCGGACAGGGTTTCCAGCACGCGGTGGTGCTGGCCGAAGGGGGAGCCGGGTGCGTTCATTGGTAGTGGGTCCTGCGGTCGAGAATGCGGAATTTCACCAGCGCGATGAGGCCCAGCAAGGCCAGTAACACCACCGTCAGGGCCGCCGCGTAAGACGAATCCCAGAAGGCGAAGCCGACTTCGAAGATGTAGTACAGCAGCAGCGAACTGGCGTTGTCGGGGCCGCCGCGGGTCATGACCACGATGTGATCCACCAGGCGGAAGGCATTGATCAGCGCATTGATCAGCACGAACAGGGTGGTCGGCATCAGCAGCGGGAATTGCACCCGCCAGAAGTATTGCCAGCGCGATGCCCCCTCCAGCGCCGCCGCCTCGGCCAGCACCGGCGAAATCTGTTGCAGCGCGGCCAGGTAGAAGATCATGAAGAAGCCTGCTTCCTTCCAGATCGCCACCACCATCAGCGCAGCCAGCACGCTATGCGGATTGCCCAGCCAGTTGTGCGAGGGCAGGCCGAGTGCGCCGGTGATCTGCTCCAGCAGGCCGTACTGCGGCGTGTAGAAGAACAGCCAGATATTGGCCACGGCGATCATCGGCAACACCGTGGGGGTGAAATAGGCCAGGCGCAGCACGCCGCGCCCGACCAGTTTCTCGTTGACCCACAGCGCCATCAGGATGGCCAGGGCGATCGCCACCGGGATGGTGCCCAGGGCGAACCAGAGGTTGTTGCACAAGGCCTGCCAGAACACCGGATCCTCGACCATGAGCCGGTAGTTGTCCAGGCCGACGAAGACCGACGGCCTTGCTCCCTTGGGCGTGGAAAAGAAGCTGTGCCAAAGGGTCGCCAGCGCCGGATAGTGCGTGAAGGCGATCAGTAGCACCATCGCCGGCGACAGCAGCAGCCAGGGCAGCACGGAGGAGGGCAGGCGTTTCATCGGCAGGCCTTGTGCAGGCGGCGCTCAGCGACCGTAGGCGCGCAGGATGCGCTCGGCTTCGCGCTGGGCGTCCTTCAGGGCCGCGTCCGGGGTCTTGGTGCCGGACAGCGCGGCCTGCAGGTTGTCGTTCAGGGCCTTGGTCACGCGCTGGTTGTCATGGGTGGAGAGTTCGGCCACGCCATATTTCATCTGTTCGCGGGCGACATCGGCGGCCGGGACGTCCTGCAGGTATTTCTTCATTTCCGGCGTATCCCAGGCGTCCTGGCGCGGTGCCACGTAGCCGGTCGCGATCGACCACTGGGCTGCGCGCGCCGGTTCGGTGGCGAAGCGGATGAACTTCATCGCCGCCTGCTGCTCGGCCGGGGAGGTCTTGTTGAAGACATAGAAGTTGCCGCCACCGGTGGGGCTGCCCGGATGCTTGATGCCCGGCAGCATGGCCACGCCGAAGGGGAAGCTGGCGTTGGTGCGGATATTGGTCAGGTTGCCGGTGGTGGTCCAGACCATGGCGGCCTTCTGTTCCAGGAAGTCCTTGGGCGTGGTGCCCCACTCGATGGCGCCGGCCGGCATCACCTTGTCGCGCGCGGCCAGGTCGACCCAGTGCTGCAGGGCCTGCACCGCGCCGGGCTTGTCGAAATAGGTCTTGGTGCCGGCACTGTTCATGAGAAGGGTGTCGTTGGAGGCCGTCATGGCCTGGAACATCCAGTAGCCGAAACCGGTGGAAGGAATCTTCACACCCCACTGGCTGACGTTACCGGCGGCGTCGCGCTTGGTCAGCTTCTTGGCGGCGTCCACCATCTCATTCCAGGTGGCGGGCGCCTTCTCGGGGTTCAGGCCGGCTTCCTTGAACAGGGTCTTGTTGTAGTACATCACGATGGTCGAGCGCTGGAAGGGAATGCCCCAGGTCTTGCCTTCGGTCTGGCTGTTTTCCATGAAGCCCTTGTAGAAGCCGTCGATCCACTTCTTGTCTTCGCCGCTGTTGGCCAGGCTGTCGATGGGAACGATGGCGTTTTCGTCGATCAGGGTGAAGAGGTCGGTGGAGAGCAGCACGGCCAGGGTCGGCGGGGTGCCGCCCTTGAAGGCGGTCAGCGCCTTGACGATGCTTTCCTGGTAGGTGCCGGCATAGATGGCCTTGACCTTGATGTCGGGGTTGGCCTTTTCGAAGTCGGCCACCATGCTGTCGATGGTCTTGGTCACTGCGCCGCCGACGGCGACCGGGTAATAGAAACTGATCTCGACCGGGTTGGCGGCCAGCACCGGCGCGCTGAAAGCGGCGCTGACGGCCAGTGCGGCCAGGGACTTGAGGAAGGTTCTACGCATGATGCATCTCCATGAGGTGGAAGGTTGGCTTGCTGCGGAAATCGGTCGTTGGTTCAGGGGCGGCGTCGGCCGCTGTCGCCTTCGAAGAAGGTCTGGTCACGTTCATCCCAGGCCAGGTGCACGGTCTCGCCAATGGCCAGCCGGTGCTGGCCGGGGGCGCGCACCAGCAGGGCGGCCGCGCCGATGCGCGCGCCCACGATGGTGTCGGCACCGAAATACTCGACCGTCTCCACCTGTGCCGGTACGCCCTGGTCGGCCAGGCGGATGTGCTCGGGACGCAGACCCAGCTGCAGCGGCAGCTGGCCGGCGGCGGGGATGAGCACCGTGCTGCCGCTGATGGCCATGCCCTGGGGATGCGGCGCCAGCGCCAGCAGATTCATCGGCGGCGTGCCGATGAAGCGGGCGGCGAAGGCGGTCGCGGGCTGGGCATACAGCTCGGCCGGCGGCGCGTCCTGTTCGATGTGGCCTTCGCGCAGCAGGATCACCTGGTCGGCCATGCTCATGGCTTCGGTCTGGTCGTGGGTGACGTAGATCATGGTCATCTGCAGTTGCTGCTGCAGGGAGCGGATTTCGCGCCGCATTTCCTGGCGTAACTGGGCGTCGAGGTTGGACAGTGGCTCGTCCATCAGGCAGACCGGGGCATCGGCGATGATGGCCCGCCCCAGTGCCACGCGCTGTTGCTGGCCGCCGGACAGCTGTGCCGGGCGGCGTTCCAGCAGGTGGCTCAGGCCGAGCAGGTCGGCCACGCGCTGCAGGCGCGCCGCATGGTTGCTGCGCGGCTCCTTGCGCACGCGCACGCCGAACAGGATGTTGTCGCGCACCGTCAGGTGCGGGAACAGCGCATAGGATTGGAATACCATGGAAATCTTGCGCTGCGCCGGTGCCAGTTGCGTCACATCCTGGCCGTCGATATGAATGCTGCCGCTGCTGGGTTTGTCCAGCCCGGCGATCAGGCGCAGGGTGGTGGACTTGCCGCAACCGGACGGCCCCAGCAGGACCGTGAAGTCGCCCGACTTCACCTCGAAATCGATGTCCTTGACTGCCTGGGCCTGGCCCCAGTGTTTGCCGACGCCGCGCAGGGAAATCGCTGCCATGTGCTGTTCCTCGTGATGGACTCAGGATGCGGGCCGGGCGATCAGGCCGCCGCCGCGCCGCTGCGGATCTGCTCGACCAGCAGGCGTGCGCTGGTTTCGTCGATGATCAGCTCGTTGATGAAGCCGCCCCGCAGTGCCGCCTTCAGGCCGGGCAGCTTACCGGTGCCGGAGACCACGCATAGCGCATGGGCGGCGCGGGCGAAGCAGTCCATGTCCGGCCCGCTGTTGCGGCCATTGAAGGCGACGTCGCGCCAGCTGCCGTCGGCGCGGAAGAAGACCGTGGCGATGTCACCCACCAGACCGTCTTCACGCAGGATGCGGCGCTCGTCCGCGCCCAGGTAGCCGGCGGTGTGGATGTAGCTGCCGGTGGCTTCGGCACCGATGGAAAAGAGCAGGATGGAGGCGCGTTCCTGCAGGTCGCGGATGGCCTTGATGCTCTTTTCGCGCCACAGCGCGCTGCGCGTCTCGGGATAGTCGAAGAAGGCCGGTACCGGCAGGTGATGGGCGCGCGCGCCGTAGTTCTGGGCAAAGCGGGAGACGATGGATTCGCTGAAGCTGTTGATGAAGCTGGCGCCGCTGCCGGAGCCATTGAGCGCCACCACATCCACATCATGCACATGGCGCGGCAGCAACTGGTCGGCGATCTGCGCCACCGTGGTGCCCCAGGCCAGGCCGATGACGGTGCCCGGCGTCACCAGCGAATTGACATAGGCGGCGGCATGGCAGGTCACGCGCTGCAGGGTCTCCTTCTCGGTGGCGGCGGCGGCCACCGGTACCACCTGGATGGAGCGCAGGCGGTAGTGGTGGGCGAGGGCGGCTTCCAGGCTGCCGGAGACCTGCTGCGGGTCGTGCACGCGGATTTCCACCAGGCCCCGGTCCAGCGCATAGGACAGCAGGCGCGAGACGGTCGCGCGCGAGGTGCCGATCTCGTCGGCAATGGCCGCCGTGGTCATGTTCTGGAAATAGTAGAGGCGCGCCACGCGCACCGCCATGTAGGCGGTTTCCTGTCGATCCGCTTGGGCCATTGTTCTTTTCTGAAGAGCGAAAATGCGAAAAAGTGAAGAAACGGACCATGCGCCCGACCCGCCCCCGGCAGGCCAGGCGGGACGGCCGCCTGACAACGTTTTCACGATGGTAGCGAGCGATTGTTACGGCTTGATGAACATCTGTTCCGGGCTGGGTTTGGTGGCGTGGAAGCAGGGGAAGGGGGGGCGACGGAGGGAGGGATGAGGGAAGGGGCAGTGCAAAAGAAAAGCGACGCACCAGGGCGTCGCTTGTTCGGGAGGAGAGGGCGGAAGTGCTTCGATGAGGCCCGGGTGAGGCCCTGGTGAGGCTTTAGTGCCGCATCACCCGGCGCATCACGATCGGCGCTGCCTCGTGCGGATTGGCGCGGGTGTACTCCAGTTCCGGTGCGATCTCGAAACCGAAGGCCGCATACAGGTCCACCAGTTGCGCCTGGTCGGTACGCACCGCCAGGCGCAGCTCGCGCACGTCGGCCGACTGGGCGCGGTGGATCAGGGCTTCCATCAGATGCTGTGACAGGCGCTCGCCACGGAAGGCCGGGGCGATGCCCATGCGGCGGATTTCCCAGACGTCGCTCTCGGTATCGAGCGGCAGCCAGCGCACCGAACCGGCCGGCGTTTCGCCGCGCAGCAGGATGAAGGCGCCGCCGTGCTGCAGGTCTTCCACCACATGGTCGGCCGCCTCGCGGTGGCCGGAGGAGGTGGGCGCCACCTTGTTGGCCCAGCTATGCCGGGTCAGGTCGGCGATCAGGGTGGCGTCTTCCGATGTGGCTTCACGTATCAGGAAATCCATAGGCTGTCTCCTCCAGTGCAGGCGATCCGGTGCGATTGATGCTCAGCGCACCCGCATGCCTGGCTCGGCGCCCGGCCACGGGTTGAGCACGTAGATGCCCGGCTTGGCTTTTTCATCCTTGGCCGAGGCCGCCAGCACCATGCCTTCGGAAATGCCGAACTTCATCTTGCGCGGCGCCAGGTTGGCCACCATCACGGTCAGCTTGCCGACCAGTTCTTCCGGCTTGTAGGCCGAGGCGATGCCGGAGAAGACATTGCGGGTGCGGCCTTCGCCGGCATCCAGGGTCAGGCGCAGCAGCTTGGTGGAGCCTTCCACGGCTTCGCAGTTGACGATCCTGGCGATGCGCAGATCGATCTTGGCGAAGTCGTCGATGGAGATTTCCGGGGCCAGTTCTTCGATGGCGCTCTCTTCGACTGCAGGCGCTGCCGCAGGGGCTTCCGGCGCCTCGAACAGGGCATCGAGCATCTTGGGATCGACGCGCTGCATCAGGTGCGAGTAGGCATTGATGACGTGGCCATCCGCCAGCGGCGTGGTCACGTCGCTCCACTGGAAGGGCTGCACCTTGAAGAAGGCTTCCACCTGGGCGGCCAGCTGCGGCAGCACCGGCTTGAGGTAGATGGTCAGGATGCGGAAGGCTTCCAGCAGGCGGCTGCAGACTTCGTGCAGTTGCGCGTCCTTGCTGCTGTCCTTGGCCAGCTCCCAGGGCTTGTTGGCGTCCACATAGGCGTTGATGGCGTCGGCCTGTTCCATCACCAGGCGCAGGGCCTTGCCGTATTCGCGCTGTTCGTAGAGGCTGCGGATTTCGTCGGCCACGCCGCGCAGCTTGCCCAGGAAGGCGTCGTCGGCGGTCGCCCATTGCGTGGAGACGCGACCTTCGAAGCGCTTGGCGATGAAGCCTGCAGCACGGCTGGCGATGTTGACGTACTTGCCGATCAGGTCGGCATTGACGCGGGCGACGAAGTCATCCGGGTTGAAATCCACGTCCTCGACCTTGGCGTTCAGCTTGGCGGCGATGTAGTAGCGCAGCCATTCCGGGTTCATGCCGATGTCGAGGTAGCGCAGCGGCGAGATGCCGGTGCCGCGCGACTTCGACATCTTCTCGCCGCTGACCGTGATGAAGCCGTGCGCGAAGACGTTGTTGGGCGTCTTGCGGCCGGCGAACTTGAGCATGGCGGGCCAGAACAGGGTGTGGAAGTAGGTGATGTCCTTGCCGATGAAGTGGTATTGCTCGGTCTTGTCATCGGCCATGAAGGCGTCGAAATCACGGCCGGTCTTGACGAAGTAGTTCTTCAGCGAGGCCAGGTAGCCGATGGGCGCATCCAGCCAGACGTAGAAATACTTGCCCGGTGCATCGGGAATCTCGATGCCGAAGTAGGGCGCGTCGCGGCTGATGTCCCAGTCGCCCAGGCCGCCTTCGCCGTCCAGCCACTCGCGGGCCTTGTTGGCCACTTCCGGTTGCAGACGGTTGCTGTCGAGCGCCCATTCGCGCAGGAATTCCACACATTTCGGGTCGGACAGCCTGAAGAAGAAGTGTTCCGAGGACTTCATCACCGGCGTGGCGCCGGACAGCGTCGAGTACGGGTTCTTCAGGTCGGTCGGTGCATAGACGGCGCTGCAGTTCTCGCAGGAGTCGCCGTACTGGTCCTTAGTGCCGCACTTGGGGCATTCGCCCTTGATGTAGCGGTCCGGCAGGAACATGTTCTTGACCGGGTCATAGAACTGGTCGATGGTCTTGGTCGAGATCAACTGGGCTTGGTCGCGCAGGGCGCGGTAGATCTCCTGCGACAGCTCGTGGTTCTCCGGGCTATCGGTGGAGCTCCAGTTGTCGAAGGCGATGTGGAAGCCGTCCAGATACTGCTTGCGACCGGCAGCGATGTTGGCCACGAACTGCTGCGGCGTGATGCCGGCCTTCTCGGCGGCGATCATGATGGGCGCGCCGTGGGCATCGTCGGCGCCCACGAAGTGCACCTCATTGCCCTGCATTCGCTGGAACCGGACCCAGATGTCGGCCTGGATGTATTCCATGATGTGGCCGATGTGGAAAGCGCCGTTGGCGTAGGGGAGTGCGGTCGTGACGAAGAGTTGGCGAGGTGCTGAAGTGCTCATTGGCGATACGGACGATGCAAGAGGGTTGATTGAGGCAGCCGGAAACTGCCATGAAAGAGGGGCATTCTATCAGCCAGCGGCCCTTGGGCGCAGTAGTTGCTCCATTGCAATGGCTTGGGCTTGCCTGGGGGCGATGGTGCGGCCCCCGGTTTGATCCCGCGCCGGGGCGGCTCGGGCCCGATTGGTTTAGACTTGCGGGTTCTGAGCAAGGAGAAACAATGAGCATTACCGTGGAAGAGATCAAGGCGGCCCTGTTGCAGGTGATCGACCCCAATACCGGCCGTGACCTGATCCGGGGCAAGGAAGCCCGCAACATCCGCGTCGAGGGCGGCCGCGTGCTGCTGGACGTGGAACTGGGTTACCCGGCGGCCAGCCAGGTCGCACCGATGCGCCAGCGGGTCGAAGAGGCGCTGGGCAAGCTGCCCGGTGTGACCGGCGTGGAAGCCAACGTCTATTTCAAGATCGTGGCCCATGCGGTGCAGCGCGGCATCAAGCTCAAGAGCAACGTCAAGAACATCATTGCGGTGGCTTCCGGCAAGGGCGGCGTGGGCAAGTCCACCACCGCCGTGAACCTGGCGCTGGCGCTGTCGGCCGAGGGCGCGCGCGTAGGCATCCTGGATGCCGATATCTACGGCCCCTCCCAGCCCATGATGATGGGCATCTCCGGCCAGCCCGAAACCAAGGACGGCAAGACCATGGAGCCGCTGGAAAACCACGGCCTGCAGGTCTCCTCCATCGGTTTCATGATCGATCCGGACGAACCCATGGTCTGGCGCGGCCCCATCGTCACCCAGGCGCTGCAGCAACTGCTGGACCAGACCAACTGGCGCGACCTGGATTACCTGATCGTGGACATGCCCCCCGGCACCGGCGACGTGCAGCTGACGCTGTCGCAGAAGGTGCCGGTCACCGGCGCCGTGATCGTGACCACACCCCAGGACATCGCCTTGCTGGATGCGCGCAAGGGCTTGCGCATGTTCGAGAAGGTCGGCATCCCCATCCTGGGCATCGTGGAAAACATGAGCATGCACGTCTGCTCCAACTGCGGCCATGCCGAGCCCATCTTTGGCGTGGGTGGCGGCGAGAAGATGTGCGCCGACTTCGGCGTGGACTTCCTGGGCGCCTTGCCGCTGACCATGGAAATCCGCCAGCAGACCGACTCCGGCACCCCCACCGTGGTGGCCGATCCGCAGGGCAAGGTGGCCGAGATCTACAAGGCCATCGCCCGCAAGGTGGCCGTGAAGGTGGCAGAGAAGGCGCGCGACATGTCCAGCAAGTTCCCCAGCATCGTGGTGCAGAACGACTGAGCGTTGCCGGTTGAGCCTCCCGGGCGGGCCGCCGGCATGGCGTGCCCGCCTGCAAAGGCGTTAAAATGACGCCTTTCCGATTCCATCCCTGACCGTTATACGGCTTTGGCGTGCCAAGGCCGTTTTGGTTTTTCATTTCCGATCATGACTGCCACTCAAGTACGTACCCGTTTCGCTCCCAGTCCCACCGGCTATCTGCACCTGGGCGGTGCCCGCACGGCGCTGTTCTCCTGGGCCTATGCCCGTCGCTTCGGCGGCACCTTCGTGTTGCGCATCGAGGATACCGACGTCGAGCGTTCCACCCCGGAAGCGGTGCAGGCCATCATCGAGGGCATGCAATGGCTGGGCCTGGAGCATGACGAAGGTCCGTTCTACCAGATGAAGCGCATGGATCGCTATCGCGAAGTGATCGGCCAGATGCTGGCACAGGGCACGGCCTACCACTGCTATTGCACTCCTGAGGAAGTGGAAGCCATGCGCGAACGCCAGCGCGCCGCCGGCGAAAAGCCTCGTTATGACGGCACCTGGCGCCCGGAGCCGGGCAAGACCCTGCCGGCCATCCCCGCAGAGCGCAAGCCGGTGGTGCGCTTCAGGAACCCGCAGGACGGCGAGGTCAGCTGGAACGACGTGGTCAAGGGCCCCATCACCATCTCCAACCGCGAGCTGGACGACCTGGTGATCGCCCGCCCGGATGGCACCCCGACCTACAACTTCTGCGTCGTGGTGGATGACTGGGACATGAAGATCACCCACGTCATCCGTGGCGACGACCATGTGAACAACACGCCGCGCCAGATCAACATCCTCAAGGCCCTGGGTGGCACGCTGCCGGAATACGGCCATGTCCCCATGATCCTGGGCGCCGATGGTGAGAAGCTGTCCAAGCGCCACGGCGCGGTCAGCGTGATGGACTACCCGGCCCAGGGCTACCTGCCGGAAGCCATGCTGAACTACCTGGCCCGCCTGGGCTGGAGCCACGGTGACGACGAGATTTTCTCGATGCAGCAGTTCTGCGAATGGTTCGACCTGGACCACCTGACCAAGGCCCCGGCGCAATTCAACCCGGAAAAGCTGAACTGGCTCAACAACCATTACATCAAGCTGGCCGACAACACCCGCCTGGCCAGCCTGGTGCGCCCGCTGCTGGAAGCGCAGGGCGCCGTCTTCGAAGGCGCCCCGGACCTGGCGGCCGTGATCGGCTTGCTGAAGGATCGCGCCAATACGGTCAACGAAATCGCCGCTGCGGCCCTGATGTTCTACCGCCAGCCGGCCCCCGACGCAGCGCTGGTGGCCCAGCACATCACCGATGCCATCAAGCCGGCCCTGGCCGACTTCGCCCAGCGCGTGGCCACGGTGGAGTGGACCAAGGAAGCCATCGCCCCGATGATCAAGGAAGTCCTGGCCGCCCACGGCATCAAGATGCCGCAGCTGGCCATGCCCTTGCGCCTGATCGTGGCCGGTCAATTGCAGACCCCGGCCATTGACGCCGTGCTGCAATTGTTCGGTCGTGAGGCTGTTCAGGCACGTTTGGCGGCATATGTTTGAGAAAAGGAAATAATTCTTCAAAAAGATGTTGTCTTTTGAAAATAGGTATTGCATAATCTCGCTTCTTCGCAACGGGGGTATAGCTCAGCTGGGAGAGCGCTTGCATGGCATGCAAGAGGTCAGCGGTTCGATCCCGCTTACCTCCACCAGCGACCC
>NZ_AEEC02000057.1 GCF_000300975.2 Herbaspirillum frisingense GSF30 | reverse complement strand
GATCAAGCTGTAAAACACTTTGCCGCGGTGCGTAACGTATCGCGGCATTCGTGTCTCAATCGCGAGTTTTTGTAGGGGCGTAGCTCAATTGGCAGAGCGTCGGTCTCCAAAACCGAAGGTTGGGGGTTCGATGCCCTCCGCCCCTGCCACCGAATCTGGTGCAGGGTACTGAAAGTAAATATGTCTAGCCAGCCAGTTCAAACCGTCAACACCTCCAACGACAAGATCAAGATCGCACTGGCGATCGTGGCTGTGGTTGCAGGCGTGGTCGGTTTTTTTGTGTTGTCTGATCAGTCGACTCCGGTGCGTGCTGTCGCCCTGGTCGCCGGTCTGCTGGTGGCTGTGGCGTTTGCCTGGACCTCTGCACAAGGCCGCGGCTTCGTCGGTTTCGCCAAGGAGTCCGTGCGCGAAACCAAGAAAGTCGTCTGGCCCACCCGCAAGGAAGCCATGCAGATCACCGCGGTGGTATTCGCCTTCGTGCTGGTCATGGCCATCTTCCTGTGGGGTACGGACAAGTTGCTCGAGTTCCTGTTGTACGACGTAATTTTGGGCTGGAAATAACATGAGCGATAGCACGCAAGACAGCGCACCGATTGGTGCGCAAAGCGTTTCAGGCGCCGGAAATAAGCGCTGGTACGTGGTGCATGCGTATTCCGGCATGGAAAAGAGCGTGCAGCGCGCGCTGACCGAGCGCATCAACCGCGCCGGCATGCAAGAACAGTTCGGCCAGATCCTGGTGCCGACTGAAGAAGTCGTTGATATGAAGAATGGTCACAAGTCGGTGACCGAGCGTCGTTTCTTCCCGGGCTATGTCCTGGTCGAGATGGAAATGACGGACGAAACCTGGCATCTGGTGAAGAACACCGCCAAAGTGACCGGTTTCATCGGCGGCAAGTCGAATCGTCCGACACCGCTGCCCCAGCGCGAAGTGGATTCGCTGCTCCGCCAGATGCAGGAAGGCGTTGAGAAGCCCCGTCCAAAGGTGCTCTACGAAGTGGGCGAAATGGTCCGCATCAAGGAAGGCCCGTTCACCGATTTCAACGGCAACGTCGAGGAAGTGAACTACGAGAAATCGCGCGTGCGCGTCTCGGTGACCATCTTCGGTCGCGCCACCCCGGTCGAACTCGAGTTCGGCCAACTGGAAAAAGTCTGATCCCGCTCCGGAATCCCGCCTTTCCCTGTCAAGTTTTCAGCGCCCGCTGGAGCGCACCGGACAAGTCATCGTCTGCCAATCCAGCAATCCGAGGAGCCCAAGTAGAAAGCCGCAAGGCCAACGAATCGGCGCTACAACTCAATCAATAAGGAGCCGTCATGGCAAAGAAGATTATTGGTTTTATCAAGCTGCAAGTGCCAGCTGGTAAAGCAAACCCGTCCCCCCCGATCGGCCCTGCGCTGGGTCAGCGCGGCCTGAACATCATGGAATTCTGCAAGGCGTTCAACGCCCAGACCCAAGGTGTTGAGCCGGGTCTGCCGATTCCGGTCGTGATCACCGCCTTCGCGGACAAGTCCTTCACCTTCGTGATGAAGACCCCGCCGGCGACCATCCTGATCAAGAAGGCTGCTGGTATCCAGAAGGGTTCCGCCAAGCCGCATACCGACAAGGTCGGCTCGATCACCCGCAAGCAAGCGGAAGAGATCGCAACCCAGAAGAAGCCGGACCTGACCGCTGCTGATCTGGAAGCTGCCGTGCGTACCATCGCTGGTTCCGCACGTTCGATGGGCATCACGGTGGAGGGTCTGTAATGGCTAAGGTATCCAAGCGCGTCAAGGCAATGAAGGAAAAGGTCGATCGTACCAAGGCCTATCCGTTCGACAACGCCGTTTCCCTGATCAAGGAATTCGCAACCGCGAAGTTCAATGAATCGATCGACGTCTCCGTCCAGCTGGGCGTGGACGCCAAGAAGTCGGACCAGGTCGTTCGTGGTTCGGTGGTGCTGCCTGCCGGTACTGGCAAGACCGTTCGCGTGGCCGTGTTCGCCTCCGGCGACAAGGCTGAAGCTGCCAAGGCAGCTGGCGCTGACGTGGTCGGCATGGAAGACCTGGCAGAGCGCGTGAAGGCCGGCGACATGCCGTTCGACATCGTCATCGCCTCGCCCGACACCATGCGTATCGTCGGTACCCTGGGCCAGATCCTGGGCCCCCGCGGCCTGATGCCTAACCCGAAGGTTGGCACCGTGACCCCCGACGTCGCTACCGCTGTCAAGAACGCCAAGGCTGGTCAGGTGCAATACCGTACCGACAAGTCCGGCATCATCCACGCTACCATCGGCCGCAAGTCGTTCTCCGACGCCGATCTGAAGGCCAACCTGCTGGCCCTGATCGATGCCCTGAACAAGGCCAAGCCGGCCAGCAGCAAGGGTGTGTACCTGCGCAAGATCGCTCTGTCGTCCACCATGGGCGCTGGCGTTCGCGTCGACCAGGCTTCCCTGGCTGCCTAAGCAAGCAATATAGTCCCCGTTTCCTCACGGAAGCGGGGCATCTCTTTGGGCTGTCGTTATTGTCTCGATAATGACGGCAGGCCTTCAAAGACCGTTGGGCGGAAGCCGGCAGCAACAAGCCGGCCAAAGTTAAAAAGGCTGTACGAAAGTCCAGTTGACCCAACGCAGATGGTGAACCCGAGCAAGTTTTGTGGTCTCAGGCAGCATTTTCAGTTTTGCCCTATGCTGCAGTGAACTCCTAAACGTCGGACGCCGTGTTCGAACCGGTGCAAGGCAAGCAGGCAGTGGCCTGTGTGGTGGCCGAGCACTATTTTTGGAGGTTGATCTTGAGTCTCAATCTGAATGACAAGAAGGCCGTCGTCGCCGAAGTTTCCGCAAAGGTTGCAACTGCGCAAACGATCGTCGTGGCCGAATACCGTGGCATCCAGGTTGGTTCCTTGACGCAACTGCGCGCACAAGCGCGTGCCCAAGGCGTGTACCTGCGCGTGTTGAAAAACACGCTGGCTCGTCGCGCTGTCGAAGGCACGAAGTTTGCCGACCTCGCCCCGCAACTGACCGGTCCGCTGATCTACTCGATCTCGGAAGATGCCGTGGCCGCTGCCAAAGTCCTGTCGGACTTTGCCAAGACCAACGACAAGCTGGTTGTGAAGGCAGGTAACTACGAAGGCAAGCAGCTGGACAAGGCTGCTGTTGCTTCGCTGGCAAACATCCCGTCTCGCGAAGTTCTGCTGGCCCAGGTCCTGGGCATGATGCAGGCTCCGGTGTCGGGCTTTGCGCGCGCTCTGGCTGCTCTGGCAGCCAAGAAGGAAGCCGAAGCCGCATGATGCACGGCCGCCCTTGGCGGCCCCGCTCTGTTGTTTCGACGCTTTCGCGTCATTACCAATCTGATGTTATTACCGAAATAAATTTAGGAGTTTCAAATGGCAATTAGCAAAGAAGACATCCTGGAAGCCGTTGGCGCGCTGTCCGTGATGGAACTGAATGACCTGGTCAAGGCATTCGAAGAGAAGTTTGGTGTTTCCGCTGCCGCTATGGCTGCTCCGGCCGCCGGTGGCGCTGCTGGTGGCGCTGCTGCTGCTGAAGAACAGACCGAATTCACCGTTGTGCTGGCTGAAGTCGGCGCCAACAAGGTCGGCGTCATCAAGGCCGTCCGTGAAATCACCGGCCTGGGTCTGAAGGAAGCCAAGGATCTGGTTGACGGTGCACCGAAGCCGGTCAAGGAAGGCATCGCCAAGGCTGACGCTGAAGCTGCCAAGAAGAAGCTGGAAGAAGCTGGCGCCAAGGCCGAACTGAAGTAATTCTCTTGCCTACCAAGGCGAGTCATTACTCCGGAGTCAAAGTGCAGAATCCCTTGAAAAAGGGATTCGGCTTTGGCTCCTTTGTCGTTTCTTATTTTTGCTGGTGGAATTGATGCGCCGCAGTGTTCGTTGTCGGGAATATTAAGCGCGATCGCAGCAAAAAACTAGGGTAGACATTTGAAGATTTGAGTGCCGATAACCCGGACCTGCTTGACCGGCAAGTCGCGCGGTTTGATCGAATCTTGAACTCTCTATCCTTCCTGTCACTCACGGAGTGTCCATGCACTACTCATTTACTGAGAAGAAGCGCATTCGCAAGTCCTTCGCGAAACGCGCAAACGTCCACAACGTTCCGTTCCTGCTCGCGACTCAGATCGAGTCGTATCAGAATTTCCTGCAACCCGAACGCATCGCATCGGAACGCAAGAACGAAGGCCTGCAATCGGCTTTCACCTCGATTTTCCCCATCGTGTCGCACAATGGTTTTGCGCGTCTCGAATTCCTGTCGTATGTGCTGGGCGCTCCGCCGTTTGATGTCAAAGAGTGCCAACAACGTGGCCTGACCTTTGCGTCCCCGCTGCGTGCCAAGGTGCGCCTGGTGATCCTGGACAAGGAATCGCCGACCAAGCCGGTCGTCAAGGAAATGAAGGAACAGGAAGTCTACATGGGCGAACTGCCCCTGATGACCACCACCGGTTCCTTCGTCATCAACGGCACCGAGCGCGTGATCGTGTCCCAGCTGCACCGCTCTCCGGGCGTGTTCTTCGAACACGACCGCGGCAAGACGCACTCGTCGGGCAAGCTGCTCTTCTCGGCCCGCATCATTCCTTACCGTGGCTCCTGGCTGGACTTCGAATTCGATCCGAAGGACATCCTGTTCTTCCGCGTCGACCGCCGCCGCAAGATGCCGGTGACGATCCTGCTGAAGGCCATCGGCATGACCTCCGAGCAGATCCTGGCGAACTTCTTCGTCTTCGACAACTTCAACCTGCACGCCGAAGGCGCGGACATGGAGTTCGTCTCCGAGCGCCTGCGCGGTGAAGTCGCACGTTTCGACATCACCGACAAGTCGGGCAAGGTGATGGTCGCCAAGGACAAGCGCATCAACGCCAAGCACGTGCGTGACATCGAAGCCGCCGGCATCAAGCACATCTCCGTGCCTGAAGACTATCTGCTGGGCCGCGTCCTGGCCAAGAACATCGTCGATCCGGACACCGGCGAAGTGGTCGCCAGCGCCAACGACGAGCTGACCGAAGACCTGCTGGCCAAGCTGCGCGAAGCCAACATCTCGGCCATCCAGACCCTGTACACCAACGACCTGGACCAGGGCGGCTACATCTCGCAGACCCTGCGCACCGACGACACCGCCGACCAGACCGCCGCACGCGTGGCGATCTATCGCATGATGCGTCCTGGCGAACCGCCGACCGAAGAGTCCGTGGAAGCCCTGTTCAACGGCCTGTTCTACAGCGAAGACCGCTACGACCTGTCGGCCGTGGGCCGCATGAAGTTCAACCGTCGCGTCGGTCGCGACGAGCTGACCGGCACCATGACCCTGTCCAATGACGACATCCTGGCCGTCATCAAGATCCTGGTCGAACTGCGTAACGGCCGTGGCGAAGTCGATGACATCGACCACCTGGGTAACCGTCGCGTGCGTTGCGTTGGCGAACTGGCCGAGAACCAGTTCCGTGCCGGCCTGGTGCGCGTGGAGCGCGCCGTCAAGGAACGCCTGGGCCAGGCCGAAGCGGACAACCTGATGCCGCACGACCTGATCAACTCCAAGCCGATCTCGGCTGCCATCCGTGAGTTCTTCGGTTCCTCGCAGCTGTCGCAGTTCATGGACCAGACCAACCCGCTGTCGGAAATCACGCACAAGCGTCGCGTTTCCGCCCTGGGCCCTGGCGGTCTGACCCGCGAACGCGCCGGCTTCGAAGTGCGCGACGTGCACCCGACCCACTACGGCCGCGTCTGCCCGATCGAGACGCCTGAAGGCCCGAACATCGGCCTGATCAACTCGCTGGCGCTGTACGCCCGCCTGAACGAATACGGCTTCCTGGAAACCCCGTATCGCAAGGTCGAGGGCAGCAAGGTCACCAACCAGATCGACTACCTGTCGGCCATCGAAGAAGGTCGTTACGTGATCGCCCAGGCGAACGCGACCATCGACGGCGAAGGCAAGCTGTCCGATGAACTGGTGTCGGCCCGTGAAGCCGGCGAAACCATCCTGGTCTCGCCCGAGCGCGTGCAGTACATGGACGTGGCCCCGGGCCAGGTGGTGTCGGTGGCAGCTTCGCTGATTCCGTTCCTGGAACACGATGACGCGAACCGTGCACTGATGGGCGCCAACATGCAACGCCAGGCCGTACCTTGCCTGCGTCCGGAAAAGCCGCTGGTCGGCACCGGCATCGAGCGTACCGTGGCGGTTGACTCCGGTACCACCGTGCAAGCGCTGCGTGGCGGTGTGGTGGACTATGTCGATGCAGGCCGTGTGGTGATCCGCGTCAACGACGACGAGGCGCAAGCCGGCGAAGTCGGTGTGGACATCTACAACCTGATCAAGTACACCCGTTCCAACCAGAACACCAACATCAACCAGCGTCCGATCGTCAAGATCGGTGACCGCGTCGCCAAGCACGACGTGATCGCAGACGGCGCATCGACCGACATGGGCGAGCTGGCACTGGGCCAGAACATGCTGGTGGCCTTCATGCCCTGGAACGGCTACAACTTCGAAGACTCGATCCTGATCTCCGAAAAGGTCGTGGCCGATGACCGCTACACCTCGATCCACATCGAGGAACTGTCGGTGGTCGCCCGTGACACCAAGCTGGGCGCTGAAGAAATCACCCGCGACATCTCCAACCTGGCCGAGAACCAGCTGGCACGTCTGGATGAATCGGGCATCGTCTACATCGGCGCAGAAGTCGAAGCCGGCGACACCCTGGTCGGTAAGGTCACCCCGAAGGGCGAGACCCAGCTGACCCCGGAAGAGAAGCTGCTGCGCGCGATCTTCGGCGAGAAGGCTTCCGACGTGAAGGACACCTCGCTGCGCGTGCCCTCGGGCATGGTCGGCACCGTGATCGACGTGCAGGTGTTCACCCGCGAAGGCATCCAGCGCGACAAGCGCGCCCAGCAGATCATCGACGATGAACTCAAGCGCTATCGCCTGGACCTGAACGACCAGCTGCGTATCGTGGAAGGCGATGCCTTCCAGCGTCTGGAACGCCTGCTGATCGGCAAGGTCGCCAATGGCGGCCCCAAGAAGCTGGTCAAGGGCACCAAGCTGGACAAGGCCTACCTGGACGATCTGGACAAGTTCCACTGGTTCGACATCCGTCCGGCCGACGATGACATCGCCAACGCACTGGAAGCCATCAAGGAATCCATCGCCGAGAAGCGTCACCAGTTCGACCTGGCCTTCGAAGAGAAGCGCAAGAAGCTGACCCAGGGCGACGAACTGCCGCCGGGCGTGCAGAAGATGGTCAAGGTCTACCTGGCCGTGAAGCGTCGCCTGCAGCCTGGCGACAAGATGGCCGGTCGTCACGGTAACAAGGGTGTGGTTTCGCGCATCCTGCCGATCGAAGACATGCCGCACATGGCCGACGGTACCCCCGCCGACATCGTGCTGAACCCGCTGGGCGTGCCTTCGCGTATGAACGTCGGTCAGGTTCTGGAAGTTCACCTGGGTTGGGCCGCCAAGGGCCTGGGCCTGCGTCTGGGCGAAATGGTGCAGGCACAGGCCAAGATCGCCGAACTGCGCAAGTTCCTGACCACGATCTACAACGAATCCGGCAAGCAGGAAGAGCTGGACAAGTTCAGCGACGAGGAAATCGTCGAGCTGGTGGAAAACCTGAAGAAGGGCGTGCCCTTCGCGACCCCGGTGTTCGACGGTGCGCACGAGGACGAAACCCGCCGCATGCTGGACCTGGCCTACCCGGATCCGATCGCCAAGCAGCTGGGCATGACCCCGTCCAAGAACCAGGTCACCATGTATGACGGCCGTACCGGTGAAGCCTTCGAGCGTACCGTGACGGTGGGCTACATGCACTACCTGAAGCTGCACCACCTGGTCGACGACAAGATGCACGCACGTTCCACCGGCCCGTACTCGCTGGTGACCCAGCAACCGCTGGGCGGCAAGGCACAGTTCGGCGGCCAGCGTTTCGGCGAAATGGAAGTGTGGGCACTGGAAGCCTATGGCGCCTCCTACGTCCTGCAGGAAATGCTGACCGTCAAGTCCGACGACGTGAACGGCCGTACCAAGGTCTACGAGAACCTGGTCAAGGGCGATCACGTGATCGACGCCGGCATGCCGGAATCCTTCAACGTGTTGGTGAAGGAAATCCGCTCGCTGGGTATCGACATCGACCTGGAACGCGAATGATGTAAAGGGGTGCGCGGCGCAGGCTGCGCACCCCGCCGGTCTTTCCGGCGAAGCGAGAATTCAGTATCAGCGAATCACGAGATTCAAGAGAAGTACGGCAGTAAGCTGGGGAGGTCTGTCCCGGTATCGAGCGGCACCACGAAACAGCGCTTTCGTTGGCTCTCCCGCCGATGCGAACAGGGTTAAGCAGGGTGAACCGGCCACACGTAAATTTAGTTTTTTCACGCCAACCTGGAGTGATACATGAAAGCACTGCTCGATCTATTCAAGCAAGTCCAGCAAAACGAACAATTCGACGCGATCAAGATCGGTCTGGCCTCGCCTGACAAGATCCGCTCGTGGTCCTTCGGCGAAGTCAAGAAGCCGGAAACCATCAACTACCGTACCTTCAAGCCCGAGCGCGATGGCCTGTTCTGCGCCAAGATCTTTGGCCCCATCAAGGACTACGAGTGCCTGTGCGGCAAGTACAAGCGCCTGAAGCACCGCGGCGTGATCTGCGAGAAGTGCGGCGTGGAAGTGACCCTGGCCAAGGTGCGCCGTGAGCGCATGGGCCACATCGAGCTGGCTTCCCCCACTGCCCACATCTGGTTCCTGAAGTCGCTGCCATCCCGTCTGGGCATGGTGCTGGACATGACCCTGCGCGACATCGAGCGCGTGCTGTACTTCGAAGCCTATGTCGTGACCGATCCCGGCATGACCCCGCTGAAGAAGTGCCAGATCATGTCCGAAGACGACTACGCCGCCAAGTACGAAGAGTACGGTGACGACTTCATCGCCTTCATGGGCGCCGAAGGTATCCGCGAACTGCTGCGCTCGATCGACATCGACCGCGAAGCGGAAACCCTGCGCCAGGAACTCAAGGACTCCAAGTCCGAAGCCAAGATCAAGAAGTACGCCAAGCGCCTGAAGGTGTTGGAGGCGTTCCAGCGCTCGGGCATCAAGCCTGAGTGGATGATCATGGAAGTGCTGCCCGTGCTGCCGCCGGAACTGCGTCCGCTGGTGCCGCTGGATGGCGGCCGCTTCGCGACCTCCGACCTGAACGACCTGTATCGCCGCGTGATCAACCGCAATAATCGCCTCAAGCGATTGATGGAGCTGCGCGCACCCGAGATCATCACGCGCAACGAAAAGCGCATGCTGCAGGAAGCGGTTGACTCGCTGCTGGACAACGGTCGTCGCGGCAAGGCCATGACCGGCGCCAACAAGCGCCCGCTGAAGTCGCTGGCCGAAATGATCAAGGGCAAGGGCGGTCGTTTCCGTCAGAACCTGCTGGGCAAGCGCGTGGACTACTCGGGCCGTTCGGTCATCGTGGTGGGTCCGCAGCTGAAGCTGCACCAGTGCGGCCTGCCCAAGCTGATGGCCCTGGAACTGTTCAAGCCCTTCATCTTCAACAAGCTGGAACTGATGGGTCTGTCGACCACCATCAAGGCTGCCAAGAAGCTGGTGGAAGCACAGGAACCGGTGGTCTGGGACATCCTGGAAGAAGTCATCCGCGAACACCCGGTCATGCTGAACCGTGCGCCGACCCTGCACCGTCTGGGCATCCAGGCGTTCGAGCCGGTCCTGATCGAAGGCAAGGCGATCCAGCTGCACCCGCTGGTCTGCGCGGCGTTCAACGCCGACTTCGACGGCGACCAGATGGCCGTCCACGTTCCGCTGTCGATCGAAGCGCAGATGGAAGCCCGCACCCTGATGCTGGCCTCCAACAACATCCTGTTCCCGTCCAACGGCGAACCGTCCATCGTGCCGTCCCAGGATATCGTGCTGGGTCTGTACTATGCCACCCGTGAAGCCATCAACGGCAAGAACGAAGGCATGATGTTCCAGGACGTCTCGGAAGTGATCCGCGCCTACGACAACAAGGAAGTCGAGCTGGCTACCCGTATCACGGTGCGTATCGTCGAACATCCGAAGGATCCGGTCACCGGCGAATTCGTGCGTACCGTCAAGCGCTACGAGACCACCATCGGTCGCGCCATCCTCTCCGAGATCCTGCCCAAGGGCCTGCCGTTCTCGGTGCTGAACCGCGCGCTGAAGAAGAAGGAAATCTCGAAGCTGATCAACACGTCCTTCCGCAAGTGCGGTCTGCGTGCCACCGTCGTGTTTGCCGACCAGCTGATGCAGTCGGGCTTCCGCCTGGCGACTCGCGCCGGTATCTCGATCTGCGTGGACGACATGTTGGTGCCGCCGCAAAAGGCCACCCTGATCGCCGCTGCCGAGTCCGAAGTCAAGCAGATCGAGCAGCAGTACTCCTCCGGTCTGGTGACCGCGGGCGAGCGCTACAACAAGGTTGTGGACATCTGGGGCAAGGCCGGTGACGAAGTCGGCAAGGCCATGATGGACCAGCTGAAGGTGGAAGACGTCGTCACGCGCGAAGGCAAGAAGACCACCCAGGAATCGTTCAACGCGATTTACATGATGGCCGACTCCGGCGCCCGTGGTTCGGCCGCCCAGATCCGCCAGCTGGCTGGTATGCGCGGCCTGATGGCCAAGCCTGACGGCTCCATCATCGAGACGCCGATTACCGCGAACTTCCGCGAAGGCCTGAACGTGTTGCAGTACTTCATCTCGACGCACGGCGCCCGTAAGGGTCTGGCCGACACCGCGCTGAAGACCGCCAACTCCGGTTACCTGACCCGTCGTCTGGTGGACGTGACCCAGGATCTGGTCGTGATCGAAGACGATTGCGGCACCTCCAACGGTTCGGCCATGAAGGCGCTGGTCGAAGGCGGTGAAGTCATCGAAGCCCTGCGCGACCGTATCCTGGGCCGCGTGGCAGCGACCGACATCGTCAATCCGGAAGATCAAGCCACCCTGTTCGAAGCCGGCACCCTGCTGGATGAAGACAAGGTCGAAGAGATCGAACGCATGGGCATCGACGAAGTCAAGGTCCGCACCCCGCTGACCTGCGACACCCGTTATGGTCTGTGCGCCAAGTGCTATGGCCGCGACCTGGGCCGTGGCCTGCTGGTCAACTCCGGCGAAGCCGTCGGCGTGGTGGCAGCGCAGTCTATCGGTGAGCCGGGTACCCAGCTGACCATGCGTACCTTCCACATCGGTGGTGCGGCATCGCGTGCAGCAGTGGCCTCCTCGGTGGAAGCCAAGTCCAACGGTACCGTGCGCTTCACCGCCACGATGCGTTATGTGACCAATGGCAAGGGTGAACAGATCGTCATTTCCCGTTCCGGCGAAGTGTTGATTACCGACGACCTGGGTCGTGAGCGCGAGCGTCACAAAGTGCCGTACGGCGCCACCCTGATCGTCAAGGATGGCATGACCATCAAGGCTGGTACCGCGCTGGCGACCTGGGATCCGCTGACCCGTCCGATCATCACCGAGTACTCCGGTACCGTGAAGTTCGAGAACGTGGAAGAAGGCTCCACCGTGGCCAAGCAGATCGACGAAGTCACCGGTCTGTCGACCCTGGTGGTCATCGATGCGAAGCGTCGTGGTCCGTCCTCCAAGGTCATGCGTCCGCAGGTCAAGCTGTTGAACGAACAGGGCGAAGAAGTGAAGATCGCCGGCACCGAACACTCGGTGACCATCGGCTTCCAGGTCGGCGCACTGATCACCGTCAAGGACGGTCAGCAGGTGCATGTGGGTGAAGTGCTGGCCCGTATCCCGACCGAATCGCAGAAGACCCGTGACATTACCGGTGGTCTGCCGCGCGTGGCCGAACTGTTCGAAGCACGTTCGCCCAAGGATGCCGGCATGCTGGCCGAAGTCACTGGTACCGTTGCTTTCGGCAAGGAAACCAAGGGCAAGCAGCGTCTGGAAATCACCGACATGGAAGGCACCAAGCACGAGTTCCTGATCACCAAGGACAAGCAGGTGCTGGTGCACGATGGCCAGGTGGTGAACAAGGGCGAAATGATCGTGGACGGTCCGGCCGACCCGCAGGACATCCTGCGTCTGCTGGGTATCGAAGCGCTGGCCCGCTACATCGTCGACGAAGTGCAGGACGTGTACCGTCTGCAGGGCGTGAAGATCAACGACAAGCACATCGAAGTGATCGTGCGCCAGATGCTGCGCCGCGTGCAAGTGGTGGAGCCGGGCGACACCAACTACATCACCGGTGAGCAGGTCGAGCGCTCCGAACTGCTGGACGAAAACGACCGCGTGAACGCCGAAGGCAAGATCCCGGCGACCTACGAAAACGTGCTGCTGGGTATTACCAAGGCATCGCTGTCGACCGACTCCTTCATCTCGGCCGCATCGTTCCAGGAAACCACCCGCGTGCTGACCGAAGCCGCGATCATGGGCAAGAAGGATGGCCTGCGCGGTCTGAAGGAAAACGTCATCGTCGGCCGCCTGATCCCGGCGGGTACCGGCCTGGCCTTCCACCGCGCCCGCAAGGAAAAGGATGCATGGGAAGCCGAAGAGCGTGCAGCACTGCTCGAAGCCGAACGTGCCTCCCGCTCCGAGTTCGGCGACGAGGAAGTCTCCTCGGCCGAATCCTTCGGTGGTGTCGAAGGCGAAGCGTAAGCACTGCATCGTCAGGGTGGCCGGCAGGATGGGCCACCCGGCAATGAACGCCAGCAGGACAGAACGGCGTCGGAAGCAATTCCGGCGCCGTTTTTTTTTCGACCGTGCGACGCGCACCATCACCCTGTTCGTGGTGGGGGCACAGGGGACAGACATTGCCAAGGATGAGTGAATGTCCTATCATCTCAAGATAATAATTATTCTCATCTGTGACAGTCTGAGGGACCCGGCACAGCTTTCGTCGCGGCCTGCGCCAGCAGGTCGTTTTCATTCCAAGAGGTAGCCAGCAATCGCTAGTAACCGAACCTGATCAAGGGGTGGTTACCAGTGTTTCCATGCAAATCGAGGTGTGCAGCGGCCGTGTTGATGGCGCTGCAGCAGTGGCTATGCGCCGGCGCTTTCGCGCAATCGTCCGACCAGCAATCCAGTCAACCAGACCCATCCATCATCCTGGCCCAGGCCGGCGGCAAGAAGCTGCAGGACGTGGTGGTGACGGCCAATCGTTCCGGCAGTACCGATCTTGATCACGCGGCGGCGACCGTCTCGGTGATCACGTCGGAGGAAATGGAAGACCATAACGCCAGGGACATCAAGGATGCCCTGCGCTATGAGCCCGGTGTCGAGGTACGACGCTCGGTCTACCGGATGTCGGGCATCACCGGCGCGACTGCCACGACCGGGCGGGGCGGTAACGAAGGCATCAGCATTCGCGGCCTGGATGGCAACCGGGTGCTGATGCTGGAGGACGGCATCAGCATGCCGCGCGCCTTCAGCCAGGGCGTGGCCAGCGTAGGGCGGGGCGCCACGACCGATACCGAACTGTATCGCCGCATCGAGGTCTTGCGCGGGCCGGCCTCCTCGCTCTACGGTAGCGATGGTCTGACCGGGGCGGTCAATTTCATCACCAAGGACCCCTCGGACCTGCTCGATGTGTTCGGCAAAAGCAGCTATTTCTCGTTCAAACCTTCCTACGACAGCGCGGACCACAGTTTCGGTGCAGCAGCCAGCGCCGCCTGGGGCGGCGATCAATGGCAGGCGATGCTGGTCCTCAATGTCCGCCATGGCGAGGAGACCGACAACAAGGGCAGCAACGACGTGCGCGGCAGCGCCCGCACCACGCCCGATCCGATGAGTTATACCAACCGGTCGGCATTGGGCAAACTGGTGTATCGGCCCAATGGGGTGGACAGCTTCAAGCTCACTCTGCAGGCCACCGAAGAGCGCGACAGCGGCGAGAGTCTCTCGGCACTCGGCACTGGTATCACCGACTACCGTACCAGCAGCAAGGCCAAGGGCCAGCGTGCCACGCTGGCTTACGAGCACGCAGATGCGGAGCAGCCCTGGATACAGAAGATCAAGGCCAGTCTCAGCTACCGCAATGCCGATACCGACCAGACCACCTACGAGGCCGGTACCAGCACGCCATCTCTGGTGCGGCCACGATTCCGTGAAGTGTCCTACCGTGACCAGATGCTCGCCGGCAGCGTCCTGGCCGAGAGCAATTTCGGCACGGATGCCTGGCGCCACAAGCTGGTCTACGGGCTGGACCTGAGCCTGTCCACCTTGCAGGTCAACGCCAACGGCACCGGCTGGAGCAGTTGCACCGGCACCCAGTACTGCCAGTACTTCCCCAAGACCGAGTACACGCAACTGGGAGCCTATGTGCAAGATGAAATGCGGACCGGGGCACTGACCACCATCGCCGGTCTGCGCTTCGATGCTTATGAGCTCAAGCCCAAGGCCAGCGCCAAGTACGATGCCCAGGCCGTCGCCAACGGCCAGCCGGCAGTGAGCAGCCGGGACAGCGCCTTTTCGCCCCGCCTGGCCTTCCTGGTCGAGGTGACACCGGGCTTCATTCCCTATGTCCAATACGCGCGTGGCTTCCGATCCCCCTCGCCGCAGGAGGTCAATTCCTTCTTCAACAACACCGTCTACAGGCAGGTCTCCAATCCTGACCTCAAGCCCGAGACCAGCAACACGGTGGAACTGGGTGTGCGCGGCAAGCTGGCGGCAGGCCCCGGTGCCCTGCGTTACAGCGTTGCTGCCTACAAAGGGAACTACCGCAACTTCATCGACCTGGTGACGGTGGGGGGCAACCTGACGGTGGCCAATCCCACCATCTTCCAGTATCGCAATGCGGCCAAGGCCGAGATCCACGGGCTGGAAGCCCGCATCGACTACCAGCTCGACAATGGCTTCACGCTCAAGAGCGGCTTCGCCTGGACCAAGGGGACCACCACCAGCAATGGCGTGGAGCAGGGGCTGGAGTCGGTGGCGCCGCTGTCGGTGGTGACAGGCCTGCGCTATGAACGCAGTCGGCAAGGGTTCGCGCAGGCAGACCTGATCTACAACGCCGCCAAGAAGAAGGCGGACATTCCGACGGCGACCAACTTCGTCTCGCCTTCGTTCTTTGTAGCCGACCTCTCGGGTGGCTATCACCTGACCCCCAACATGACCGTCACCGCCGGCATCCGCAATCTGTTCGATCGCAAGTACTGGAGCTGGACCGACATCCGGGGGCTGTCGCTGGCAGACAGCGCGATCAACAAGGATGCCTACACCGAGCCCGGCCGCAGCTTCAACGTCAGCCTGAAGATCGAATACTGAGTCATCCGCACGTATGAAAGGAATTTCAATGAACCGACCCAAGCAAACCATCCGCTTGCATACCTTGGGCTTGCTGCTGGCAGCGACGCTGGCCGCAGCCGGCTGTGCCAACACGGCGCCCACGCTGGCCCAACGCTGGTCCCAGCTGCGCCAGGCGCAGCCCAAGCTGCATCCGCGCGATGCGGCCCGCCAACTGGGGGTGTCCGAGGCCCAACTGCTGGCGGCCGGCACCACCTGGCAGGCCACGCGGCTGGGGGCCGATGCCAAGGACATCCAGGCGCTCTACGAGCATCTCCCCGAACTGGGGCGCATCAAGGCCATCACCCGCAATGACGATGTGGTGCTGGAACGTGCTGGTGAGGTGGCGCCGATACGCCGCGACGAGCAGGGCAGGGTGGTGCCGGGCACCGGCCTGGCCGGCGGCGCCATCGACCTGCGCTTTGGCGCTGCGCAGTGGGGCAGCGCGTTCGCCGTGGTCCAGCCAGGGCGGGACGGCAAGACCAGCCGCAGCCTGCAGTTCTTCGATCGCCATGGGCAGGCGGTGCACACGATCTATCTCGACAATGACCAGCATGTCGCTGACTTCGAGCGGCTGGTCAGCCAGTTCCGCTCGCCCGACCAGCGGGCCGCGCTGCAGGCGGAGCCCTTGCCGGCTTCTGCCCCCGGCGTGCGTGGCAACCCCTCCTCGGCCGATATCGCCGAATTGCGCCAGTCGTGGCAGGAGCTGACCGACGTACACCAGTTCCCGCGCCTGCTGCGGGAACTGAAGCTCAGCCGCGAACAGGCGCTGGAGCTGATCGGTAGCCAATCCGCCTGGCGCATCGGACCGCAGGCCCTGCAGCTGCTCATCGAGGATGCCAGGTCGCGGCACCAGCCGATCATGGTGTTCGTCAGCAACGGCGGCATGACGCAGATCTACAGTGGCCTCATCGACAAGACTGCGATCATGGGGGAGTGGTACAACGCATCGGCTGTCGACTTCGAGCTGCATGCGCGCAGCGGCGCGATTCATCACGGTTGGGTGGTACGTCGGCCTACCGACCATGGCATCGTCACCTCGGTGGAGTTCTACGATGCAGCCGGACGTCAACTGGTCAATTTCTTCTCGCGCCGGGACCGCGGCCAGCCAGAAACCGAACAATGGCGCCGCATGGTGGCAGACTTGCCCCGCACCTGATCGCGGCCTCTATTGCAAGTTGGAAAACATTGCCGTTTTGCCACTGTAAAACCGTGGTGAAATGGCCATAGACGGCCTGAAATCCGCGCCAAAGGCCGCTCCCGGTTGACCCGCTGGTATTTCAGGCATATACTCGCGAGTTCTCGAATTTAGGCTCTCCCGGGCTTATGCGTTCTTTGGTCTGAATCATCGCTTCTGCGACGCTGATCTCCCTTCCGGTCTTAAATCCGATACGCGCGTAGTCTTCGCGCAAGAGTTTCCTGTGTGGTTCCGGGCAACCGATTCCGGAACCTGTTTTCAATGTTGTACTTTGTTGGATTAAAACGATGCCAACCATCAATCAACTGATTAGCAAACCACGTGTCCGCGCGATCGTGAAGAGCAAATCGCCGGCGCTGGAAAACAGCCCGCAGAAGCGCGGTGTTTGCACCCGCGTCTACACCACCACCCCGAAGAAGCCGAACTCGGCGCTGCGTAAGGTGGCCAAGGTGCGTCTGACCAACGGTTTCGAAGTCATTTCGTACATCGGCGGTGAAGGCCACAACCTGCAAGAACACAGCGTCGTGCTGATCCGCGGCGGCCGTGTGAAGGACTTGCCGGGTGTGCGTTACCACATGGTTCGCGGTGCACTGGATACCCAGGGCGTCAAGGATCGTAAGCAAGCTCGCTCGAAGTACGGTGCCAAGCGCGCCAAGGCAGCGAAGAAGTAATAATTGGTGTTTATCATGACGCACTGCGTCGTGTGAACAGACTCAGAGTCGGTCCAGGTCGGGCCGAGTAAGTGGAAGCCATGATGGCTCTCCGCGAGTGCAGGCGAAGTTGAAGCAGGGTTCGCCCACTCAACTGAAGATTGAAAGGAATCGAAATGCCACGTCGTCGTGAAGTCCCCAAGCGGGAAATTCTGCCGGATCCGAAGTTCGGCAACGTTGAAGTCGCCAAGTTTGTGAACGTGCTGATGCTGTCGGGCAAGAAGTCCGTCGCTGAAAACATCATCTACGGTGCCTTCGACTACATCCAGACCAAGTCGGGCAAGGACCCGCTGGAAGTGTTCTCCGCAGCCCTGAACAACTGCAAGCCGATGGTGGAAGTGAAGTCCCGCCGCGTCGGTGGCGCCAACTACCAGGTGCCGGTTGAAGTGCGTCCGGTGCGCCGTATGGCCCTGTCGATGCGCTGGCTGCGTGAAGCCGCCAACAAGCGCAGCGAAAAGTCGATGCCGCAGCGCCTGGGTGGTGAACTGATGGAAGCCGCCGAAGGCCGTGGCGGCGCCATGAAGCGTCGTGATGAAGTGCACCGCATGGCAGAAGCGAACAAGGCGTTCTCGCACTTCCGCTTCTAACAAAGACTGGGCCAGAGCCTCTCTATCCGGGAGTGCCCTGGTCTGCATCTTAAATTGGTTCGAGCCGAGCGTTTATTTGAAAAAAATGACGCTCGGTTTCGTGCATTAAAGACTTAGGAATAAATCATGGCTCGCAAGACCCCCATTGAGCGCTACCGCAACATCGGTATCTCCGCGCACATCGATGCTGGCAAAACCACCACGACCGAGCGCGTGCTGTTTTACACCGGTGTGAACCACAAGATCGGTGAAGTGCACGACGGCGCCGCCACCATGGACTGGATGGAGCAGGAACAAGAGCGTGGTATCACCATCACCTCCGCTGCGACCACCTGTTACTGGAAGGGCATGGCGAACAATTTCCCGGCCCACCACATCAACATCATCGACACCCCGGGTCACGTTGACTTCACCATCGAAGTCGAACGCTCGATGCGCGTGCTCGACGGCGCCTGCATGGTCTACTGCGCAGTCGGCGGCGTGCAGCCCCAGTCGGAAACCGTGTGGCGTCAGGCCAACAAGTACAAGGTCCCGCGTCTGGCCTTCGTCAACAAGATGGACCGTACCGGTGCCAACTTCTTCAAGGTCTACGACCAGATGCGCGCCCGCCTGAAGGCCAACCCGATCCCGATGCAAGTGCCTATCGGCGCCGAAGAAAACTTCGAAGGCGTGATCGACCTGGTCAAGATGCGCGCGATCTACTGGGACGACGCTTCCCAGGGCATGAAGTTCGACTACCGCGACATCCCCGAGCATCTGAAGGCTGACGCGCAGAAGTGGCGCGAAAACCTGGTCGAAACCGCTGCTGAAGCATCGGAAGACCTGATGAACAAGTACCTGGAAGAAGGCGACCTGACCGAAGCCGAAATCAAGGGCGCGATCCGTCAACGCACCATCTCCGGCGAAATCGTCCCGATGATGTGCGGTACCGCCTTCAAGAACAAGGGCGTGCAAGCCATGCTGGACGGCGTGATCGAGTACCTGCCGTCGCCGGTGGACATTCCCCCGGTTCCGGGCCTGAACGAAGATGACGAGCCGGTCGTGCGCGAAGCCAAGGACGACGAGAAGTTCTCCGCCCTGGCCTTCAAGATCGCTACCGACCCGTTCGTTGGTCAGCTGTGCTTCATCCGCTGCTACTCCGGTACCCTGAACTCGGGCGACACCGTGCTGAACTCGGTGAAGTCGAAGAAGGAACGTATCGGCCGTATCGTTCAGATGCACGCCAACCAGCGTGAAGAAATCAAGGAAATGATGGCCGGTGACATCGCCGCCGTCGTGGGCCTGAAGGACACCACCACCGGTGACACCCTGTGCGACGACAAGGCAATGGTCGTGCTGGAGCGCATGGTCTTCCCCGAGCCGGTGATCTCGCAGGCTGTCGAGCCCAAGACCAAGGCCGACCAGGAAAAGATGGGCCTGGCCCTGAACCGCCTGGCTGCTGAAGATCCGTCCTTCCGCGTGCGTACCGACGAAGAATCGGGCCAGACCATCATCGCCGGTATGGGCGAGCTGCACCTGGACATCATCGTTGACCGCATGAAGCGTGAATTCAACGTTGAAGCCACCGTCGGCAAGCCGCAGGTGGCCTACCGCGAAACCATCCGCAAGACCTGCGAAGAATCCGAAGGCAAGTTCGTCAAGCAGTCGGGTGGTCGTGGTCAATACGGTCACGTCGTGCTGAAGATCGAGCCGCAAGAAGCCGGCAAGGGCTTCGAGTTCGTCGACGCCATCAAGGGCGGTACCGTTCCTCGCGAATTCATCCCGGCCGTTGAAAAGGGTGTGCGTGAAACCCTGAACACCGGCGTGCTGGCCGGTTACCCGGTGGTTGACGTGAAGGTCACCCTGTTCTTCGGTTCGTACCACGATGTGGACTCGAACGAAAACGCCTTCCGCATGGCCGGCTCGATGGCCTTCAAGGACGGTTGCCGTCGCGCCAGCCCGGTCATCCTGGAACCGATGATGGCTGTCGAAGTGGAAACCCCGGAAGACTACGCCGGTACCGTGATGGGCGACCTGTCGTCCCGCCGCGGTATGGTGCAAGGCATGGATGAAATCGCCGGCGGCGGTGGCAAGATCATCAAGGCCGAAGTGCCTCTGTCGGAAATGTTCGGTTACTCGACCACGCTGCGTTCGGCTACCCAAGGCCGTGCAACCTACTCGATGGAATTCAAGCATTACTCCGAAGCGCCCAAGAACGTGATCGACGCAATCGTCACCTCCAAGGCCAAGTAAGTTGCAGCAAGGGCGGTCTCTTCCGTGCGGAAGGGATCGCCGGCTGGATCACCAGCCAATCATTGAATATTGAACATCGAACACATCGTTCTTTTGAAGGAAATTTAAAATGGCAAAAGGCAAGTTTGAACGGACCAAGCCGCACGTGAACGTCGGCACCATCGGTCACGTTGACCACGGCAAGACCACCCTGACCGCTGCAATCGCAACCGTTCTGTCGAAGAAGTTCGGCGGCGAAGCGAAGGCATACGACCAGATCGACGCAGCGCCTGAAGAAAAGGCCCGCGGCATCACCATCAACACCGCGCACGTCGAATACGAAACCGCCAACCGTCACTACGCGCACGTTGACTGCCCAGGCCACGCCGACTATGTGAAGAACATGATCACCGGTGCTGCG
>NZ_AEEC02000058.1 GCF_000300975.2 Herbaspirillum frisingense GSF30 | reverse complement strand
GGGCGTGGTCGGTTCGTCCAGGCCGAAGGTCGACAGCGGCGCGGCGCCGGAGGCCATCTCCATCACCAGCGCATCGTCACGATTGAGTACGCGCACGGTGCCTTGGCCAAAGATACGGGCCTTGTCGGCGGCATAGTTTTCCATGCTGCCGTGCCAGTCCAGATGGTCCTGGGTCAGGTTCAGCACGGTGGCCGCATGCGGCTGCAGGCTCTGCGTGGTGTGCAACTGGAAGCTGGACAGCTCCAGCACCCAGGCCTGCGGCATGCTGCCACGGTAGGTCGGCTCGGGCGGCGGCGGTGGCGGGACTTCCACCAGCGCGTCTTCCTCGGCCTTGCGGGAGACTTCCATGAAGTCGCCCAAGTTCATCGCTTCGCCAGTCGTGGCGGGCATATCGGGTTCGGCCTGCGGCACGACGTCGGAAGCCACTTCCAGGGTGGCGGCGACGGCGGGATCGACTGTTTCTGCAGCGACTGGCGCTTCGGCCAGCTCAGCGTTTTCAGGGGCTTCTGTCGCCCCGGCGGTCTCAGTGGCCTCGGTAATCTCAGCGGCAGGCAGGTCTGTTTCGACAGACTCGTGCGGCTGTTGCACCGGCCCGGTCGCTTCGCCGTCGTCAGCCGTTGCCAGCAGATCCAGCTGCGGGGCAGCGGATGCATCAGTCGACAGATCAGCGGATGAATCAGCCGGCAGATCGGCCTGCAGCACCGGCACGGCAATCGCTGCCGCTTCTTCGATCCGGGCGGCGGCGCGACGATGCTTTTCGGCCTCGGCCGCCTGCTGGGCATCCAGCACGGCTTGCTGGGCGGCTTGCGCCTCGGCTTCGGCCTGCGCCTGGGCTGCGGCGATCGCATCCTGCTCGGCCAGTTCGGCCAGGAAGACCTTGTCCCGGATCACCGCTTCGCGCAGCACATCCAGCGCGGCCGGGCTGATATTGCCGGCCACTTGCACCGACAGGCCGGCGCGCTGGCACAGCAGGCCGGTCAGGCGCGTCACCGTGGTCTTGCCGTTGGTGCCGGTGATGGCCAGGACCTTGGGCTGGTACAGCGTTTCTTCGCGCAAGGCGGCCAGCGCCTGGGCGAACAGTTCGATCTCACCCCACAGCGGCAGGCCGCGCTCTGCGATGGCCGGCATCAAGGCGGCAAGTTCGCCATCGGGTGCCAGGCCCGGGCTGACGGTGACGAAGTCCACGCCCTCCAGCAGGGAGGGCGACAAGGCCTGGCCCAACACGGCCTGGGCCTCGGGTGCGTCACCGCGCAGGGCGGCCAGGCGCTCGGCCAGGGCCGCTTCGCCACGGGTATCGGCCACGCGCACGCTGGCGCCGCAGTAGACCAGCCACCGCGCCATTGCCAGGCCGGACTCACCGAGTCCGAGCACCAGAACGTGTTTGCCCGAGTAATTCATCGTTGTTTCCAAACTCACTTCTCTAGAACCTGCTTGCTACAAAGGCAGCCCTGACATGGTCAGCAAGGGCGCCGTGATTTCTTTCCTGCTACGGGGTGAAGCAGACTTCAGCGCAGCTTCAGCGTCGACAAGCCCACCAGCACCAACATCATGGTGATGATCCAGAAACGGACCACCACCTGGGTTTCCTTCCAGCCCTTCTGCTCGTAGTGATGGTGCAGCGGCGCCATCAACAGCACGCGGCGGCCGGTGCCGAACCGCTTCTTCGTATATTTGAAATAGGCCACCTGGATCATCACCGACAGGGTCTCCACCACGAAGATGCCACCCATGATGAAGAGCACGATCTCCTGGCGCACGATCACGGCGATGGTACCCAGGGCGCCGCCCAGCGCCAGCGCGCCGACGTCACCCATGAACACCTGCGCCGGGTAGGCGTTGTACCAGAGGAAGGCCAGGCCCGCGCCGCCCATGGCGCCGCAGAAGATCAGCAGTTCGCCGGCTCCCGGGATGTGCGGGATGAACAGGTATTTGGCGTAGCTGGCATTGCCGGTCAGGTAGGCAAACAGGCCCAGCGCGGCGCCCACCAGCACGGTGGGCATGATGGCCAGGCCATCCAGGCCGTCGGTCAGGTTGACGGCATTGCTGGTGCCGACGATGACGAAATAGGTCAGCGCGATGAAGCCCCACACACCCAGCGGATAGGTGACCGTCTTGAAGAACGGCACGATCAGGTCGGCCTTGGGCGGCAGGTCCAGGCTGAAGCCGGAACGTACCCACGCCACGAACAGGTCGAAGACCTTCATGTTGCTCACTTCCGAGACCGAGAAGGCCAGGTAGAACGCAGCCACCAGGCCGATCAGCGACTGCCAGAAATACTTTTCGCGCGAGCGCATGCCCTGCGGGTCGCGATAGACCACCTTGCGATAGTCATCGACCCAGCCGACGGCGCCGAAACCGAGCGTGACGATCAGCACGATCCAGACGAAACGGTTGGACAGGTCGGCCCACAGCAACGTGGAAATGCCAATGCCGATCAGGATCAGCACGCCGCCCATGGTGGGGGTGCCGGACTTGATCAGGTGGGTCTGGGGACCATCGGTGCGCACCGCCTGGCCGACCTTCATGCGGGTCAGCATGCGGATCACGGCCGGGCCTGCGATCATGCCGATCAACAACGCCGTCAGCGTGGCGAACACCGCGCGGAAGGTGATGAAGTTGAACAGGCGCAGAAAGCCGAAATCCTGTTGAAAATTCTGTGCGAGCCAGACCAGCATGCTAATGGGTCTCCTGTTGATGTTGCGTGTTGGATTCAACGTTGACCAGATGCTGTACAACTCGCTCCATCTTCATGAAGCGTGAACCTTTTACCAAAACGGTCGCACCTTGCGGTGCGGCCTGCTCCACCGCTGCATTGAGGGCAGCGATATCGTCGAAATGCCTTGCCTGTGCGCCGAAGGCCGCGACGGCGTGCCTGCTCAGTTCGCCCAACGCGAAGAACAGCGGGATGCCGCGGCTGTGCGCATAGGCGCCGATCTCGGCGTGGAATTGCGGCCCCTGGTCGCCGACCTCGCCCATGTCGCCCAGCACCAGCACGCGTGGGCCGCTGATGGCGGCCAGCACGTCGATGGCGGCGCGCACCGAATCGGGGTTAGCGTTGTAGGTGTCGTCGATCACCAGGGCGCCGCTGACGGCCTGCTTGCGTTGCAGGCGGCCATTGACCGGGGCAAAGCTTTCCAGCCCACGCACCACGGCCTCGACCGCGATGCCGGAACCCAGTGCGCAGGCAACTGCTGCCAGCGCATTGCGGACATTGTGTTCACCCACGGCGGCCAATTCGAGCTTGAACTGCGCCGGGGGAACGGCCAGCCCCTTGACGGTGACCTGCAGGCTGCTGCCGAACGTGCCGGCCTGATAGGTGGCGCTGACATCGGCTTGCGGCGTAAGGCCGAAGCTCAGCACCCGCCGCGTGCCGGCCTCTTCGCGCCAGAGGGCGGTAAAGTCGTCGTCGGCCGGGAACACGGCCACGCCATCGGCCGGCAGGTGGCGGATCACGGCGCCGTTTTCACGCGCCACCGCTTCCACGCTGGCCATGAATTCCTGGTGCTCGCGCTGGGCATTGTTGACCAGGCCCAGCGTCGGCGAAGCGATGCGAGAGAGGACCGCGATCTCGCCCGGATGGTTCATGCCCATCTCGACGACGGCAGCCTGATGCTGGTCGCGCAGGCGGAACAGGGTCAGCGGCACGCCGATCTCGTTATTGAAGTTGCCACGCGTGCCCAGGTAGCCGTCTTCACCGAAGGCGGCCGCCAGGATCGCGGCGATCATTTCCTTGACCGTGGTCTTGCCGTTGCTGCCGGTCACGCCGATGACCGGGATCGCGCGGCGGTGACGCCAGCCATGGGCGATCTGGCCCAGCGCGGCGCGGCTGTCCGGCACCACGATGGCCGGCAGTGTCGAGCCCGGCGGTACGCGTTCGACCACGACGGCGGAAGCACCCTGGGCGGCCACGGCATCAAGGAAGTCGTGCGCATCGAAACGCTCGCCGCGCAGCGCCACAAACACGTTGCCGGGCTTGACCGCCCGGCTGTCGGTGACGACGTCGTTGAGGATCAGCTCACCGGCCGGCGCATTGATTACACCAGGCACCGTATGGGCCGAGGCCGCAGCCTCGGCGGTGCGGATCCATTCCAGCATCTGGCTGAAGTCGAACCGCATCATGCGCCCCCCATCATGGTCGAGCGCGCAGCCAGCGCCAGGGCGACATGGTCGGCGTCGAGGAAGGGCAACTTCTTGCCGGCGATTTCCTGGTAGGCCTCATGGCCCTTGCCGGCCAGCAGCACCACATCGGCGCGGGTGGCGTGGCGGATGGCCCACAGGATGGCGCCGGCGCGGTCGGCCAGCACGACCGGTTCCACGCGGCTCATGCCGGCGCAGATCTGTTCGATGATGGCTTGCGGGTCTTCGCTGCGCGGATTGTCGCTGGTCAGCACCACATGGTCGGCCTGCTCGGCGATCTGGCCCATCTGCGGGCGCTTGCCCGGATCGCGATCGCCCCCGCAGCCGAACACGCACCACAGCTGGCCGCCACGCTGGGTAGCGACCTGGCGCAGCGCGGACAGGGTCTTGTCCAGCGCATCGGGGGTATGCGCGTAATCGATCACGATCAGCGGCACGTCCGGTCCGCCGAACTGCTGCATGCGGCCAGGCGCGGGCGTCAGGGCGGCAGCGGCCGCCACGACGGCGTCCCAGGCCAACCCTTGCGTCAGCAGCACGCCCATGATGCCCAGCACATTGCTGACATTGAAGCGGCCCACCAACTGGGTCTTGACCTGGCCGCTGCCGAAGGGCGAATCGACATGGAACACGGTACCGGCATGGCTGCTGCGCAACTGGCTGGCGCGCAGCGTGGGGATGCCGGCCGCCTGGGCGTCAGCCTCTTCGGCCAGCGCGTAGCCGATCACCGGCACCTGGCGACCCGCCAGCAAGGGCAGCAGGCGCAGGCCCATGGGATCGTCCAGATTGAGCACGGCGTGCTTCAGGCCGGGCCACTGGAACAACTTGCGCTTGGCGTCTTCATAGGTCTGCATGTCACCGTGGAAATCCAGGTGATCACGCGTGAAATTGGTGAACAGGGCGACATCCACATGCATGCCGTTCATGCGCCCTTGTGCCAGCCCGATCGAGGAAGCCTCGATGGCCAGCGCCGTGACGCGCCCCTGGGCCAGCCGGGACAGGCTGCGCTGCAGCAGCACGGCATCCGGGGTGGTGTAGCCGGTCACATCAAAGCCCTGCTGCTTGCCACCGACGAAGCTGCCCACGCCCAGGGTGCCGATCACGCCGGCATTGCTGATGGCCGGCAGGCGCGACAGGGCGCTACCCAGCCACCAGGAGCAGGAGGTCTTGCCGTTGGTGCCGGTGACGGCCACGGTCAGCATGCCCTGGTCGGGCTGCCCATACCAGGCGGCGGCGATCTCGCCGGCCTGCGCCTTGAGATCGGGCACGGCCAGGTGCGGTTCGTCGACCTCTTGCGGCCAGGTGTAGCCCTCGGCTTCATAGACGACCGCAGCCGCACCGCGCTCGACGGCATCGGCGATATAGGAGCGTCCATCGGCGTCGCCCACGTAGGCGAAGAAGACGTCGCCCGGCGCCACACGACGCGAATCGGACGTCAGTTGCGCAGACGGCGCCGCCTGGCGCAGCCAGGCGAGTATGTCTTGCAGGCTCAGAACGCGCTTGGACATTACATGCTCTCCTCAAGCGGTTCTTTGGGAATGATGATGTTGGTCACGCTGGAGTCCGGCGGCACGTTCAATGCACGCAGGGCATTGGCGGCCACGTTGGCGAACACCGGGCCGGCCACCGGGCCGCCATAGTGCTGGCCTTGCGGCTCGTCGATCATGACCGAGATGATCAGGCGCGGGTCCGACATGGGGGCGATGCCCGAGAAGGACGCCACATACTTGCGCACATACTTGCCGCCCTCGATCTTGTAGGCGGTACCGGTCTTGCCACCCACGCGATAACCCGGCACCTGGGCCTGCGGCGCGGTACCACCGGGGGCAACCACGGTTTCCAGCATGCGGCGCATCTGCAGGGCGGTATCGGCCGAGATCACACGCTGGCCGATGGGCGAGTCGGTGACCTTGGTGAAGGACAGCGGAATGATGTCGCCATTGCGGGCGAAGATCAGGTAGGCATGCGCCAGCTGGATCAGCGATACCGAGATACCGTGACCATAGCTCATGGTGGCCTGTTCGATCGGACGCCAGGACTTGTACGGACGCACGCGGCCGGCCACGGCGCCCGGGAAGCCGAACTTGGGCTGCTGGCCGAACCCGACCGTGGTGAACATTTCCCACATCTCTTCGGGCGGCATGCCCAGGGCGATCTTGGCGGTACCGATGTTGGACGATTTCTCGATGATCTGGGCCACCGTCAGCGGGCCGTGGGCATGCGAGTCGCCGATGGTGGCGGTGCCGATGGTCATCTTGCCGGGCGCGGTCTGGAACACGGTGGAGGGTGTGACGCGATGGGTGTCCAGCGCCAGCGCCACCGTAAACGGCTTGAGCGTCGAGCCCGGTTCGAAGGTATCGGTCACGACGCGGTTGCGCAGCTGCGCGCCGGTCAGCACCGAGCGGTCGTTGGGGTTGTAGGTGGGCAGGTTGGCCAGTGCCAGCACTTCGCCGGTCTTGGCGTCGACCACGATGATGCCGCCGGCCTTGGCCTTGAACTTCTCCACCGCTTCCTTCAGTTGGGTGAAGGCGATGTACTGGATCTTGCTGTCGATGGACAGGGTCAGGTCGCGGCCGTCATGCGGTTCGCGGATGGATTCGATGTCTTCCACCACACGGCCCAGGCGGTCCTTGATGACGCGCCGGCTGCCGGTCATGCCGGCCAGTGTCTTCTGGGCGGCCAGCTCCATGCCGTCCTGCCCGGCATCTTCGATGTTGGTGAAGCCGACCACGTGCGCCATCACCTCGCCCTCGGGGTAGAAGCGCTTGTATTCCTTGCGGGTTTCCACGCCGGGGATGCCCAGCTTGACGATCTTGTCGGCGGTATCCTGCTCGACCTGGCGCTTCAGGTAGACGAAGCTGCGATCCGAATCCAGCTTCTTGCGCAGCTCGGCATCGCTCATTTCCAGCAGCTTGGCCAGTTGCACCAGCTTGTCCTTGGGCGCGGCCTGGACGTCGTCGGGAATGGCCCAGATCGCCTTGACCGGCACCGACGAGGCCAGCACCTGGCCATTGCGGTCGGTGATCTTGCCGCGCGTGGCGGGCAGTTCCAGGGTGCGGGCGTAGCGCGAGGCGCCCTGCTTCTGCAGGAAGTCGGTGGACACGCCCTGCAGCCACAAGGCCCGTACGATCAGGGCGACAAAGGCCACGAACAGCACGAACAGCACGAAGCGCGAGCGCCATGCCGGCAACTTGACCTGCAGGATGGGATTGGAGGAGAAGGCCACGCCCTTGGAAGCCGCCACGCGGCTGCCTGCCAGGTTGGGACGCGGAGGCATCTTGGTCATTGTGCCCCCACGGTGAGGTATTGGGTGCGGGCGGAGGTGACCGGCATCATGTTCAGGTCACGCCGGGCCAGTTCCTCGATGCGGGCGTTCTTGCCCAGGGTGGACTGGTCCAGTTGCAATTGCGCCCAGTCGACATCAAGCTGGCGAGCCGCGCTCTGGGCGCGCTCAAGCTCGATGAACAGGCTGCGTGCCTTGTACTGGGCGCTCACCACCGATAGCGCGCACGCCACCAGCAGGGCCGTCAGCAGCAGGCACAGGCGGCCGGTCACGCAGCCACTCCAGCGGCAGGTGCCACGATCAGCTCCAGGCCGCGCATCACCGCCGAGCGCGCACGCGGATTGGATTCGACTTCAGCCGCGCTGGGCATGACCCGCGGCAGCAGGCGTGCAGGGGCCTGCGGCAGGTCGATCGCACGAATCGGCAGGCGGCGGTCGGGCTGCGGTGCATGGGCCTTGGATGCCATGAACTGCTTGACGATGCGATCTTCCAGCGAGTGAAAGCTGATCACAACCAATCTCCCGTGCTGCGCCATCTGACGGAACGCTTTTTCCAGTCCTACCTCGAGTTCTTCAAGCTCTTGATTGACGAAAATCCGTACAGCCTGAAATGTGCGAGTGGCCGGATCTTTGCCTTTCTCGCGGGTTTTGACGGCCTGTGCCACGAGCGCGGCAAGCTGTCGTGTGCTTGAAATTGGCTGGATTGCCCGGCCAGCAACAATCTTCTTTGCAATCTGAAGAGCAAACCGTTCTTCCCCATAATCACGTATCACCTTTGCAATCTGCTGTTCGTCTGCCGTTGCCAGCCAATCCGCTGCCGACATGCCACGCGTGGTATCCATGCGCATGTCCAGCGGGCCATCCAAGCGAAAGCTGAAGCCGCGCGCGGCGTCATCCACCTGCGGCGACGAAATACCCAAATCCATCAACACCCCGTCGACCTGCGCGATGCCGCGTTCGGCAAGCGCCTGGTCCATGGTCGCGAAGCTGTCATGCACGATCTCGAAGCGTGCATCATCGATCTTCTGCGCCGTGGCAATGGCCAACGGGTCCTTATCAAATGCGATCAGACGGCCCTGCGGGCCCAACCTGGAGAGGATGGCGCGGCTATGACCGCCGCGACCGAAGGTACCGTCCAGATAAACGCCATTGGCGCGCTCGCCCTCGATGGCCAGCGCGTCCACGGCTTCTTCCAACAGCACGGTGCGGTGCTGCAGCTCGGGCACCGGTTGCAGATTCATCTTGTCCGGCCGTCAGAAGGAAAAATTACTCAACACATCCGGCATACCGCCCGCCACAGCCTCGGCTTCACTTTCAGCCAGCTTGACGGCATCCCAGATTTCGAAATGGCTACCCATGCCCAGCAACATCACGTCGCGCTGCAAACCAACGGCGGCGCGCAACTCCGGCGCGATCAGGATGCGGCCGGCACTGTCGAGCTCCACATCCTGGGCATTGCCCAGGAAGATGCGCTGCCAGGCACGGGCCGACATCGGCCAGTTGGCGATCTGCTCACGATGCGTCTCCCAGGTCGGGCGCGGGAAGAACAGCAGGCAACCATGCGGATGGCGCGTCACGGTGGCTCGCCCTTCGCACTGCACAATCAGGGCGTCACGATGCTTGGCCGGAATGGTCATCCGTCCTTTGGCATCGAGATTGAGTGCTGACGCGCCCTGGAACACTGTTTTTTCCTTCGCCTCTGGCGAGTGAGATTGCTGATCGGGTGTGGTGTCACCTTAGGCAAATGCAAATGAATCCACAAAATGCCCCACAAAAAAACACTTTTTGACACTGCCGCCCACTTTAGAGGATGCACTATTGCAGGTCAAGCGGTATACACAGGGAAAAACGGGGATTTTGCTAATAAAGTCAAAGACTTAGCGCACTTCCTTAAAACAGCGTTTTCAGAAGTTTTTCGAAGAAAATGAAGGACTTAGCATTTACATTGAAGGTGCAACCTGAGCTTTACACATGTGTTTATCGTCAGAATTGCGTAACTACGCGGATTTGCGCGGCATGGAAGAGCTGGCGTGCGCGATTTCGGGGCGGTGACCGGGGCGCTCGAAAAGAGCTCTTGCCACCCTCCGATTTTGCGAGTGCAAAGAGAAAGCGACATGGATTTTGCAGTGCAACTTTAGTTCCCCGGAAGCTTGCCGATCGCGCACTGAAACGATAAAAAAGCCAATTCAAGACGTCGGCCGCGATCAGACACGAACAGCCGATGAAGAAAACAGAGTCGCCAATGCCCGACGAAATGGGCGACGAAATGGAGGATGTGCCGGCGCGTGAGCACAGTTCTTGATCAAATTCTTCATCAAATGAATGCCCTGACGCGTTTTTGTTTTGACTTCGGCGGCGACCACCTTTTACTATCCGTGTCTTTGGGGAGATCGATACACCAAAACGGGGCCTCCACGGTCCGTTCAACGGTGCTGAAAAGCAGGTCGATTTTTTTCAATCAAGGTCGGTCAAGACCAGGTCAAATCGGCTGAAAACGCAGATAGGGCTTGCGAATCCGCCTCATTCCAGTGCTAAAATCTGGGCACCTTAACAGTGAAAGGAATTTAAAAGTGAACAAATCTGAATTGGTTGACGTTATCGCCGCCGACACCGAAATCTCCAAGGCAGCAGCTCAGCGCGCGCTGGACTCCGTCATCGAGAACATCATCAAGGCCGTGACCAAGGGCGATACCGTGCAATTGGTCGGCTTCGGTTCCTTCTCCACCGGCAAGCGCGCTGCCCGTACCGGCCGCAACCCGCAAACCGGCGAAGAAATCAAGATCGCCGCTGCAACCACCGTGAAGTTCTCGGCTGGCAAGGCTTTCAAGGAAGCCGTGAACAAGAAGAAGAAATAATTTCACGCATTTGAATGCCATGAAACAGATTCATGGCATTCAAATCGAGGCCGATCCACTCGGATCGGCCGTCCTCCCCCTCCACCGCCTTCCCTCCGCAGTACAGCCCCGCAGTAACGTCCCCGCAGTAGCACGCATCGTCAGCACAGTTCTCCGCACGCGCTGCACATACCGCCTCGCAAGTCCGATCCATCCCTTATCTCCGTTTGCCAAGGCAGAGCGTAGCGCCTAGAATTTTTTCGGTTTCATATGAACTCAATGCCGTTGCACCCGCGTTTTGTTCCCGTCTTCCGCCACATCCCATGACCTGCCGGCTGGTCCGGCGCACCCGAGGAGACCGTCGATGAATAGCCCCGCCCAACGCCCGCCGCTACCTCTCTTCACTCGTGAGACCGCAGCCATGAAGGCTCGCGCCGCAGAGGACGCCTGGAATTCCTGCGACCCGCAACGCGTTTCGCTGGCCTACACCGAAGACAGCCGTTGGCGCAACCGTGCCGACTTCATCACCGGCCGCGCCGAGATCGTCACTTTCCTCACCCGCAAGTGGACCCGCGAACAGGATTACCGTCTGATCAAGGAAGTCTGGGCGCACGAAGGCAACCGCATCGCCGTGCGCTTCGCCTACGAATGGCACGACGATTCGGGACACTGGTACCGTTCCTACGGCAATGAGAACTGGGAATTCGACGAGCATGGCCTGATGCGGACCCGCCATGCTTCCATCAATGACCTGCCCATCAAGGAGTCCGAACGCAAGTTCCACTGGGACCGCTCAGCCCCGCGCCCGGCCGACCACCCCGGCCTGAGCGCACTGGGCCTCTAATCCGCAGAGGTGCGGCCAGGGCTGCTTGCTGGTTCAGGCGGCCAGGTCGGCCAGCGGATGCTGGTCTGGCGACCAGGGATCGGCAAAGAAGCCCTCCACCCATTCCGGCGTGGCAGCGCCCAGGGAAGCCGGATTCCATTGCGGCTTCTGGTCCTTCTCGATGATCAGCGCACGGATACCCTCGACGAAATCCGGCCGCGCCGCGCAATGCAGCGACACCACGAATTCCAGCCGGAATACCTCGGCCAGAGACAAAGGACGCACCCGCTTCTGCAAGGCGTAACCTAGCCACGCCGAACCAGGCGATCCGGCGCGCAGGGTCGCCATGGCCTTGGTCAGCCAGGGGTCATCGGTCTGCAGCGCGAGGATGCCGTCCACGATCTCCGGCAGGCTGGGCTGGCGGCACAGGGCCTCGATCTGGTCGTAATGCGTCCGCAGGTTGGACGACGCAAACACCGCCGCCCCCTCCTGCACCGATGCGCCTTGCGCAGCCGCCAGTACGCGATCGAGCAACTCCGCATCACGCCCCTGGCCCCACGGCTGCTGCAGCAGCGCATCGATCACCGACTGCTTGGCCGCCTGCGCCACCCGGTAGTCCGCCAGACCGGCAAAGAGCGCATCGTTGGCGTTCAGGTTGGCCCCGGTCAGTGCCAGGAACACCCCGGTCTTGCCCGGCATGCGAGCCAGGAACCAGCTGCCGCCCACGTCCGGGTACAGGCCGATGGTGATTTCCGGCATCGCCAGGCGCGACTTTTCAGTGACCACCCGATGGCTGCAACCGGCCATCAGACCGATGCCACCGCCCATGACGATGCCATGCCCCCAACACAGGATGGGCTTGGCGAAGCTGTGGATAAGATAATCCAGGCGATATTCCTGCTCGAAGAATTCGGCCGCGTAGTGATTGGCGCGGATGTCCTCGCGCTCGGGCGAGGCGTGATGTTCGCGCATGGAACGATAGAGTTGCTGCAGGTCGCCACCGGCGCAGAAGGCTTTTTCACCCTGCGCCTGCAGCAGCACCATCGCCACGCCGGGATCAGCCTGCCACCGCTGCAGTTGCGGCGTCAACAGGCTGACCATCTCCAGCGAGATGGCATGCAGGGTCTTTTCGGAAGCGAGGGTGGCGATGCCGATGCGGCGGCCGTTGGCGGCTGTCAGTTCTTCGAACAGCACGGGTGCGGCTACTTGGTTCATGGGTCTCCTGGGGTCTCTTGCGCGAACCCGCAGTGCCCGCGGGCCGCAGTGTTTTAATGGAAGGAAATTCAGTGAAGCAGGCCGGTAGGCCGGATTCTGTTACGGCGGGAAACCCGCTATGACAGCCATTCCTCTAGGCGACGGATCACTCCGCCGCTCAAGCTTTCTACCCGCACGCTCCGCGAGCCACATCAACGCGTGCCTATTTGAAATTGCTCCGGGTGGAGGTTACCGCGTTTCACCGTAACTTAATACGCTCGTCTCTGTGGCCCTGTTCCTCGCCTTATACCGGCTTGCGCCGGCTTTCAGCGGACGGCCGTTAACCGTCACCCTGCTCTGTGGAGTCCGGACCTTCCTCCCGCCGCCTCCTTGCGAAGGCGGCCAGCGGCTGTCTGGCCTGCATCGGGCGCTATTGTAGCGCAGCATCGCCCGGCGCCGGAGATTGCTGGTGCAAAACCCTTGTGCGCGAGCGCACAAGTTCATGCCGATTCGGCATGTGACACCCGGGCGCCTCTTAGGTAGTCTCCTGCTGATCCGCTGCAGCTAGTGCTGCGCGGTTCTTGACTGACTTTCACGAAACACCATGCATATCTGCGTATTGGGCGCCGGCGTAATCGGCGTGACCACTGCCTACCGCCTGCTCCAGGATGGCCACCAGGTCAGCCTGATCGATGCACACGACCAGCCCGGCGCCGGCACCAGCCAGGGCAATGGCGCCCAGCTCAGCTACTCCTACGTGGCGCCGCTGGCCGACCCCTCGGTCTGGACCAAATGGGCTTACTACATGTTCAGCAAGGAATCGCCGCTGACCATCAAACCCACCCTGGACGGCGCGCAATATCGCTGGCTGGCCCAGTTCCTGCGCTGCTGCAACGCCGAGCGCGTGCGCCACACCACCCTCGACCTGCTGCAACTGGCCTTCTACAGCCGCGACCAGCTGACCCAGTGGAATGCCGGCCTGAACCTGTCCTTCGACTACCAGCGCTCCGGCAAGCTGGTGATGTTCACCGATGCCCAGGGACTGGAGTCGGCCGCTGCACAGGTACGCTTCCAGGCGCAATACGGTTGCCAGCAGGAAGTGCTGGGCGCGGCCGAATGCATCCGCATCGAGCCCGCGTTGGGTCATTCGCAACGCGACTGGGCCGGCGGCGTCTACACCCCCAGCGAGGAAGCCGGCGACTGCCCGCAGTTCTGCCGCGCACTGGTGGACGTCATGCAGGCCGACCCGAATTTCCGTTTCATCGGCGGCGCACGCGTGGACGCCGTACGGCGTGACGACCGTCAAGGCCAGGCCCTGCGCGCCGTCCAGGCCGGCGGCCAATGGCTAGAGGCCGACCGCTTCGTCCTGGCGCTGGGGGCCGACAGCAGCGACTTCGCCCGCCTGCTCGACCTGCGCCTGCCGCTCTATCCGCTCAAGGGCTACAGCATCACCGTACCGCTGGAGGACGACACCAGCCGTGCGGCCGCACCACAGGTCTCCATCACCGACATCGCCCGCAAGATCGTCTACGCCCGCCTCGGGCAGCGTCTGAGAGTGGCTGGCCGCATCGAACTGGTCGGCCAGGACCGCAGCATCCCGCGCCGTGCCATCGAAGAACTCAAGAACGGTATGCGCGAACTCTTCCCCGCCTGCCGGCTCGGCGACGACGCCACGCTCTCGCCGTGGATGGGCTTCCGCCCTGCCACCCCGAGCGGGGTCCCCATCGTCGGTCGCTCACCGGTGAACAACCTCTATCTCAACATCGGCCAGGGTGCGCTGGGCTGGACCCTGGCCTGCGGCAGCGCAGCGCTGCTGGCCGACCAGATCGCCGGCCGCACCCGCGCCATCGACGACACGCCATTCCAGTACCGGGCCTGAAGAAGTTTCATGCGACGCCCCCGCAATCGGAATTAACATGGAGCCTCGCCAGCGCCCTGCTGGCCTGATCCATGGGAGACGAACGATGCGGGAAAACCGGCTGCGCACCCTCTTCGCGCAACAGCAACTGGCCCTCTCGGGCTGGATTTCGATGGGCAATTCACTGCTGGCCGAAGTGGTCGCGCACAGCGGCTACGATGCGGTCACGGTGGACCTGCAACACGGCCCCTTCTCCATCGAATCGGCCCTGCCGATGCTGCAGGCCATCTCCAGCACCGAGGCCGTGCCGCTGGTGCGCTGCTCCGAGAACAGCCTGGGCGAAATCAACAAGCTGCTCGATGCCGGCGCCTATGGCGTCATCTGCCCGCTGATCAACACCGCCGATGATGCCGAACGCTTCGTGCGCGCCTGTCACTACTCACCCCGCGGCGGCCGCAGCTATGGCCCGGCGCGCGGCTTCCTGTATGGCGGAGCCGATTATTTCGCCCACGCCAACCAGACCATCCTCACGTTGGCCATGATCGAAACCCGTGAAGGCTACGCCAATGCTGAAGCGATTCTGCAGGTGCCCGACCTGGACGGCATCTTCATCGGCCCCAGCGACCTGGCCATCGAACTCGGCCTGCCCCCGGATGCCTATGGCGACCAGCGTCTGAACGACGCCATCGATCATCTGCTGGCGCTGGCGCGCAAGCTGGGCAAGTACGTGGGAATCTTCGCCGGCACCATGGACATGGCGCAGCGCATGAAGGCGATCGGCATGGACCTGGTGGTGCCGGGCACCGACATCCAGCAGATCAAGGCCGAAGGGGCGAGACGTATCAGCGCCTTGCGCTGATTCCAACACCGCCGGTGGCAGGGCTGGACAGCAAGACCCGTCAGCAGTAGGATTAAATCCCATCCACCCGAAGGAGCCAGCCATGCGAAGCACACAGCAGATGAGCATTACCCTGCCTAACGAAATGGCAGATGTGGTGAAAAGCAAGGTACGTAGCGGCGAGTACGCCAGCGAAAGCGAAGTGATCCGCGACGGACTGCGCACCTTGCTGGCCCGTGATCGGGCGATGGAGAGCTGGCTGAACAACCAGGTAGCGCCAGCCTATGACGCGTTGAAAAGTGATCCTTCCCGCGCCGTCACCGCAGACCAGGTACGCGCCCGCCTAGCGGCCGAGCACGCCAAGGCAAGATGAACCATCGCATCGTCTTCACTCCGGAATCACTGGAACAACTCGCTCAGCTTTACCACTACATCGCGCAAGCGGCGTCGCCTGACATAGCGGCGGGATATACAGACGCCATCGTCAGCTACTGCGAAAGCCTACGCACCCTCCCCCTGCGCGGGACAAAACGTGATGACGTCCGGCCTGGTCTACGCCTGACGAACTACAAAAAGCGGACAGTGATCGCCTTTGCTGTTGATGAGGAAGAGGTCGCCATCATCGGCATCTTCTACGGTGGCCAGGACATTGAAACGATCTTGCGAAAAGACCCGGCCGCGGACTAAATCGAAGGACTGTAGGGGATCCACATCAACAAGAAAAAGCGGATCAGGACATTTGCCCTGATCCGCTTTTTACATCTCGCGCGTCCGTGACCTCAGCCCCGCACCACCCGACCGAAGAACGGATAGTTGGGATCGTTGTAGCCATGCGTGGACGCATGCCCCGGTGTGACCAGGCTGTCCACCAGCGCCTCTTCCTCGGCCGTGATCTTTAGCTCGGCCGCATCGTAGTAATCCTCCATCTGCGCCAGCGTGCGCGGGCCGGCGATGACGCTGCTGATGGCCGAATTGGCCAGTACCCAGGCGGTGGCGAACTGGCCCAGCTTGATGCCGCGCTGCTCGCAGTGCTGCTGCAGGCGCTGCGCGATCAGCAGCGATTCTTCGCGGAATTCGGTTTCCATCATGCGCTTGTCGCCGCGTCCGGCACGGGTATCCTCGGCCGGCTTCTGGCCCGGCTGGTACTTGCCGGTCAGCACGCCACGCGCGATCGGGCTGTACGGCACCACGCCCAGGCCATAGTGTGCGCAGGCCGGCAGGATTTCCACTTCCGGCTGGCGGTTCAGCAGGTTGTAGTAAGGCTGGCAGACCAGCGGCAGCGGCACATTGTTCTTCTCACACAGGCGCGCAATCTCGGCGATGCGCCAGCCACGGAAGTTGGACACCCCAAAGCCGCGAATCTTGCCGGCGCGGATCAGGTCGCCCAGGGCCTGCACCGCCTCTTCCAGGTTCTCGTCCTGGTAGTCGCGGTGCATGTAGAGGATGTCCAGGTAATCGGTATCGAGACGCTTGAGGATGTTCTCGGTCTCGCGCACGATCCAGTTGCGCGAATAGTTGGACTCATTGGGCCGGTTGCTCATCGGATTGCCCAGCTTGCTGGCCAGCACCCACTCATGGCGCTGTCCGGCCAGCAGCTTGCCGACGATCTCCTCCGACTTGCCCTTGGTATAGACGTCGGCCGTGTCGATGAAATTGACGCCGTGTTCGCGGGCCGAGGCCACGATGCGGCCGGATTCCTGCAGGTCGGTCTGGTCACCGAACATCATGGAACCCAGGCACAGGGCCGATACCTTGAGGTTGCTCTTGCCGAGGCGACGATAGTGCATGCTGTCTCCGAATCGAAAAATGGGTGTGGATAAGTTAAATGCAACCGATCATTCTAGCGCCGTGCCGCCGCACCCGCCGGGGACTCACAGCATCGGCGCTTCTTCTTCCTGCCAGCGCCGCTTGTCGCGCAAGGGCGGCGCACCGAACAGACGGCTGTATTCGCGACTGAACTGCGACGAGCTCTCGTAACCGACCCGATGCGCCGCCGTCGCCACGCTGGCGTCGGCCGTCAGGATCAGCTTGCGCGCTTCCTGCAGGCGCAGGTTCTTCTGGTATTGCAAGGGACTCATGGCCGTCACCATCTTGAAGTGATGATGCAGCGACGACACGCTCATGTGCACCTCGCGCGCCACGTCCTCGATGCGCAAGGCCTGGTCGTAACCGTCCTTGATCAGGCGGATGGCCTTGGCCACGCGGTTCATCTGGCTGTCCTGCAGCACCGTCTGGCGCAGCAGCGCACCCTGCCCGTTCATCAGCAGCCGGTACAGGATTTCACGCCGTATCATCGGCGCCAGGATGGCCACGTCACGTGGCGACTCGTGCAGGCGCAAGAGTCGCAAGACGGCATCCAGCAGTTCGACGTCGAGCCGGTTCACGTACAGCCCGCGGGCCGCGCCCTCTGTGAGATGGGCGGCCGCCGGCAGGTTCTCGTCACCGATCAGTTCACCGATCTCCTGGGTATCCAGTTCCAGCCGCAGGCCGAGATAGGGCTCATCGGGACTGGTCACCATCACCTTGCCCACCACCGGCAGATCCACCGAAGCCACCAGGTAGTGCATGGGATCGTATTCATAGATTTCATCCCCCACGAAGATGCGCTTGGAACCCTGCGCGATCACCGCGAAGACCGGCTTCTGCACCGCGTGCTTGGGACCGGTGGGGCAGGTGATGCGATAGATTTCCAGGTCGGGGATGGCAGTGGCCAGCATGCCTTCACTGCCGGCGGTATAGCGCTCCAGCAGCTGCAGCAACTCCTGCTGCATGGCGTGGAAACGGGCAACGGCGGCCAGGTCGGCCTCGGACCGGGTGGGCGCCACCGAGGTGGGCGAACTGTCATGCTCCAGCAAGAGCAGGGGCGCGGAATCCTGGACAGCGTGCAGATCGAGATCCATGGTGTTCTCTCAACAAGGGACAAGCGGCAGCTTAACGCTTGCGCAGCGCTGCCTGATTCTCTGGCAATCACACACGGAGGATCAGGCAAGAAGTTTGCAGAATCAGGTATGCCCGACGGCGATTGGGCGCGATCATGATGAGGCCGTCACGGCAACATCGGCCCGCATGCCGCACACACAGGCGACCCGGTGCGACGACACAAAAACAGGAACAGAGAATCAGGCAGAAAATCGGCAGCTTTCGGCACGCCAAAACCTGCGGGCCGCCTGCATAATCCTCGCCGAACTGATCACCAGGCAAACGTCAGAACACACTCTCGGCGATGTTGTACTGCTCGACCACGGTGCGCACGGTGCTGACTTCAGGCTTCTTGACGAAGCTGCACTCGCTCTCTTCCATACCCATGGTGCAGGCCTTGTGCAGCGGGCAGGTGGCGAACAGCTCGGCCACCCAATCGACGAAGGCACGCACCTTGGGCGAGAGGTGACGGTTGTGCAGGTACACCACCGAGATCGGCATGGGCGCCGGCTTCCACTGCGAGAGCAGTTCGACCAGGCGGCCCTCCTCGATGTGGCGCGTCACCATGTACAGCGGCGCCTGCACCATGCCGAAGCCCTGCAGGGCGCATTCGACGTAGGCATCGGCCTCGTTGACCGAGAGCTTGCCATCCATCTTCACCTCGCGCGTGACGCCATCAACCACGAAATCCCAGTCGATGGTGCGGCCGGTGCGGCTGGAGAAGTAATGCACCGCCTTGTGCTGCTGCAGGTCCTCGATGGTATGCGGCACGCCGTGGCGCTCGAGGTAGGACGGTGCGGCACAGGTGACGGTCTGGAAGGTGCCGATGCGGCGCGCCACCATCGATGAATCCTGTAGCTCGCCGATGCGGATCACGCAGTCCACCGCCTCCTGCACCATGTCCACCGGGCGGTCGCCCATGCCCATGACCAGCTCGATGTCGGGGTACTTGGTATAGAAGTCGCACAGGTTGGGCAACAGCATGAGGCGCCCGACCGAGCCCGGCACATCGATGCGCAAGCGCCCCTGGGGCCCGCGCGTGACATTGCGGAAGGATTGCTCGGTCTCGTCGACGTCGGCCAGGATGCGCACGCAGCGCTCGTAGTAGGCCGCGCCATCGGGCGTGAGACTGATGCGGCGCGTGGTGCGATTCAGCAGACGCACCCGCAGCATGCTCTCCAGCCCCTGGATCAGGGTGGTGACGGTAGTACGCGGCAGGTTCAGGTTGTCCGCAGCGCGCGTGAAGCTGTTGGCATCAACCACAGCGGTAAAGACTTGCATGGCCTGGAAACGGTCCATCGCTCTCTCCTAAGTGCCGGCGTCCGAGAACATCGGAGCGGCAAGCGGGGGCAGGACTAGCACAGGCAAGAGCAGGCACCGCCCCCGGCGCGCCGATTGCCCTGGTCCGGGCGGTCCCGGCGATACGGCCAGGCCCGCTCGAATTGAATCAATTTACAACAAATAACCGCCAATTACGCAGCAACTACGCAGCAACTACGTGCTTCTCCGCGCTATTGCACCAGAAAAACATTGGTGCGATCACTCAGGAAATCCGTACTTGGCAGCC
>NZ_AEEC02000059.1 GCF_000300975.2 Herbaspirillum frisingense GSF30 | reverse complement strand
GGTGGAAATATCCGCTTGGGCTATGTCCACTATCACGGTGAGCCCTATGCCAGTAATGACGCCGTACTGTCTCGCCTGGCGCAGAACCGGAGAAATGCCGCCGCTCTGGAAGCAACCATTGTGCGTAATGAGGCTGGCCAGGAATTCAGCATTGCTGAGCTGGCCGAGAAGACGACTGCCAATAAGACCATTCGTCGCGGCGAACTCATGCTGCGCATCAACGGTTTCGAGACCATCGCGAAGGAGTGCAAGGATCAAGGCCTGTTCCTCACATGGTCGTGCCCATCGCGCTTCCATGCGACGCTGCATACGGGCAAGCCGAATCCGAAGTATGACGGTTCGGACCCGCGCACCGCCAATAAGTACCTCGGCAAGATGACTGCGCTGGCGCGTTCGGCGCTGGCCCGTCGCGGTATCGGCCTGTACGGCTTCCGTATTGCCGAACCGCATCACGATGGTTGCCCGCACTGGCACATGCTGGTGTTCGTGCGCGCACTGCAGGATTACACCACGCCGCACGTCAAGGACGTGGCCAGCCGCGCTATCCGCGTCATGAAGAGATATGCCTGGCGTGTGGATCGCGGCGAGCCTGGCGCATTCAAGCGCCGCCTGGATGTGAAGCGTATCGACTGGGCGAAAGGTAGTGCTGCGGGCTACATCGCCAAATATGTGGCCAAGAACATCGATGGGGTGGCGGACCACAAGACCAAGGAAGGCTATCTCATCACCACCGATATGGCGGGTGATCGTGAGCTGACGCCCTCGGCCCGCGTGGAAGCCTGGGCGGCCCGCTGGGGGATTCGTCAGTTCCAGCAATGGGGTGGCGCACCAGTAAGCGTCTGGCGCGAGCTGCGCCGCGTTCCGGCAGACATGGTGCAAGAAGCACCACCGGCGATGGCTGCTGCCTGGGATGCGGTGCAGAAGGTCGAGGGCGAGAAGCGCGCGTGCTGGGCCAGCTATTTGCGCGCCCAAGGCGGTGCCATCGTGAAGCGCGACGATCTGATGGTCACGCTGGCGAAGGAAACCAAGACAGTCAGCGGTCGCTATGAAGAGTGCGAGCGCGTCATGCCTTATGGCGTCCAGTGTCGCCAGATGGTCGGTGTGGTTTTTAAATCCGTTCGGCACACATGGACGCCAGTTCAAGGACACGACGCCCGCGCTTCGGCGGGTTCGGGGTTCCCTTGGACTCGTGTAAATAACTGTACGCAGCCCGCTGGATCTGACTTTGCGGCCGATGCGTCGTTCGTGCCGAAGACCGCGCCCGTGCCGGTCAAGTTCATGCCGGACCAGGCCAAGCAGATCGAGCATGCCTGGCTGGCCCTGGGTGCATGCCCCTGGCCACGGCCGGTGGTGGACGACAGGCCGGCATGGCCAGCGCCGGACATGACGGCCGACGAACAGCGCCGTGCGCTCGCCGAGTGGGACGCCATCAAGGCATGCCCGTGGCCGCGCATGGCACCTGTGTCGGACAGCTCACCGCGTCACGGAACACCGTGCCAGGTCGCGGACTGGCGCGCCGGCCGGCTCGATGTCAGCGAACTTCCGATTGATCCCAACCCAACGAAAGGGAACGCCCCATGACCGCGTTTCGTGTCGTCGTGCGCACCGCCAGCGCACGCCATTCCTACACCGCCATCGCAGCACATAGCTGCGACGTGATCGCCGCCGCCGTCGATCGCTTTGGCGTGTGCTCTGTTACGGCCATCCAGGAGAACCAGAAGTGAACGCAACCACAATCACCAATCCCGCCGTGTCTTACCGCGCCGAAGGCTACGCCGCCAAGTATTTCGCCAAGCAGCCGAAACAGCGTGATTTCGTCATGCTGCCACCGCAGGCTCTGGACCGCATTACGTTCAATACACCCGATGACGGCGTGCTGGCAGGCTATCTATCGGTCATCCGTCAGCACCTGGGCAATGGCCAGAGATTCGCCTGGGTGGAGCTGGATAACGAGCTGGCAGGGCAATTCCGGGGCGTGCCGCTGGTGGACATCCTCACTTGCGATGATGCGGGAAGCCTGCGCCGTAATATGCCGAACCAAGAAGCCAGACGTCTGTGCCTGAGCGACTACAGCGAAAAGTTGAAATCAGAGCCTCTGTGGGCAGCTTCTACAGATACTGGCCGAGCAGTTAAACCCTAAGCTCCGAAGCAGAAACATGCCCTAGACAAAAATGCAGAAACCGAAAGACATAATCTACATCCGGCATTATGAAGACGACGATCTATACAAGCTCTAAACAACAATCCAATTTTGTTGGAAAGTTTCTGTGCAGCATTGATCACGCTAGTGACGAAATGCATCGTGAATACAATGCCGTGAACGGTTTCCTCTGCTGGAGAGCCTATCGAATCTCCATTTCACGTCTCAACAGATTGTTTCAAAAGCTGAGGGGCACTCTGCGCAACGAAGGTGTGATATGAAGGCACAAATGTTCTTAGTAATGAAATATGAGCGCATGACGATGACACTGGCAGAAGTCTGCGAGGAAATCAGCTTGGAGGTCGGCACCGCTCACAATAAAATCTCGGCAGGAACATTTCCAATCCCAACGCGTAAGGAGGGTAGGAACCGCGTGGCTGATGTACGTGACGTTGGCGACTACCTAGACAGGCAGCGCCAGGAAGCCAAGGAAGCGTATGAAATCCGGCATTGATGCCTTAATCCGCCTCAAACTGAAAGGCCTGAGCCCGGTGCAATACCGAACTCAGGCCTTCGCTGGCTAGCTTTTAAACCGTCCGAATTTACGGGTCAGTTCAAAATTCCGAGTAGCCCGTTCAACCCAGGCCGGAAATCACGGCAGTCGCGCAATGGCATTGAGTTGCGCCTGGGAGTAGCCGGAGATATCCAATCCGTTAGGGAAGTAATGTCGCAGCAAGCCATTGATGTTCTCGTTCGATCCGCGCTGCTATGGACTGCGTGGATCGCAGAAGTACACCTGGATGTTGATTTGCTCGCAGATTTGACCCTCTCAATTTGACCCACCTCCCATTGCCTGCTGAAGGTAGCCACTCGGTCAGCCATCCGCGAAATCAATCACCACACGCGAGGCCACCTGGCCATGTTCCAGCCGTTCGAAGACCTGATTGATGGCCGAAAGCGGCTGCAACTCGATATCTGCATTGACCTTACCAGTTGCGGCAAAAGCAAGCGCCTCATTCATGTCCTGGCGAGTTCCGACAAACGAACCGCGAATGGTGATGCAATTGGCCACCACATCGAACAGCGGTATCGGAAATTCTCCCGGCGGTAAGCCGACCAGTACGCAGGTTCCAAGCTTGCGCGTCATAGAAACACCCTGCGCGAAGGCGCTTAGCGATGGTGCAGTGACAAGCACACCATGCGCCCCCCCGCCGATTTCTTTCTTCAACACTACAGCCGGATCGCTGGCTTTGGCATTGATCAGCAAATCTGCTCCCAACTGCCTGGCGTGCTCCAGCTTGCCATCGTCGACATCAATCGCGCACACGTTGAGTCCCATGACTTTGGCGTATTGCACCGCCAAATGGCCCAGGCCCCCAGCGCCGGAGATGGCAATCCATTCACCGGGCTTGACCGAGGTCTCCTTGATGCCCTTGTAGGTAGTGACACCGGCACAGATGATCGGCGCCGCTTGCAGCGCACTGAGTCCTGCCGGAATGTGTGCGACATAGGCAGGATCAGCGAGAATGTATTCGGAAAATCCGCCGTTGACCGTGTAGCCACCGAATTGGGCCTGGCCACATACGGTCTCCCAGGCTTTCAGGCAATATTCACAATGGCCGCAAGCGGAAAACAACCAGGGCACACCGACGCGGTCACCCGCCTTCACCCTACTCACTCCGGCACCGACGGCTACAACCAAACCGATACCTTCATGTCCAGGTATGAATGGCAGTGTTGGCTTCAGAGGCCAATCTCCCTTAGCGGCATGCAGATCGGTGTGGCACACCCCACAGGCTTCCGTCTTGACAACAATCTGGCCTGCTGCCGGCGTGGGAATATCCCGCTCCCGTAGAACCAAAGGCTTTCGGAACTGCTCGACGACTGCGGCTTGCATTTTCAGTGCCATTATGAATTCCTTTGATTTTGAGAATTGAAGACGGGTGGAGCGAAAGATTTGAGCACGCTGCGGCCCAGCGGTGCACCCATTACATATGCCGTGTTTTTTAGGCCGTGCTAGCCAGGCCACGGATCGCCTCAATCATTTTTACCAGTACGGTTTGCGCGTCGCCATACACCATCTGGCAGTTGTCCCCGTAGAACAGGGGATTTTCAATACCAGCATAACCACGGCCTTCACCGCGCTTCACGATGTATATTTTCTTCGCCTGGTCGGCATTGAGGATGGGCATGCCGAAAATCGGTGATAACTTGTCGTTGCGTGCAGCAGGATTGACCACATCATTGGCGCCTATCACCATCACTGCATCGGTGTGGCTGAATTCTTCATTGATATCTTCAAGCTGATAGATCATGTCGTAAGGCACACTAGCCTCGGCCAGCAGTACATCCATTTGGCCCGGCATACGCCCCGCAACCGGATGCACCGCGAACTTCACAGTAACGCCGGCCACCTGCAACAATTTTACGAACTCATATAGCTTTTGTTGGCCGTGAGCGACGGCAAGCCCGTATCCTGGCACGATGATTACGCTACCGGCATAGCGCATGGAAATCCCGGCATCGCCAGCATCGACCGGCTTCAGTTCGCCTTTGATAGCACCCGGCCTGGTCTTCGCAACCGCACCGAAATTGGTGAACACCACATTACCGATCGATCGATTCATTGCCTTGGCCATCAGTTGAGTGAGCGATAAGCCGGCCGCGCCCACCACCATGCCAGCGATCATGAGCGCCGGATTTTGCAGAACGAGCCCCTCCAGGGCCACGGCCAGCCCCGTTAATGCGTTGTAAATGGAAATCACCACGGGCATATCGGCACCGCCAATAGGCAATGTCATCAGCACACCGAAGACCAGCGCAAAAGCAAAAAACAGGCAGACCAATAGCGGCGCCGGCTGTGGTGTACCGATCACCACTTGCGTCAGATAGACGATGAAGCCTCCGAGAATGATGGCAGCCAGCATGGCGGTACCGTTTAGGATTTGTTGCCCGCGAAACCTCAGGGGCTGCTTTATTACTCCTTCCAGCTTGGCCCACGCAACCAGCGATCCGGACAGCGATACAGATCCGATCAGCGCGCCGAGCAAGGTAATGCTGAGTGCTGGGATTCCGGTGGCGCGAGTACTGAACAGTTCCATCGCCGCGATCGCTGCTGCAGCCCCGCCGCCCATACCGTTATAGAGCGCAACCATCTGAGGCATGGATGTCATCGCTACACGTTTCCCGCTCAACCACGCCGTGCCGCCTCCCAATAGCAAGGCCGCGATTGCAAGTGCGATATTGAGCGGCAGATGCAGCTGTGCACTTGCATGGACACCGGCAATATAGAAGAAACCAACCACGACTGCGGCCAGCATGCCGCCACCTGCTAGCACAATCCCTGACGGTGCGGTGACGGGCGATGACATGCGTTTGAGACCATAGATCAGAAGAAACGCTGCAGCCAGATCCACGCCGCCAATTAGTAGTTGTGCAATCGAGTTGATCATGCTGGTTCCTCAGCCGGGTGTGGGCTTGGTCTGTGCGGCTTTCTTCGCGCGTCGTTTCGATGTTCTGGGATGCAGCGGTTTGGCTGGCCCCGGCTGAAACATCGCCAGCATGCGTTCGGTTACCGCGTAGCCGCCCGCCGCGTTGCCAGCGCCCAGCAGCACGGCGAAGAAACCGATGACCTGATCCAGTGTCGTGCCGGCATTGAGCAACGCATACAGTGCGCCAACGACTACAATGCCGTGCACGAAATTGGAGCCGGACATCAGCGGCGTGTGCAATATGGCCGGCACACGCGTGACCACCACCCAGCCGGTAACGCCGGCCAACATGAGGATATAGACGGCCGCATAGCCGTTAATGCTGAAGTCGGGATTCATTGTGCGCTCCTGATGATGTCGCTTTCCATGCTGTCGGCCGGTGCGTGGTTGGCCAGCACGATGCCGTTCTGCAGATTGCCGGAATGGGTTACCGCCGTTCTAGCCAGGACTTCGTCATCCCAATCGATAGTGACGACGTTATTTTTCAGCATCAAGGCCAGCAGGTTGTATTGGTTCCTGGCATACAGATCGCTAGCATCGCTGCTCAACAAAGAGGGAATATTTAGCGGTGCAACAATGGTGACAGCACCGATGTACGCGGTCTCACCAGGCCGCGTATCGAAGCAGTTGCCGCCGCCCTCGGCCGACATATCCACAATGACCGCCCCTCCTTTCATCCCTTTCAACTGTTCGGCGCTGATCAGCTTGGGAGAGGGCTTTCCGGGAATCGCCGCAGTAGTGATGATGAGATCGGCCTGCTGTATATGTCGCGTGAGGACGGCATCGATCTTCACCTGTTCGTCAGCACTCAAGGCACGGGCATAACCTCCCTCGCCACGTGCGTCAACTCCAGTGTCGATGAAGCTCGCGCCCAGCGAGAGTGCCTGTTCCTGGGTCTCAGGACGAACGTCATAGGCCTCGACGACCGCACCCAGGCGATGCGCGGTGGCGATCGCTTCCAGACCGGCTACCCCAAGTCCCATCACCAGTACCCGGGCAGGTCCCACTGGCCCGGCTGCGGTGGTGATCTTCGGCAGGATTCTGGCGAGATGCGTCGCCCCCAGCTGTACGCCGTAGTAGCCGGCCAGTGCAGACTGACTGGAGAGTGCATCCATCGCCTGTGCACGAGTGATGCGGGGAATGCGTTCCATCGCAAAGCAGGTGATCTTTTTATCCAGCAAGCATTGCATCAGGCTGGTCGCTATTTCCGGGTAGATGAACGATATGAGAATTGCCCCCTCCTGCATCGCATTGACCTGTTGTACCGAGGGAGGCTGAACGGCGAGCACGACATCGGCCCGCTCGAGCAGTTGAGCACAATCGGAAGTAAAGAGGACCTCCTCATAGGCGGCGTCGTGGTAGCCGGCGCTGACACCCGCATCAGTTTGCATGTGCAGCCTGGCGCCAAGCTTGATCAGTTTGGGCACAAGAGCCGGAACCAGCGCGACACGGCGTTCATGCGGTCGCATTTCCTTCAGGATGGCAATAGTGACGTACATGCTGATGGCCTATGCTGGGGCATCTATCGAAGCCGTGCGCACCAGTTTTTTGTTCACGAACTCCTGGATGCCCATGCTCGACAATTCACGCCCGTAGCCCGAATTCTTGATGCCGCCGAACGGCAAATCGGGCGTAGTCCAGGTGGGATGATTGATGAATACCATACCGGTATTGATGTGGCTGGCCAAACGCTTGCCGCGGTGTACGTCTCGGGTAAAGATGGAGCCGCCGAGGCCAAATTCGGAGTCGTTGGCCAGCGCAATTGCTTCGTTCTCATCCTTGACGCGGAAGAACAATGCCACCGGTCCGAAGAATTCATCCCTAAAGGCAGGATTGTCTGGGGTGATATGACTTAGAATTGTGGGTTCCATGAAAGCGCCCGGACGATTGAGGCGCTTGCCGCCCATCACCAGCTTTGCGCCTTTCTCAACCGCCTGCTTCACTTGGGCGAGCAACTTGATCAATGCTGCCTCGGTCGAGAGCGGCCCTAGCGTGGTTGCCACATCCATCGGATTGCCCGGTTTGAGCTTGGCAAGCGCAGTCTGGAACTTATCAAGAAATCGATCCGCCAGCTCCTCGACCACAATAAAGCGCTTGGCCGCAACACAGCACTGGCCGGTGTTGTTCATCTTGGCCCACACCGCCCATTCGACGGTCTTGTCGAGATCGGCATCCTCCAGCACGATAAAGGCGTCGCTACCACCCAATTCCATCGTCGATTTCTTCAGATTCAGACCCGCGCGCGCTGCCACAGCTTTGCCGGCCTCCACGCTGCCGGTCAGGGCAATACCTTTGATACGCGGGTCATCGATGACGCGGTTGACCTGGTCGTATGAAATGAGCAGGTTGGTGTAGGCCCCGGCAGGTGCACCGGCATCCAGCCATAACTTCTCAAAGGCGATAGCACATTGAGGCACACATCCCGCGTGCTTTACTATCACTACATTGCCGGCCATCAGATTGGGGGCTGCAAAACGCGCGAGCTGATAGTAAGGAAAATTCCAAGGTTCCACGCCAAACAGCACTCCAAAAGCTGCGTTCTGGATCTCTGCTTCGCCGGTTGTCGGATGCAGTGCTTCTGGTCCCAGGAAGGTCTCGGCATTCTTTGCGTAATAGTCGATGATGTCGGCGCTCAGTTCCACTTCGCCACGCGCCTGGGTGATCAGCTTTCCCATCTCAAGCGTGACGGGCCGCGCAAATTCCTCGCTGCGCTCTCGCATCAGCACCGCCGCCCTGGCAACGATCACGGCGCGCTCGCCGTAACTCTTTTTATTCCAGATTTCAAAGCAGGCAGCGGCCGTTGCAAGGGCAGATTCCAACTGCCCATCAGTCATTTCCTCAAACGTTTGTAGGACAGTGCCGTCATAAGGATTAACACTTTCGTAGCTCATGGCATATTCCTTGTTGATTAGAAGCGAATTGGCAGAGCAGCGATAGCCAAGAACGATCCACCTTCAAAACAGCGCTGAACCGTCGTCCTGAGGGATCAGGAAATTTTTCCCGTCAGAATCGGCTACTCATTGCTCATTAGCCTCGATGATGACTTTCAGTGACTTGGTTTCAGGGGCATGCGCAAAAGTCTCATAGGCCTCCAGAATCTCATCGAACTTAAAGCGATGCGTAATCAGTTGTAAGGCATCGATTTTTTTAGCAGCAAGGGATTTGAGCAGCATGGGCGTGCTAACGGTATCCACCAGCCGGGTGGTAATGGAAATATTGCGGTCCCAGAGCTTTTCCAGATGCAATTGGACCGGTACGCCATGCACACCAATATTGGCGATAGTTCCTCCCGCTGCCACGACTTGCTGACATAGATCGAACGTGGCCGGAATCCCAACGGCCTCAATCGCAGCATCGACGCCCTTTTCCTGCGTCATTTGCATGATCTTCTCGCGTACGGCCCCATCTGCGCTGTTGATAATGTCGGTTGCGCCAAATCGCTTTGCCACCTCCAGACGGCTCTGGTCCAGATCGATCATGATGATCTTCGCCGGCGAATAGAATTGCGCCGTCAGCAAAGTTGCCAAGCCGATCGGCCCGGCACCGACAATCGCTACGATCGAGCCCGGGGCCACTTTGCCATTGAGCACACCGCACTCGAATCCAGTGGGCAGGATATCGCTGAGCATAACCAACGCATCTTCATCGGCGCCAGCTGGTACTGGATACAGACTGGTATCTGCGTGTGGTATGCGCACATATTCAGCCTGCGTGCCATCAATCGTATTCCCAAGTATCCACCCGCCTGTGAGGCAATGTGAGTACATCCCGCGCCGGCAATACTCACATTTCCCGCATGAGGAAACACAGGAAATAAGTACGTGATCGCCTTTGTGAAACGCCGCTACGGCCGTTCCCACCGAATCGACGATGCCTACACCTTCATGTCCAAGGATGCGGCCTGGCTTACAGCTTGCCACGTGTCCCTTGAGAATATGGAGATCTGTACCGCAGATCGTAGTCTTCATGATCTTCACGATGGCATCGCTGGGCGCTGCAATGTCGGGCTTAGAACGGTCTTCAAGTGCCTTATTGTTGCTGCCTTTGTAGATTAAAGCCTTCATCGCACCCTCCTGCAGAGCTGAGAATCGGTCATTTGATGGATTCGATAATCCGGGAGACCAATTGTGTGCTCTGACGTCATCTGCCTTCTGTACGCTAACCCGCTTTGGCAGTATGAAAAATCCACCTTGGAACGCTTCTAGAGAATGCTTTGCGTCGATTGGGCTACTGTGCAAATTTCGGGCACATCCCGTTGAACGACTTAGTCTGTTCATACGCGATTTTGGTACCCGGACTGTCTCTCTTTTTCAATACAGAAGTAGTTCCTCTGCATGTCTCTTTAACTGCTACCGAAATTTCGAGACATCCGTCCCATGTTCGATATCCAACAGACTCTCACTAAAGACTTCTTTAAAGTCAGGAAGTCGATTGAAACATGCTCCGTGCAGCCGCGCCGATCGTGCTTCTGTTCGTATGCAGTCATTCACAATCAGGAGGTTAATTATGAAAAAGATCAACTTAGTCATGGAACTCGCTGTTATCGCCATGATGTTTACAACAGGTTCGATATCAGCCCAAACTGCCGGTAGCAGTACAACATTAGGCGTCAGCATTGTCGAATCCACACAAGTCGCATTGGGCTGGAGCGTCAAGAAATCGATCCTCGGGAAAGTGGTTTACACAGACACCGGTAAAAAGATTGGGAAGGTCGAAGATCTGATTATCGCGAAAGACCGACAGGTCTCCTATGTGATTATCGGGGCGGGAGGGTTCGTGGGTATTGGTACCCACAACGTCGCGATTCCTGTTGCGCAGATCGAATATCAGGGTGACAAGTTAATCATGCCTGGTGCCACACGTGATTTAGTCAAAGCACTCCCTCGTTTTGACTATGCAAGCAGTAGCTCAAGGCGCGATGAATTTATAGCAAAGACTGAGGCTGACCTCGCCAGCGCCAGAACGGAAATTGCGATGTTAAAAAATCGCACCGTCTCGGGAACGAACGAGGCCAAAACGGAGATGGAGATGAGGATCAACGCGTCCGAAAAAGCACTGAAGGACACCGAAGATAAATTGATCGAACTGAAGAATTCCAAGGCAGGTCGATGGATGGAGTTTGAAGCAGGAGTGAAAGGTGCGAATGAACGCTTGCAAAGGTCGCTATTAAAGGCATCTGTATGATCTCTACCGAGACCATCGCGACGTTTGAACTGCGCATCCATGAAGAAGAGCTGAGGCGCGATGCCTGGCGTGCGGCTGGCAATCTAGAGAAATATCTTGAAGCCTGTGGCACGGTGGATTGTCTTGAACGACAGCTGGAATTGAGATTCCAGAAACCATAGAAATACGCGCTCAACTATATCTTACGGTGCGTGCATAGTTGCTGCGCCACTTATTTGCTGATCGCTGGAACTAAATATCCGTTTATAGCTGTCTCATCGGACATGTTGATCGATGGCATTTGCCAAGATACTGGATCGCCCTTTTCGGAAAGTATTCAGCCGCCGTCAGCTTTAAACTTGGCTCACTCTGATGAGCTCGATCTTCATCAGGGCTATGAACGCTTGCCAACAAACCGATAACTCTTTCCTGTGCGAACAATCTGGACGAAGCCTTCTTCACCGAGGTGCATACCGGCGATAAGCAGTTGGTCCGCACTCACCATATCCAGCAAATGAACCCGGGTTGCCATCGCCAGATGCGGATCGAGGTCGAATGCAATGGAGACGTCGGGGCGAGCGATCTGTAGGTGAGGGAAATGCACGATATCGCCCCAGATCAACAGGCCCTGCCCATTTGAGTTGATGTGATAGCCGCAATGTCCGGCGGTATGTCCAGCCAGCGGCTGGGCGCTAATGCCGGGAAGGACCTCGCCGCCGGCGAAGGTGCGCAGCCTGTCCCGATACTTGACGAATACCCGGCGCGCGAAGATGAAATTTCCGCGCGCCCGCTCGCTGGCGCGGCAAAAATTGACGTCGTTCTCCCAGAAGTCCAGTTCCTGCCCCTGCATTACCAACTCCGCATCGGGAAAGGCGCGGTCTCCTGCGCTATCGAGCAGGCCACCAATGTGGTCGGGATGAGCATGGGTCAGAAGGACGGTATCGACGTCGGAAGGCAGCACTCCGGCCCGCTTGAGATTGTCCTGTAATCGGCCGCCCCATTGCTTGAAGCCACCGGCGCCGGCATCGACCAACACGGTTTGCGTCGGGCTGCGGATCAGATAGCAATTGATATGGATGGCAGAAGGGTCGCTCATTCCTGCTGCATGCTGGAGCCTGGTCGCCTCTGCGGGATCGATATTGGACAGCAGCTCCAGAGGTGCGCTGAGAAAACCATCACTGATGGCGGTGACGGAGAAATCACCGATTTGCTGACTGGGAAAAAGCATTTTCGTCTCGTTTGCTGTGGGTAGGAATCAATGCCTTGCGCTGATGGACTGCGCGGCATAGGCAAAACAGCGGATACGCGGCAGCAGTCCGGTATGGTCCTGGATGGCCTCGTCCAGCTGCTGCATGAAATCTTCCATGACGGCCGGCGTCCTGTTGGCCGATATCCGATAACGGACGTCGGCGAATGCAGGATGGCCTGTCCCATGATCGACCGCAACGTAGATGATGTGGATGTTCTCTGGCCGCGCCTCCAGAATCTTCGTGCAGAGCTGTGTGCAGCGCGCGGTGAGCCGATCCAGAGATTGCGCGGCGGGCATCTGGTCCTGGCGGATGAAGAAAGTGAGATTGGGCATCGTGTGCTAGCTCGCGCTGACAATGGCCGGCTCGCTACTGCTGCGCAGTTGCGCAGTCATCGGAGCATAGAGATGCAGTCCTTCGGCTAGGGTAATACCGTCGATATCGACGGGATCGGACAGGACTGCCATCCATCTCCATTCCGGGAATTTCTCCAAGGCGACGGCATGCAGGATCGATGGCGACAGCCCCATCGCCACCAAGGGATCGGGGCCACGCGCACTGAGCAGCAGGTACTCCCCGCTACGCACCGCAGGGGCCGTAGCCGATGTTTCATAGAGATTGCGATGCCAGTCGGTGATGTGTTGCTGCCATCGCGCGAAATTGCCACCGCCTTTTCGCCGGTATTCGTCAGAGAGAAGCACGTCGTGATGGTCAATGGTATGCAGCGCGAGATAGACCGGGCAGCCTTCCCTCAAAGCCTTGAATCGCTGCGAAGTGTGAAAGCCGCGCACGGAGATGAGGGCAGGCAACTTTTCCAGGCTGTAGAAATCGTTCCATTCTGTTTCGCAGACAGGGTCGGCGAAGCTGCATTCGACGGTATAGATCATAATGATGACGCTCCATGGTCACCTTGGCGGTGGCCTGCTTGATTGAGGAGTTGTCATGATAGGCAGCCAATCCCGGCCAATAAATCGAAAATTAGGCAAGCTTCACTGACGCAAGGTAAAGCTCACGTCATCAACCCGGTTAAGGAATACGATGCGGCGTAAGATTCCCAGCAACAGCTCACTGATGGCATTCGAGGCCGCGGCGCGTCACGGCAGCTTTGCACGTGCCGCCGAAGAACTGGCCTTGACCGAAGGCGCCATCAGTCGGCAGATTGGCCGCCTGGAGGGATTTCTGGGAGTGACACTGTTCGAGCGGATCGGCAACCGCGTGCGCTTGCTGCCGCATGGCCAACGTTATGCCAGCCACGTCCGGGAAACGCTGGAGCGCCTGGACCGAGACAGCCAGCATCTGATATCCCAGCCTCCCAACGGAGCCAGCCTGGATATCGCGGTCAGCCCTACGTTTGCGATGCGCTGGCTGATCCCCCGCCTGCCGAGCTTTGCTGCCCTGCATCCTCACATCACGGTGCATCTCTCTGAACGCATGGAGCCGTTCCTGCTGCCTGGTAGTGGCCTGGATGCGGCGATTCATTTCTTACATCCGGCCTGGACCGGAATGCACACCTATCGTCTGCTCGATGAGGTGCTGGTACCGGTATGTCATCCTGCATTCCTGGAGGGAGCGACAGGGCCCCCTGCCTTGGACACGCTGCCTCGCCTGCATCGACGTCAGAATCACGACGCCTGGAGCCTCTATGCCGCGCAGACCGGGATTAGCCTGAGCCATTCTGCGCAAGGGCCGCGCTATGACTTGCATGGAATGCTGATCGAGGCTGCATTGGCCGGCCTCGGCGTCGCGCTGGTGCCGCGTCTGTATGTGGAAGCCGAGCTGGCACAAGGTCGCCTGGTCGCACCGTGGCCGCAGGACAGTAGCATTTCCAAGACATTTTGCCTTGTGCTCCCTGAGCCGTTGCAACTTGGCAGTGAGCCTCTCAAGGGGTTCGCACAATGGATTCTTGAAGAATCGAGGCCGTTGGCCGGACTTGAATGAGCGAATGGCCGCCTTTCGTATGACCACGTGGCTCCCTCCGGAAGGCAATGAAAGATGGTCAGGTGGAGCGACTCATCCTGCGAGCGAATCATGAATGGCTATGGCCCCCGGATGATACTGTTCATCGGCGCGGAAAACGCGCGTGAGATGGCTTGGGCCAGCGCAGCCGAAATCATGAAGTAAGCGGGCAGGAGCACCATCTTTCCTCCTCCTGATCCTGCCTCTTCATGCGCGATTTCCCGCGCGAGGTGAATGCCGGGATGGTCGATTCGTTCCCCATCCAGCGCGTGCGCAAGAAACTGCGTTTGGGACAGCACGAGGCAGGCAAGGTCTTCGGCGGTGGCATCAATGCGTTTTCGCGCTATGAGACGGGCCAGGTCAAGCCGCCTGTCTCTCTGGTGAAGCTGCTAGGCCTGCTCGACCGCCATCCAGAGTTGCTGGACGAGGTTCGGACGCAGCAGGTGGCAAGCCTAGGCAGGTGAGCGGCGCCATGTGAGACCATTCTGCCGTAGGCATTGGTGAGCGCATCCGAGAAGCGAGGCAGGCGCGCAGGCTCTCTTAAGAAGCGCTGGCGCTAGAGATCGATGTCACTCATAGTGCCGTCTGCATGTACGAACGTGGGGCCATTTTGCCGTCGGTAGAGCCGTTGCTGCCTGAATCGAGTTCAGATTGCTGGAGGCAATCCTTATTATCCAACATCGAATCCTCTACAGCGATAGCATCAAACTGACTTCGGCATAGTCGAGATGTCGCTTATCGGCCAGAAGCGCATTTCTGACGTTTATCGCCGTCTAGGTAGCCGCCGCCCTGTCCAGCTCGTTCCAGTTTGACTTGCCAACTCAACCCGAACTGTGTGCCCACGTGCCTTCCAAATATGCAAATTCCGCGCGTAGTGGACAAAATTTGGACAAAAAATACTACCAACCCATTACCTATAGGACATCCAGACCTAATTCGCTCCAGTCCATCATCGGGGCGACGCTCAGGGTGCGCGGAGGCAGGTCTTTCTTCATGGGCTGACGAAATGCATCAATCAAGGTTCGTTTGCGCCTTCGGGCGCGGGGGCGACGATGGGATAGCCACACTCGCCGCAATCATCGCAATGGTACTTCGGCGCCGTCCCGAGGGTCTTTCCAGCTTACGCCAGCAATGGCTAGCAATGGCAGATAGCAGCGACAAATAGAAAGCCCGCAAGGCTTGCGCGTTGCGGGCTGGTGTCCCCTCTATCCTCTTCGAGATAGGATTTTTCGTACAGCGGACTCGATTCTGCACCACAAACCGGCAGTCGTCATTTCGCAATGCACAAAAACAGCGCAACAAAATCTATTTTGGACAAATGTTCATCTCTACTGACAAAGAGATGAAGACAAATCCGGCGCCGAAACACCGCTGGGAAGCCCGGAAAGCGCCTCATCGGTTGGTCCGGCGAAATCGGCAAAAAAAAAGCCCACAACCGAAGTTGCGGGCTTGAATCCAATTCTTTAGGAGGAAATTGGAGGAGACAGGTGTAACTATATGGCAGTGCATCATGGCTGTCTGCTTTATTGTGCTGATATCAGTTATTCACAAACCACATATCAACACAACCTTTCTCACTCCGGCGGCCGTTACCGGCCACCCCGCTCCCTTAGACCGATTCTTCGCGCGATGCCTTCTTGCGCTCGTGTTCCTTCAGGTGACGCTTGCGCAGGCGGATGCTCTTCGGGGTGACTTCGACCAGCTCGTCGTCCTCGATGAATTCCACCGCGTATTCCAGCGACAGCTCGATGGGCGGCACCAGGCGCACGGCTTCGTCGGTACCGGAAGCGCGCACGTTGGTCAGCTGCTTGCCCTTGATGGGGTTGACCACCAGGTCGTTGTCGCGCGAGTGGATGCCGATGATCATACCTTCATACACCGGGTCGTTGTGGCTGACGAACATGCGGCCACGATCCTGCAGCTTCCACAGTGCGTAGGCCACGGCGGCGCCGTCGTCCTGGGAGATCAGCACACCGTTGCGACGGCCGGCCAGTTCACCCTTGGTGGTGTCAACCGGCTTGTAGTCGTCGAACACGTGGCTCATCAGACCGGTACCGCGGGTCAGGGTCATGAATTCACCCTGGAAGCCGATCAGGCCACGCGCCGGGATGTGGTATTCCAGGCGTACACGGCCCTTGCCGTCCGGTTCCATGTTCTGCAGGTCGCCACGACGGCGGCCCAGTTCTTCCATCACGCCACCCTGGTGGGTTTCTTCGACATCGACGGTCAGGTTTTCGTACGGTTCTTCACGAACGCCATCCACCATGCGGAACACCACGCGCGGACGCGAGACGGCCAGTTCGAAGCCTTCGCGGCGCATGTTTTCGATCAGGATGGTCAGGTGCAATTCGCCACGGCCCGACACTTCGTAGGTCGAGTCGTCGTTCTCGGCCTGCACCACGCGCAGGGCCATGTTGGACTTCAGTTCCTTTTCCAGGCGATCGCGGATCTGGCGGGTGGTGACGAACTTGCCTTCGCGGCCAGCCAGCGGCGAGGTGTTGACCATGAAGTTCATGGTCAGGGTCGGTTCGTCGACCTTCAGCATCGGCAGGCCATTGGGCGCATCCGGCGAGCAGATGGTGGAGCCGATGCCGATTTCCTCGATACCGTTGATCAGCACGATGTCGCCGGCCAGGGCTTCGTCCACCAGCACGCGCTCCAGACCCTTGAAGGTCAGCACCTGGTTGATGCGGGCCTTGGTGGGCTTGTCTTCGGGACCGTTCATCCAGACCACGTCCTGACCGCCCTTGACGCGACCGGCCAGGATACGGCCGACGCCGATCTTGCCGACGTAGGAGGAGTATTCCAGCGAGGTGATCTGCAGTTGCAGCGGCGCGTCCGGGTCATCCTTGCGAGCCGGGACGTACTTCAGGATGGCGTCGAACAGCGGCTCCATGCTGCCGCCGCGCGCTTCCGGGTCCAGGCTGGCGTAGCCGTTCAGGCCCGAGGCGTAGATCACGGGGAAGTCCAGCTGTTCTTCGGTCGCACCCAGCTTGTCGAACAGTTCGAAGGTGGCGTTGATGGCCCACTCGGCGCGTGCGCCCGGGCGGTCGATCTTGTTCAGGACCACGATCGGCTTCAGGCCCAGGGCCAGCGCCTTGCGGGTCACGAAACGGGTCTGCGGCATCGGGCCTTCCTGGGCATCCACCAGCAGCAGCACCGAGTCGACCATCGACAGCACGCGCTCGACCTCACCGCCGAAGTCGGCGTGGCCCGGGGTATCGACGATGTTGATGTGGGTGCCCTTGTACTCCACCGCGCAGTTCTTCGACAGGATGGTGATGCCGCGTTCCTTTTCGATGTCGTTGGAGTCCATCACGCGGTTGTCCACTTGCTGGTTGTCGCGGAAGGTACCGGACTGGCGCAGCAGCTGGTCCACCAGGGTGGTCTTGCCGTGGTCAACGTGGGCGATGATGGCGATGTTGCGAATTGCGCGGATATTGTTTGACATGGTGACTGTGGTTGGAATGCCGATTCTTGGGAGGCGCGCATTATAGCATGTTGCGACGCATGAACTTTGAAAAAACCTGTGTTTTCAACGGCTTGCCGGCGCCCGGAGCATCCCCCGGGAAGACCTGCTGCAAGCCGCTTTGCTGCTGTTTTGTGCTGCTTTCGTGCTGGGTCTGGCTGATTTCTAGGAGGCCGTGGACACCAGCCGTTCCGGCGCCAGGATGGCGTATTCCTGCAACAACCCGGTGCCCAGCAAGGCGCCATCCGAACTGCGATAGACCCGCACCCGGCCGGTCTGCTCCGGTACGGGCACACCCTCCTTGCCCAGCGGCAGGCGCTGGCCGTGCAGGAAGCGGCGCGCCAGCTCATCCGTCAGTTGCACTGCCGGGAAGCTGCGCAGCAGGCCATCGACGGGCAACAGCATGGCCTTGCGGGAGTCGACGTCACCGGAGGCGTCGAACTGTTCCAGCGTGACCGCACCCTCCAGCGTCAGCGGG
>NZ_AEEC02000060.1 GCF_000300975.2 Herbaspirillum frisingense GSF30 | reverse complement strand
GCCCACGGCCAGGCGCGAGCTCAGCAGCTGCACCAGCGGCGCCTGGATCAGGCGGCGCTTGTTGTGGCGCGCCTTGTGCCAGGGATCGGGGAAGAACACGTGCACGCCCGCCAGGGCGCCTGGCACGATCATGTTGTTGAGCACTTCCACGGCGTCGTGCTGGATGATGCGCACGTTATCCAGGTTGCCTTCACCGGCCAGCTTCAGGTAGCTGCCCACGCCGGGCGTATGCACTTCCACGCCGATGAAATTCTTTTCCGGCATCAATGCAGCGATCTTGGCGCTGGTCTCGCCCATGCCGAAGCCGATCTCCAGCACGGTCGGCGCCGAGCGACCGAAAGCGGCCTGCAGGTCCAGGGCTTCCTTGGCATAGGGCAGCATGAACCTGGGGCCCAGTTCTTCCAGCGCACGGCCCTGTGCATTGGAGACGCGCCCGGTGCGCGTGACGAAGCTGCGGATGCGGCGCTCGCTCGGATCATAGAAAAGCGGCTTGCCGGATTTGTTCTCAGACATGAATGACTCGTGAATCGGTGAAGCGCGGCCCTGAACCCCTCTTGTGCCGGAGGCTTCCGGCGGCAGGCCGCATGCGGTATGGAGCGGGTGAAGGGGATCGAACCCTCGTCTTAAGCTTGGGAAGCTCCTGCTCTACCATTGAGCTACACCCGCGTGTGGGTGGGCATTATACCGGGTTACGACGGGTCTTTTCCAGCATCGGGGATTGGCCAAGGGGAGGATTGACGAGAAGCCTGCATCGTCAGGACCGCGGCCAGCCTGTCCAGCACGCAGCGATCTGCACATGCCTGAGCTGATGGAAGCGGTTCGCTACCTCACAGGCCTGACTCGACGATCAGTGGCGCATGACGATGCTGAATCGGGCTCATCCACCCCTCAACGACCTTCCGGCAACAACCCATGCTCCTCAATCGCCTTGCGCGTCGCCGGCTCTTCAAACATCGTCAGAAAGGCCCGTGCGGCGACAGCAGAAGCAGAGTGCGCACCCACTGCACCAGCATAGACGGTGTAGTTCTGGATGGCGGCGGGTAAGGGGCCGACCAGGTGGGCGCCTTTGACCTGCAGGATTTCGCTCTGCTGATGCAGTGCCAGCGCGGCGCTGCCATCGACCAGCTTTTCGGCCACCAGACCGCCGGGTACCAGGACTTCCTTGGCATGCAGCTGGGCGGCGATGCCGAGTTTTTCAAACAGCTTTTCCAGATAGATCCCGCTTGACCCTCCGGCCTTGGGATCGATCAGCGCTACCGAGGGCGCGTCCAGCAATGCCTTCCTGAACTGGGCGACGGTGGCGATGGCCGGCGACGGGGCGCCCTGCTTTACCGCAACCGCGATGCCCACGCGCGCAATCGGGCGGCTGCTTGCCAGGTTGAGATAGCCATCCTTGCCCAGGCCATCCAATACGCCGTCTGGCACGACGAGCACATCAAAAGCGGCGCCTGAGCGCACACGTTTGTCCATGACGCCCGCGGTGGCGTTTTCCACTGTCACATGGATGCCGCTGCGCTGCTCAAAGTCGGCTGCCACGGTGCGGACGACGGGTGCAATGGCGCCGGCAGCAAGGATCTTGAGATCGTCGGCAGCGGCGGGCAGTGCGATCAGGGCGGACAAGGCGGCGGCTACAAGAAGCGGGAGACAGAACGGGCGCACGATTTCTCCAGAGGTGGAAGTGCAGCGGATGGTAACAGCGGAAGGAAAGCAGAAAGCGCGTCGGCGCTGATTATACGACGCACGAAGGTGGGGCGTTTGTGCCCTGCCGGCAGGCCTTGCATGAAGACGATCTGCGGCATTGACGTAGAACGGACTGGACCGGATTGCGCCGATGGCGACGACACTCCCGTTCCATCGCCCGCCCCGCTCAAGCCTGCATCTCTGCAATCAACGCGATGATCTGATCGCCGTAGGTTTCCAGCTTCTTCTCGCCCACGCCGGTGACGTGGCGCAGGTCGTCCAGCGATTGCGGTCGGGCCTTGGCGATTTCGCGCATGGTCGCATCGTGGAAGATGACGTAGGCCGGTACGTTGTGGGCGCGCGCGGTTTCGACGCGCCACCAACGCAGCTTTTCGAAGAGCGCCTGTTCTTCGGTGTTGAGATCGGTCTCGACGAAACCGGAACGCTGGGAGCTGCGCTTGGCCTTTTCCGGCTTGCGGTAACGGCGCAATTGCACCTGCTGTTCACCCCGCAGCACCGGGCGGGCGGCTTCGGTGAGCTTGAGGGCGCTGTAGTTCTCGGCATCCACCGTCAGCAGTCCCAGGGCGATGACCTGGCGCAGGATGGCGCGCCATTCGGCTTCGCCACGATCACTGCCGACGCCGAAGACGGAGAGCTGGTCGTGCCGCCACTGCTTGACGCGCTCGCCATCGATGCCGCGCAGCACCTCGATCACATGACCTGGCGCGAAGCGCTGGTCGACCCGATAGACGGTGGAGAGGAGCTTCTGCACCTCGACGGTGGCATCGAAGGACACCGGGGGCGTGAGGCAGGTATCGCAATTGCCGCAGGGGCCGGACTTCTCGCCGAAGTAATCGAGCAGGTGCACGCGCCGGCAGTGCAGGGTTTCGCACAGGGACAGCATGGCGTCGAGCTTGCTGCTCTGGACGCGTTTGAAACTGTCGTCGGCTTCGGACTCGTCGATCATGCGGCGCTGCTGCACCACGTCCTGCAGGCCATAGGCCATCCAGGCGTCGGCGGGCAAGCCGTCACGGCCGGCGCGGCCGGTCTCCTGGTAATAGCCTTCTACGCTCTTGGGCAGGTCCAGGTGGCAGACGAAGCGTACGTCGGGCTTGTCGATACCCATGCCGAAGGCGATGGTGGCGACCATCACGATCCGGTCCTCGCGCAGGAAGCGCGCCTGGTTGGCGGTGCGCAGCGCGTAGTCCATCCCGGCATGGTAGGCCAGGGCATTGATGCCTTCGCCGCGCAGGAATTCGGCGGTTTCCTCGACCTTCTTGCGCGAGAGGCAATAGACGATGCCGGCATCCTCGGGGTGTTCGCTCTTGATGAAGTCCAGCAGCTGCTTGCGACCGTTGGCCTTTTCCACGATCTGGTAGCGGATGTTGGGGCGATCGAAGGAAGAAACGAATTGGCGTGCATCTTCGAGTTGCAGGCGGTGGATGATTTCTTCGCGGGTCTGCTGGTCGGCGGTCGCCGTCAGGGCGATGCGCGGCACCTGCGGGAAGCGCTCGTGCAGTACCGACAGCTTGATGTATTCCGGCCGGAAATCGTGGCCCCATTGCGAGACGCAGTGCGCTTCGTCGATGGCGAAGAGGGAAATGCGGGAGGATTCGAGCAGTTCCAGGCAGCGCGGCGTCATCAGCCGTTCGGGAGCGACGTAGAGCAGGTCGAGGTCGCCCTGGCGCAGGCGGCGCTCGATCTGCATGGCTTCGTCGAAGCTCTGGGTGGAATTGAGGAAGGCGGCGCGCACGCCGACTTCGGCCAGCGCGTCCACCTGGTCCTGCATCAGCGCGATCAGCGGCGAGACCACCACGCCGGTGCCGGCGCGCAGCAAGGCCGGTACCTGGTAGCACAGCGATTTGCCGCCGCCGGTGGGCATGAGCACCAGGGCATCACCGCCGCCGGCGACGTGCTGGACGATCTCGCCCTGATGACCGCGAAAGGACGAATAACCGAACACCGTCTCCAGCACATGCAATGCGCGTTCTTGCTGGGTGGCGCCGGCGGGCAGGGAATCGAAATCGACCATGGAAAAACCTGAAGCTGCTGCGTAGCGAAGGCGCTATTTTATTGCAGCCAGCCCCGGGACACCGCGAACAACAGGAAAACACCCAGTACGGCTCGATAGATGATGAAGGGCCAGGTGGAGAAACGCTCCAGGAATTTCATCAATCCCCAGATGGCGGCAAAGGCCGAGACGCTCGCCACGGCCAGGCCGAACAGCAGGACACCCCAGGCTTCCAGGGGGATGTGGGCGTGCAGCAGCACGGCCAGTTCCTTGAGGCCCGCCAGGGCGATGGCCGGCAGCCCGAGCAGGAAGGAGAAGCGTGCTGCCTCTTCCCGGCGGAAATTGAGGAACAGGGCCGCGGTGAGCGTGGAGCCGGAGCGGGAAACGCCCGGGATCAGAGCGCCAACCTGCGCCAGGCCGACGATGAGGGCGTCGCGCAGGCGCATCTGGTCGACGCTGCGGCGATGCCGGCAGACCAGTTCGGACAGCGCCAGCAGCAGCGCCATGACGATGCAGGACCAGCCGATCACGGACAGGCTGCGCAGCGGCGAGCCGCAGGCGTTGAGCACGTGCGATAGCGCCAGGCCGGCAATGCCGATGGGGATGGTCGCCAGGATGATGGCCACGGCCAGCTTGAACATGGGGTCACTGAAATCGCGACGGCGCCAGGCCGCCAGGCTGCCGCCGGTGACGGCCGAGACATCGCGCCGGAAGTAGCTGATCACGGCGGCCAGGGCTGCGAGCTGCATGGCGGCCGAGAAGGCCGAACCCGGATCATGCCAGCCGAGAAAGGCCGGCACGATGCGCATGTGGGCGGTGGAGGAAATGGGGAGCAGTTCGGTGATGCCCTGGACGATGCCGAGGAAACCGATCTGCGCGTAGCTCAGGGGGGCAAAGCCGATATCAAGCCCGGCGCTGCAGACGTTGGCCATGGAGTGTGCTCTGAAGGGGGTGGCGAAAGAGAGTTGTGAACGCCGCCGGTATCTAGGGCCTGTTCACACTAAATCTGCGAGTGCGAGCAGGCCATAGGACGGCGGGTGCTGCAGTGTACCGCGCCGCAGGCGGCGCTGGCTGACAGGGTCCTGACGCGGGCGTTTTACTCGACCCAGGCCACCACGCCGGTGTAGGCGGTGACCAGCACGATGATGCCGAAGACGATGCGGTACCAGGCGAAGATCGTGAAATCGTGCGAGCTGATGTAGCGCAGCAGCCAGCGTACGCACAGGAAGGCGGAGACGAAGGCGGCAACCGTGCCCACCGTGAACAGGGGGACATCGGCCGCCGACAGCAGCGCGCGCTCCTTGTAGAGCGAATAGATGGTGGCGGCGAACAGGGTCGGGATGGCCAGGAAGAAGGAAAATTCGGTAGCGGCCTTGCGCGACAGGCCGAACATCATGCCGCCGATGATGGTGGCACCGGAGCGGCTTGTGCCGGGGATCAGGGCGAAGGCCTGGGCGATACCGACCTTCAGCGCGTCCAGCGGGGTCATGTCGTCCACGGTTTCGACGCGGGCCGAGGCCATGCTCATGCGATCCTTGTTACGACGTTCCACCCACAGGATGATCAGGCCGCCGACGATGAAGGCGATGGCCACCGAGACCGGGTTAAACAGCACTTCCTTGATACGGCGACTGAACAGAAAGCCCAGGATGGCGGCCGGCAGGAAGGCAATGATGAGGTTGATGACCAGGCGCTGCGCCTTGCGGTCGGTGAACATGCCGCAGAGGACAGTGGCGATGCGCACGCGATATTCCCAGCAGACGGCGAGGATGGCACCGGCCTGGATCACGATTTCGAAGACGTCGGCTTTTTCCTTGGAGAAAGAGGGGCCGGTGAATTGCAGCAGGCTGTTGGCCAGGATCAGGTGGCCGGTGGAGGAGATGGGAAGGAATTCGGTCAGGCCTTCGACAATGCCCATGATGAGCGCCTTGAGCGCGAGGATGGTATCCATACGGTAGCTGGGGGTGGCTTTTTCTGAGGAGTTGAAGGGAAATGGTGCTGATCACGCAGGCTGGCCAGCGAAATCGGTACCGATATGGCCGGAATCGTTCAATGGCACCCTCAAGAAGGCACATCGACAAGCCCGCATCGGTGCAAACCGGCGTTTCGACCGCACAAACCTGAAAAAAGTGCAGTCGGTGCAGTGCAACAAATTCGGATTCTACCTTAGCAACGTGACAAAACTCGCGTTTTCCTTTGGTGATAACGCGCTACCATGCGGTTTTTCATTCACCTGCGGGAATCTGCATGAGCGCTTTCACCATCTATCACAACCCGCGTTGCGGCACCTCGCGCAATGTGCTGCAGGCGCTGCGGGACGGCGGCGTCGAGCCTACCATCATCGAATACCTGAAGACCCCTCCCGACCGGGCGACCCTCAAGCAGCTGATCGCCGCCATGGGCGTGCCGGTGCGCGAGGTGGTGCGAACCAAGGAAGCGCTGTACCAGGAACTCGGGCTGGATGCGGCCACGGTCAGCGATGAGCAATTGATCGATGCCATGCTGGAACATCCCGTGCTGATCAACCGCCCTATCGTCATCGCGCCCAAGGGAACGATGCTGGTGCGTCCCAGCGAGCGGCTGGCGGAAATCTTTCCCTGAGCTTCCTTCCTGACATTTCCTGAACGCAATCGGGAGGCATCGGGACGGTATCCGCACCGTATCGGCAGTCATTTGACCTCAATCGCGCTATACTTGGCTGATCCGTGGTACAACGCGGGAGTTCTCTCCCCATCGAATCAGGAGCAGCGGTGCATCATCGACACGAAGAAAGTACTGCCGATCTGAAGGAGCTGACGACCATCGCTCCGATCAGCCGAGAAGCCCATGCCGCCCACCTCAAGGAAAAGGTGGATACCCGGCGCCTCATCGAAGATATCCGCGATGAAGCGCGACGGCGGCGCGAGGAAGCCTACTAACTACTTAGGGGCGAGCCTACCGGCGTCAGTTCGTGGCGCAGGCGCAGTCAGCGCCTCCAGCCTTGTAAGCCAGGCAATGGCCTGGCTACGGTCGTCGCCGCACATCTCTGCCGAAGGCTGCAGCCCTGCGCAGAAAGCCGGTCGCCCGGCCTGTCCGAATATCTTGCATCGCATGTCCTGATCCAATTGCACACACGGCACGTTGGCCGGTTTGCCGTCGGGCATACCGGGGATCGGGCTGGTGATGGAGGGGGCGATGCAGCAGGCGCCGCAGGCATCTCGGCACTTCATGGGGGCTTCCTGATGGGACGGTGGGCCTGCATTGTAGTCCATCGCTGCCTGCGGGCAGTGAAAGCCCACCGCTGTCACACTGCTTGCGTCCTGCTTGTGCCGCGCTTGCGCCAGCGGCTTGACGTCGGCGCAGCTTGCCACTTACAGTGCCCCGTCCCGGTCATTTTGCTTCTCATGTCTGCCTTATCCAAAGAACCGCGTTGGGAACGACGCAAGCAGGACCGCCCCCAGGAATTGCTGGGGGCGGCCCTGGAATTGTTCGTGGAACGCGGCTATGCAGCGACCCGCCTGGAAGACGTGGCCACCCGCGCCGGTGTTTCCAAGGGCACCCTCTATCTCTACTTCGACAGCAAGGAAAGCCTGTTCAAGTCGGTGGTACGCACCAATATGCTGCCGCTGCTGGATCAGGCCGAAGCGCGCATCGCAGGCCACGCCGGCAGCAGTGCCGACCTGCTGCGCGACCTGATCATGCACTGGTGGGAGGCCGCCTCGCACTCCGGGGTGATGGGCATCGCCAAGCTGATGATGGCCGAATCCGGCAACTTCCCCGAACTTGCGCGTTTTTACCATGAAGAAATCACTGCCCGGGGCGACGCCACCGTGGTCCGCGTGCTGGAGCGCGGCATGGCATGCGGGGAGTTCAGACAGATTGATGCAGAAGCGATGAAAAAGGTCATCGTGGCTCCAGTGGTCATGCTCATGCTCTGGGATCAGTCACTGGCCCCCTGTGCAGTGGCTCCCATCGATCCACGCTGCTATCTGGAGAACATGATCGACCTCTGCCTCAATGGGCTAAGGGCCTGAAGCACGGGCCACGGATGGCCGCCCGCTACGCATCCGCCCCCGGGGTTCAGCACGCAACAACAGGCCCATACTCGCATTGCATTGAGGAAAACCCGCAACAGAAGCGCCGCCCGCCACTTTTTCCCGGCATAGATGGGCTGATTAGCTGGGCGGTGTTTGATAAAATGCTGCCTTTCCGTCGCTATTAGATTAGATCGAGCCACCGCCATGAATATCGAACAAGCCCGCTTCAACATGATCGAACAGCAAATCCGTCCCTGGAATGTGCTGGCGCAGGATGTGCTGGACCTGCTGATGGTCGTCAAGCGTGAAGAATTCGTCCCGGCCGCCTATCGCAGCCTGGCGTTCTTCGACACCGAGATCCCCCTGCCGGGCGGTGAAAACATGCTGGCCCCCAAGATCGAAGCGCGCATGCTGCAGGAAGCCAACGTCAAAAAGCACGAATACGTGCTGGAAATCGGCGCCGGTTCGGGATACATGGCGGCTCTGCTGGCGCACAAGGCGCGTCACGTGACCACCGTGGAAATCTCCCCCGAGCTGAAGACACTGGCCGAGCAGAACCTGTCCGACTACGGCGTGGCCAACGTGGATGTACAACTGGGTAACGGCGCCCAGGGCTGGACCGGCGCCGATGGCAAGGCCGGCGAATACGACGTGATCGTCATTTCCGGTTCGCTGCCACTGCTGCCGGAAGCCTTCGGCAAGCAACTGAAGGTGGGTGGCCGCCTGCTGGCCATCGTCGGTTCCGCACCGGTGATGGAGCTGCAACTGATCACCCGCACTTCGGAACATGTCTTTGAAACCGTGAACATCGTGGAAACCATGGCCAAGCCGCTGCATGCAGCGCTGGTGCCGTCCCACTTCACGTTCTGAACCTGACAGGAAAGCATCATGGAGCACATCTCCGCCCCGGAACTGGCCGCCTGGATCAATGATCCCGACCGACCCACGCCCCTGCTGCTGGACGTGCGCGAGCCCTGGGAACACCAGACCTGCCACATCCCCGGTACGCAACTGGTGCCGATGAACACCATTCCCGGCCGTTTTTCCGAGCTCGACGAAGAACAGCCGGTGGTCTGCATCTGCCACCATGGCGGCCGCAGCATGCAGGTCGCGGCTTTCCTGGAGCGCCAGGGCTTCACCAAGGTCATCAACCTGAGTGGCGGCGTGCATGCCTGGGCCACGCAGGTCGATCCGACCATGCCGACCTACTGAGTCGACGCTTCCCTCCCGCCATATGGCCCGGTCAGACCGGATCGCATGGCGCGGCAAGGCGGCCCACCTTCTTCTCCGGGTCGCCCTTCCCTACCTCGCTCAGCTCACCACTTCCTTCACTTCTTGCACTTTCTGCAGTGAAGGTGCTGCCTTTAAGGCGTACAAAGACGCTGCCAGCACACGTTCACCTTCCACGACCAGGTCAAAACTCTCGGGTGAAAAGAACCAGTCCGTCAGCAAGCCACTGAAGGTCGCATGGGCCATCAGGCAGGCCAGGCGGATGTCCAGCGTGGCCGGCAGTTGCCCGTGCGCTACCGCATTGCCGAGGATCTGCTCGAGTCGCAACATGCCGTCGACGTGGCACTCGCGCTGCCGGATCAGGATGGGGTCGTGCGCGTCGGCAAACTCGCACTTGTTGAAGATGATGTCGAACACGCGCCGGCAGCGCTCATCGGTTGCGGCCATCGTCAGCACGTAGATGCCGCTGCGCAGGAACTGCCCCAGCGGATCGGCCACCTGCGGGCTGGCGTTCTCTTCCAGCACGGCCTCCATCGGCAGGCGCACGCGCTCGCACATGGCGTCGAAAAGGTCGCTCTTGTTCTTGAAATGCCAGTAGATCGCGCCCCGCGTGACGTCGGCCGCCTTGGCGACGTCGGCCAGCGAGGTCTGCGAAACACCGCGTTCATGGAATACCTGCTCGGCAGCATCGAGGATGCGGGCGCGCGTTTCCAGTGCTTCTTCCTTGGTGGAACGGGCCATCTCAGCAACCTCCGGAGAGCATCCAGTTGGAATCATCCATCGGCAAGCTTTGCTGCGCGCGCACATCTTCAGTGAACATTATTTGAACCTGAACAATCGCGCTTAAGCAGAAACTGTCATGGAGTGGAAAGAATTCGTCGTACACAATATCGGGCCATCTGTTTTGTCTTGCCGAGACCCGCTTATCGCGACGGGCCATGCGGAAGAGCTCGGTTTCAACACTGCGGAAACGGTATCAGAGTGCCTTCTGCAGGAAAATGCAAGGAATCGCTCATATTTAGCTACGCCGTTTCGAACAAGTTTGTTAAATTAATGTGATGTTTTGGAGAAATACATACATACATGAATGTATGTATAATAGCATCCGCTTCAAGCCCCTGTCGTAAGTCCTTCGCAAAAATTCGTCGCCCTAGCCGGGAAGCGGGCGGGGGATTTTTCGCATTGCAACAATGCCTCATCCTGCCGTCCCGCCAACTTCAGCCGGCGACGACAGGCACAGCATCATCGTCATCACCGGTTTTACCGAATTCGTTTCATCGCCGCCCTGGCGGCTTCAACTTTACTTTCGTGCGAGATATCTATGAGCTCAGTCAGTCGTTTCACGCGCCTTACCATGACCGTCGCCGTTGCCGCTGCGCTGGTCGCCTGCGGACAGAAACCCGCCGCCCAAGGCGGCCAGATGCCGCCGGCCGAGGTGTCGGTGGTGACCATCGCCCCGCAACGCGTGGCCATTACCAATGAACTGCCGGGCCGGGTGGAAGCCTTCCGTGTGGCGCAAGTCCGCGCACGGGTGGCCGGTATCGTGCAAAAGCGCGTCTTCAAGGAAGGCAGCGAGGTCAAGGAAGGCCAGGTCCTGTTCAAGATCGATCCGGCCCAGTACAAGGCCAGCCTGGAAAGCGCACAAGCCACATTGGCGCGTGCCCAGGCCAACCTGACGCAGACCTCGCTGACGGCGCAACGCTACAAGCCGCTGGTGGAAGTCAACGCCGTCTCCAAGCAGGAATATGACAACGCGGTCGCTGCCCAGAAGCAGGCAGAAGCCGACGTGGCCGCCGGCAAGGCTGCCGTGCAGACCGCCAGCCTGAACCTGGGCTATGCCACCGTGACCTCGCCCATCTCCGGCCGCATCGGTCGCGCGCTGGTGACCGAGGGCGCGCTGGTGGGTCAGGGCGATGCCACCCAGCTGGCGCTGGTGCAGCAGCTCGATCCGGTCTATGTCAACGTGACCCAGTCCAGCGCCGACCTGTTGAAGCTGCAGCAGGCCATGGCGGCGGGCCAGTTGAAGAGCGTGGGCGAGAACAAGGCCAGCGTGACCCTGGTGCTGGAAAACGGCCAAGCCTATGAACAACCGGGCAAGCTGCTGTTCTCCGACATCAGCGTGGACGAGAGCACCGGTTCGGTCTCGCTGCGCGCCGAGTTCCCCAACCCCAAGCGCCTGCTGCTGCCGGGTACCTATGTGCGTACCAAGATCGAACAGGCAGTGGACGAACAGGCCCTGCTGGTGCCGCAACAGGCTGTGATGCGTGATGCCGGTGGCTCGTCGGTGCTGGTGGTCAATGCCGAGAACAAGGTCGAACCACGTCCGGTCAAGACGGGCGGCGCGCGTGGCAACAACTGGCAGGTCCTGGACGGCCTGAAAGAGGGTGACCGCGTGATCGTGGAGGGCCTGCAGAAGGTTCGCCCGGGCGCTTCGGTCAAACCGGTGCAATGGAATCCCGCGGGCGCTCCCGCACAAGCGCAAGGCCAACCGGCCAAGCAAGACCCGAGCGCCCAACCGAAAGCTAACTAAGAGGCTGCCAGATGGGAAAGTTTTTTATTGATCGCCCCGTATTCGCGTGGGTGCTAGCGATCTTCATCATGCTGGCCGGTGCGCTGGCCATCACCGGCCTGCCGGTGTCCCAGTACCCCAACATCGCGCCGCCGACCATCGTGGTCACGGCGACCTATCCGGGTGCGACCGCACAGACCCTGGACGATTCGGTGACCAGCCTGATCGAACAGGAAATGAACGGCGCCGATGGTCTGCAATACATCGAGTCGCAAAGCCAGGCCAATGGCCAAGTGCAGATCACCATCACCTTCTCGCCGGAAACCAATCCGGACCTGGCGGCGGTGGATGTGCAGAACCGCCTGAAGCGCGTCGAGGCCCGTCTACCGGCCGCGGTGACGCAACAGGGCGTGCAGGTGACCAAGTCGCGTTCCAACTTCCTGCTCTTCATCGGTCTTTCCTCGACCGATGGCAAGCTCGATCCGGTGGCGCTGGGTGACTATCTGTCGCGTAACGTCCTGAACGAAATCAAGCGTGTCCCGGGCGTGGGTCAGGCACAGCTGTTCGGTACCGAACGCGCCATGCGCATCTGGATCGATCCGAACAAGCTGATCGGCCTGAACCTGACCCCGGCAGACGTGACCGCAGCCATCCAGGCACAGAACGCGCTGGTGGCCGGCGGTACACTGGGCGCCCTGCCCAGCCCGGGCACCCAGCAGATCGCCGCCACCGTGGTGGTGAACGGTCAGCTGACTTCGCCCGAGCAGTTCGGCAACATCGTGCTGCGCGCCAATGCCAACGGTTCGTCGGTGCGACTGCGTGATGTCGCCCGGGTCGAGGTCGGTGGCCAGAGCTATGACACTTCCGGTCGTCTGGACGGCAAGCCCTCCTCCTTCATCGGCGTGCAGCTCTCGCCCACCGCCAATGCGCTGGGCACCGCTACGGCCGTACACAAGAAGATGGACGAGCTGGCCAAGTACTTCCCCACTGGCGTGAAGTACACCATCCCCTACGACACCTCCAAGTTCGTCAAGATCTCGATCGAAGAAGTGGTCAAGACCCTGATCGAAGCGATCGTGCTGGTGTTCCTGGTGATGTTCCTGTTCCTGCAGAACATCCGCTACACCATCATCCCCACCATCGTGGTGCCGGTGGCGCTGTTGGGTACCTTTGCCACGCTGCTGCTGTTCGGCTTCTCGATCAACGTGCTGACCATGTTCGGCATGGTGCTGGCCATCGGTATCCTGGTGGACGATGCGATCGTGGTGGTGGAAAACGTCGAACGCATCATGAGCGAGGAAGGTCTCTCGCCGGCTGACGCCACCCGCAAGGCCATGGGCCAGATCAGCGGCGCGCTGATCGGTATCACCCTGGTGCTGATCGCGGTGTTCATCCCGATGGCCTTCTTCGGCGGTGCCGTGGGTGCGATCTATCGTCAGTTCTCGCTGTCGATGGTGGCTTCGATGGTGTTCTCGGTGCTGATGGCCTTCACGCTGACGCCGGCGCTGTGCGCCACCATCCTCAAGCCGGTCGAAAAGGGTCATCACCACGAGAAGAAGGGCTTCTTCGGCTGGTTCAACCGCAAGTTCAACAGCACCGCCGCCGGCTATCAAAGCGTGATCGCCCGCATGCTGAACAAGGCTGGCCGCTACATGATCGTCTATGTCGTGATCGTGGCCTGCGTGGGCTTGCTGTACGTGCGCCTGCCCGCCTCCTTCCTGCCCAATGAAGACCAGGGCTACATCATCACCAACGTCCAGTTGCCGCCGGGCGCAAGCACGGCGCGCACCACCGAGGTGGTCAAGAAGATCGAAGAGTATTACCTCAAGGACCCGGCAGTGGAACACGCCATTGCGGTGCTGGGCTTCTCGTTCTCGGGTAATGGTCAGAATGCGGCACTGGTGTTCACCCCGCTGAAGGACTGGTCCGAACGCGACAAGTCGCAGTCGGCCGACGCCGTCGCGGGCAAGGCCTTCGGTGCCTTCTCGCAGATCAAGGATGCGATCGTGTTCCCGCTGAACCCGCCGCCGATCCCGGAACTGGGTAATGCCACCGGCTTCACCTTCCGTCTGCAGGATCGCGCCGGGATGGGCCACGCCGCACTGGTGCAGGCCCGCAACCAGATCCTGGGCATGGCTTCGCAGAGCAAGGTGCTGGCCGGTGTGCGTCCGGAAGGTCTGGAAGATGCGCCGCAGTTGCAACTGGACATCGACCGCGACAAGGCCAACGCCCTGGGCGTGCCGTTCTCGGCGATCAACAGCGTGCTGTCCACGGCGCTGGGCTCGTCCTACGTGAACGACTTCCCCAACCTGGGTCGTCAACAGCGCGTGATCGTGCAGGCTGACGCCACCCGTCGTCTGCAACCGGAAGACCTGACCAACCTGTACGCCCGCAATTCCAATGGCGGCATGGTGCCGTTCTCGGCCTTCGTCACCGCGAAGTGGATCAATGGTCCGGTGCAGCTGATCCGCTACAACGGCTACCCGGCCATGAAGATCGCCGGTGGCGCTGCTCCTGGCCGCAGTACCGGTGAGGCGATGGCGGAGCTGGAATCCTTTGTGGCCAAGCTGCCGCCTGGCTTCGGCTTCGAATGGACTGGCCAGTCGCTGGAAGAAAAGACCTCCGGCAACCAGGCTCCTGCCCTGTATGCACTGTCGCTGATCGCGGTGTTCCTGGTGCTGGCGGCGCTGTATGAAAGTACCTCCATCCCGCTGGCGGTGATGCTGGTGGTGCCGCTGGGTATCCTGGGTGCACTGCTGGGCGTGACGTTGCGCGCCATGCCAAACGACGTGTACTTCAAGGTGGGCATGATCGCGGTGGTGGGTCTGTCGGCCAAGAACGCGATCCTGATCATCGAATTCGCAAAGGATTTGCAGGCGCAGGGCAAGGGGTTGATCGAGGCGACGCTTGAGGCGGTTCACCTGCGTTTCCGTCCGATCATCATGACCTCGCTGGCCTTCATCCTCGGCGTGCTGCCGCTGGCGATTGCCTCTGGCGCCGGCTCTGCCAGCCAGCGCGCCATCGGTACCGGCGTGATGGGCGGCATGATCACGGCGACCGTACTGGCGGTGTTCCTGGTGCCGATCTTCTTCGTGGTCGTGCGCAAGATATTCAAGGGTAGCGATCGTCAGCGCAAGTTCGACGCTGACCATTCGCCCAAGATCAATGTGGAGAACAACAATGGCTAATCTGTCGTTGCCGCGCTCGCCGCGCCTGCTGCAAATGTGCGCAGCGCTGCTGGTGGCCGGTGTCCTGGGGGGCTGCTCGCTGGCCCCCACTTATGAGCGTCCGCAAGCGCCGGTGGAAGCCGCCTATCCGGCGGATGCCGCTGGCCGTGCCGAACTGCAGGCCGTCAACCTGGGCTGGCGCCAGTTCTTCCCCGACCAGCGACTGCAGCAGCTGATCGCGACCGCTCTGGAGAACAACCGCGACTTGCGCACTGCCGTGCTCAACATCGAAGAAGCCCGGGCGCAATACCAGATCGCCCGCGCTGATCTGCTGCCCAATCTGAACGTCACTGGCAATGCTGCGCGTACCCGTACGTCGGCCAGCCAGTCGCTGACGGGCCAGCCTGTGATCAGCAACAGCTACCAGGTGGGCCTGGCGGTGCCAGCCTACGAGCTGGACTTCTTCGGTCGCGTGCGCAACCTCAAGGATGCGGCGCTGGCCAGCTATCTGAGCACCGAAGAGGCGCAGAAGTCGGCGCAGATCAGCCTGGTCGCGCAGGTGGCGCAGGCCTACCTTTCCGAGCGCTCCTATGCCGAGCAGCTGCAACTGGCCAATGACACCCTCAAGTCGCGTGAATCCAATCTGGATCTGGCGCAAAAGCGTTTCGACGTGGGTGCCAGTTCTGCGCTGGATTTTCGCCTGACGCAGACGTTGGTGGAATCGGCTCGCGTGGCCAAGGCCCAGTTGGAACGTCAGCGTGCACAAGCTGAGAACGCCCTCACGCTGCTGGTGGGCAAAAAGGTGGGCGACCTTCCACCCGCGCAACTGCTGTCGGATGAAAAGATCGTGACCGACATCCCCGCTGGACTGCCTTCGGAGCTGCTGACCAATCGCCCTGACATCCGCTCGGCCGAGCAGAGCCTGCTGGCAGCCAACGCCAACATCGGTGCGGCGCGTGCGGCATTCTTCCCGCGCATCTCGCTGACAGGCAGCTTCGGCAGCGCCAGCAGCACGCTGGGTGGCCTGTTCGAAAGTGGCTCGGGCGCATGGAGCTTCGGCCCCTCGCTGTCACTGCCCATCTTCGATTTCGGCCGCAACAGCGCCAATCTGGACCTGGCTGAAGTCCGCAAGAACAAGGCTGTAGTGAGCTATGAGAAGACCATCCAGACGGCCTTCCGCGAGGTTGCCGACGCGCTCGTCGCGCGTGGGACTCTGGATGACCAGGTCAAGGCGCAGGAGGCTTTCCTGGCGGCCCAGCAGGAGCGGCTGAAGCTGACTGATCTGCGTTTCAAGAACGGGATTGCCTCTTCACTGGATCAGCTTGATGCACAGCGGGACCTGTTCTCTGCGCAACAGGCCTTGATCCAGGCTCGCCAGCTGCGCTTGAACAATGCCATTGATCTGTATAAGGCATTGGGTGGCGGCATCAACGAGAACACCTTGAGTGTTGCAGCCAAGCAGTAAGTTTTATGGCGATCTGTTGAGATCGTGTTGTGGATGGAAGTAAAAAAGCCGGCATTGCCGGCTTTTTTATTGTCTTGTGGTTTAGAGGGTTGGGTGCGTGGGTGAGGTCACTCAGTGCTCGTTAGTGCTCGTTCGGATGTTGCTCGATCAAGTCATCAGTGATGGGTGTCAAGGGAGTGTCTCGGGCTGTGGATAAGATAAGTCTTCCGCAAACTCGAAGGCCGCCCTGTGCATAAACTAAGTTTTCTAATTATTGATGCCACACTGGACGCTACTTTGCGCCTTGTTTGTTCCCCGAATACTAAGTTTTCGACTCGATGTCGTGCCATCGATGCGTCGAACTGTCGACGCGACAGGCGGTGGACAAGATATCCAATCAAGGGGTTGTATCGCCAGGGCGCTTTCGCCCGGCCGATTCAATGGGCGATATTTCAATCGCAATTCATGTTCATCAGAAGTGATGACGTGCAGCCCGTAGGAACGGCTTTCCCTGTTCAGGAGGGGGGACGGCAGAGTGAGCGCCTTACCAGCTCTGCAATCCGCGTCACTGGAACCCAAGTCGAGGTCAGCCTAATGAGAGCAGGAGCGCGATGCCAATCAGGGCGACCTGTTGAGTTGTATGCAGCCGGGTGGGATGCGTGCGTGTTTTTGCCGCCCCAAAGCAAAAACCCTCGCTACTTTCGTAACGAGGGTTTTTGGGAGTAACAAGCCTGACGATGACCTACTTTCACACTGGTTGCAGCACTATCATCGGCGCGAAGTCGTTTCACGGTCCTGTTCGGGATGGGAAGGGGTGGTACCAACTTGCTATAGTCATCAGGCATAACTTGTATAGTTCCTTGCTCTCGAACGGAGCAGCAAGCAACTCAAACTGGAAGAAGTAATTTGATTCTGGGGTGTGATGCACTAGGGCAAACACAATATATGCTCAACTC
>NZ_AEEC02000061.1 GCF_000300975.2 Herbaspirillum frisingense GSF30 | reverse complement strand
GGGTACCGAGCTCGAATTCGGCCTAGGCGGCCAGATCTGATCAAGAGACAGAGCAGGAACAGATCAATATCGCCACCGGTGAGCGTGAAGCCGCCATCGCCCGTTCCGAAGGCGAGAAGCAGGCATCGATCAATCGTGCCGAAGGTCAGGCCGCGGCTATCCTTGCCATCGCCGAAGCCAGTGCCGAGGCGATCCGCAAGACGGCTTCGGCAATCCAGCAACCGGGTGGTTCGGACGCCGTCAACCTGAAGGTGGCGGAGCAGTATGTCGATGCCTTCGGCAAGCTGGCCAAGACCAACAATTCCATCATCGTGCCGGCCAATCTGTCCGATATGAGCGGCCTGATCGCATCGGCACTGCAAGTGGTGAAGCAACAGAAATAGAAATCTCCCATGAACTTCGTGTCTTCTCGTATCGCCTTGCCACGGCCAGCCCGCTTCATGCTGACGGCCGCCTTGTTGTCGGCCGCCTCCGTCACCCACGCCCAGCAACAGGATGATGCGCTGGCCGCCCGCGTGGATGCCCGCATGGAGCAGATCCTTGCCCGTTATCCGGTTCCCGGGGCCAGCATCGCCATCGCTTATCAGGGCCGGCTGGTGTACCAACGTGGCTATGGCATGGCGCTCACCGAAAGCAATACGCCGGTCACGCCCCAGACGCGTTTTCGCATCGGCAGCATTTCCAAGGCGGTGACGGCGGTGGCGGTGCTGAGGCTGTTCCAGAACGAGTTGCCGCAGGTGCTGGATCACCCGGTCTTCGGCCCGCAAGGTCTGTTGCCCGATGCGGCCTATCCGGATTTCGCCCAGCCGCTGGACCAGCGCGTGCTCAGGATCACCTTGCGCCAGCTGCTGCAACACACCAGCGGCTGGGGTGGCAGCGACTACGACCCGCAATACGACCTGGTCAATATCGCCCGCGCACGCCAGGTCCCGGCGCCGGCCTCGGCACGCGACGTGATCGCCTATGTGCTCAAGCAGCGTCTGCTGGATGCTGCACCGGGCACTGAATTTTTCTACGGTAATTTCGCCTATAACGTGCTGGGTCGCATCATCGAGCACAAGACCGGGCAGCCCTATGAGCAGGCGGTGCAGGCATTGGTGTTCGGCCCGGCCGGGATCGATGATGCGGTGATCGCCGGGGATCGCCGCAACGAGCGCGCTGCAGGGGAGGCCGGCTATTACGATGACCCGCGCTGGCCCGCCGTGGCCGACCGCGATGGCAGCGCGGCGACGTGTCCGGAATCCTATTGCGCCTATCATTTCAGGAGCATGGACGCCACTGCCGGCTGGGTGACCACGGCGGCCGACCTGGTGCGCTTCGTCGATTCGGTCCAGGGGCGCGGCAGCCCCGCATTGCTCAAGCCCGAAACGCTGGCCCTGATGAAGCAGCGCGATCCCAGGCTGGCAGAAAACAACTATGGCCTGGGCTGGGTGGTGACCCGTACCAACGGCATGGAAATCCTCTCCCACAGCGGTGCGCTGACCACCGGCAGCTACGCCTATCTGCAGTCGCGAGCCGATGGCTGGTCTTGGGCGGTTCTGATGAACCGCTTGCCGATTCCCTATCCGGCCGAACAGGGCGTGCAGGAACTGCAGGCCTTCCAGGTCGCGGTGCAACGCGGATTGATGACGACCATCGTCGATCCCGAACCACAGGCCCTAGCACACTGACGGCTGCGGACGGATCGCTGCCAGCCGGTAGCCAGCCATCAGGCCTCCACAGTCTCTCCCCGTGCCGGTTCATCGGCCATGAAGGGCAGGGTGATGTCCACCCGCAAGCCGCCATCCGACCGATTCGCAGCGCGGATGCTGCCTTGATGGGCTTCCACGATACGTCGCGCAATTGACAGCCCCAGGCCGTGCCCGGCGCTGTTGCTCTTGGTGCGGCTGCTGCGGAAGAACAGCTCGAAGATGCTGTTCATCTCTTCCTCCGGCACACCCGGCCCACGGTCGAGAATGGACAGGTGCAGCAGCTTGCCGACCTCGTCGATCTCGGCCACGACCTGCACCGTGGTCGCTGGCGCGGTGTGCTTGATGGCATTGCGCAGCACGTTCTCGATAGCGCGATAGAGCAACTCCGGATTGCCCTGCACCTGCACCCGGCAGGCGATCTGGCTTTCCACCTGCTTACCCAAGGTCTCGGCCTCGAAATTGGCGTCATTGATCATGTCCCCCAGCATGGGCTGGATGGCGATGGCTTCTTCCATCGAACCGGGGACATTGGCTTCCAGTCGCGACAGCGTCAATAGTTCACCCACCAGCTTGTCCATGCGCACGCTCTCGCGTTCGATGCGTTCCAGGGTCAGCTCCAGCTTGTCCCGGTCCTGCACCCGCGCCAGACCGATGGCCATCTGCAGGCGCGCAATCGGCGAGCGCAATTCGTGCGAGACGTCATGCAGCAGGCGACGCTGACTTTCCATCAGGGTGCGCAGCTTGGCGGTCATGGCGTCGAAATCGCGACCGAGGTCGGCCAGCTCGTCGTTGCGCGCGCTCATCACCGGCTCCAGTTCCAGATCCAGGTTGCCATTGGCAGCCTGGTTGAAGGCGTTCTTGAGGTGGCGAATCGGGTGCGAGAAATACCAGGCCAGCAGCAGGGCAAAGACCAGGCTGGCCACCAGCGCCACGGCCAGCGGCATGGTCGGGAAGAACAGCGGCTTGGGTCCGCGTTCCTTCATGTAGCGGGGTTCGCGACCGGGCATGCCGCCGGGTCCGGGGCCGGGCGGTGGCGCAAACTCATCGTTGGGCGCCGGAATGAACATCAGGTAGCTATGGCCGTTGGTGGCCTTGACCAGTTCCACCGAGCGTCGCTCGCGCTCGGTCGTCAACAGGTGACGCGCCTCTTCCACCAGCTTGGGCGGTACTTCGCGACCCATCAGGTCCTTGTTCTCTTCATCCACCGCATACAACTGCAGGCGATGCGGGCGTCCTTCATTGATCAGGCTGCGCAGCGCTTCCGGCCCGCCGAACTGCAGCGTGGCCGCCGCCGAGCGGATCATGAACGAGGCCGGCGGACTGAGGTCGATTTCCGAATTGCGGTTGCTGCGTTCCAGGTTTTCTATCCAGAACAGCACGCCCACGCCGAAGGTGGCGGTAATCTGGGCGATCGCGATGAAGAAGAAGAACTTCCAGAAAAGCCGGCCCACTTTATTCCTTGATGAACTGGTAGCCGAGGCGATAGACGGTCTGGATGCAGCTCTTGTCGCTGCCCAAGGCGGCGATCTTCTGGCGGATGCTGGAAAGGTGGACGTCGATGTTGCGATCGAAGCGCGCCAGCGGGCGGCCCAGACCCTGCTCCGACAGGGTCTGCTTGCTGACCGGCTTGCCGGCATTGCGGGCCAGCACTTCCAGCAGGTTGAATTCGCTGCTGGTCAATTCCAGCGGCCGGCTGTTCCAGGTGGCGCGACGCTGTTCCGGCCACATCGACAGCGCGCCCACGGCCAGCGGCGAATAGGGCGTCTGTTCGCTGCTCTCGGCAGAAGCGCGGCGCAGGATGGCGCGGATGCGGGCGGCAATTTCGCGTGGTGTGCAAGGCTTGGGCACGTAATCGTCGGCGCCCAGTTCCAGGCCGATGATGCGGTCGGTGTCATCGCCCTTGGCGGTCAGCATCACCACCGGCATGCTGCTCTTGGCGCGGATACGGCGCAGGGTATCGACGCCGTTCAGGCGGGGCATCATCACATCCAGCACCGCGATGGCGTACTGGCCGGTGAGCGCCTCGGCGGCGCCGGCTTCGCCATCGTAGGCGACGTTGACTTCGAATTTTTCCTGCTCCAGGTATTCCTTGAGCATATCGACGAGCTCCACGTCATCGTCGATCAAAAGTACTTTAGACATCGCTGCATTCCATTCTCGAATTGCCCTGCCTCCAGGCCGCAGGGCGTCGGCAGCCCGTAATATGCCGTAAAAGGTTTTGCAGGAGTGTTTCCAGCCGTCTTTACAATTGCATCTTTACATTCATTTACCGCGTGCCGGTGAACCTTCGCGACAGGGTATGGCGCCCATCCTTCCTTGACCGATTTTTTCACCACCCGCTGGCAGGCCGCGCCAGGCTTGACTTGCGGCAATGGCCCGCGCTGCGCCTGTTGACAGAACTTTACTCCGCTTTACGCCTTCCGGTTCAACTTAACAGGTCTTGATGACCGATACTGTTGACACTGACAAGGGAGCGGCGCAAGGGGCGTCGCGCACAATAAAAGGGGAGTGTCATGGCCATCAGCAGCGTTGGTTCCAGCAATTTCAGCCTGTCCGATCTGTCCGCGCTCAGCGGCACCAGCGGTTTTTCCACCAGCGCCACGCAGCGCATGGATGTGCCACCGCCACCACCGCCGCATGGCGACAAGGGGGGAGGGCTGATCGGCGCGCTCAAGGATATTCTCGCCTCGCTGGGCGTGGCGCTTGATGCGACCGCCAGCAGCGCCACGGCAACCAGCGCTTCCACCTCGGCCAGCACGACCTCTTCAAGCAGCAGCATTTCGGCTTCGAATGTCGATTCCAAGCTCGATGCCTTCCTGCAGGAACTCATGGCCGCCCTGAAAGGCCCGGACAATCCCCCACCGGGACCGGCGCCGGCACTTTCGTCGTCTTCTGACGGCAGTTCATCCAGTAGCGTGTCGGCCACCAGCGAGGTCGACAGCACCAGTGGCTCCAGCAGCACTAGCAGTGCCAGCACCACGGCCACCGACACCACGGCGCGCTCCTACTCGCCAGCGGGCAGGCCTCCGCCACCCGGCGGTGGGCTGGAGGCAGACCTCAATAGCCTGATCTCCAGTCTTTCCTCTGGCAGTAGCGATAGCGGTGATGGTACGAGCTCTTCACTGGAAAGTGCCTTCAGCAACCTGCTCAGTTCCCTGGGCGCATCGTCGACCACTACGTCGCTTTCCAGCTTCCTGCAAAACCTGCAGAGCAAGCTGGCGGCAGGCAAGACCACAGGCAACCTGATCGATACCACGGCGTGATCCGGCGGCGGCGTCACGAGCCGGCGGCGTGATAAGCTGCCGGCCATGATTTCTCCCGACCCCGCCAAACTGGCAAGCATCATGGGCCTGATGTGCGAGGCCATCGCCCTGCGTGGCGCCCAGCAACCTGCTGCTGCCGTGGCCGTGCTGGAGCAGGCACTGGCGTTGGACCCCGGCTTCCTGCCATTGCACATGCAGCGTGCCGATCTGCTGGTGGAAATGGGTGAGCTGGCCGGCGCGATCGCTGCCTACGAAGCCTGTCTGGATCTGGTGCCGGACTACCACGACGCGCGCGTCGCCCATCGCGCAGTGATGGCGCAATGGGCCGATACGCTGGCAGCCGCCCCAGGGCCGGAAGAGACGCCCGACACTGAGCGCGCCGCCACGTTGGCGCGTCTTTACTACAAGCTGGCGCAGCCACAACAGGCATTGGCCGCCCTTGCTCCTGCTCTGCCGCTGGCCACCCTGGAACACCAGGCCTTGCACGCCGATATCCTGCTTCTGTTGAACCGCCACGAAGAGGCGCTGCATTGCTACTCGGAAGCCCCCGACAGCGACGACGCCACCCGCGCCCTGATTGCCTTCAATCGCGCCGACATCCTGCGCCGCATGGGCCGCATCGATGAAGCGCAAGCCGCCTATGAAGAGGCTCTGCGCTGGCATGCCGATTTCCCGCAGGCCCAGGTGGGTCGCGCCCACATGCTGCTGACGCGGCATGACTATGCACGGGGATGGCCAGCCCATGAAGCCCGTTTCGCGATTGCCGAACTGGCCCGGCAGGGCATCAGCAGCCCGAGCCCGCGCTGGCAGCCAGGCCAGGATGTACAGGGAAAGCGAGTGCTCTTGTGGGCCGAACAAGGGCAGGGCGATTGCCTGCAATTTTCCCGCTACATCCCGCTGGTCGCACAGCGTGCAGCGCAGGTGACGCTCTGCGCCCCCGCAGCGTTGTTGGCGGTGCTCGCCCCCTCCTTGCCCGGGGTGGACTGCGTGTCCCACGCACATGAAGCGCCGCCCCATGATTGCCATGCCTCGCTGCTGAGCCTGCCGTTGTTGCTTGCGGTGCCTGATCCTGGCCAGGGACCGCAGCCGCCTTATCTTTTTGCCGATCCTGGGCGCGTAGCGCAGTGGCAGCAGCAACTGTCGTTGCTGGATGGCGCCGCGCCGCGCCGTCCGCGTATTGGCCTGGCCTGGGCCGGACGGCAGTACGCCACCACGCATCCCAGCCGCGACGTGCCACTGGCCGCCTTGCTGCCGCTCTTGGACCTGCCGGCCGACTTCATCAGCCTGCAGGTGGAAATTCCCCTGGCCGACCAGGCCCTGCATCAGGAAATGGCGGGCCGGCTGCACAGCTTGCCCTTGACGGACTGGGCCGATACCGCTGCGCTGGCCTGCGCGCTGGACCTGGTGATCAGTGTCGATACTGCCGTCATACACCTGGCCGGTGCCCTGGGCCTGCCATGCTTTTTGCCGCAACGACTGGAAGGCGAGTGGCGCTGGGGCGTCGAGGGGGACTCCAGTCCCTGGTATCCCTCGGTCCGGCTGTTCCGCCAGCAGGAGCGCGGGCAATGGGCGCCGGTGGTGGCCGGGATGGTGGCCGCCTGCCGCGAGAAGTTCGCCGGCTGGTCGTAACGGCGGACATGAAAACGGCTGCCCAGGGCAGCCGTGGTCGCAATGGGAGAGGGTAGAGCGGGATCAGCGACGATTCTGCTTCATGGCCGCCTGGATTTCACGCTGGCTGTCACGCTGCTTTTCGGTCTCGCGCTTGTCGTGCTGCTTCTTGCCCTTGGCCAGGCCGATGTCGCATTTGACCCGGCCCTTGCTGTAATGCAGGTTCAGTGGCACCAGCGTATAGCCGGAGCGCTCCACCTTGCCGATCAGTTTGCTGATCTCCGCCGCATTGAGCAGCAGCTTGCGGGTACGGGTCGTTTCCGGATGCACGTGGGTGGAGGTGCTGGTCAGCGCGCTGATGTGGCAGCCGAACAGGTAGACCTCGCCATTGCGCACGATCACGTAGGCTTCCTTCAATTGCACGCGGCCGGCGCGGATCGATTTGACTTCCCAACCTTGCAAGACGAGACCTGCTTCGAATCGCTCTTCGATGAAGTAATCGAAAAAGGCCTTTTTGTTATCAATAATGCTCATCTAAATAAAAATTCGTCTCGTCGGTTAAAATTGTGCCTTTGCGATTTTATCAAACGGATCACCCTCGATGGCAGTCGTTCACAAAACCGTCCTGATCAACTATAGCGCGGAGCAGATGTTCAACCTGGTCGACAAGGTTGAGGATTACCCTGAATTCCTGCCCTGGTGTGGCGGTGTCGAGGTGTCTGAACGCAGTGACGATAGTCTCACGGCCAAGCTCAAGATCAACTACCACGGCCTGAAACAGTCCTTCAGCACCCACAATACCAATGTGCGCCCCACCAGCATGACCATGCGCCTGGTGGAAGGCCCGTTCAAGCATTTCGAAGGTCGCTGGAGCTTCAAGCCGCTGCGCGAGGATGCCTGCAAGATCGAGTTCGACATGGAATATGAATTTTCCAGCCGCATCCTGGAGGGTGTGATCGGCCCTGTCTTCAGCATGATCGCCAACAGCTTCGTCGATTCCTTCTGCAAGCGGGCCGAACAGATATATGGCTGAAGCAGGCCCTTTGCAAGTCCAGCTCTGCTACGCCGCGCCCGGACTGCAGATTCTCAGGGATCTTGAGGTGGCCCCGGGCTGCACCATCCAGCAGGCCATCCTCGACAGTGGCCTGCTGCGCGAACAGCCGGCCATCGACCTGTCGACCTGCAAGGTCGGCATCTTCGGCAAGGCCAGGCCGCTGGACACCCCGCTGCGCGAACGCGACCGCATCGAAATCTACCGCCCCCTGATCGCCGACCCCAAGCAATCCCGCCGGCGCCGGGCCGCGCACCAGGAGCGCGGGCAGGGCGAATAGCCCGCGCGGCTTGCCGGGCTACCTATAACGCGCAGGATATCCGGCATTTTTACGACGCCCGGAGGCAGAAACGCAAGCAGAGCAAGACGCGCGATCAAGTTTTCTGTATAATTCGCTTTTGCGCCTATAGGAAACACTATGCGTCTTCTCCAAAAAGCACTCACGTTCGATGATGTGCTGCTCGTTCCGGCCTTCTCGGACATCCTCCCCAAAGATACTTCCCTGACCACGCGCCTGACGCGCAACATCTCGCTGAACATCCCCCTGGTGTCGGCTGCGATGGATACCGTCACCGAAGCACGCCTGGCCATTGCCATGGCGCAAGAAGGCGGGATCGGCATCATCCACAAGAACCTGACGCCCAAGGAACAGGCGCGCGAGGTTTCCAAGGTCAAGCGTTTCGAGTCCGGCGTGGTCCGCGACCCGATCACCATCCCCCCCACCATGAAGATCCGCGACGTGATCGCGCTGTCCAAGCAGCACGGCATTTCCGGTTTCCCGGTGGTTGAAGGCAAGGCACTGGTGGGCATCATCACCAACCGCGACCTGCGTTTCGAGCGAGAGCTGGACGCCGAAGTCCGCGCCAAGATGACCCCGCGCGACAAGCTGGTCTACGTCAAGGAAAACGGTTCCAGCGCCGATCCCGAAGAAGCCAAGCGCCTGATGAACAAGCACCGCCTGGAGCGCGTGATGGTCGTCAACGATGCCTTCGAGCTGCGCGGCCTGATCACCGTCAAGGACATCGAAAAATCCACCGAACACCCCTTCGCCTGCAAGGACGAACACGGCAAGCTGCGCGTGGGCGCCGCCGTCGGCGTGGGTCCGGACAATGACGAGCGCATCGAACTGCTGGTCGCTGCCGGCGTGGACGTGATCGTGGTCGACACCGCCCACGGCCACTCCGCTGGCGTGTTGAACCGCGTCAAGTGGGTCAAGACCCGCTACCCGCACGTGGAAGTCATCGGCGGCAACATCGCCACCGCCGCCGCTGCCAAGGCACTGGTCGAACATGGTGCCGACGCCGTCAAGGTCGGCATCGGTCCTGGCTCCATCTGCACCACCCGTATCGTCGCTGGCGTGGGCGTACCTCAGATCTCCGCCATCGCCAACGTCGCCGACGCCCTGAAGGGGACCGGCGTACCGGTGATCGCCGACGGCGGCATCCGCTTCTCCGGCGACGTCGCCAAGGCGCTGGCCGCCGGGGCGTCCGCCGTGATGATGGGCAGCATGTTCGCCGGCACCGAAGAAGCCCCCGGTGAAGTGATCCTGTACCAGGGCCGCAGCTACAAGTCCTACCGTGGCATGGGTTCGCTGGGCGCCATGGCCGACGGCTCGGCCGACCGTTACTTCCAGGACGGCGACAACACCGCCGACAAGTTCGTGCCGGAAGGCATCGAAGGCCGCGTCGCCTACAAGGGCTCGGTGGTCGCCATCCTGTATCAGCTGGTGGGCGGCGTGCGCTCCTCCATGGGTTACTGCGGTTGCGGTTCCATCGACGACTTCCGCGAACGCGCCGAATTCGTCGAGATCACCTCGGCCGGCATGCGCGAATCGCACGTCCACGACGTGCAGATCACCAAGGAAGCCCCGAACTACCGCGCCGAGTAATTTTCGATGCGGCCACAGCCCGACAGTCCACCGGCATCGCGCCAGGCTGTCGGGCTGTTGAATTTTTCAGCAGTCCATTTTCAACGTAGCTAACGTAGCCAGACCTCATTGCCCATGTCCACGCATTCGCATTCGAAAATCCTGATCCTCGACTTCGGTTCCCAGGTGACCCAGCTCATCGCTCGCCGCGTGCGCGAAGCCGGTGTGTTTTCCGAGGTATTCCCGCATGATGTGACCGACGAATTCGTGCGCAACTACGGCGCGGCCGGCGTCATTCTCTCCGGTGGCCCCAACAGCGTCACCGAAGGCGACACCCCGCGCGTACCGCAATCGGTATTCGAACTGGGCGTGCCGGTCCTGGGCATCTGCTACGGCATGCAGGCCATGGCCGAGCAACTGGGCGGCAAGGTCGAAAACGGTCACCTGCGTGAATTCGGCTACGCCGAAGTGCGCGCCCACGGCCACACCAAGCTGCTGGAGAACATCAGCGACTTCACCAATGCCCAGGGCCACGGCATGTTGAAGGTCTGGATGAGCCACGGCGACAAGGTCAACGACATGCCGGCCGGCTTCAAGCTCATGGCCTCCACCGGCAACTGCCCCATCGCCGGCATGGCCGACGAAGAACGTCGCTTCTACGGCGTGCAGTTCCACCCCGAAGTCACCCACACCGTGCAGGGCAAGGCCATGCTGGCGCGCTTCGTGCACGAGATCTGCGGCTGCCAGTCGGACTGGAACATGCCGGACTACATCTCCGAAGCCGTCGAGATGATCCGCCAGCAGGTCGGCAGCGATGAAGTCATCCTGGGCCTCTCCGGTGGCGTGGACAGCAGCGTGGCTGCGGCCCTGATCCACCGCGCCATCGGTGACCAGCTGACCTGTGTCTTCGTCGACCACGGCCTGCTGCGCCTGGACGAAGGCAAGATGGTCATGGAGATGTTCGGCAAGAACCTGGGCGTGAAGGTGATCCATGTGGACGCTACCGCCCAGTTCATGGGCCATCTGGCTGGCGTCACCGATCCCGAAGCCAAGCGCAAGATCATCGGCCGCGAGTTCGTCGAAGTGTTCCAGGCCGAATCGGCCAAGCTGACCAGCGCCAAGTGGCTGGCCCAGGGCACCATCTACCCGGACGTGATCGAAAGCGCCGGCAAGGGCAAGAAGACCGCCCACACCATCAAGAGCCACCACAACGTCGGCGGCCTGCCGGAAACCCTGAACCTGAAGCTGCTGGAACCCCTGCGCGAACTGTTCAAGGACGAAGTCCGCGAACTGGGCGTGGCCCTGGGCCTGCCGCCGGAAATGGTCTACCGCCACCCGTTCCCCGGCCCGGGCCTGGGCGTGCGTATCCTGGGTGAAGTCAAGAAGGAATACGCCGACCTGCTGCGCCGCGCTGACGCAATCTTCATCGAGGAACTGCGCAATACGAAGGATGACGACGGCCAGAGCTGGTACGACAAGACCAGCCAGGCCTTCGCCGTGTTCCTGCCGGTGAAGTCGGTGGGCGTGATGGGCGACGGCCGTACCTACGAATACGTCGTGGCCCTGCGCGCCGTGCAGACCCAGGACTTCATGACCGCCCACTGGGCGCACCTGCCGCATGAACTGCTGGGACGCGTGTCCAACCGCATCATCAATGAAGTGCGCGGCCTGAACCGGGTGGTGTATGACATTTCGGGGAAGCCGCCAGCGACCATCGAGTGGGAGTGATTTTGTAAGGGTACTTGAGGAAAAAAAGGGAGCGTGCAGCTCCCTTTTTCAATTCCGAAGATGTCCCTGATCCAATCTTGAGAGGAGACGCGCAACCATCAGCAGGTGATCACGCTCAGAATCCGCTCACCTGCGCCGTCGATCCGGCGCACGCTAGCGCAGCAGCGCCACGTTACGGTCAATCTGCTGCTGGATGGTGCGCAGCGTGTCAGGTCTGACGGCACCGGGATGAAGTTCTTCGCCCAAGCTTGCAAACCGGCGTGCCACGTCGCAAATCCTGTCGATGAGATCGCTGGCCACATCCTCCGCGACCTCGGCTTCGGCGGCCAGTCGCAGTATCTCCGCGCGCGAAATCGTCAATGCTTCCCCCATCACGTCCATCTGGTGGTATCCCTGCGGCCCCTCGCAAAAGGTGACGTCGTAGGCCGGCGCCAGTTTCCACCGGCCGTCCGCAGACATGAGATAGGCAAAGTTCTTGGGGTGATCGTCTCTGTTGTGGAACGCAACATTGAACACGGCGCGGGTATAGGCCAGCGCCATTTCTCGGACATCGTTGGTACACAAGCGCGTGGCACGCATGAAATTGACGTAGTCGAGCGCACCGGGCGTGCGGTAATCCGCACCCGTGAAGGCGGCCAGGCTTTGCATGGGGACCCGCATCCCGTCCACGCGATCAAAGCGCTTGCTGGCGAAAGCTGCCATGGCATTCGGTAAAGTGAAATAGTGTGTGTCGGGCGTGTCGATGCCACATAAGCGCAGGCAATGTGCATAGACCATCTCGATGGCGCAGACCTCGGGATGCTCGTCGCGCGCCGGGAATTTCACCAGCCAGGCTTCGAAACCCGGTGTGGCAACCGTCGTCATGGCACCGCTACGGGGATCGCGATAGACTAGGGCCTTCGGTCTCGCCCCCTGCGGTGAGCCGCCCACCGACAGCAAGGTCTGCAGGAATTGCCCCCCGTCGCCGTGCAGCACATCCTGAACCTCGATGGCCAACTGTTCCAGTGGAATATGCGAAACCGGCGCTTGTCCCTCGGGCGCCACGGGTTCGAAACTCATCGCACCCATGGCGTTGCGACCGATATAGGCCAGCCGCTCCAGTGGGCCGATGCGTGCCGTGGTGAGACCACGGCGGCGGAACAGGCGGTCCATCAGCAGCATGCCCCAGCCGTCGGGGAGGGCGTCATAGACCGGTCCGGGCAGGCCTAGCTGATGGGTGGGAAAGTCGCGACGTAGCGCCGGCCCCTTCAGGGGCAAGGTGTGGGAAGACAGTTCCAGACCGCGTTGCCTGGCTTCGTTGCTGTATTCGAAGGCGATCTGCGGCCGGCCCGTCAGGAGGGTGGTTGAGATCAGCCGGCCCCAGCGCCAGCGCTCGCCCCAGCCTTCGTAGTAGACGTCGACTTGCTCAGGCATGATCGGACTTTCTCCGGGTACGTTGACGGCGGGCGCTTTGCTCGTACCGGAGAATATCCTCGATGCTGTCCAGCCTCGGCTGGAAGAGGGCTTCCAGCTCCTTGATCCTGCCAAGGGCCATGGCCACCCGGACGATGTTCTCGAATCCGACGTTGCGGCCTGCCTCCAGGTTGGACACCGTATTGACGCCGATGCCGGCGCGCCCGGCCAGGTCTGATTGCGTCATTGCCTGCGCCAGCCGCTCTGTGCGCAAGCGTTCGCAAAGCCGCTTGACCACTTCATCAGGTTTGCTGAGATTTAAATCCAACATGATGGGGCTTATCAGAACTAATGCCAGTTAATACCCAAAATTATAGATTTATCCCCGATAAGCGGCAAGCTTATTAATTATCCTTGATTGTGTTTTAAGTGATGGCTTGAGCGTTAAAACACGCTTTATCGGATTTAAGTCGGTAATGGAGAGCGGCTTGTATCGTCTCAAGCGCCGCCGCGCTCGACGATCACATAGTGCTTGCGCATCGGCTCCACCACCTCGAACACGCCCTTGAAACCCGCCGGGATCACCATGGCATCCCCCGGGCCGGCTTCGGCAGCCAGTCCTTGCTCATCAATGACGCGGCAGCGACCTTCCAGCACGTAGAAATATTCATCTTTGGTCGGTGCAAAGGCAATGCGCCAGCTGCCTTTTTCGCAGGCCCAGATACCGGCGTTGATTTCGCCGCTGGCGCTGGTGAAGTGGTTCCAGGTGGTGCGCAGGGGATTGCCTTCCAGTCGGCGCTCTTCGATGGGGTGGTCATGTTCGGGAGCGGGGGAGCCGAGGCGGAATTGGGTGATGGCGGTCATGGAATGGGCCTGCAATTTAAGGATAAGGACGAAAAAGGAGGAAAAAGGGGATAAGGCGGGCGGTCGATCAAAGGGCAGCAGTGTACCAGCAGCGTGCTACTGCCGCGCTGGCCGGCACCAAGTCCGCCTACCCCGGTCACACCGTGCATGAACAGGATCGAGGAGGCAGGCATGGGCAAGATCTGGATCGGTATCTCCGGCTGGCGTTACGCGCCCTGGCGCGGCAGTTTCTACCCCAAGGGGTTGCGCCAGGATGACGAGCTGGGCTATGCCTCGCGCATGCTGCCCAGCATCGAGCTCAACGGTTCCTTCTATGCCTTGCAGCGGCCGGAAAGCTATCAGCGCTGGTATGAGTCCACACCACCCGGCTTCGTCTTCAGCCACAAGGGCAATCGCTTCATCACCCATACCCGTCGGCTGAAGGATATCGATGGCGCCCTGGGCAATGTCTTCGCCTCCGGCGTATTCAACCTGAAGGAAAAGCTTGGCCCTTTCCTGTGGCAGTTCCCGCCCAGTTTCAGTTATGAGCCGGAGGCCCTGGAGCACTTCCTGAGCCTGCTGCCGCACGATACCGAAGCCGCACAGAAGCTGGCCCGTGCACATGAGCCGCGCATGGAGGGCAGGGTGCAACTGGAAATCGACAGGAAGCGCAAGCTGCGCCATGCCATGGAAATCCGCCATGACAGTTTCGTCGACGAGTCCTTCATCAAGCTGCTGCGCAAGTACAAGGTCGCATTGGTGGTGGCCGATGCGCCCAAGAAATGGCCCTACCAGGAAGATGTGACGGCTGATTTCATGTATCTGCGCCTGCACGGTGACAAGCGCCTCTACCAGAGCGGTTACAGCGATGAGGCCATCGACGCCTGGGCCGAACGCATCCGGGCCTGGGCCGAGGGCGGTCAGCCGGCGCAGGGGCCGCGTATTGCGTCGAGTGCGCCACGGCAGCGTGCCAGTCGTGATGTCTATTGCTATTTCGATAACGATATAAAGGTCAAGGCACCGTTCGACGCCCGGCGCCTGATTGAGCGCCTCGGTCTGAAGCTGGACCTGCCCGAGCCCGGCGAACCCCTGGAATGGCGCAAGTGATCAGTTTCGTGGACTGAAAACTGACAAATCGCAGCTGCTTCCATATAATAATGATTCTCATTATTAAGAATCATGCTCATGGAAGCCCGGTTACTCGACAGGCAGGAAAGCGATGCATTGCAAAGGATGTACAGCGGCCATCACGGCTGGCTGCTGCAATGGCTGCAACGCAAGCTGGGTAACCGTGGCGACGCGGCCGATCTGATGCAGGACACCTATATCCGGGTGGCGACAGGGCGCAGCATGCCGAACCCGGAGCAGGCGCGCCCCTATCTGGTCCAGATCGCCAAGCACCTGATGATCGACCTGCATCGGCGTCGCAAGCTGGAGGCGGCCTATCTGGAGGCCCTGGCAGCCTTGCCCGAAGCCCATGCGCCATCCCATGAAGACACCCTCATCGTGCTGCAGACCCTGGCCGCCATCGATGCCGCGCTGGAAGGTCTGCCGCTGAAGGTGCGGGAGACCTTCTTCATGTCGCAATTCGACGGCATGACATATAGCGCTATCGCCGCGTCCTTGGGCATCGCCGTTGCCACTGTTCGCAAGCATATGCTCACGGCCACCCGGGCCTGCTTCCTCGCCATGCAGCAGTGCGGCGAACCGGTCTGCGCATGCTGAGCGCCGCGACTCCGCGCCCGGACGCCGCGGATGGTGTCACCGGAGACGCCCTGGACCAGGCCTTGCAATGGTTCGTGATCCTGGCCTCCGGTGAAGTCACCCCCGCGCAACGACAGGCCTTTGCCGCCTGGCTGGCGGCCAACCCGGCCCATGCCCGGCAGTGGGAGGCGGTGAGCCGCTTCCAGGGCATGCTGCAGGGCATGCCGTCGCAGGCGGCGGGCCAGG
>NZ_AEEC02000062.1 GCF_000300975.2 Herbaspirillum frisingense GSF30 | reverse complement strand
CAAGGAGAACACCATGCTCGTCGGACTGATCGTCGTTTTCGCTGACACCATGTCCCGCCTCTTCGGCGGCTGATCGCCCACTACTACAAGGAGAACACCATGCTCGTCGGACTCATCGTCGTTTTCGCTGAAACCATGTCGCGTCTGCTCGGAGCGTGATGCTCGGGTCAAATGTCAAGGTGCCGTAAGCCGCTGCCAGCCAACGAGGACTCCGGGGACTGCCGCTGGATTGCTGCAGGAGGGACTAGCGACCACTTTCTCTGTCAAGGCCTCAGTGATATAGTCCAATGTTTAAATTCGTAGGCAATTTGTAAGCAAACTTTACAGTCGGGGAAGAATTTCGACTTCAGTTGCCGGATTGTCTTTCTTCATGGCTCACTATGCTCATCAACGACCTGTTGGCGCGAACTCGCGCTCATGAAGCGCTTATTAATGCGGCCTTGCAGCGCGTGGTCGCGCGAGGATGGTTCGTTCTAGGGCCTGAGGTGGCGCAATTCGAGCAGGCTTTTTCTGCCTACCTTGGGCTGTCGCATTGCGTTACGGTGGCCAACGGCACCGACGCCATCGAAATTGGCCTGCGTGCCATCGGTATGAAAAAGGGAAGCAAAATTGCAACTGTGGCCAATGCCGGCATGTATAGCACGACGGCAATTCTGGCGATCGGTGCTGAACCTTGCTTTATGGATGTCGCTCCGGATACCCATAATGTAGCCCTGGAGGAAGTTGAACGAGTCATTGCGCTCGGAATAGACGCGGTAATAGTCACCCATCTCTACGGGCGTGCTGTGGCCGATATTGAAGAAGTCGCACGTCTGTGTAACGCCGCCGGGGTGCGTCTCTTCGAAGACTGTGCTCAGGCGCATGGCGCCAGAATCAACGGGCGCAAGGTCGGAAGCTTCGGTGCTGCCTCCAGTTTCAGTTTTTACCCTACCAAAAATCTCGGTGCTCTTGGAGATGGTGGTGCCATCGCCACAGCGTCGGACGAAGTTGCCGCTGTTGCCCGCAGTCTGCGTCAATACGGTTGGGCTCAGAAATATCAGGTCAGCCGTGCCCACGCTCGCAATAGTCGGCTTGACGAGATGCAAGCGGCTGTGTTGTCGGAATTCCTCCCTTTGCTAGATGCCACCAATGCGCGTCGCCGCCACATTGCACAGCGCTACTCCGATGCTATCAAGCATCCCAGGGTCAGCCTGCCGTCGTGGACTGGCGAAGATTACGTTGCGCACCTTTTTGTCGTCCGCTGCCCCGAACGCGATGCTCTGCGCGCCCATTTGCGCGGACTGGACATTGCCGCCGAGATCCACTACCCCCTGCCGGACCATCGTCAGCCAGTCTTTGGTGCGACCTATTCGGAAGTTTCCTTGCCTGATACGGAGCAATTGGCCACCGATATCCTGACCTTGCCCTGCTATCCGGAGATGACCGATGAACAGGTGGACCTCGTGATTGATGGAATCAACGCATGGGTAGCCTGAAGTACTCCGTCATCATTCCGGTCTATAAAAACGAGGAATCCATTCCTCGTTTGCTGACCGCACTGGCTGATCTCGATACTCAGCTTGAGCATAGTCTCGAGGTCGTGTTCGTAGTCGATGGCAGTCCTGATCGCTCATTCATGTTGCTGGAACAGCGATTGCCCGAGCTACCTTTCAGCGCGCAACTGGTGGGGCACTCCCGTAATTTTGGTTCGTTTGCCGCAATTCGCAGTGGTTTGAGCATCGCCAAAGGGGAGTTCTTCGCAGTTATGGCCGCCGATCTGCAAGAGCCCCCCGAGTTGCTGTTGTCCTTCTTCGCCTCACTGGCCACCGATGAGTGCGACGTTGCCCTCGGTAACAGGGCTGCACGTGAGGATCCCCTGTCCTCGCGCATTCCCTCTCACGTTTTCTGGTCTTTGTATCGCAAGCTGGTGTTGCCGGAGATGCCGCCGGGTGGCGTGGACATCTTCGGATGCAATCGCGTCTTCCGCGACCAGTTGCTGCGATTGGAAGAGTCGAGGTCGTCCTTGGTGGCGCTGATTTTCTGGCTGGGTTTTCGTCGGAAACTTTTCGAGTACAAACGACTTGAAAGGCAAGAAGGAGTGTCCGGCTGGACTTTCAAGAAGAAGGTCGATTACATGCTCGACAGCATCTTTGCCTTCACTGACTATCCGGTGCGTTTGCTGGTTCGGCTCGGCCTCACTGGCTGTATTTTTTCTGTGTTGCTGGCCTTGATGGTGATGGTTGGTCACCTGCTGGGGAGCATCACAGTTCCCGGCTACGCCACCATTATCATCGCCGTGCTGTTCTTCGGCGCGCTCAATACTCTGGGAATAGGCATTGTTGGCACCTATGCTTGGCGCGCTTATGAAAACACCAAGAAGCGTCCCCTGGCTATCATAGCGCGCCATCTCGTTTCGCCGCACGCCTCCCAAGACCAGGATGCCAAATGAAAATCCATCCCAGCGCCGATGTACAGACAAGCCAAATCGGTACAGATACCACCATATGGCAATATGTGGTAATCCTTGCAGGAGCCAGGATCGGCAGGGACGTGAACATCAACGCCCATTGTTTCATCGAAAACGATGTCACCATTGGAGATCGCGTCACAATTAAGTCTGGCGTTTACTTATGGGACGGCATCCGGGTCGAGGACGATGTGTTTATCGGCCCCAACGTAACTTTTACCAACGACAAGTTCCCGCGCTCCAAAGTCTATCCCGAGCGCTTTGTCGAAACCACGCTGGAACGCGGCGCCTCCATCGGTGGCGGTGCCACGATCCTGCCAGGCGTGCATATCGGTCGTGGCGCCCTGGTCGGGGCAGGTGCGGTAGTCACCAAGTCGGTCCCGCCTTATGCTGTCGTTACTGGCTGCCCGGCGCGTATCACCGGCTATGTCGATGCTGGCGAGCAACCCCGCGAGGAAGACCGGGTCGAGATGCCTTCAGAGAGGGACCGAGTTGTCGCGCTAGACGTCAAGGGTGTGACGCTTCACCGGCTTAAACAGGTTTCAGACATTCGTGGTGACTTATCAGTGGGCGAGTTCCCGGTGGACATTCCCTTCGTTCCCAGCCGCTATTTTCTGGTTTACAACGTCCCGAGTGAAAAGACTCGGGGCGAGCACGCCCATCATAAGTGCCGCCAGTTCCTGATCTGCGTGAAAGGTAGCTGTTCGGTGGTGGCTGACGATGGCCGCTCCCGCATCGAGGTGCTGCTAGATTCGCCGGATCTGGGCATTTATTTGCCGCCCCTGACCTGGGGAACCCAGTACAAGTATTCCAGCGATGCAGTCTTGCTGGTGTTCGCGTCCGATAGCTACGATGCCCAGGATTACATTCGCGATTATGAGAGTTTTTTGCAGACGGTCTCACCGAAGGACGAGATATCTTGATCCCACGTGGCAAATACTGGATCAAGTTCTTAATCGGTGGCCTGATCAATACCGGATTCAGCTATGCGACTTATCTCGTGCTGAAGCTGCTTCTCCCGTACCAGCAAGCATATTTGCTCGCTTATGTAGCCGGTGTGGTGTTTTCCTATCTTCTCAATTCGCTACTGGTATTCCGCGTACCACTTTCCTGGCGACGTTTTCTCGCCTTTCCGCTGGTATACGGTGCCCAGTACATCGCCAGTGCACTACTTCTCCACGTACTGGTGGAATCATTGGGTATCTCAAGCAACTGGGCGCCTTTGTTGGTCACCGCAGCCGTGCTGCCGATGACATATCTTCTTTCCAAGCTCATCTTGTTACACAAGGCGAATGCCGGTGGGTGATCCCGGCCTGCTCCGGATGGGATGACTGCTTGTTCCAATCACTACCTTCTCTATCGTCCTCATGCTGATCAATGCCCATCACCACCTTATCAGGATTCGTGAGGCATTGCGGCGGGCGGGTAGCGGGCGGACGGCAAGAGTGGTGTTGCCATGGTTGCTGATGCTGGTGATCCTAGCGTTACAGAATGGCTTGTACTTCTGGCGTCACTTTTCCGCTAACGGCATTTTTCCTAACGATTTTCTGCTGACTTACCAGGCAGTACCTTATTACCTGGTCGAGGTCGCAAGGGTGGGTAAGGATACCTCCTGGATTCCTTTCCAGGGCATGGGCTACCCTACTTACATGAACCTGCAAAGCGGGTTTGACTATCTGCCCATCCGCTTGCTCTCTTGGTTAGGCGTGGCCTATAGCTTCGAAGTGGCGAAGCTGCTGCAGATTGCCCATGTATATCTGGGTGCGGTAGGTGCTGCCGTTTGTGCACGGACTTGCGGAATGAAGTGGTGGCAGGCCATCCTCGCGGGTGTGTTCTATCAGGGATTTGGCGGTTTCTACTCCAATGCGCAGCACCCTGACATCATCCGTTCTTTCGCTTTTCTGCCATGGTTGTGCATGCCTGTGTTCATGAACTGGCGTGCCATGTCCAGGCTAAACTGGATAGCAATAGTGCTGCTGCCGCTCTGGATATTCATGCAATGGACAGGCGCTTATCCTGGCGCGACGCTAGCGGTCTTTTTCGTGCTTGGTAGTGTCACCCTGGTCAGGACGCTCCTTGAAAAGGAGGTAGGTACTGTCGGGCTTCTCATCGGGTCGGCCATGCTGGTTGGTACCTTGCTTTCCGGGTTGACGCTACTCCCGGCCTTTCTGGATGCACGGGAAATCGCGCGATCCGTCGAGGTCGGTAGCATGCAGTACGACTATCTGGTGACGAGCGATATGCTATCGCTGATCTTCCCAATTACCAATGATCGCTTGTTGCACCATGATCAATCGATGCGTTCGGTATTTGTAGGGATTCCCGCGATAACTCTTTTTCTGCTAGGTCTATTGCGCTGGCGACCCATGATGAAGTGGCCAGTGGTGTCGATGGTGCTAGCCATTCTGATCGCCAGTGGTTTGCTACATCCATTGCTGGCCAGACTGATTCCGCCGCTGGGGGTCAGCCGCTTCGTGATGGCCGATTATCGCGGCATCATCGGTTTAGCGATCGTTCTGGTGGCATGCGCCGCGTTGCAGGATACCCGAGCGCAGGCACGTCGAATGCTGCCACTGCTGCCCGTGGCACTCCTCTTGATTGGCGGGACCTATTTCTTCGACGAGCTTGCCATTGCCGACTGGACCCTATGGCATATGGAATATGTCGTTCAAGCGATTTGTGCCATCGCTGCAATATCTTTGCTGATGTTGGTCAGGTGTATTCCCTCCTGGCCCGGACAGTGGATGTTCGTGTCCGGCCTGGTCGCGGTGGGGGCCTTATTTCTTCTGGCGCTGAACTATCTGTTCGGCGTGGTGCTATTGTCCACAAGAAGTTTGCTGTTGCTCGTCATCGCACTTTTGATTCTTGCCCCTCTCAGCGCCCGCATTCGCGTGTTTCTTCCGCACTTGGCGGGCCTGGGATTGCTGCTGCTAGGCGCCAGATACGTCTGGTATCTCTATACCGTACCGGCGCACGGTCAGTTACCGGTTCTGGTGGCACTATCCTTGCCGTTCGGTTTGGCTGCGGTAGCGCTGTGGCTCTTGCCGGGGCCTGGGCGCTGGCTGCTACCTGTCCTGATGGCAGCAGCCAGCGTGTTCAATTGGAGCGGGGTGCATTGGGACCAGCGTTATTTCCTGGCGCACCCGAATGATGGTGTTCCATGGGTCGAAGCCCATGCAGGAAAGTTCTCGGAAACGAGGTCGCAGCTGATGGCTGCCCTCCGTTCGGAACAATGCCGAACGGCGCGCAGGGAGGTTTCCCATAACGAAGAAGTATTCCCGTGGAACGGCTATTACACCGGTCAGTATTTCATGCGTGACTATTCGGGACCCCTTAAGCTCGCTCGACACGTGGCCATACTCAAGTCGGACGTTAGCCGCAATTTTGCGCAAAAAGAGTGGACGATGATGGCATTGCCGGGCCGCCCATCTTCACAAGCTGGAACGCTGGACCTGAGCAGCGCCGTCCGCGTCGACGCTACCTGCATTAAAAGCGGCACTTCTAGTGAAGAGTTCCACTTTAGTCTGGCAGAGCCAGCTCTTGTGGTCGAAAACGAAATTTTCTGGGACGGTTGGGCCGCCACGCTACAGTGCATCGATTGCCAATCTGCGGATAAGCCGATTCAATTGACGGCCCTGGAGGCGGGCGGATTTAGAGCGTGGCAACTGCCTGCGGGTAATTACCGAATGGAGGAACAATTCACCGCACCACATCTGTGGCCTGCCCGGATAATGACTCTCATAGGTGTGTCACTATTGTTACTGTTATGGGCCTTCCTCAAGCGACGTATGGCAGCATCGGAAAGGCTCATTCATCGGGCGCCGGATTAGATTTTGAGGTCTTGTCCAGCCGTCCTGACACGCGCTGTCGGCCTTCGGAAACCATGTCGCGCCTGCTGGGTGCGTGATGGCAGGCATCACACGCAAGGCTCATGACGGCCGCTGCCAGCCGGGAAGAATTCCACCGGTTGCCAGCGGCCGTCATGCCGGAACAGGGTATAGCGCGGATTGGCCCTTGCTCCGTTGGGGGCAAAGCTGATCAGTCCATGCAGTCCGGGATGACGCAACTGGTGTAACGCCACCGCGATCCTGCGGCCATCGCCGCTGCCGGTCTGCAGGATGGCCGCACCAAGTACGCTGGCCGCATCATAGGCATAGAAGGAGTAGGTGGTCGGCGCGGCATCGAATTTGCTGCGATAGGCTTGGGCGACCTTTTTCCATTGCGGACAATAGTCCCGTGCGATTTCGAATTCCAGCACATGCAGCCGTGGTTCGGGCTGCGATGCCAGCTCCAGGTTGCTGGCACCTCCCGTGAGCAGAATGCGTGCTTTTGATCCCGAACGGCGGGCGGCATCGATGAATGCGCGCGCCTGCGGGTAGAGGGCCAGGAACACGATCACATCAGCGTCATGCTGCATCGCCGCCTGCATCGCCACATGGAAGTCGGTGGTCCGACGCGCGACCTGGATGCGCCCCAGCGCGATGCCTGGCGCCGTCGCGGCCAGCCTTTCCATCACTGCATCGGCCAAGGCATTGCTGTAGGCCGAATCGTTCTGGATCACGAAGACCCGCTGCCCCGCCAGCGAGCGGCTGGCAACCTCGGCCAATGCGGAGGACAGTTCCCGCGTGCCACCGACCACCCGGAACGGCATGCGGTGGCCCATGCTGGTCCACTGGCTGCTGGTGGCGGTAAATCCGATCTGCGGGATGCCTGCGTTTTCGTAGATTGCGGCTGTGGCCAATGCCGCGTCGCTGCTCCACGGGCCGACGACGCCGGCCACGTTTTCCTTGATGTAATAACGGGCGATGTTGATGGCGAAATTTTCGTTGCCGTGGTCGTCCTGCGGCAGCAGTTGCAAGCGCAGTGGCGAGCGACGCCGTATGGCCATCGCATTGGCTTCGTCGATGGCCAGTTGCGCGCCCTGCAGGGCGCTCTGCGTAATCGGTTCGGAAAGGCGGCCGGTGAAGCCCAGCGTGATGGTCGTCAGGGTCTCCGACCACGCCGATGCCGCCAGCGAGCAAAGCAGCAAGCTAATGGCGAGTATCGACATCGAGTCCGGTCTGCGCATGGGGTCCCCCCGTGGTCCGCTGAATTTATTGTGAACTTCGCTTCATGCGTCCTGCTGGGGAAAATATACACATCAATGCTCAATGAGGCCAGCGGACTTCAAAGCAGGTGCCGCCCAGTGGCGAGGGCCGGCAGTCGGCGGTACCGTGATGCGCACTGGCAATAGCCCTGACCACCGCCAGCCCCAGGCCGCTGCCACGGTGCTGGGCGTCGTCGCTGCGCGGGCCACGCTGGAAGGCGTCGAAGATCATCGCCGCATCGGTAGCCGCCAGGCCCGGGCCGCAGTCCTCCACGCGCAGGCAATGCTGGTCCGCGCTGCTCGCGGTGCTGATGCGCAAGCGGCCGGGTGTGGCGTGCTGCAGGACGTTTTCCAGCAGGGCCAGTAGTGCCTGGCGGATGCGCACCGGATCGCAGACCGTGCGCTGCAGTGCGATTTCGAGCGTGACGGCGAATCCCTTGTCCTGTAGCGCCGATTCGCAGGCCGTCAGCACGGTGCCGATTTCCTGTTGCAGGTCCACCTGCTGCAGCTGTATGCGCAGGTGTCCACTTTCGGCCTGGCCGACGATGCGCAAGTCCTCGATCAACCGCGCCAGCCCCTCGACTTGCACCAGCAGGCTGGAAAAGAGTGCCTGTTCAGGCGGGAACACGCCATCGGAAAGACCCTGCAATCGACCGCGCAGGATGGTCACCGGCGTGCGCAGTTCGTGGGCGATCGCGGCGTTCCAGAAGATGCGTTCCTGCTGTACCCGCTCCAGCCGCTCGGCCATGGCGTTGAAGTCGCTGATCAGCTGCGAGGCTTCATCCAGCGGCTGTCGTTGCGCTCCCGCCCGGGCCGCCAGATCGCCCTGTGCCACGCGGCGCAGGCTGGTGGCCACTGAATTGAGCGGCGTCAGAATACGGCGCGCCAGGCGCATGGCCACCCAGATCGCAATTCCCAGGCCCAGCAGCGTGGTACCGGCGATCCAGCCCCACTCGGCTGGCGAGGGCAACCAGCTGTCCGGCGCCGACAGGGCGCTGGGCAGGAAGATGAACATGGTCGAATAGAAGGCATACGAGCCCAGCAAGACCATCAGCATGATGGTCAGCGCCAGGATCGCCACCGAACTGATGATCTGCCGTGCCAGGCCCTTGCCGCGCCATAGTGCCAGCAGGTCGACGCCGGGCTTCACGAGTGCGCCTCCACGGTATCAGCTACCTTGCTGGAAACGATAACCCACCCCGCGAATGCTGACCGGGATACCGGCGATGCCCAGGTCTTCCAGTTTCTTGCGCAGTTTGCTGACATGGCTGTCGACGGTGCGCTCCAGCGTATCGCCCTCCGGCAGGCAGGAGGCCAGCAGCTCGGCGCGACTGAACACACGCCGTGGCGAGCGCGCCAGTTGCGCCAGCAGCTTGAATTCGGTGAGCGTGAGCACCAGCGCATGCGAAGTCCCGTCGATCTCGGCCACGGCCTCGTGCTGCTCGAAGTCGATCACGAAGGGCGGGACCCGCAGGATGCGCCGGTCATCGCGATCATCGCGAGGCTGGCTGCGGCGCAGGACGGCCTCGACCCGGGCCACCACCTCGGCCGGATTGAAGGGCTTGACCACGTAGTCATCTGCGCCGATGCGCAGGCCGGTGAGCTTGTCCACGTCCTGGTCGAGGGCGGTGAGCATGATGACTGGAGTCTGGTCGCGCTGGCGAATCTGCGCCAGCACCTGCCAGCCATTGAGTTGCGGCATCTGGATGTCCAGCAGCACCAGATCCGGTTTGAGGGCGAGATGCAGTTCCAGCGCCCGTACGCCGTCGCTCGCATGCACGCTGCGCATGCCGCTGCGGGCCAGGTAGGCGGCCAGGATGTCAGCGATCTCGGGCGCATCCTCGGCGATCAGTACCAGCGCGCCGGTGGCCGGCGCCGCGGGCGCCAGGCCCGGTTCGCTCACGCTATGCGGTGCTGTCGGCATCTTTCCTTCTCCATCGAAACTCCATCGTTGTATCGCGCAATCCTCACGCTCATCGCCCAGACTCCGCCTTCGCTCGCGATTGTACTGTCGGCTGGCGTGGCACGGCAAAAATGCCGTTGTCGTTAAGCCTGCCGTCAGCTACCGAGCCAGACTGATGGAGTTCTTGCATGCCCCGCTTCTTTATCGACCGTCCCATCTTCGCCTGGGTGGTCGCCCTGTTCATCGTGCTGTTTGGCGTGATTGCCATGAGCCAATTGCCCATTGCGCGCTATCCCTCGGTGGCGCCGCCCACGGTCTCCATCAACGCCACCTATCCGGGAGCCACGCCTCAGACCATGAACGATGGCGTGATCAGCCTGATCGAACGCGAACTGTCGGGCGTCAAGAACCTGCTCTACTTCGAGTCCTCCGCCGATACCTCGGGCAGCGCCCAGATCAGCGTTACCTTCAAGCCCGGCACCGATCCGGAACTGGCCCAGGTGGATGTGCAGAACAAGCTCAAGGCCATCGAAGCGCGGCTGCCGCAGACCGTGCGCCAGAATGGCGTGACGGTGGAGTCGGCCGCCTCGGGCTTCCTCCTGATGGTAAGCCTGACCTCGACCGATGGCCGCTACGACGAAGTCCGACTGAGCGACTACCTGGCACGCAATATCGTGGAGGAATTGCGCCGCGTGGAGGGCGTCGGACGTGTCCAGCTGTTCGGCGCCGAGCAGGCCTTGCGCATCTGGATCGATCCCTTCAAGCTCAATGCCTTCGGCCTGACCGTTACCGACATCAGCACTGCAGTGAGCCAGCAGAATGCCCAGATCGCACCCGGTCGCCTGGGTGATTCGCCTGCCGTACCGGGCCAGCAGATCGCCGTGCCGCTCACGGTACAGGGGCAATTGCAGTCGCCGGCGCAGTTTGCCGCCATCGTGCTCAAGGCAAAGACCGATGGTTCGCGCGTGTTGCTGGGAGATGTGGCGCGGGTGGAACTGGGGGCGCAATCCTACGCCTTCTCCAATCGCGAAGACGGCAAGCCTGCCGGCGTGGCCGCGGTGCAGCTCTCTCCAGGTGCCAATGCGGTGCGCACCGCGGCCGCCATCCAGGCACGCATGGAAGAACTGCGCCCCAGCCTGCCGGCAGGCATGGCGTTTTCGCTGCCCTATAACACCGCACCCTTCGTCAAGGTTTCCATCCAGAAGGTGGTGCAGACCCTGATCGAGGCCATGGTGCTGGTGTTCCTGGTGATGTACCTGTTCCTGCAGAACGTGCGCTATACCGTCATCCCCGCCATCGTCGCGCCCATTGCGCTGCTGGGTACGCTGGCGGTGATGCTGGTGGCCGGCTATTCGGTCAATGTGCTCACCATGTTCGGGATGGTGCTGGCCATCGGCATCATTGTCGATGACGCCATCGTGGTGGTGGAAAATGTGGAGCGCATCATGGCGCAGGAAGGTCTGGCGCCACGCGAGGCCACCATCAAGGCCATGCGCGAGATTACCGGGGCCATCGTCGGCATCACGCTGGTACTGACCGCAGTCTTCATTCCGATGGCGCTGGCAGGGGGCTCGGTGGGCGTGATCTATCGCCAGTTCGCGCTGGCCATGGCCGTGTCCATCCTGTTCTCGGCCTTGCTGGCGCTAAGCCTGACGCCCGCCTTGTGCGCCACCCTGCTCAAGCCGGTGGTACCGGGGCATCATGAAAAGCGCGGCTTCTTTGGCGCGTTCAACCGGGCCTTCCATCGTCTCACCGCACGCTATGAATCCGCATTGGCGCGCCTGATCGCACGAGGGCTGCGCATGATGCTGGTGTACGTGGCGCTGTGCCTGCTGCTGGTGCTCGGTTTGCGGGCCTTGCCCTCGGCTTTCCTGCCGGAAGAGGATCAGGGTTACTTCATGACCTCCTTCCAGTTGCCGGCCGATGCCACCAGCGAGCGCACTGCCCGTGCCGTCGATCAGTTCGAGCGTTACCTGCAGACCCGCGAGGATATCGGCGCCAACCTTTCGGTACTGGGATTCGGATTTTCCGGCTCCGGACCGAACGCGGCCATGGCCTTTACCGAACTCAAGGACTGGAAGCAACGCAAGGGTTCCACCGCTGCCGCCGAGGCCATCGCCGCCCAGGGCGCCATGGAACGCAGCGTCGATGGCATGGTGATGAGCCTGCTGCCACCGGCCATCGAAGAGCTGGGGAACTCCTCCGGTTTCGCCATGCGTCTGCAGGATCGAGCCAATCAGGGTTATGCCGCCCTCAAGGCTGCGGAAGCGCAATTGCTGGCGCTGGCGGCCAGGAGCGACAAGCTGGCCGGCGTCTATTCAGACGGATTGCCGCCGGGAGCCAGCCCGCAGCTCGATATCGACCGTCACAAGGCGGCCGCATTCGGGGTTTCCTTCGCCAGCATCAGCGATACGCTGTCTGCGGCCATGGGTTCGTTCTATATCAATGACTTCCCCAATGCCGGCCGCATGCAACAGGTCATCCTGCAGGCCGAGGCTGGTGCGCGCATGCAGATCGAGGACGTGATGAAGCTGTACGTCCGCAACCAGAATGGCGGGATGCTGCCGTTGGGTGAAGTCGTGAAGGCATCCTGGCAAGAACAGCCGACGCAGCTACAGCGCTACCAGGGCTTCCCTGCAGTACGCATTGCCGGCAGCGCCGCAACTGGCGTGGCCAGTGGCGAGGCCATGGCCGAGATGGAGCGCCTGGCCCGGCAGCTCCCGTCTGGTTTCGCCGTGGCGTGGACTGGCCAATCCCTGCAGGAACGTCTGTCAGCGGCGCAGGCGCCGATGCTGATGGCCTTGTCCATGCTGGTGGTGTTCCTGGTGCTGGCCGCACTGTACGAGAGCTGGCGTGTTCCGTTGTCGGTCATGCTGGTGGTGCCGCTGGGTCTGATCGGTGCAGTGGCGGCGGTGATGTTGCGCGAGATGCCCAATGACGTCTTCTTCAAGGTGGGTCTGATCACCGTCATCGGCCTGTCTGCCAAGAATGCGATCCTCATCGTGGAGTTTGCGCGGCAGCTGCGGGCCGAGGGCGCCGGACTGGCGGAAGCCGCGATCCGGGCGGCCGTGCTGCGTTTGCGTCCCATCCTGATGACCTCGCTGGCCTTTGCGCTGGGTGTGGTACCGCTGATGCTGGCCTCAGGCGCCAGTGCGGAGACCCAACGCGCGATCGGCACCGGCGTATTCGGCGGCATGGTCACTGCCACGGTGCTGGCGGTGTTGTTCGTGCCGGTGTTCTTTGTGCTGGTGCTGGGGCAGACTCAGAGAGAGAGGCGGGCGCGCGGAGAGCACTGAAGTCGTGCAGCATGTTCGGCCGCTTTCTTCCATGGTGATACATCCATGGAAGGCGGCGAGGTGCGCAGCGAAAAACAGAAACGCTCAGGCGCCCACCGGCGGCGCGAAATCCCCATCCTTGCGTGGCGGCTGCTCTAGCGGCTGAACCGATGTGGTGCTGACAGGCGTAGGGGCATGCTGTTGCGTGCCATCCGCCACCATGCTGCTTTCTTGCGCGACGGGTTGCATGTCCTGCTCACCCATGACGCTGGGCATGCCGGATTCGGTCTCGGTTTTGCCTGCGGCCTCGGCCAACCGGCGTCGGTTGATTTCGTCGAACTGGCGCTTTACCGGCTTGGCGCAGGCCAGCATGGCCAGCATGGCCAGCGAACCGGCAGCGAGCATGAACAGGGAGGTCTTTTTCACGGCGGCTCCTCCAGAGAATGAACGGAGCATTGATTATCTCCAGCTGGCTGGGCCGCGCATGTCGGACGATGGCGCAAACGCTCGTCGGTGAGCGGGAGAGATTGTGGCTGAGCTGGGACCGGTTGCAGCAGGTTGCAGCAGCGAGGTGCTGCCCGGGAAGGATCAACAAAAAGAGAAACAATAAAAGAAACAAAAAAGGGCCCATCTTGCGATGGACCCTTTTTTTACTACATATGGTGCGGCTGGCAGGAATCGAACCCACGACCCCTTGGTTCGTAGCCAAGTACTCTATCCAGCTGAGCTACAGCCGCGAAAGAACGAGATTATAAGGAGCTTTTCTGAAAAGTACAAATCTTTTTTCGAGGAAAGAAAAAAACTGTCTCAATACACTTCCCTGGAAGTGAAGGGATGGTACTGGAACAGCCAGGTCTCGCTGAGTGCCTGTCCGTCGTGTCGCAGGAATAGACGCAGTTCGACCGGTTCCTCGCCCGCTGCCGTCAGGTCGAACTGGGCGCGCCAGTGGCCGGGTACGTCGTTGGGCAGGGCCTCGGTGTAGACATAGGAAATGTTGCCTCTGGAGGCGGTGATGACGGCTTCCGGTTTCACGCCGAAGGGCAGGCCTTCCAGCGGCTTGCCCTTGAACTCGACCATGAACTTGCGGACCTGCGCCGGGCGTGCCTGGCCAGGCTGGCCGCCGCGTCCCAGGCGGGTCGCCACGCAGCGCGCCAGCGCCGTCGGGAAGGGTTCGTCCTGCTGCCAGTAGAGGCGGTAACGCAGTCGATAGCTGGCGCCGGCCCGCGCAGGAGTTTTCGGCACCCACATGGCGACGATGTTGTCGTGGATTTCGTCATCGGTACGCAGTTCGATCAACTGTACCTCGCCCTGGCCCCAGTCCCCTTGCGGTTCCACCCACAGGCTGGGGCGGCGCTCGTAATGCACGCCGTCCAGGTAATGGTCGACATTGCGGTCGCGCTGCAACAGACCGAAGCCGCGCAACTGCTGGTCGGCGAAGGCCGAGGCGGTGGTGCGGGGCGGATTGTTCAGGGGCCGCCAGAGGTGTTCGCCGGCACCGGTCCAGATCGCCAGGCCGTCCGAGTCATGCACCTCAGGTCGCCAGTCCACGCCGCTACCCTTCACGGTTTCGGAGAACCAGTACATCGAGGTCAGCGGAGCCAGGCCCAGGCGCGCGACGTCGCGGCGCAGGAACAGCGCCTTGTCCACCTCCATGGTCACGCCGGCGCCGCGTTGCAGGGTGAAGCGATAGGCGCCGGTGATGCTGGGGCCATCCAGCAGGGCATAGACCACGACGGTATCGCTGCCCGGTGCCGGTGGCTCGAAGAAGAATTGCGTGAAGTCGGGGAATTCCTCGGGGCGGTCGGCTTGTGCGACGTCGATGGCAATGCCGCGTGCCGACAGGCCATATTGATAGAGGTCACCGATGGCGCGGAAGTAGGAGGCGCCGAGGAAGGCCACCCAGTCGTTCTTGCGCCAGTCCTTGGCCTGCTGGTCGGCCAGGCGGCTTTCCTGGAAGCGGAAGCCGGCAAAGCCGCTGCCGGCCGGGAGGCGGTGGGCTGGGCTGTCGGCCGGCATGTCGAAGTAATCGTCGCGATACAGCAGTTCGCGGGCACGGGTGGGCGTGGGAGTGGGATTGGGAGTGGAGCCTGGGGCGGATGCATTACCCGGGCCATCCAGCACGAACATGCGCACCGGGACGCGGAAGAACTTGCCGAGATGGAAGAAGGTCAGCGGGAACGGGCCAGGACCGTCGGCGAAGACGGCGTAATCGGACTTGAAATGGATCTTGCCGTGGGCTTCGTAGTCGATCTGGTCCAGCACCGCGGCGGGCACCGTCGGCGGCGCCTGGTAGGGCGTCCTGGCCATGTCGCGGGCGCGCGCGATGAGCTGGTCGAAGCTGAAAGCCTGGGCCGGGCCCATCTTCATGGACTGCGCGGCCAGCGCCTGTGGTGGCAGGCCCAGGGCGGCCAGCGCGGCGGCTGCGCCGGAGGCGGTAAGGAAATGTCGGCGGCTGGGCATGGGCGGTTCTCCGATCTCTTTGGAAACTCTACAGAGTCTTGCCTGACGAGCTTGGTTCCGGCCAAGAAAAAGG
>NZ_AEEC02000063.1 GCF_000300975.2 Herbaspirillum frisingense GSF30 | reverse complement strand
AGCAGCGCCGCCGCCGGTCCCGGGCCGATGCGCACACCCGGTCGTGCCAGCCGCGCCGCCGCCATCTGCCCCGCCAGCAGGGCCGCCAGCGGGAAGGACACCTTCATCCAGAACAAGGGCGCCTGCAGCAACTGCCGCACATCGCTGCGCACCCCATACAGCGCCGCCAGCAGCAGCAGCGCCCCCAGCAAGCCGAGCGCCAGTGCCACCGCCATGCGCGCGGTGACATGGCGCAGCATCACAGGTCGGCCGCCGGCGGCCTGTCCTTCCGTGCCGGCGGCCAGCATATTGACCAGTTCCATCGTTTTCATTGCATCCCCTTCTGGCTCATGCGAGCAGGTACGCGCTCCAGGCGCTCTCCTATGTATTCGTCTGAACCCTGCCCCCGGTTACAGGCGGCGCAAAAAATATTTATCCGAAAAATTTTGCGACGGCTGTAACCGGCGCCCGACTGCCGGCGAATTAACCATCAGATCGGCAGCCACGGCATTCCCCGCCGGCGGACTGCACCGGTCGCTATCACTTTCTTCACTTTCCAATTTCAAGGAGTCCACCATGAACGCACGTATCGTCGCCACCGCCGCCCTGACCCTCGCCACCCTCGCTTCGGGCGTGGCCATGGCACAAGACAAGCAACCGATGAACAAGACCGCCGTCGAGAAGTGTTATGGCGTCTCCATGGCCGGCCAGAACGACTGCAAGGCCGGTGAAGGCACCACCTGCGCCGGCACCGCCAAGATGGACTACCAGGGCAATGCCTGGAAGAACGTGCCGGCCGGTACCTGCACCTCCATCAAGACCCCGCACGGCATGGGCTCGCTCAAGCCGATGTAAGCGAGACGGTCATGACCACCCACACCATCTCGGCCGGACTCGGTCTGAAGCCCCAGCATTTCGATGCAGCGCTGGCCTGCGGGCAGGCAGGCTTGTGGTTCGAAGTCCATCCGGAAAACTACCTGATGGACGGCGGCCCCCGCCTGGCCTGGCTGCAGGCCATCCGCGAACGCCATCCCCTGGCCTTGCATGGTGTGTCGTTGTCCCTGGCCGGCCCCGATGCCCCCGACCCCGATCACCTGCGCCGACTGGCGCATCTGATCGACCGGGTGGAGCCGGTGCTGGTCTCGGAGCACCTGGCATGGTCGCGCATCGCCGGTCACTATCTGCCCGACCTGCTGCCGGTACCCCGCACCAGCACCACGCTGGCACGCGTGGCGGCCAACATCAACCGCACGCAGGATGCGCTCAAGCGCCGCATCGCCCTGGAGAATCCTTCACATTACCTGCACATGGAACAGCACGCCTGGAGTGAACCCGAGTTCCTGCAGGAACTGGTCCGCCGTACCGGTTGCGCCCTGCTGATCGATGTCAACAACGTCCATGTCAGCGGCTGCAACCTGGGCATCGATGCCCGCGCCTACCTGGACCAGCTGCCCGCGGCCGACATCCACGAAATCCACCTCGCCGGCCATAGTGCCGATGCCAGCCTGCCCGGGCTGCTGGTGGATTCGCACGATGCCCCGGTGGCGCCGGTGGTTTGGGCGTTGTACCAGCACCTGATCACGCGCATCGGCGCGCGCCCCACCCTGATCGAACGCGACGGCAATGTGCCGGCCTTCGAGCAGTTGCTGCAGGAGCGCGCCATGGCCGCCGATCTGCTGGCCAATGTTGCACAGGCAGATCAGGAGCAGGCGGCATGAGCGAGCTCACCACGGACGATGTCCACTACTACCCGGCCTTCCTGCAAGCCCTCCTGGAAGACCACAGCGATGACGCCACCGTCGCCGCCCTGCTGCGGCAGCCGGCCTTCGCGGTCTATCGCAATACCGTCTTCAAGGGCTGCGTGGACGCCCTGGCCGCCAACTATCCGGCCGTGCAGCGGCTGGTCGGCAGCGACTGGATGCACGCCGCCGCCTTGGCCTATGCCCGCGACCACCTGCCCCGGCAGGCCAGCCTGATCGCCTATGGCGAAGGCTTTGCCGCCTTCCTGGCGGCCCTGCCCGCCGCCGATGAACTGCCCTACCTGCCCGGCGTGGCCATGCTCGACCGCTGCTGGACCGAAGCCCACCTGGCAGCCGACCAGCCCATGGTGGAGAGCACCGCCCTGCAGAGCGCGCTGGTGGCTGGCCAGGACGTGTGCCTGGTACCGCATGCCGCCACGCGCTGGCACCACGATGCGCAGCATCCGGTCACCACCATCTGGTCGGCCAATCGCACCGACCCCGCGATCGATCCGGGTGATATCGACTGGCACGGCGAAGCCGCACTCTTCACCCGGCCGCAAGCCGAGGTGCAATGGCAGGCAATCAGCCACGGGGCATGCCGCTTCCTGGACGCCTGCCGCGAGGGCCAGCCCGTCACCCAGGCCGCCGCGCTGGCGCTGGCGCAGGAACCTGATCTGGATGTCGCCGCCCTGCTGGGCCGGCTGCTGCTGGCCGGCGCCTTTACCGCATTCACCTTCAATTGACGGAGAACACTATGCAACATCGCAGCGCCCTGCCGGCCACCACGGTCGACCAAGTCCGTCCCACGCTCTGGAACCGCGCCGCAGGACTCGCCCAGGGTCTCATCAGCGACACCCTGCTGGCCTTGGTGGCACGGGTGGCGATCGCGGCGATCTTCTTTCTCTCCGGCCGCACCAAGGTCAGCGGCTGGCTCACCATCAAGGACAGCACCTACGTCCTGTTCCAGGAGGAATACCGGTTGCCGCTGGTGCCGCCCGATCTCGCCGCGCACCTGGCGGCCTATGCGGAACACCTGTTCCCGCTGCTGCTGGTGCTGGGCCTGTTCACCCGCGGCGCGGCGCTGGCCCTGCTGGGCATGACGGCGGTCATCGAGATCTTTGTCTATCCCGATGCCTGGCCGACGCACCTGTCCTGGGCCGGCCTGCTCCTGCTGCTGGTGGCACGCGGTGGCGGCACCTGGTCGCTGGACCATCGCCTCGGTCTGCGTTGAACAGCGCGGGAGCCGAACATGCTGGCAAGACTGAGCTTACGCAGCGCATTGCTGCTGGTGGTGGGTATTTTCTCCCTGGCCTTGTGGATCGCAGTGGGCATCGCCTGGCAAGGCGCACGGGCGGCGGCCCAGGCCACCACCGCCCTGATCGTGCTGTCGGACCAGCGCATCCAGCCCCTGCACGATACCGAGCGGCTGTTCCTGTCGACCCTGATCAACATGGACAACGCCTACATCAACCTGGTCAAGGATGACCAGATCAAGTCCAACGACTACACCCGGCGTGCCTCGGCCGCCCTGCAGGCGGCCCGCAAGGCCTTCGAGGGCTACCGCAAGACACTGCCGGCCGAGGCCCAGGTCGTCCGCGTGAACCAGGCCTACGAGGCCTATACCAAGGTCCTCGGCCTGCGCGAGGTCGCGCTCTATGACGTCTCGCTGGACGACTATGCGGCTGCGACCGTCAGTGCGGAAGCTGCCGACCGTGAATTCGCCGCCACCCTGCGCGAGGTGATCGCCCAGGCCGAAACCGTGCGTGACGATCTGCGCCTGGCCGCCGAGCGACGTATCGCAACCACCACCTACCTGGCCGTCGCGATGCTGGCCTGCTCGTTGTTGCTCGCCGGCCTGTGCTGGTGGCTGTTCGGGCGACTGGTGCTCACGCCGCTGAGGCAGGCTGCACAGCATTTCGACCGCATCGCCGACGGCAATCTCGGCCATCCGGTGCAGGGCATTTCCCGCAATGAGATCGGGGTGCTGCTGGCGGCGCTGGCGCGCATGCAGGAGAGCCTGGGCGCCACCGTCGTCGACATCCGCGATGCCACCCGTGATGTGCATCAGGGCGCGCGCGACATCGCGCAAGGCAACGGCGAACTGGCGCAACGCACCGAAGCACAAGCGGCCGCACTGGAAGAGACCGCCGCCACCCTGCGGCAGTTGTCGGCAGCCGTCGGCAACAACGCACAGAACGCCGAACGCACCAATGCCCTGGCCGCCACTGCCGCCCACGACGCCCAGCGCGGTGGCCAGGTCATGGGCGGCATCGCCGGCGCCATGGCGCGGGTCACCGCCAGCGCAGGACGCATTTCAGACATTGTCAGCGTGATCGATGGCATCGCCTTCCAGACCAACATCCTGGCCCTGAACGCGGCGGTGGAAGCGGCCCGCGCCGGCAGCCAGGGGCGTGGTTTTGCGGTGGTCGCGGCAGAAGTCCGCTCACTGGCGCTGCGCAGCGCCGAAGCGGCGCGCGAAGTCAAGGAACTGATTGCGGATTCGATCGGTTCGGTCGGCCAGGCGGCCGATCAGGTCAGGCAGGCGGACCAGGCCATCGGGCAGATCGTGGTGTCGTTCGGTCACGTGATGAGCACCGTCCATGACATCGCCACCGCCACCCGCGAACAAGCCGAAGGCATCGACCGGGTCAGCCGCACCCTGGTGGATATGGACCAGGCCACCCAACAGAACGCCGCGCTGGTGGAGCAGACCTCGGCAGCGGCCCACGGCCTGACCGCCCAGGCTGTCGCCCTGACCACATCGGTGGCCGCTTTCACGCTGGCGTCATCGGCCACAGAGGCCGATCCGCTGCCGCACTCCAGCGTCGCCAGCGCCGCCAGCGCCGCCATCCCCGGCCCGACCCCGGTCCTGCTATCCCGATAAGGAGCTCCACTTGGCCCATTCAAACGCACTGCAAGACCTCGTCGAACAAAGCTTCACTTCTGCATTCGCCCATCACGCCGCCGGCCGCCTGGACGACGCGGAAGACGACTATCGTCTGCTGCTGGAGCTCGACGAGCACCATGCAGCGGCGCTGCACTATCTGGGTGTATTGCTGCACCAGCGCGGCCAGCATGATGAAGGCCTGACCCTGATGCACCAGGCGGCCGACCTGGCCGCGCCCGATCCCGACTGGTGCAATGACCTGGGCAATGTGCTGTTCGCCTGCCAGCAATTCGCAGCGGCGGCCAAGGCCTATGACGACGCCCTCGCCCTACGACCGGACGACGCGCAGCTGTGGAACAACCTGGGTGCCGCCCTGCGCGCCCAGGGCAAGAACGAGGAGGCCATCGGCGCCTGTGAACGGGCCCTGGCCATCGACCCGCAACTGCTGCCCGCCATGCATCAGCTGGCAGAACTGCACGCCCAGGCCGGCGAGCGCATGCTCAGTTCGCGCTACCAGTGCATGGCCTATGTGTTGCCGCCGCATGAAGGCAAGTCACGCGAGCTGCTGGCCATCTCACATTACTTCCTGGGGCAGCCGCAACAGGCGGCCGAGGTCTGCCGCCAATGGCTGCTGGAAGAACCCGGCCACCCCATCGCCACCCACATGCATGCGGCCTATGCCGGCCTGCCCAGCGATACGGTACCGCGTGACTACATCGTGCGTCGCTTCGACGACTATGCCGATCACTTCGACAGCAACCTGGTGTCGCATCTGGAATATCGTGGCCCGCAGGTATTGGCGGCGGTATTGCAGGCCGAGCTGCCACCACCGCAGGCGGTGCTGGACGTGCTGGACGCCGGCTGTGGCACCGGCCTGTGCGCACCGGTACTGGCACCCTATGCGCGCCGGCTGGAAGGGATAGACCTGTCGCCCAACATGCTGGGCCACGCCGCCCGCCATCACGACTATGCCCATCTGGCACAGGCTGAAGTGAGCGAATGGATGAGCACGCATGCACACCATTACGACCTGATCGTGGCGTGCGATGTGCTGATCTACTGCGGTCAACTGGAGGCGTTCTTCAGCGCCGCCGCGCAATCGCTGCGTCAGGGCGGACATCTGTTCCTCACCGTGGAACTGGCCGACAGCGAACACGCGGCCCCCTACCATCTCCACGCCAGTGGTCGCTTCCGCCACCAGCGCGCCTACCTCGAAGGCTGCCTGCGCACTGCCGGCCTGCATCCGCTGCTGATCCGCGAAGAAAGCCTGCGCGTGGAAATGCAGCAGGCCGTGCCGGGCCTGGTCGTGCTGGCCCGGCACTGACACCATCCTCCGATCAGAGCGCCGCCTGGCGAATCGCCGGCAGCATGTCCGACGGATCGGGACGGCGCGTGTAGTCGGGATTGACCTCGGCGTAGACGATGACGCCATCACGACCGATCACATAGCGCGCCGGCATCGGCAGGGTCCAGCCCGGGTCGCCATTGAAGGCCGGCAGGTCGTTCTTGAGCGACTGATAGAGCTGCACCAGATAGTCAGGCAAGGTGAAGCGCAGGCCGAAGACGGCCGCCACTTCATTGTGGCTATCCGACAGGATGGGGAATTCCAGCGCATTCTGACGCAATGCCTTGCGGCTGTTGGCCGGCAACTGCGGCGAGATCGCCACCAGGCGGGCACCCAGTTCGCGCATGGCCGGCAGTGCTTCCTGCAGCGCCTGCAATTCCATGTTGCAGTAGGGGCACCAGACGCCGCGATAGAAGCTCAGTACCAGCGGTCCCTCGGCCAGCAATTCGGTGGACGACACCAGCTTGCCCTCGGGGTCCGGCAGGACGAAATCGGGTGCGCGGTCACCCGCCTTGAGCGCTCGTTGCGCCGCGCCTGAGGCGATCAATTCGTCAGTGGCGCGTTGCATGGTGGCGATCACGGCGGGCGGCACGTTGTAGGGCGGCTTGCCGGCCACGAAGTCGGCCTTGAATGCGTCGAGTCGGTCTTGCAAAGTCATGATGAAGCTCCTGTTTCCTGTTTTCTGTAGCTGGGGTTGAGTGGTTCCTGCAGTGTGGCGGCCGGTGGTTTGTGCGCCAGCCGATGGAATGCATTCTGTTCCCCCATCGACAGGAATGGCAGATAGCTGCCAGCTATAATGCTCATTCCAAATAGGAATGGGTGAGACATGGATCGCTTGCTGGCAATGACGAGTTTTGTGCGGGTGGTGGAGGCAGGGTCCTTTTCCGGCGCGGCGCGGGTACTGGGCGTGGGGCAACCCGCCGTCTCCAAGACCGTGGCGCAGCTGGAAGACAAGCTGCAAGTCAAGCTGCTGCTGCGCTCCACCCATGGACTCACGCCGACCGAGGCCGGGCTGCGTTTCTACGAGCGTGCCCGCGTGGCGATCCAGGAGGCCGACGAAGCCGAACTGGCGGCCCGGGGCGCCGGTGCCGGGCTGTCCGGGCGGCTGCGCATTTCTGCCGCGCCGACCTTCGCGCGACTGTTCGTGATTCCCCATCTGCCGCATTTCCTGGCACGCCACCCCGGGCTGGAGGTCGATGTGATTCTGGACGACCGCACCATCGACCTGATCGCCGAGGGCATCGATGTCTCGCTGCGCATGGGCAGCCTGGCCGACTCCGGCGTGGTCGCGCGCAAGCTGGCCACCAGCCGGCGCTCCGTGCTCGCCAGTGCCAGCTACCTGAAGCAGATCGACGCCCCGCGGGTGCCGGCCGACCTGTCGGCCCATGAAACATTGGTCTTCAGCCAGTTGAGCAATGTCTGGACCTTCACGCGGGAAGGCAGCGAAGTGTCAGTACTGGTAAGTGGGCGGGTACGCTTCAACGCCGCCGAAGGGATACGGGCCGGGGTACTGGCCGGCATCGGCCTGACCATCGTCTCCGACTGGATGTTCGCCCCTGAACTGGCCGATGGCAGCGTGCAACGTCTGTTGCCGGACTGGTCGCTGCCCGAGATCGCGCTGTGGGCGGTGTTTCCCACCGGACGCATGGCCTCGGCCAAGGCCAGGGCGTTTGCCGATTTCGTCGAGGAAATCATGTTGCAGCAGGCGCTCGCCGCCTGAATCCGCTGGGGCGCCAGCGCCCCGGTATCGCACGACGGCAAGGCGTCATCGCACTCACATGCCGTTGCAGCAACGCTGAGCGCGGCTTCATGTCCACAGCACAACAAGCCTGCACTTCGCAGGCAGATTTGTCGCACTTTTATTCAGGCCGGTGGTCGTACCTGCATTCGGCTTGACTTAGAATAGCCAAAGCTCACGACGTAATCGATTGGTACGCACCAGCCTGCATGCGCGATGAACCTGCCCCGGGTCTTGCACAGCAGTCACAGTGCGACATCTGAAAGGAAAACGGCATGACGCAGTCCCCCAAAAACATCTCGGCCCTGATGTGTGAGCTCAGCGTGGCATTGGCGGAGTTATCGGAGAAGATGAGCAATCTTTCGGTGACACTGGAAAACTCCTACCTGGAATCCAACGCCCCTGAACCAGCCGCCCTGATGGAAGCTGCCCGCGAAACCATCGCCAAGGCCCGCGGCAACTGAAGCGCGAAGCCAACTCAAGCGGTGGCCGGTGGCACTTCAGCCGGCCCCGCTCCCCAGAATTCCTCCCCCAGGGCTGCCAGCCGGTCCACGATGAAATCCGCCACCACCTGCACCCGCAACAGATCGCGCGCATCCGCATGCGTGACCAGCCAATAGCAGCGGGACAGCGCAATCTCTTGCGGCAGCACCCGGATCAATCCCGGCTCGCGGCGCGCCAGGAAGCAAGGCAGCACGCCCATGCCGACACCTGCCTTCACCGCCTGCACCTGGCTGATGACATTGGAGATGCGCACCTGCGGCCGGATGGCCGGTGAAATCTCGGCCAGGTAGTCCAGTTCAGGCGACCACATCAGATCCTCGATATAGCCGACCCAACGCTGCCCCTGCAGCTGCTGCCGCTGTGTCAGCGGGCCGTGGCGCGCCAGGTAATCAGCACTGGCGTAGACCCCCAGCGAATAATCATTGAGCCGGCGTGCGATCAGCCGGCCCTGCTCCGGTCGCGTCATGCTGATGGCGATATCGGCCTCGCGCCGGGACAGGCTGAACATGCGGGGATTGGCCACCAGCTCCACCTCCAGCTCGGGATGCCGCTGCGCCAGCGCCTGCAGTTGCGCAGCCAGGAAGTAGGTGCCCCAGGCCTCGGGCGTGCCGATGCGCACCGAGCCGGTCAGCCCCTGGGCCGGGTCATCCTGGCGGGCGCCGATGCGGACAGCCAGGTTTTCCATGGCCTCGGCATCGGGCACCAGTCGCTCGCCTTCGACAGTGAGCGCGTAGCCGTTGGCGCGACGGTCGAACAGGGTCTGGCCGATGGCACGCTCCAGCGCCACGATGCGGCGGCTCAGCGTGGAATGATCCACCCCCAGCTTGCGCGCCGCGACCGTCAGGCGGCCGGCGCGTACCACGGCGAGAAAGGCTTGCAGATCGTCCCAGTCGAAGCTGTGCATAGGTTCTCTTGATGGGCGTGGTATGTGAATTTTCACACGAGAAGTGTGCAAATCTCGACATTTACGCGACAAAACCCCAATGCTACTCTTTTTTTACTGGCCGACCGGCCGATGTGACTAGGAGAAAACCGTGGCAAGCATGTTCCATCAACTCAAGGCGCTAGCGGCACAGGGCAAGCCTGTACGGGTCGGCCTGATCGGTGCCGGCAAGTTCGGTTCGATGTTCCTGTCCCAGGTGCCGCGCACGCCGGGCGTGCATCTGCTGGGCATTGCCGATCTCTCGCCGGCGCGGGCACAGGCAGCGCTGCAGCGGGTGGGCTGGGTGGCCGGACAGTATGGCGCCCGCTCCTGGGAGGAGGCGCTGCGCCACGGCAGTACCTTCATCCAGGACGATGCCGAAGCCTTGATCGCGCAGCCCCATATCGACATCATCATCGACGCCACCGGCAGCCCGGCCGCCGGCATCCGTCACGCCCTGCTGTGCTGTGCGCATCGCAAGCACATCATCATGGTCAACGTCGAAGCCGATGCCCTGGCCGGGCCGCTGCTGGCACGGCGCGCCGCCGAAGCCGGGATCCTCTATTCCATGGCCTACGGCGACCAGCCGGCCCTCATCGCCGAGATGGTCGATTGGGCGCGTACTTCGGGTTTCGACGTGGTCTGTGCCGGCAAGGGGACCAAGTACCTGCCGCAGTACCATCAGTCCACGCCCGATACGGTGTGGGGCCATTACGGCTTTTCCGAGGAACAGGTGGCCGGCGGCGACTTCAACGCGCAGATGTTCAATTCCTTCCTCGACGGCACCAAGTCGGCGCTGGAGATGGCGGCCGTGGCCAACGCCTGCGGCCTGCATCCGGCCGACAGCGGCCTGGCCTTCCCGCCCTGCGGCGTGGATGACCTGCCGACCCTGCTGCGTCCGCGTGCCGATGGCGGGCTGCTGCCGCACGCCGGCACGGTGGAGGTGGTGTCCTCGCTGGAGCGTGATGGCCGGCCGGTATCGCGCGATCTGCGCTGGGGCGTCTATGTCACCTTCGAGGCCCCCACCGACTACGTGCGCGACTGCTTCGCGCAGTACGGCCTGAAGACCGATGCCAGCGGCCGCTACGCCTCCATGTACAAGCCCTATCACCTGATTGGCCTGGAACTGGGCTATTCGGTGGCCAGCATCGCCGTGCGCGGCCAGCCCACCGGCAGCACGCTGGGCTTCAACGGCGATACGGTGGCCGTGGCCAAGCGCGACCTGCTGGCCGGGGAAAGACTCGATGGCGAAGGCGGCTACATGGTCTACGGCAAGCTGATGCCGGCGGCGGCATCGCTGAACCACGAGGCCCTGCCCATCGGCCTGGCGCATGGCATCGTCCTGCGGCGCGCCGTGGCGGCCGGACAGACGCTGAGCTGGGCCGATGTGAGCATCGATGACAGCCGCGAAGCCATCCGCGTGCGGCGTGACATGGAGGCGCTGTTCCGCAGCGAGATGGGCTTGTTGCCACCACCATCGGAGCAGGCTGCATAAGCGGCTTGCTCGGCCTTGCTGGCGGGAACAAAGGCAGGAACAAAGGCGGGAATAAATAAGAAATAAAAAAGGGCTGCAGCAAAAATTGCCGCAGCCCGTAAATACAACAGAGAGGAGTTGAGATTGGACCTGAATTTGGCAAGCCGACCCTTAATCCAAATCAAACCCGCTGCGCGCAATGCGCGCCAGGCCTGACTGGCAGCGACTTTCCGGGCAGTGCATCACAACAGGTTTTCCATCGCCCACAACAGCAGCAGGACCGGCAGTCCGAACAGGACGCCCCGCGTCAGCGCCGGCCCGCGGGTGGGCCAGTAGGTCAAGGCCAGTACCTGCAGCAGTGCAGACAGGGTCAATACGCCCAGGCCGGCCACCATCCCCACGCTCCAGCCTTGCATGCGCATCGTCACCGCCAGGCTGGCCACCAGACCCAGGACACCCAGTTGCCGCAGGCGACGACGTACCGGCGGTGCGGGCTCGGCGCCGCGTCCATGCAGCTCGGCATAGTGCCGGTCCATGGCCAGTGCCAGGGCGCTCCAGGCGCAGTAGGCCAGGCCCAGCGCGAGCAGGAATCCGAAGGCTGTCATGCTGTTTCCTCCACGGGATCGCGCTCGACCCTGGACTTGGCCGGCGCGGCCTGCAGGCCATCCTGGCGCTTGCGCTGGCGCCGCGCCAGTACCCGCTCGGCCATCGCCAGAGCAATCCCCAGCGCCAGCACGGTGAGATCAAATGCCGCCACGGGCCAGGGGCCACGGCCCAGCAGGAGCGTCACACCCAGGTGGGAGTGCGTCGTGAACACGTTGAGCAGCGGAAGGCCGATGAACAGCGCCGCACCCAGCCCCAGTTGCAGACGCCACATGCGCAGGTCCGGTCGTACTTGCGCCAGCACCGCCGCCACCGCCCAGGCAGCGAAGAAGAGGTTGATTTCCATCTGTGCGCGCTGGTGCAATTCCAGCGGCAGCAAGCGGTTGGCCCAGAAGTAACTGGCCAAGGCGATCGGCAGGCCGGCGATGGCGCCGATGTTGAGCGCCTCCACCAGTCGCAGGCCGAAGCTGGCGCGTGCGCCGCCGGCGATGGCCTTGGCCTCCTTCTGGCGCGTCTTGACCGCCCACAGCACGGCGCCGCTGGCCACCATCAGGTAGCCTGACAGGCCGCACAGGAAGAACAGCGCCCGCAGCCAGGGATCGGCGAAATGCGCCAGGTGCAGGCCATACAGCGCACCCCGGGTGACGGCGGTCGCACTGGGATCGTCGCCATAGGCGGCCAGCCGTTCGCCTGTGACGCCCTGGTACATCAGCCCCGGTTGCAGGGAGGACAGCGTGCTCATCTTCTGCCGCGTGATGACCACGGTGGCCTTGGCGTCGCCCGGGTTGTTGACCACCAGCACGGCCAGTGGCGCGCCCTGCCAGTGCTGCTGCGCCTGGGTCGCCAGCGGCGCCAGCGCGGTGAGTGGCGCGGCCACGCCGGACGGCTTGACGCGACCGGCGGTGCCGGGGAACACGGTCTCGAAGAAGGCAGTCTCGCCGCCCTTGTCGCGGTAGGCGCTCTGCACGCCCCAGGGCATGATCATGAACATCAGCGTGACCAGCCCGGTGTAGGTGATCATCAGATGGAACGGCAGCGCCAGCACCGCCGTGGCGTTGTGGGCATCAAGCCAGGAACGCTGCCCCTTGTGGGGGCGGAAGGTGAAGAAGTCCTTGAAGATGCGCTTGTGCGTGATCACGCCGCTGACGATGGCCACCAGCATGAACAGCGCGCAGATGCTGACGATCCAGCGCGCCCATTGCACCGGCATGTAGTGCAGGTCGAAATGCAGGCGGTACAGGAACTCGCCGCCTCGCGTGTCGCGCACCTGCGCCAGCGGCTGGCCGGTGGCGGCGTCGATGCGCTCGCTCTTGAAGCGGCTGCGCGCGCTGCCGCCCTTGCCGCCGTTGCCATCCCCAGCCGGCGCCACCCAGCCCACCCGCATGGCCACGCTGCGCTCGGCCGGCAGGGTGATGAACCAGCGCTCGGCCCGCGGTGCCTTCTGCTGCAGATAGGCCACAGCATGCTCGATGGCCTGGGCCTGCGGCACCGGTGCCGAACGGGTAGCGTGCAGCTCCGGCATCATCCACAGGCTGATCTCTTCCTTGTAATAACTGGCGGTGCCGCCGGCAAACACCAGCAGCAGCACCCAGCACACCAGCAAGCCGCACCAGGTATGCAGCCAGGCCATCGATTGTCGGAATCCCTCCCTCACGGCAGCACGCTCCCGGTTCCGGTCAGCCAGGCCAGCAAGGCCAGCAGCAGCGCCGGCAGCGCCAGCCCAAGCCAGGACCGCGCGGCGCTACGCGCTGCAAAGACCCAGATCACGGCGCAGGTGAAGATGGCGAAGGACAGCATGGTCGCCGTCATCACCGCGTCGGCCGGCGCCATCGGCAGCAGGCGCGCCAACACCATCGTACTGAGCGTGCTGATCACATAACCGCCACCGACGGCGGCCAGGGCGCGGGAGAACACGGCCAGGCGATAGTGCAAGGTCGGGCCGCTGGAAGAAATCGGTTTCATGCTTGCCATGGAAGGAGGACGCCCGGCTTACTTGTTGGGCGTGGCCGCGGGTGCCGCCGGCAAGGCCTTCAGGCCCTTGGGCTGGACCAGCGACAGGGTGGTCACGAAGCTGGCGATGTCATAGGCCTTGCCGTCGCGTTCACCGGCGGTCTTGTCGGTGTGGTGCACCTCGGCCACGTACACCCCCTGCCAGGGCAGGTCGAACTGCACCAGGCCCTCGGCATCGGAATGGGCTTCCTTCATCCAGCCCGAGGGCGTCACCAGACCGACCTTGGCCTTGGGCAGCGCGGCGTTCTTGTAGCTGACCTTGAACTGGCCGGGCTTGCCGGTGGGGACGATGTCCAGCGCCAGGCGCGGCTCCTGGGCCTGCTGCGAAGTCACCAGTCGTGCTGCCGGGGTCCAGGCGGTGCGGGTGGGCGGGGTGGCGTGCTTGTTCTCGAAGACCGGGTAGTGGGCATCCTCGGCCACGATGGATTCGCCCTTGCCGGCGCTGGCCGACAGATTGAAGGCATTGGCCGCCTTGCTCAGTTCCAGGGTACGGTCGCCCTGCGGGCCGATCAGCACTGCGCTGGGCGAAACGAACTTGTCCAGCAGCCCGGGCGAGACTTCGCGCAGGTTGTCGCCGAATTCGCCGAAATACAGTTTCGCCTGCTTGCCGTCCTGCTGCAGCCAGACCTGGTGCGCCCCCGCCGGCAGGGCCAGCAACAGGGAGGTGAACAGGCCGGAGACGATCGCCAAACGCTTCATGAAGGAATTCCTTTCGAGTGATGTTGTGTAGGTGGGCAAGCGGCGCATAAGCATGAGCATGAACATGAGCGTCAGGATCAGCGCAGTCTGCGAACAGAGACCGTTCGCCCTTGCATTTGGCGCAGGGATGGTCCGACAGGACTGGTTATTATTTGAGAATGATTATCAATTATATTGCCTGTGATGCCGCAGGACAAGTCCCTG
>NZ_AEEC02000064.1 GCF_000300975.2 Herbaspirillum frisingense GSF30 | reverse complement strand
AGTTGAAAAAGGAAGCCTTCGGGCTTCCTTTTTTGCTTTCCGGCTCGCATTTCCAGCAGCCCACGGTTTTTCTTCCCTGCCGGCGCAGCGGCCTTGCTCCCTGGGCGTTGCCCATCCTTCTGCCAGGATGTCTCTCGTGACGTCGTATTTCAGCCTGATTCAAATTGCAGAAAATCAAAAAAATCGTATATCAGTGATTGCCTGATTGCCACGGCCAACTTTCCCAACTACATTGCTGGAGCAGGTCTTTACCTGTCACATCCATTCGAATCGGGGGGAAGATATGGATAGTTTCCAGAAAGAGATCGATGAGAGAACCAATCTCACCGCATCTAACAAATTCGAGCTGCTGCTATTCCGTCTGGGGGCGGATCCTTACGGCGAGCGCTCTGAGCTGTTTGGCATCAATGTCTTCAAGATCCGTGAAATCGTGCCCATGCCGCCCGTCACCAAGGCGGCCGGAACGCAATCGCCGATGCTGGGCATGGTCAACATCCGGGGCCAGATCATTTCGGTCATCGACTTGCCGGCCGTGGTCGGCTGTGTGCCCAAGACCGGCCTGAACATCCTGCTGGTCACCGAATATGCCCGCAGCACCCAGGCCTTTGCGGTGGAGTCGGTGGACGAGATCGTGCGCCTGGAATGGAGCCAGGTGCTGTCGGCCGAAACCAGCAGCGGCGGCGCCTTCGTCACCAGCATCGCGCGCCTGGACAACGACAAGGACACCAGCCGCCTGGCCCAGGTGCTGGACGTCGAGCAGATCCTGCACGAGATCATGCCCAGCGACCGTCACCTGAAGATGGAAAGCCTGGAGAAGAGCACCGGTCATGGCATCCGCCCGGGGACCGTGGCCATTGCCGCGGACGATTCCAAGGTGGCACGCTCGCTCATCGAGCAGGGCTTGCGGGCCATGGAGATTCCCTTCGAGATGCACGTCACCGGCAAGGAAGCCTGGGAGAAGATCCAGAAACTGGCCAAGGAAGCACGCGCCGAGGGCAAGCCGATCTCTGACAAGATTTCCTTCGTCCTGACCGATCTGGAAATGCCCGAAATGGATGGCTTCACGCTGACCCGCAATATCAAGCGTGAAGATTTCCTCAAGAGCATTCCCGTCATCATCCACTCCTCATTGTCCGGTTCGGCCAACGAGGATCACGTGCGCAGCGTGGGGGGCGACGCCTATGTCGCCAAGTTCGAAGCCAACGAGCTGGCCTCGACCATCTACGGCGTGCTGGACAAGGCGGCCGTGAAGGCCTGATCGGGGTCGCCACCACGGGCCGGCCAACAGCGGTCAAGGGCAGGGAGTCGCAGGGCGCCCTGCCTTTTTTGCGTCCGCACTGCGCTTCGTCGTCGCCGTCGGTCGCGGCGATCTCTTATACTGTCGCTCCCTTGATCCTGCCGCGCCATGCGGCGCCCAGCACGACGCCATGCAGATTCCCACCCTCGTTTCCACCCACGATGCCGCGCTGGCCGCGCGCCTGGATGCACGCATCAACGACAAGACCAAGCCACAGGGCAGCCTCGGCGCGCTGGAGCGCCTGGCGCGCCAGATCGGACTGATCCAGGCGACCGATCGGCCCACCCTGCGCCGGCCGGCCATCGTCGTCTGTGCCGGTGACCACGGGGTGACGGCAGAGGGCGTCTCCGCCTATCCGCAAAGCGTGACCTGGCAGATGGTCGAAAATTTCCTGGCCGGCGGCGCCGCGATCAATGTCTTTGCGCGACAGAACGAATGCGCGCTGACCATCGTCGACGTCGGCGTCAATCATGATTTCGGTGTTCGTACCGGCTTGCTGGATCGCAAGATTGCCTACGGCACTGCCAACTTCTGTCTTGGCCCGGCAATGACGGCGGTGCAATGCGAGAGCGCCATCCAGGCGGGGCTGCAGTGGGCCGCGTCGGTGGATGCGGACGTGCTCGGTTTTGGCGAGATGGGGATCGGCAATACGACTGCGGCGGCCGCCTTGATGGCCGCACTGACCGGCATGGCCGTGGCGGATTGTATCGGTGCCGGTACCGGGCTGGACCAGCAGGGCATGGCGCGCAAGGCCGATGCCATCACGCGTGCGCTGCGCCTGCACGCGCAGGCGAGTACGCCACTGGCGCCGCTGGAACAACTGGCGGCGCTGGGTGGCCTGGAGATTGCCTTCATGGTCGGCGCCATGCTGGGCGCCGCCAAGCGGCGCCTGGTCCTGCTGATCGACGGTTTCATCGTCACGTCGGCGCTGCTGGTGGCGGCGGCCTTGCAGCCGGCGGTGCTGGACTACTGCGTGTTTTCCCACTGCTCCGACGAGGCCGGCCACGCTCGCATGCTGCAGTATCTGCAGGCCCGACCGCTGATGCAGCTGGATCTGCGCCTGGGCGAGGGCACCGGCGCTGCGCTGGCCTTGCCCCTGCTGCGGGCGGCCGTCAATTTCCTGGAACAGATGGCGACCTTCTCCTCGGCCAGCGTCAGCGTCAAACATGGCTGATCCGCGCCAGGACTCCAGGGACTCCAGGGACTCCAGGGACTCCAGGGACTCCAGGGACTCCACATCCGGCACGGGCATGCTGTATCAGCTGCGGCTGTTCTTCATCGCCCTGCAGTTCTTCACGCGCCTGCCGATTCCGCGCTGGGTTGGCTTCCAGCCGGAATGGCTGCAGCGTTGCACGCGCTATTTCCCGCTGGTGGGCTGGATCGTGGCCTGGGTCTGCGCCCTGGTGTATCTGCTGGCAGTGCAGTTCTGGCCACATCTGCTGGCGGTGCTGTTGTCGACAGCGGTGGGCATCTGGCTCACCGGGGCGTTTCACGAGGATGGCTTTGCCGACGTCTGCGATGGCCTGGGTGGCGCAGTGGGGCGCGAGCGGGCGCTGGAGATCATGCGCGATTCGCGTCTGGGCAGCTATGGCGTGATCGGGATTGTCCTGCTACTGGCCCTCAAGGTGGCTGCGCTCAACGCATTGCTGCCCTTGCAGGTGCTGGCCGTACTGGGCATGGCCCATCCGGTATCGCGCTGGCTGGCGACCTGCCTGATCTGGCGCATGGACTACGTGCGCGAGCAAGGCAAGGCCAAGCCGCTGGCCCAGCACATGCGTGGCGGTGAATTCCTGCTCGCTTCGCTGTGCGCGGCGCTACCGGTGATCGGCGTGTGGGCGCTCGGCCTCATGTCGTGGCAACGCATCGTGGTGGGCATGCTGCTCGCAGCGCTCGCTGCGGTCTGGCTGGCGCGACGTTTCCAGCAGCGGCTGGGGGGCTACACCGGCGATTGCCTGGGCGCGGTCCAGCAAATGAGCGAGACCGCGTTCTATCTGGGCGCACTGGCCACGCTGCCAGGCTGGTGGACTGCCTGACCATGCTGCTCTACCTGATCCGCCATCCGCAGCCGGTATTGGACCAGCACACCTGCTATGGCCGCAGCGATATCGCGGTCGCACCCGAGGTGCAGCAGCAGTGCCTGGAACAACTGCTCACGCAACTGCCGCGCGATGTGCCGGTGTTCAGCAGTCCTCTGCGTCGCTGCGCCGGGCTGGCGCAACAGCTGGCGGTGCGGCTGGAGCAGGCAGGCGCGGTGCTGGAACGTGATCTGCAGGAAATGGATTTCGGCAGTTGGGAATTGCGCCGCTGGGACGATATCCCCTGGGCCGAGGTCGAGGCCTGGAACCAGGACCTGCTGCACCATGCACCCGGTGGCGGCGAGACACTGCCGGCGATGGCCCGGCGTATCTGGCAGGCCCTTGAGTGCCTGCGCGCACGCGCTCTACCGGCTGCCATCGTGGTCTGCCATGCGGGATCGATCCGCATGCTGCACGCCTGTGCCCAGTGGCGCGCAGAGCAGGGTGACATGCTGGCCCCGGAGCAGCAGGCATACGAAGACATTGCCCTGCGCGCCATGGCGCAGCGACGCCAGATCGGGTTTGGGGAAGTGATCAGCCTGAGTTTGCCCGCCATGTCCACACCAGCGGCGTGACGTGCATCATGCCGGCCAATCGGCCTGCACTTGTCAGGACGTGCCGGCGCTGTTGCGTGACTCCACCGCGAACTTGATCAGCTCGGCCTGCCCATCGATGTTGAGCTTGCGCTTGATGTTGAGTCGATGCGTTTCCACCGTGCGTACGCTCAGATCCAGCTCGCGGGCAATCTGCTTGTTCGATTCGCCGTTGGCGATGTGCTGCAGCACCTCCCGCTCGCGCTGCGTGAGCAGGTCGCGCGGTGGCAGCGGCTGGGTCAGCTGGCGTGCCAGTGCCGCGCTGTAGTAGATGCCGCCCGAACGCACGGTCTCGATGGCCTGCACGATATCCTGGCTGGGGGCATCCTTGAGCACATAGCCTCGGGCGCCGGCCTGGATCGATTGCATCACGTATTCAGCCTTGTCATGCATGCTCAGGATGAGCACCGCGATTTCCGGATGCAGGGCGTGGAAGCGGGCGGTCAGCTCGATCCCGTTGATGCCGCGCATGTTGATGTCCATCAGCGTCAGGTCGATCTGCTGCGCGCTGGCGGCGGCCAGCGCTTCCTCGGCGTTGCCGGCTTCGGCCACCACCAGCAGGCCGGGTACCATTTCCAGGCGTGCCCGCAAGCCGTCCCGCACCAGCGGATGGTCGTCGATGAGCATGATGCGGGTCAGTGCCGGTGCGATGGGAATGAATTCAGCCATGGGAGGAGAGGAACAGGGAAGAACGGGGAATGATGGCGCTGATGCTGGTGCCGGCGGCCGACGAATCGATCGCCAGTTCGCCGCCCACCGACTCCATGCGCTCGCGCATGTTGCGCAGACCGATGCCGTGGCGCGAGTGATCATCCACCTGGCCCAGGTCGAAGCCGCAGCCATTGTCCTGGACTTGCAGCATGATCAGGTTGTGGCCACCGTAGAGGCGCATCCTGATCTGGCTGGCGTGCGCATGGCGTGCGATGTTGGTCAGCGCCTCCTGGGCCACCCGGAAGAGCACCGTATTGACCACGTCGGACAGCGGCGCGCCATCGCCGATGTTGCCTTCGCTGACGAAGGTGATGCGGCTTTCCGTGCGCCCGACACCATCGCCGTCGCTGTCGCCGACTGCATCGCGCCATTCAACGCAGAGATGTTCCAGTGCCGCCGCCAGGCCGAGGTCGTCCAGGATGGCCGGACGCAGGTCGTGCGAGATGCGCCTTACTTCGGCCAGCACCCCATTGATCTGGGTCGCGGTCTTCTCGAAGCCCAGCCGCGCCTGGGCGGCCTGCTCGGGTGTGCCGCGCAGGCGTTCCAGGGCTGCTTCGATCTGCAGCTTGATCGACACCAGCCATTGGCTGATGCCGTCATGCAGATCGCGTGAGAGGCGGGCGCGTTCTTCTTCCTGCGAGCGCACCACGCGCTGCGCCAGCTGGCGCAGCTTGGCGTCGGCCACGCGGTGTTCGCTCAGGTTCAGCAGGACGCCGGCCAGGCCCACCACCAGCGCGCTGGAAAGTGCAATGGCGGCGATCAGCAGCATGGTCCGGCGCAGGTGGCCGGAGTTCTGGTGATCCACCTGGGCCAGCGCCTTGTCGACGTCGTCGAGATAGATGCCGGTGCCGATCACCCAGCCCCAGCGAGGCAGGCTGATCACATAGCCCAGCTTGGGCGCCACCGCCTTGCTGGAGGGCTTGCGCCACAGGTAATGTTCGAAGCCGCCGCCCTGATGGGCCAGCGTGATCAGGTGCTGGATGGTGAGGCTGCCGGACTCGTCGCGCCAGTCCCACATGTCCAGTCCCACCAGTTCCGGCTGGCGCGGGTGGACGATGTTGCGGCCATGGTCGTCATAGACGAAGAAATAGCCATCGTCGCCGAACTCCATGTCGGCCAGGATGCGGCGCGCCTCTTCCTTGATGGCGTCGTCGCTGCGCCCGGTGTCGTAGAGATGGGCCAGTGCGTGCCGGGCCAGGTCCACGTAATGCCGCAATTCGGTGTTCTTGCTGGCCAGATAGGCCGCTTCGATGGTGGCGCGCTGCTGGCGGGCCAGCTCCACCGCCTGGTAGCGCACCACCAGCGCAATGGCGGCAAAGGCCAGTCCCAGGGGAACGATGGCAAGGAAAATGATCTTCTGGCGCAGCTTCATGCCCGCGATTCTACCCAAGGGCTGCCGACGCCGCCGAAAATCTGCATTGCGCCGGCGTCATGCTATTGCCACAGGTCAAGATGTCGGCTGCAGTGGCGTGAGAAAGCGGTCCCACCGGAGTAATATTCATGTTGCATCTTTGTTAGATGCAGGTTTTATCAGGGATTCCCCCATACGGCCCGGCTTGATTTTGATTTATCATTCTTAAATGTCTGACAACTTGTCAGTAGGTGTCAGCATTTATCCCGTTTTTTCTGCATTTTCGTTCAGCTGTTTGTTTTCAGCTTGTATTCAGCTTTCTGATAGTCAAAGTGATTCAAGATGGTTAATGACGCAACAGGCAAGACCCTCCTCATCGTCGATGACAGCAAGGTATCGCGCATGGTGATCAAGGCCCACGTGCTGGCGGCGCACCCGGATTGGCAGGTGGTGGAAGCGGCCAGCGGGGAAGAGGCGATCCGCGTGGTGCAGCAGAATGCGCCGCATTACTGCACGATGGACATCAATATGCCCGGCATGCTTGGCACCGACGCGGCCGAGCAGATCCTGCAGCTACAGCCCAGTGTGCGGGTGGCGATCTTCTCGGCCAATATCCAGGAGGCCGCACAGACGCGGGCCCAGCAACTGGGCGCCGTGTTCGTCGCCAAGCCGGTCACGGAAAAGTCGATCGCCCAGGCCTTGCTGCATTTCCGGGGACCGGTGTGAGCATCCTGTCGGAAATCGAACGCGATGCCCTGACCGAGATCTTCAACGTCGGTGCCGGTCGCGCTGCGCAGAGCCTGTCGGAAATCGTCGGCGATGAAGTGCGCCTGACCGTGCCTTCGGTAGAGGTCTTGCGCACCGACGCCATCAACGAGCAGCTGCTACCGAGTATCCAGGGCCGCTTTGCCACGGTGAGCCAGAATTTCTATGGCCCCTTCGATGCCGAAGCGGTGCTGCTCTTTACCGAAGACCGGGCGCTGGCCATCGTGCGCGACATGATGGGCTCGCAGATGAGCCTGGACCAACTGGCCGAGTTCGAACGCGAAGCCATGTGCGAACTGGGCAACATCATCCTCAATGCCTGTCTGTCGGCCATGGCGGACATGCTGGAGATCACGCTCAACAGCTCCCTGCCGCAGTACGTGGTGTCCTCCCCGGAGGAGATTTCCTCGCGCCTGTCGGAGGTGCAGTCCGACGAGCGCTATGTGCTGGTGCTGCACATCGATCTGGTCATCGAGAAACACCAGACCGACGGCCATCTCATCTTCCTGCTCAGTTCCACCTCCTTGCACGCACTGGTCGAGCATGTCCAGGCCTATCTGAGGAAGATCGAGTTGACATGAGCAGTTTCGTTGCCGGGCGCTTCCGCTTGGAGGACGTCTACGACCAGCTCAATTGCGGCCTGGTCATGCTGGACAGGGACTTGAACATCCTGCTTTGGAACGCCTGGATGGCGCGCCACAGCCGTGTGCCTGCCGGCGCTGCCATCAATGCTGACTTCGCTGCGCTGTTTGCGGGACAGGTCACGCCAGCCCTGTTGCGCGCGCTGGACAACACCCTCAGATACGGCCTGCCATCACTGCTCTCCAGCGCCTTGCACCGTTCGCCCTTGCCGCTCTACCCGCACCATCCGGGCGGGCAGGGGGAGGGCGCCCAGAGGATGGCGCAGTCGGTGGTGCTCACGCCCATCGATAATCCGGATGGCCAGCGCCTATGCCTGATGCAGGTCACCGACGCCAGCAATTCGGTCAAGCGCGAGAAGATGCTGCTGTCCCATTCGGAAGTGCTCAAGCGCCAGGTCGGTACCGACGGCCTGACCGGCATCCCCAATCGCCGCTACTTCGACGAGAACTACACCCGCGCCTTGCAGCGGGTGCAGGAAGAGGGTGGAACGCTCTCTCTGTTCATGATCGACGTCGATTATTTCAAGCAGTACAACGACCTCTATGGTCACGGCGGCGGCGATCGCGTGCTCAAGCGCGTGGCGGAGACCCTGCGCGCGCACCTGCAGCGCCCGGATGACGTGCTGGCGCGCTATGGTGGCGAGGAATTCATCCTCCTGGTCCGCAATCTGCCGCCGCTGCAGGCTGCCGAGCTTGGGGAGGCATTGCGCCAGGCGGTCTATCAACTGGCCGAGCCTCATGACAAGTCACTGGTCGAACGGCGCCTGACCATCAGCGTCGGTGTCTGCACGCGTGAACTGCCGGACGATACCGATGGTCGTCAGCTGCTGGAAGCGGCCGATGCCGCGCTCTACCGCGCCAAACTCGGTGGCCGCAACAAGGTGGTCTCCATCACCTAGGCCAATTTCTTCACCTTTGTGTAAAACAAGGGCAATTTGTTGGAAACCCTTGCTCAGCAAGCATGTCAGAAACTGTCAGGGCGCTTATCAACAGGCTTGTTCACAGCTTTTGTGGATAACTTTCCTGCCGGCTTGATTCCGGGGAGCATGGTCGGCAGTTGATCGACAGCGGGCTGGCGGTGATATTGCGTATAATGCCGGGCCGTCATTGCTGACGAAATGCTGACAGATATTTCCTTTTTGACGCCCGAGGGATGTCCCCGCGCTTTGCTCCATTTTTCCATCTGACAAGGGTTTGATGCGCCGATTGTTGCTCCTGTTGTTAGCTCTGCTGATCCCGCTGCAATTGCTGGCAGCCACGGGAGAGTCACAGCTTCGCGAGCAGTTGCGCACCGAATTGCACAACGCATTGCACTCTGCTGCCAGCGCGGCTTCTTGCCTGCAGGCCGGACCCGACCTGCGTGGCTGGCACGCATTGACGGCGCTGGCGGGTGTAACTGATTTGGCTGATGTGGCTGGCGCGACCGCCAGCGAGCCCGGTGCGCCCGTGGACGATGATGATGACCGGCCCTCGCTACAGGGTGAGCTGGAAGACCCCACCTTGCCGGCGCGCATCGCCACCCCGGAGCTGCTCTGGTACCCGTTTCCCCACGCCTTCTCGGCAATCCCTGCCTGGTCGTCCTACCTGCGCGACCAGTTGCGGCCGCCACCATTGGTGGCCTGAGCGCGCCTGATCTGCTCGCGGCCTTGCCGCCTCCCCAGTGATGGCCCCGCCACTGGCGGTGCGCTCCCTCTTTGATTTCCCGTGTTCCCGTTTCCCCAGTCTTGGCGACCGGCCCGTGCCGGACGCTTTCATTTCGTTCTACAGGAAAAACCATGAAACGCATTGTTCTCTTCCTCGTTACCAACCTGGCCGTGATGCTGGTCCTGAGCGTCACAGCCAGTCTGCTCGGGGTGAATCGCTACCTCACCGCCAATGGCCTCAACTTCGGCATGCTGCTGGTGTTCTGCGGCCTGATGGGGTTTGGTGGCTCCTTCATTTCGCTGTTCATGTCCAAGACCATCGCCAAGTGGTCGACCGGTGCGCGCGTGATCGAGCAACCGCAGAATTCCACCGAACTGTGGCTGCTGCAGACCGTCCAGACCCTGGCCGCCCGCGCCCAGTTACCGATGCCCGAAGTGGCGGTCTATGACGGCCCGCCCAATGCCTTCGCCACGGGTGCCAGCAAGAGCAATTCGCTGGTGGCGGTGTCTACCGGCCTGCTGCAGGGCATGACCAAGGACGAAGTGGAAGCCGTGCTGGCCCATGAAGTGGCGCACATCGCCAATGGCGACATGGTGACGCTGACCCTGATCCAGGGTGTGGTCAATACCTTCGTGATGTTCTTTGCCCGCATCGTCGGCTACTTCGTCGACTCCTTCCTGCGTCGCAACAACGAAGAAAATTCCGGCCCTGGCATCGCCTACATGGTGACCGTCTTCGTCTGCGAGATCGTGTTCGGCATCCTGGCCAGCGTCATCGTCATGTACTTCTCGCGTCAGCGCGAGTATCGCGCCGATGCCGGTGCCGCCACGCTCATGGGTTCCCGCGCGCCGATGATCAATGCCCTGCGTCGCCTGGGTGGCCTGCAATCCGACGGTCTGCCGCAGAACCTGCAGGCGTCCGGCATTTCCGGTCGCGAGGCCTGGCTGGGACTGTTCTCCAGCCACCCGCCGCTGGAGTCGCGCATCGCCGCCCTGCAGGCAGCCCGTTGATCGCCACGGCGCAGTGACCGCAGACGGCGGACCAGTGGCGTCGCGCCAAGCGCCGCAGTTCGCCGCCGTGGTCGGCCGACGGCCATGTTAGTCTTTACCTGGTCGTCGGTGTCCTTCGTGCTTTATCTGCAGTCATCTCCATCAATTTCATCCACACAGAAAGGAACCCTGACTGATGCCCCATCACACCCCCCTGATTGCCACCATTGTCGCAGGCCTGGTGCTGGCCTTTATCTTCGGCACCCTGGCCCATCGTCTGAAAATGCCGCCGCTGATCGGTTATCTGGTCGCCGGTATCGCCATCGGCCCCTTTACTCCCGGTTTCGTGGGCGATGCCGACCTGGCCCAGGAGTTGGCGGAGATCGGGGTGATCCTGCTGATGTTCGGAGTGGGGCTGCACTTCTCGCTCAAGGACTTGCTGTCGGTCAAGAACATCGCCATCCCCGGGGCGGTCGCGCAGATCGCCATTGCGACCTTGCTGGGCATGGGCATGGGGTGGGTGCTGGGATGGCCGGTGGGTGAAGGTTTCCTGTTCGGCCTGGCCTTGTCGGTGGCCAGTACCGTGGTGCTGCTCAAGGCCCTGCAGGAGCGGCGTCTGGTGGAGACGCAGCGTGGGCGTATCGCAGTCGGTTGGCTGATCGTCGAAGACATTGCGATGGTGCTGGCGCTGGTGCTGATCCCGGCGCTGTCGGGCATCCTCGGCGGCAAGGGCGAGGCCCTGAGCGGCAATGCGGTGCTGCTGACGCTGGGGATCACCCTGGGCAAGGTGGTGGCCTTCGTGGCGGTGATGCTCATCGTCGGTCGTCGCGTCATTCCCTGGATCCTGGAGCGCATTGCCGATACCGGTTCGCGCGAACTGTTTCGGCTGGCAGTGCTGGCCATTGCGCTGGGCTTCGCATTGGGCTCGGCCTATGTGTTCGGTGTTTCCTTCGCGCTGGGGGCTTTCTTCGCGGGCATGATCCTGTCCGAATCCGAGTTGAGCCATCGCGCCGCCGAGGAATCCCTGCCACTGCGTGACGCCTTCTCGGTGCTGTTCTTCGTTTCAGTCGGTATGCTGTTCGATCCTTCCATCCTGGTGCGCGAGCCCTTGCTGGTACTGGCGACAGTGCTCATCATCGTGATCGGCAAGTCGCTGGCGGCATTGATGATCGTGCGGGTCTTCGGCCACCCGAATTCGACCGCCCTGACGATCTCGGCCAGCCTGGCGCAGATCGGTGAATTTTCCTTCATCCTGGCAACGCTGGGCCTGTCGCTGGACCTGCTCTCGCCGATGGCACGCGACCTGATCCTGGGCGGCGCCATCCTCTCCATCCTGCTCAATCCGCTGCTGTTCTCGCTGCTGGATCGCTACGAGGCACGCCAGCCCAAGGAGCCAGACGCCGACAATGTGCCACCGACCGTCGACCTGCAGGATCATGTGGTGCTGGTCGGCTATGGCCGGGTGGGGCGCGGCATCGGCGAGCAACTGCGTGCCCAGGGCCGGCCCTTCGTGGTCATCGAGGCGCAACGGGAAAACCTGGATGCCCTGCGCAGTGCCGGTGTGCCGGCCCTGTATGGCAATGCCGCCCAGAGCGAGCTGTTGAAGGCGGCCGCTGTGGACCGCGCGCGCTGGTTGCTGGTGGCCATCCCCGAGGTGTTCGAGGCTGGCCAGGTGATCGAGAACGCGCTGGAGCTGAACGCCGGGCTGCAGGTCGTGGCGCGGGCCCATTCGGATGCCGAGATCGAGCACCTGGAAAAACATGGTGCCCAGCGCGTCATCATGGGGGAACGCGAAATCGCCCGTGGCATGCTCGACATGGTGGGGCAGGGCGCCTGACGGTTCAGTTGACGCGTCGATGGCCTGCAGCAATTTTCCATGCATGCTAAAGTCGCGGCTGCTGCTGTGGCGGGCTCACTGTCCGCTGCGCAGCAACAAGTTCTCGGGGCGGGGCGAAACTCCCCACCGGCGGTAATCAGGCGAGGTCACCCGACCTCATCTGTAGCCCGCGAGCGCCCGGCCTGCCATCGCGGCGGGACGGGGTCAGCAGACCCGGTGTGATCCCGGGGCCGACGGTCATAGTCCGGATGAAAGAGAACGGAGTGTCCGGCATGGCAGCCCTGCGCGAGCAGTCTGCCTGCGGCCGCGCATTCCAACGCCCTGTTTAATCATCGAACAGGAGTCCTGAACCATGTCGCAATCGCATCTTTCTGCAGTGTCTTCCCACCACGGTCAACGTATCGCCTTCATCCAGGCTTGCTGGCACAAGGATATCGTCGACCAGTGCCGTATCGCCTTCACCGCGGAAATGGCCGCACTCGGCTGGCCGAGTAGCAGCATCGATTTCTTCGAACTGCCTGGCGCCTTCGAAATTCCCCTGCATGCCAAGGTCTTGGCCAAGACCGGCAAGTATGCCGGCATCGTCGCCAGCGGCCTGGTGGTCGATGGCGGCATCTACCGTCACGACTTCGTGGCACAGTCGGTCATTTCGGCGCTGATGCAGGTGCAGCTTGATACCGAAGTGCCGGTCTTTTCGGCCGTCTTGACCCCGCATCACTTCCATTCCCATAGCGAGCACCATCAGTACTTCCACGAGCATTTCCTGGTCAAGGGCAAGGAAGCGGCACAGGCTTGCGCCACCACGGTGGCCAAGCTGGCGGAGGTGCGGGCTGCCGAGGCTGCGCGGCATAGCCTGAACGCGGCATGAGCGCGGCCTGAACGTCGGCTGCGAGCGGGCTGAATGAGGTCGGCCGGGCGCGCAGGCGGCTCGCGCAGGGGGGGGATTCAAATCCCCGTTCACATTTTGCTTAACGATTGTGAAGCATTTGCTTACAACCCTTACGGCTTTGGCCTAGAGTTGTCAGGATTGGCGGGCTATATTCACGCTACGTAATCCAGAACAACGAGGAGCTATCGTGAAAAAGTCGATTCCCCTGATGGCCGGCCTGGCCGTCTTCGCTGCCGTAGCCGGCCTGTCGGCCGCTCCGGCCATGGCCGGGCATGTGTCGATCGGCGTGAACATCGGCGTGCCGGGCGCCTACGTGGCTCCGCAGCCGGTCTACGTGCAGCCTGCACCGGTGTACGCACCGCCGCCGCCAGTCTATGTCCGACCGGCTCCGGTCTACTACGGTCCGCCGCCGGTCTATGTGGCGCCGGGCTATTACCGTGGGCACCATCATCGTCACTGGCACCGTCCGCCGCCGCCTCCGGGCTACTGGCATCGTTGATGTCGGGGACAGGCGACCCCTGGTGAGGTGGGGTGTGCCGGCGAAAAAAAAATGGCGGCCGAGGCCGTAATGCCGTTCAGTTAAGAAAAAATCGCCGCGCCAGATGACTTTGGCGCGGCGATTTTGCTTGGTTCTCTTCAAACCATCTGAAACCGTTCGGACTGAGTAGGCCCTTTAGGGCCGTATCGAAGGCGCTGCTCAGCTTGTGGTGCGCCTTCGATACGCGGCTACGCCGCTACTCAGGACGAACGGTCAGCGGTGGTGCA
>NZ_AEEC02000065.1 GCF_000300975.2 Herbaspirillum frisingense GSF30 | reverse complement strand
AGAATGACTTCATCTTTTTTCGAGAACACAGGAAAAGGCAGGAGAACCGCATGGAACTGGCTGAACTGGAGATTTTCCGCACCGTGGTGGCAGAGGGCGGCGTGACCCGGGCGGCCGAGCGCCTGAACCGGGTGCAGTCGAATGTGACTACGCGCATCAAGCAACTGGAGGAGTCCATGGGCGTGCCGCTGTTCGTCCGCGACCGCCGGCGCCTGGTCCTGACCGCGGCTGGCGAGGCGCTGCTGGATTACGCCGAGCGCATCCTCGATCTGGTGCAGGAGGCTCGCCACGCTGTCGCTCCGCAGAGCCCGCGCGGTCGGCTGCGCATCGGGTCGATGGAAAGCACTGCTGCCAGCCGGTTGCCGACGCCCCTGGCCGAATTCCACCAGCGCTGGCCGGAAGTGCGTCTGGAGCTCTCCACCGCGCCCACTGACGTGCTGGTGGCCCAGGTCCGCGCCTGCAAGCTTGATGCTGCACTGGTGGCCGGTCATCTGGATGATCCGGCCTTCGATGCCACGCCGCTGTTCAAGGAAGAACTCATGCTGGTGACACCGCGCAGCCATCGCCGCGTGCGTTCGCCGGAGGATGTCACGCTGGATACGCTGATCGTCTTCGAGCAGGGCTGCGCCTATCGTCGCCACGCGCAGACCTGGTTCGCCACCCATGGTCGCGGTGGTGTGCCGGTGCGTACGCTGGAACTGGCGTCCTATCACGCCATCCTGGCGTGCGTGGCGGCCGGGGCCGGCGTGGCGGTGGTGCCGCGTTCGGTGATCGCGATGCAGATGGAACCCCACGGGTTCGCCACCCACTCGCTGGGCCGCGATGGTCGTGTCACCACTTATCTGATCAGTAGACGGGATCGCTACTCCGCGTCCTTCCTGGCGCTGCGTTCTTTACTTATGGCGAGTGTTTGATATATTTGATCATATGGATTGATGCAAATATGTACTGCCGTGCAGCATATAAAGAGGGTGTAACCATTTGTAAAAACCGCTGCGACGGCACATTGATTTCCCTATATTGAAGTTCCCCCTCCATTCTCCCCCCCGAGAATGGGATTTACCCCACGGCTCGCAAGGGACGTGGGGTTTTTCTTTTGTCCCTCCGGTTTTTCTGACGTGGCGAGACCGTGACAATCAGCCTTGTACCAAAGTGATGGGCGGTTTGTGTAAGGCCTGTGATGTTTGGTGAGTGCATATGCTCACCGTTGCCGATTTCTTCGTGGTGTTTCTTGTCTGCTTGACTATCCAGGATCAGCTCCGGCGCCCACCGGCGACGGTTGCGGCTTTGCGCCGTGCAGGTGGCTCTTCGGATGTGCTGCCCGTACTGCCGACCAGCAGGTTGCCGCGTGCGGCCGACTGGATGGCCAGCACCGCAGGATGCGTCAGTCTGCGCTCCACCGAGATGGCATAGAACTGTTCGCGGATGGCATCGGTCCTGCCGATTTCCACCAGTCCGTACTGCTTGCGGATCTGCGCGGCGATGGCGGACGGTGCGGCAAAGATGCCGGCGCCGGCGTCGCCGAAGGCCAGCAGCAGCGCACCATCGTCGAATTCGCCGCTGATCTGCGGGCGGATCTTTTCCTTTTCGAACCAGCGCAGCAGGCGCGGCCTGACGGCGGCGTCCTCGCCGGGCATCAGGAAGGGCGCACCATCGAAACTGCGCGGGAAATCCTTGCGATAGCGCCGGGCCAGCTCGGGCGTGGCGAAGAAGCTGGTGTCGCACTCTCCCAGCAGGTGGTGGTAGCCGCGCACGTCTACATTGGGCGGCATGGGGCTGTCGGCAATGATGATGTCCAGCTTGTGGATGGCGAGGTCAGCCAGGAGCACGTCGAGCTTGCCTTCGCGGCAGATGATGCGGATCGGATCCGGCATGGCCAGTGCGCTTTCCAGCAGCAGGTAGGCAATCGCCTTGGGCACCGCGTCGGCCACCCCGACGCGTAACTGCAGGGCGCGTCCGCCAGGGCGCAGGCGCAGCGCTTCTTCCAGTTCTTCGCCCAGGCTGAAGATGCGTTCGGCATAATCGAACACCATGCGCCCTTCATCGTTGAGCTCCAGCCGCCGGCCCACCCGCTTGAAGAGCTTGTAGCCCAGGCTTTCCTCGAACAGGCTGATCTGGCCGCTGATGGTTTGCGCCGTCAGGTGCAACCGTTCGCCGGCGCGTGCCACGCCACCGCTCTTGGCGACCGTCCAGAAGTAGTGCAGATGCTTGTAGTTGAGGCTGGCGATGTGGAACTCCCGCTTTCAATACTTCGGTTTTTCCGATGGATTATCTCAGAATATTCGAATTTTCATTCATCGGACTTTGGCCTAAAGTAGCGCCTTGTCCGGTGTGAACATGAGTTATCAACATGTCTGCCGCAGTTGCCATCACTGACATCAAGGAGAAGCCTGATGAAATGTCCCGTCTGTACATCTCACAACCTGCTGATCTCGGAGCGCCAGGGCATCGAGATCGATTACTGCCCACAATGCCGCGGTGTATGGCTTGATCGCGGCGAACTGGACAAACTGATCGAGCGCTCGGCCGCCAGCCAGATGACGGCGGCAGCGCCCGTGCCGCAGCAAGTACGCGTGCCGATGCCGCAGCAGCAGCAGGGCTACGACGCGCGCTTCGGCCATGGCACTCGCCATGACCACGGCAGCTACGGTCATGATCACAAGCGCAGGAAAAAGGGCTTCCTCGGTGAGATCTTCGATTTCGACTGAGTCCGGCCACCCATCACGCATCAATGCAGTCAGAAAATAGAAAAGAAGAGAGAGGTCTATCGTGAACGGCGTAGAGAGTTTCGCAAGCCTGCCCATGTGGGGCGGTTTCATCGTATTCGTGCTGGGCATGCTGGCGCTGGACATGTTCGCCCTCGGCGGCCGCCATGCCCACCGCGTCACTCCCAAGGAGGCACTGGGCTGGTCGCTGGGCTGGGTGTCGCTGGCCTTCCTGTTCGCCGGCCTGATGTGGTGGTACCTGGATGCCAACGTCGGCCGTGAATTCGCCAACCAGAAGGGTGCCGAGTTCCTCTCCGGCTACCTGATCGAGAAGGCGCTGTCGGTCGACAACATCTTCGTCTTCCTGATGATCTTCAGCTACTTCGCCGTGCCGCCCGAGATGCAGCGCCGCGTGCTGCTGTACGGCGTGGTGGGTGCCATCGTCATGCGTGCCGTGATGATCCTGCTGGGTGCCTGGATGATCGCGCAGTTCAGCTGGATCCTGTACGTCTTCGGTGCCTTCCTGGTCTTCACCGGCGTGAAGATGCTGATCTTCGCCGACAAGGAAGCCGACCTGGGCGATAACCCGCTGCTGCGCTGGTTGCGTGGTCATATGAAGATCAGCAACGACTACGACGGTGAAAAGTTCACCACCCGCATCAATGGCGTGCGCTATTTCACCCCGCTGATGCTGGTCCTGCTGCTGATCGAAATTTCCGACGTGATCTTCGCGGTGGACAGCATCCCGGCCATCTTCGCCATTACCAAGGATCCGTTCATCGTCTTCACGTCGAACATGTTCGCCATCATGGGTTTGCGGGCGCTGTACTTCCTGCTGGCTGATTCGGCAGAGCGCTTCCACCTGCTCAAGTACGGCCTGGCCCTGGTGCTCCTGTTCGTGGGCGGCAAGATGTTGCTGGCCTACTGGTTCCACGTGCCGGTGCTGGTGTCGCTGTCCATCGTGGGCGCCATCCTGCTGATTTCCATCATCGCCAGCCTGGTGATGACCAGAGGTAAGGAAAAGAGCGCCAGCTAACGACACTTGCAGACAGATCAACGTGGGGCTTGACCGGCTGGAGCAATCTGGCCGGTTTTTTTATGCTCGTCACCGTTCGAGATGATTCCGGATTTTTGCAATTCGGTCATGCCGATTCGGCAACGTGCTTTTATTGGGGACGGAGTGCATTAGAATAGCGCCTCCTCCCTACCGGTTTGCAGCGTTCGCCATGGCCCGCCTTCCCCGTCTCGTCGTTCCCAACCAGCCTCATCACATTATCCAGCGCGGTCATGACGGTCTGGTCATCTTCCGCGATGCCGACGATCACCAGGCTTTCCTGGGCTGGCTCAAGGATGCTGCGCGGCAATTCAAGGTGGCGGTACATGCCTACGTGCTCATGCCGGATCACCTGCACCTGCTGGCTACGCCTGCCGATGACCAGGGCCTGGCACGGATGATGCAGTGGATAGGGCGCCACTATGTTCCCTATTTCAACCAGAAGCATGGGCGCAGTGGCACGCTGTGGCAGGGGCGCTATCGTGCCACCGTCATCGACGCCGAGCTCTACCTGCTCGCCGTCTGCCGTTACATCGAGCTCAACCCCGTGCGCAATGGCCTGGTGGCCAGCCCCGGGGAGTACCCGTGGTCCAGCTACATGCATCACATCGGGGCCAAGCAGGATGGCCTGATCACCGACCACCCTCAATATTGGTCGATTGGCAACACTCCTTTCGATCGCGAGATCGCCTATCGACAGCTCACCGAAGATGGGCTGGCGCGAGCCGAAGTGGAGCGCATCACCGATGCCACGCTCAAGGGTTGGGCGCTGGGCTCGGAAGATTTCAAGCAGGGCCTGGAGCGCCAGACCCATCGACGCGTCAGTCCAGCCAAGCGTGGCCGGCCTGCCAACGTGCGGGTGGTCATCGACGACGAAGACACGGCGGCAACCCAGGATGCGTAGTCATTGAAAATTCTCTTTTGTGATCAACGACTTGCACTCGTTCGCAATAACTCTGTCCCTAATTAAAAAATCCTGAAATTTCTAGGGATTAAAATTGCACTCAGACCCTAATTATTTTCATTGAACTATTGGGTGCAGTGCACTATTCTTCAAATCCTTACTGTCAATGTGGTGGAGTTCCGTTATGCACGCGCAAGGCCTTTACGACCCAGCAAATGAACATGACGCCTGTGGCGTCGGTTTCATCGCCCATATCAAGGGCAAGAAATCCCATTCCATCGTTGACCAGGGTTTGCTCATTCTGAAGAACCTGGATCACCGGGGCGCGGTCGGTGCCGACCCGCTGATGGGTGATGGTGCCGGTATCCTGATCCAGATTCCCGACCAGTACTACCGCGAAGAGATGGCCAAGCAGGGCGTGGACCTGCCGCCGCCCGGCGAATACGGCGTGGGCATGGTGTTCCTGCCCAAGGAAAACGCCTCCCGCATCGCCTGTGAACAGGAAATCGAACGCGCGGTGCTGGCCGAAGGCCAGATCGTGCTGGGCTGGCGCGATGTGCCGGTGGACCGCGACATGCCGATGTCCCCGACCGTGCGCGAAAAAGAGCCGGTGATCCGCCAGATCTTCATCGGCCGTGGCCCCGACGTGATGGTGACCGACGCGCTGGAACGCAAGCTCTACGTGATCCGCAAGTCTTCCGGTCACGCCATCCAGGCGCTGAACCTGCTGCACGGCAAGGAATTCTTCGTGCCCTCGATGTCGGCCCGTACCGTGGTCTACAAGGGCTTGCTGCTGGCCGACCAGGTCGGCGTGTACTACAAGGACCTGCAGGACGAGCGCTGCGTCTCGGCCCTGGCCCTGGTGCACCAGCGCTTCTCCACCAACACCTTCCCGGAATGGCCGCTGGCCCACCCGTACCGCCTGATCGCCCACAACGGTGAAATCAACACCGTCAAGGGCAACTTCAACTGGATGCGCGCCCGCGAAGGCGTGATGCAGTCGGCCGTACTGGGTTCGGACCTGAAGAAGCTGTTCCCGCTGATCTATGAAGGCCAGTCCGACACCGCCAGCTTCGACAACGCGCTGGAACTGCTGGTCATGGCCGGCTATCCGCTGCCGCAGGCGATGATGATGATGGTGCCCGAAGCCTGGGAAAACCACACCTCGATGGACGACAACCGTCGCGCCTTCTACGAATACCACGCCGCCATGATGGAGCCGTGGGACGGCCCGGCCGCGCTGGCCTTCACCGATGGTCGCCATATCGGCGGTACGCTTGACCGTAACGGCCTGCGTCCGGCACGCTACATCGTCACCGATGACGACCTGGTGGTGATGGCGTCCGAATCCGGCGTGCTGCCCATTCCCGAATCCAAGATCATCCAGAAGTGGCGCCTGCAACCGGGCAAGATGTTCCTGATCGACCTGGACGCCGGCCGCATCATCGACGACAAGGAACTGAAGGATACCTACGCCAACGCCAAGCCCTACAAGCAGTGGATCAACTCGGTGCGCGTCAAGCTGGACGAACTGAAGGAAGAGGCACGCCAGCCGTCGTCGCCGCTGAAGCTGCTGGACCTGCAGCAGGTCTTCGGCTACACCCAGGAAGACATCAAGTTCCTGATGGCCCCCATGGCCACGGGCGGTGAGGAAGCCATCGGTTCCATGGGCAATGACTCGCCGCTGGCCGTCATGTCCAACAAGAACAAGACGCTCTACAACTACTTCCGCCAGCTGTTCGCCCAGGTGACCAACCCGCCGATCGACCCGATCCGCGAGGCCCTGGTCATGTCGCTGGTGTCCTTCATCGGCCCCAAGCCCAACCTGCTGGACACCAACAACATCAACCCGCCGATGCGCCTGGAAGTGTCGCAGCCGGTGCTGGACTATGACGACATCGCCAAGCTGCGCAACATCAGCGCCCACAGCGGCGGCAAGTTCAAGTCCTATGAACTGAACATCTGCTACCCAGTCGCGTGGGGCAAGGAAGGCATTGAAGCCCGCCTGGCCTCGCTGTGCGCCAAGGCCGTGGATGCGGTCAAGTCGGGCCACAACATCCTGATCATCTCGGACCGCAAGGTCGATGCCGACCAGCTGCCCATCCCGGCACTGCTGGCCACCTCCGCCATCCACCAGCACCTGGTCAGCAAGGGCCTGCGCACCTCCACCGGCCTGGTGGTGGAAACCGGGTCGGCCCGCGAAACGCACCACTTCGCCCTGCTCGCAGGTTATGGCGCCGAAGCCATCCACCCCTACCTGGCCATGGACACCCTGTCCGACATGGCCAAGGGCCTGTCGGGCGACCTGTCGCCGGAAAAGGCCATCTACAACTTCCAGAAGGCAGTCGGCAAGGGCTTGCTGAAGGTCATGTCCAAGATGGGCATTTCGACCTACATGTCCTACTGCGGCGCGCAGATCTTCGAAGCCATCGGCCTGTCCAAGGCGCTGGTGGACAAGTACTTCAAGGGCACCGCCTCCAACGTCGAAGGTATCGGCGTGTTCGAAGTGGCCGAAGAGGCACTGCGCCTGCACACTGCCGCCTTCAGCAGCGACCCGGTGCTGGCCAACGCCCTGGACGCCGGTGGCGAATACGCCTTCCGCATCCGCGGCGAAGAGCACATGTGGACCCCGGACGCGATCGCCAAGCTGCAGCACTCGACCCGTTCGAACAGCTACAACACCTACAAGGAATACGCCCAGATCATCAACGACCAGTCCAAGCGCCACATGACGCTGCGCGGCCTGTTCGAGTTCAAGATCGATCCGTCGCGCGCCATCTCCATCGATGAGGTGGAACCGGCCAAGGAAATCGTCAAGCGCTTCGCCACCGGTGCCATGTCGCTGGGCTCGATCTCGACCGAAGCCCACGCCACCCTGGCTATCGCCATGAACCGCATCGGCGGCAAGTCCAACACCGGCGAAGGTGGCGAGGACGTCAACCGCTACCGCAACGAGTTGAAGGGCATCCCCATCAAGCAGGGCGCCACCCTGGCCTCGGAAATCGGTCGCGAACACATCGAAGTCGATATCCCGCTGCAGGAAGGCGATTCGCTGCGCTCGCGCATCAAGCAGGTGGCGTCGGGCCGTTTCGGCGTCTCCGCCGAATACCTGATCTCCGCCGACCAGATCCAGATCAAGATGGCGCAGGGTGCCAAGCCGGGTGAAGGCGGTCAGCTGCCGGGCCACAAGGTCTCCGAATACATCGCCAAGCTGCGCGTGTCGGTGCCGGGCGTGGGCCTGATCTCTCCGCCGCCGCACCACGACATCTACTCCATCGAAGATCTGGCACAGCTGATCCACGACCTGAAGAACGTCAATCCGCGTGCTTCGATCTCGGTCAAGCTGGTCTCTGAAGTGGGCGTGGGTACCGTGGCTGCCGGCGTGGCCAAGGCCAAGTCGGACCACGTGGTCATCGCTGGCCATGATGGCGGCACCGGCGCTTCGCCGCTGTCCTCGATCAAGCATGCCGGTTCGCCGTGGGAACTGGGCCTGGCCGAAACCCAACAGACCCTGGTCCTGAACGGCCTGCGCAACCGCATCCGCGTGCAGGCCGACGGCCAGATGAAGACCGGTCGTGACGTCGTCATCGGCGCCATGCTGGGCGCGGACGAATTCGGTTTCGCCACCGCGCCGCTGGTGGTCGAAGGCTGCATCATGATGCGCAAGTGCCACCTGAACACCTGCCCGGTGGGCGTAGCCACGCAAGATCCGGTGCTGCGCGCCAAGTTCTCCGGCAAGCCGGAACACGTGGTCAACTTCTTCTTCTTCATCGCCGAAGAAGCGCGCCAGATCATGGCCCAGCTGGGTATCCGCAAGTTCGACGAGCTGATCGGCCGCGCCGACCTGCTGGACCGTTCCAAGGCCATCGCCCACTGGAAGGCCAAGGGTCTGGACTTCAGCCGCATCTTCCACCAGCCGGAGTCGAAGCTGCCGGTGTATCACACCGACTTCCAGGATCACGGCCTGGACAAGGCACTGGACCACAAGCTGATCGCGCAAGCCAAGATCGCGCTGGAAAAGGGCGAGAAGGTTTCCTTTATCTCCCCGATCAAGAACCTGAACCGTACCGTCGGTGCCATGCTCTCGGGTGAAGTCGCCAAGCGTTACGGCGACGAAGGCCTGCCGGATGACACCATCCACATCCAGCTGCAAGGTACCGCAGGCCAGTCGGCCGGCGCCTTCCTGGCCAAGGGCGTGACCCTGGACCTGGTCGGCGAAGGCAACGACTACGTCGGCAAGGGTCTCTCGGGTGGCCGCATCATCGTGCGTCCCAACACCGAGTTCCGTGGCCGCGCCGTGGACAACATGATCTCCGGTAACACCGTGCTGTATGGCGCCATCAATGGCGAAGCCTTCATCAACGGCGTGGCCGGCGAACGTTTCGCAGTGCGTAATTCGGGCGCCACCGCCGTGGTGGAAGGCACCGGCGACCACGGTTGCGAATACATGACCGGCGGCACCGTGGTGGTGCTGGGCAATACCGGCCGCAACTTCGCAGCCGGCATGTCGGGCGGCATCGCCTATGTGTATGACCCGGAAGGTGATTTCGCCGGCAAGTGCAACACCGCCATGGTCAGCCTGGAAAAGGTCCTGTCGGACACCGAACAGGAACAGACCGTCAACCGCGACATCTGGCACAGCCTGTCGCGCGGTGGCGAGCGCCAGACCGACGAAGCCATCCTGCGCGGCTTGATTGAGCGTCACTTCAAGTACACCGGCAGCACGCGTGCGCGCTACCTGCTGGATAACTGGGCGGCATCGCGTGCCAAGTTCGTCAAGGTGTTCCCGACGGAGTACAAGCGCGCGCTGGCCGAGCTGGCTGCCGCTGCCCAATCGAAGAAGGAGAAGGTCGCTGCCTGATCGTCATCAGCCAGCGTAACTTTCGAGTCAATCAAGCACGCCGGCGGGCGTGGCGCCAGAAATGAAGAGCGCCGCCCGCCGCATCCTTAGCGAGAATGTGAGAGGAAAATGGGAAAAGCAACCGGTTTCATGGAATACCAGCGCCTGAAAGAGGCCAGCGAAGCGCCAGCAGCGCGCACCAAGCACTACAAGGAATTCGTCCTGCACCTGAGCGACGCCGACGCCAAGATCCAGGGCGCGCGTTGCATGGACTGCGGCATCCCCTTCTGCAACAACGGCTGCCCGGTCAACAACATCATTCCCGACTGGAATGATCTGGTCTATCGCGGCAACTACAAGGAAGCCCTGGACACCCTGCACCAGACCAACAACTTCCCCGAGTTCACCGGCCGCATCTGCCCGGCACCCTGCGAAGCCGCCTGCACCCTGGGCATCAACAATGACGCCGTGGGCATCAAGTCGATCGAGCACTTCATCATCGACAAGGGCTGGGAAAACGGCTGGGTGGTGCCGCAGCCGGCCGCCGTCAAGACCGGCAAGAAGGTCGCCGTGGTCGGCTCCGGCCCCGCCGGTATGGCCGCTGCCCAGCAGCTGGCACGCGCCGGTCACGACGTGACCGTGTTCGAGAAGAGTGATCGTGTGGGTGGCCTGCTGCGTTACGGCATCCCCGACTTCAAGATGGAAAAGTCGCACATCGACCTGCGCGTGGAACAGATGAAGGCCGAAGGCGTGACCTTCCGTACCAGCGTCTTCGTGGGCAAGGATTTCCCCGAGACCGTCAACAACTGGTCCAAGGAAACCGTCTCCCCCGACGAGCTGAAGAAAGAATTCGACGCCGTCATCATCGCCGGTGGCGCCGAGGCTCCGCGTGATCTGCCGGTGCCCGGTCGTGAGCTCAAGGGCGTGCATTTCGCCATGGACTTCCTGCCGCTGCAGAACAAGGTCAACGCCGGCGACAAGCTGAAGAACCAGATCATGGCCACCGGCAAGAACGTGGTCGTCATCGGCGGTGGTGACACCGGCTCCGACTGCGTGGGTACCTCCAACCGTCATGGCGCTGCTGCCGTGACCCAGTTCGAACTGATGCCGCAACCGCCGGAATCCGAAAACAAGCCGCTGGTCTGGCCCTATTGGCCAATCAAGCTGCGCACCTCATCCTCGCACGAAGAAGGTTGCGAGCGCGATTTCGCGGTCACCACCAAGCGTCTGGAAGGCAAGGGCGGCAAGGTCGAGAAGCTCATCGCCGCGCGCGTCGAGTTCAAGGACGGCAAGATGGTCGAAGTCCCCGATTCGGAATTCGAGATCAAGGCCGACCTGGTGCTGCTGGCCATGGGCTTCGTCTCGCCGGTGGCGCAGGTGCTGGATGCCTTCGGCGTGGACAAGGATGCCCGCGGCAACGCCAAGGCCACCACCGATGGCGAAGGCTGCTACAAGACCTCAGTGGACAAGGTCTTTGCCGCAGGCGACATGCGTCGTGGCCAGTCGCTGGTGGTGTGGGCGATCCGCGAAGGTCGCCAATGCGCACGCGCAGTGGACGAGTTCCTGATGGGCAGCTCGCTGCTGCCGCGTTGATCCCGCATGACGGACTGCATCAAACGATTTATATGATTTAAATAGTTTTAACGGTTAGCTTCATTTGACCCTGGACCCGGGCCGACGCAAGTCGGTCCGGTTTTTTTATTTTTGCCGCGTGTAAAATGGGCCATCGCCGCCCGCCGGCATCATCTCCACACTGCAATGGCCACCCCGATCCGCTACAGCATCACTTCCCTCAATCCCGCCTCCCATGTCTATGAGGTCAGCGTCACCGTCGATTCGCCAGCGCCGGAGGGCCAGGTGTTTTCGCTACCGGCCTGGATTCCGGGCAGTTACATGATTCGTGAGTTCGGCAAGAACATCGTGGCCTTGCGCGGTGAGTCAGCCGGTCGCAAGGTGCAGGTCAGAAAGCTGGACAAGCACACCTGGCAAGCCGCTCCCTGCAAGGGCGCGCTCACCCTGCATTACCAGGTCTATGCCTGGGACCTGTCGGTGCGCACCGCGCACCTGGACGACACCCATGGCTTCTTCAACGGCACCAGCGTGTTCCTGGCCGCGCATGGTTTCGAGCAGGCTCAGCAGGTGGTGGAGATCCGCCGTCCCGAGGGCGACCAGTTCAAGCGCTGGCGCGTCGCCACGGCCATGGCTGAACTCAAGGCCAAGCGCTATGGCTTCGGCACCTATGTGGCGCAGAACTACGATGAGCTGATCGATCATCCGGTGGAAATCGGCGATTTCACCCTGGCCAGCTTCCAGGCGCATGGCGTGCCGCATGACGTGGTCATTACCGGCCGCGTGCCCAATCTCGACATGGCGCGCCTGTGCGACGACCTCAAGAAGATCTGTGAAGCCCAGATCGCCTTCTTCGAGCCACGTACCAAGCGCGCGCCCATGGACCGCTATGTCTTCATGACGCTGGCCGTCGGCGATGGCTACGGCGGCCTGGAGCATCGTGCTTCCACCGCCCTGATCTGCTCGCGCGCCGACCTCCCGGTCAAGGGCAAGCCGGAGCAGACCGATGGCTACCGTACCTACCTGGGCCTGTGCAGCCACGAATATTTCCATACCTGGAACGTCAAGCGCATCAAGCCAGCCGTATTCGCCCCCTACGACCTGCGCCAGGAGAACTACACCTCCCTGCTATGGCTGTTCGAGGGCTTCACCAGCTATTACGACGACCTGTTCCTGGTGCGTACCGGCGTCATCGATACCGACAACTATCTGAAACTGATCGGCAAGACCATCACCGGCGTGCTGCGCGGCAGCGGTCGCAAGAAGCAGAGCGTGGCCGAATCCAGCTTCGATGCCTGGGTCAAGTATTACCGTCAGGACGAAAACGCCAGCAATGCCATCGTCAGCTATTACACCAAGGGTTCGCTGGTGGCGATGGGATTGGACCTGACGATCCGCCAGCAGACCGGCGGCCGCCGTTCGCTGGACGATGTCATGCGCGGGCTGTGGACCGGTTTTGGCCGCGACTTCTACCAGGGCAAGCCGCAGGGCGTGCCGGAAGAGGGCATCCTGGAGCTGATGGAGCAATTCGCCGGCGCCGACCTCAAGCGCTTCCACGACCGCTACATCCGCGGTACCGAGGACGTGCCGCTGGAAGCGTTGCTGCCGGCCTTCGGACTGGCCTATGAGGCAGCGTTGCCGGCGGACGCCAAGCCCTGGCTGGGCGCGCGCATCACCAAGGAAGGCAGCGACGCCAAGCTGGCAGCACTGTACGAAGGCGGCCCTGCGATGCAGGCGGGCCTGTCGGCCGGAGACAAGCTGGTGGCCATCGATGGCTTGCGTGTGCCTGCATCCGGTCCCGATGGCTTGCTGGCGCGTTACCGACTCAACGATACGGTGCGTGTGCATGCCTTCCGTCGTGATGAACTGATGGAATTCAACGTCAAGCTCAAGGCGGATACGGCGCCGCAGGTGAGCCTGAAGGCCTTGCCCAAGCCGGTGGCGACGGTGCGCCAGCGCGAGGCCTGGCTAAAGATAAAAGCCTGACCGTCTGTTGCGCTGTAGACGAAAAAAAACCCGCCG
>NZ_AEEC02000066.1 GCF_000300975.2 Herbaspirillum frisingense GSF30 | reverse complement strand
GTTCGCTTTTTTGTTGCTGCCGCAAGCTTGCTGCGGCGATCAACCCTCGTCGGCCCTGACCATCTTTACACGGGTCAGGTTGTTCGGCTGGTCTTCCACCAGCCACTTGCGCATGCGGGCAGCATCGCCCACATGCGACAGGCGACCCTTGGAATCCAGGAACACCATGACGATGGGACGACCTTCGATGCGGGTGTACATCACCAGGCAATGGCCGGCTTCGTTGATGAAGCCGGTCTTTTGCAGGCCGATGTCCCATTCCTTGTTGGAGGTCAGGCGGTTGGAGCTGTTGTACTGCATGGCATGGCCGCTGGGTTCGACCATGTACTTGGGATCGGTGGAGTACTGGCGGATGATGGGGTAGTTATAGGCCGCCACCACCAGCTTGGCCAGATCACGGGCGCTGGCCACGTTCTGGCTGGACAGGCCGGTCGAATCGACATAGCGGGTATCGGTCATGCCCAGCGAGCGGGCCTTGGCGTTCATGGCGGCCACGAAGGCCGGCAGGCCGCCCGGATAGTTGCGGCCCAGCGCCGAGGCGGCGCGGTTCTCGGAACTCATCAGGGCGATGTGCAGCATGTCGTCGCGGCTCAGCGTAGCACCCACGCGCAGGCGCGAGCTGCTGTGCTTTTCGCGGTCGACGTCGTCATCGGTGACGGTCAGGGTCTCTTCCATGTTCAGGCGCGCTTCCACCACCACCAGTGCGGTCATCAGCTTGGTGACCGAGGCGATGGGCAGGGCCACCGAGGAATTCTTTTCAAACAGGACCTGCGAGCTGGCCTGGTCGATCACCAGGGCCACATTGGAGCGCAGGGCCAAAGGATCTGGCGTGAGGTTCAGGCCGGCCAGGTCGCCGGCGGTCATGACCGGTGGCACCACCGGCACCGAGGGGGCGGCCGAGACGCGCTGATAGCTGATGTGGCGCTTGCCCTTGACCACGCTGACCTTGCGCACCAGCTTTTCGCGGTTGTTCAGCGAGCCCTTGGCGACCGTGCGGCTGACGGCTGCGGCGGGTCGCTTGGCGACCACCTTCTTGGCCGGGGCCTTCTTGGCGGCGTTGTTGACCGTCTGGGCTGCGGCAGGTGCCAAACCAGCGTGGATGAAAAGTAGCGATGTGAAAATGGCCAGCGCTGATTTGAACATAGGTGGATCTCCCCCCGAATTTACCCTGATAGTACACAAGAGAAACGTTGGCAGTGTAGCAAAAAGCAGAATTTTCGCAAGAGAATTAAGACGTTAGCGCATTTATTTAAACGGCTTTCTATCTTGCGGCCGGCCGAAGCATCCCCTGTTTCGGCCAATTTTTCTGACATTTCCTGACAATCTTGCTCGATTTTATTCGATTTATTTTTGAGCAAGATCCACGCCAACGAACCGACATGATACCAGTCTAAGCTTTCCGTTCAGTTCCTGAAAACGATAACAGAAGGCAATACCGGCCCCAGATGCTCGTTTTCGCGCTTTTTAATTCACTTTGGCGGCATCTGGAATGAAACACTAACGGGCAGTCGGGGGATGCCGTTGACGGCGCAATGCGTCTTGCGGCCGGCACGGCAAAAGACCTGCAGCTCAGGGCTTGCGGGCGTCCAGCATGGCGACGTCAATCGAGAAGGAACAGGCCTGGTCCAGCGCGAAATATTGTTTTACCTCTTCCGGTGCGGCCTTCCACAGTGCGCGGATGGCCGTGATGTTGTCTTGCGGGGTCCGCATGCGGGCCACCCAGCTGTCGAATTCCAGACGCAGCTTCCAGGTCTTGTCGCTGTCGATGGCAAAACCGGCGGCCTGCAACAGCTTGCGCCAGGAGTTCAGGCTGATATTGCGGACATGTGAAGTATCGCGCAGCAACTCAATGGCCTGGACGTAGGTATCGGCCAGCACATCGGCCGGTGCGGCGGTATCGATGACGATGAAGCGTCCGCCCGGTTTGAGTACCCGGAACACTTCAGCGAGCGCCTGCGGCAGATTGCGCCAGTGGTGCACCGAAAAGCGGGTACAGACCAGGTCGAAGCTGGCGTCGGGAAACTCCAGCCGGTCGGCGCTGCCCTGGCGCACGGCCAGGTTGTCCAGGCCACGCTCGCGGGCGGCGCTGGCGACCACGTCCAGCATTTCGGCGGCGATGTCGTAGGCAATCACTTTTTCCACCACCGGCGCCACGGCAAAGCTGGCGTGTCCGCCGCCGCACCCCAGATCGAGCACGCGGGCGCCGGGAATGGTGGCGGCGATGGCGGCCAGTTCCTGCAGATCAGCCCCCTGGGCGTGTACCGCGCTGGTGAGATAGGCGGCGGCGGTACTGCCGAACTGTTCGGTGACGACTTGCTGATGGCTGCGCATGGCGGGGCTCCTGGGGAGAAATAAGCTGAACAAGAATACAAAGCAGGCAAAGGCGGGTTGCATTTGCCCGTGGATGAGCAGCCAGTCTAGCGAATCCTTATCCTGTTACAAGTTCAGCATTTATACTATTACCCCGACCACCACCCTCCTCTTTCTGCATGGAACCCGATCTTGCCCGCCGCGCCCTGGGGGCCTTCCTCAAATCCCAGCGCGAACAGACTGCCCCCTCGCAAGCCGGCCTGCCGCACCTGGCCCATGGCCGGCGTCGCACGCCGGGCTTGCGCCGAGAAGAAGTGGCGCAGTTGTGCGGCATCAGCGTGACCTGGTACACCTGGATCGAACAGGGGCGCACCGACTCGGTCTCGCCGCAGGCGCTGGCGCGCATCGCAGACGCGCTGCACCTGCCGCGCGCCAAGCGGGCCTACTTGTTCGAACTGGCCGGCAAGAAGGACCCGGCGCTGCCGGAGCAACAGGCGGTGGCGGTGATTGCGCCGGAAATCCTGGACGTGGTCGGCAACTTCCGCGCGCCGGCCTATCTGCTGGACCGCTACTGGAATGCCGTGGCCTGGAACCCGGCGGCGTGCAAGCTCTTCGTGGGGTGGCTGGATCAAGGGGAGGCGGCGCCCAATCTGCTGCGCTTCATGTTCGCCCGCGCGACGGCGCAGGCCTTGACGATCGACTGGGAGCAGCGCGCGCGCCGGCTGGTGGCGGAGTTCCGGGCCGACAGTGCCAGCCTGCTGGACGATCCGGATCTGCTGGCGCTGGTGGAGGAGTTGTCAGCCGCCAGTCCGCTCTTCAAGCGGGCCTGGCATCTGCAGGACGTGGTGGAGCGCGAAGGCGGCGAGCGCCGCTTCCAGCATCCGCAATCGGGGGAACTGCGCTATCGCCAAGTCAACTTCCGCGTGGCCAACCGGCCGGACCTGAAACTGGTGACGCTGATGCCGGACGCGCCCGCGCCCGTCTGATCCTCATTTGCGGACCACGAAGGCCACACCGATCACACCCACCAGCATGCCCAGCGCACCGATCAGGCTGAAGGCTTCGCCGAACATCAGCCAGGCCATCACGGCCGTGGTCGGTGGCGTGAGATAGAGCAGGCTGGTGACGCTGGTGGCGGCGCTGCGGCGAATCAGCGCAAACAGCAGGAAGATGGCGCCGATCGACAGGGCCAGCACCGACCACAGCAGCGCCGCGATGAATTGCGGCGTCCAGTGGACGTTGCCCAGATGCCAGTCCAGACCTTCCACGGCCACGGCAAAGGGCAGCACCACCACGATGGAGGCGGCGAACTGGATCACGGTGCCGGTGCGCAGGTCAAAGTGGGCGCAGTAGCGCTTCTGGTACAAGGTACCGATCGTGATGCACAACAAGGCAAACAGGCACAGGCCGATGCTGGCAGTGGACAGGCCGATCAGCGAAATCTTGTTGGCCACCACCAGCCCTACCCCGCACAGGCCCAGCGCCAGTCCCACCCATTGCCGGCCACGCACCGATTCACCCAGCAAGGGCGCGGCGAAGGCGGTCAGGATGGGTTGCAGGCCGACGATCAGGGCCGAGAGGCCAGCCGGCATGCCGATCTTGATGGCGCACCAGACGCCGGCCAGGTAGCCGGCCTGCAGCAATACACCAGCCACGGCCACGTGGCGGATGCGGCCGTGCGGCCAGGGAGCGCGAAACAGCAGCACCAGCGGCAGCAGCACGATCAGCACGCCGGTGAAGCGCAACAGCAGGAAGGTCAGCGGCGGCGCATACGGCAGGCCAAACTTGGCGACGATGAAGCCGGTGCTCCAGATCAATACGAACAACAGGGGCACCAGGCTCATCAGGAGCTGGCGCGACCGGCTGGCGCCGGGGGTGGATTGCATCATTTCTTTTCCGTGGGCGGGCCGCATGCGACATGCTCATGCGCGAAGAGGCCCGGGTCATTTCACCGTGCGCTCCAGCGGGCAGCGTGGAGGCCGGCAAGTCTTATCGTTTGCAGGTGGACGGCGACGGTTTGTTCGATATCTCTGCCGTAGCCGCCCGCCATCGTAACCGCAACCGGAATTTTGTGCTCGCGTGCATAGGCGAACACGGTCTCGTCACGGGCCGCGAGGCCAGCCATGCTCAGTTTCATCTTGCCCAGGCGGTCGCCCTCGTGCGGATCGGCACCGGCCAGGTAGATCAGCAATTGCGGGGCGAAGCGCTGCTGCAGCGTCGTCAGCGCGCCCTGCAGGGCAGCCAGATAGTCGGCGTCACCGATGCCATCGGGCAGGGCGACGTCGAGATCGCTCTGTTCCTTTTCGAAGGGGTAATTATTCTCTCCGTGCAGGGACAAGGTGAACACCGAATCATCCCGCGCCAGGATGGAGGCGGTGCCGTTACCCTGGTGCACGTCCAGGTCGACGATGGCGACCCGGGCGGCGCGGCGTTCGGCCTGCATCAGGCGCGCGGCGATGGCAGCATCATTGAAGACGCAGAAGCCGGCACCGTGGTCGGCATAGGCATGGTGGGTGCCACCGGCCAGGTTGACCGCCACCCCGTCTGCGAAAGCGGCGCGGCAGGCGGCGATGGTCGCCCCGGAAGAGCGGCGCGAGCGCTCCACCATCTGCGTTGACCACGGGAAACCGATCTCGCGCTGCTCGGCTGCGTTCAGTTCGCCACGGCTGGCGCGACCGATGTAGTCGGGATGGTGCGCCAGCGCCAGCTCGCCATCGCTGGCGGCTTGAGCTTCCTGGAAATCGATGGCCGGCTGCAGGCTGGCCGCCCCTCCGCGGATCATGCGGTACTTGATCATGGGGAAGCGGTGGCCCGGTGGCAGGGGCAGCACGAAATGGTCGCTGTAAAAGGCCTTCAAGAAAAAATTCCTTCCTGTTGATACGGGTTTCCGCATTGCAATAAGCGTTTTGCGATGCGGCGCAAACGATTGCGCGCAGCGCATTGATAACGTAATTTCATTAGCTCGACAGCAAGTAGAAAAAGAATCGAATTCCTTTTCAAAAATCACGTAAGTCCTTGATTAGACGTGGATCAATTTTGAAACACTTTTCGCAGTTCTCACGCGATGAAACGTTTGACTTTATGCACGATTAAACTAGAATCCGCCTTGTGCAATGCATCATATTCAAATAAGAAATTTCAGCGGAGATCCACCTTTCCCTTCAGATTGGTCCGTAAGCAATCACTGTCGCAGCATTGTTCATCAACCTATCACCGAGAAGGATGTTTCAACATGACGAACTACACCGAGCAATTTTCTGCTGCTGCCAAAGCCAATGCCGAAGCCCAGATCGCGCTCTTCAGCCAGCTGGCGAACAAGACCTTTGAAGGCATGGAAAAGCTGGTGGACCTGAACCTGAAGGCCGCCAAGTCCTCGCTCGAAGAAAGCCAGGCTGCAGCCCAGAAGCTGTTCGCTGCCAAGGACCCGCAGGAATTCTTCACCCTCTCCAGCGCACATGCCCAGCCCACGCTGGAAAAGTCGGTCGCCTACGGCCGTCACCTGAGCGGCATCTTCTCCAGCACCCAGTCGGAACTGACCAAGGCTGCCGAGGCGCAGATCGCCGAAGTCAACCGCAAGGTGGTGGCCATGATCGACGAAGCGGCCAAGAACGCCCCGGCCGGTTCGGAACAGGCCATCTCGATGTTCAAGTCGGCCATCGGCAACATGAGCGCCGGCTACGAACAGTTCACCAAGAACGCCAAGCAGGCCGCTGAAGTGCTGGAAGCCAATGTCAGCAACGCCGTGGATCAGATGTCCCAGGCTGGCGCCAAGGTGACCCGCGCTGCCAAGAAGTAATCAAAAGTAATCGACAATCCGGCGCTCGCGCCGATTGCTGAAAGGCCCCGGCTGGACCGGGGCCTTTTTGCGTCTGGCGTTGCGCGTTTCAGGCGCTGATCTGGAACTCGGCACGCAGGGCGCGCAGGCCTTCCTGCATCTTCTCGAAGGCCGGTTCCACCTGCGTGGGGTCACCCTTGACGCCCAGGTCGATATGGCGGCGCGTCTGCTGGTCGCCCACGTGCGGCAGGCTGAACACCTTCACCAGCGGGAATTGCGCCTCGATGGCTTCCATCAGCGGGGTCAGGGTCGATTCCATCGCCTCGTACACCAGCATCGAACGTTCGGCCCAGGCATGGCGGTGGAACTGGTCGGCGTAGTGGTTTTCCAGCACCCATTCGAACATCGGCCAGGCCATCACGGGGAAGCCTGGCGCGAAGTAATGGGCGCCTTTGCCGCTGGTATTGGGCAGGGAAAAGCCGGGAATCTTGTTGTAGGGATTGGGGATGATGGAGGCGCCCTGCGGGAACTCGCCCATCTTCAGGCGGTGCTGGTTTTCGGGTGCGTCGAAGTCGGGTGTGGCACCGGATTCGCGGGCCATGTCGGCGATGCGCTCCTGGATCTTTTCCTTGGCCTGGGGATGCAGCACCACCGGCACGCCCAGCGCAGCCGCCGCGCACTGGCGGGTGTGGTCGTCCGGGGTGGCGCCGATGCCGCCGGTGCAGAACACCACGTCCTGGGTGGCCAGTGTGCGCTTCAGGGTGGCGGTGATGCGGTCAGGATCGTCGCCCAGATATTCCGCCCAGGACAACTGCAGGCCGCGCTGGCCGAGCAGTTCCAAGACCTTGGGGAAATGCTTGTCGATACGGCGTCCCGAGAGGATTTCGTCGCCGATGATGATGAGTCCGAATGCCATGCGTCTACCCGCCAGAAAGTTGAAGAAAGATGGCGGCGATTATGCCCCATTCGGCAGCGCCGTGGCGGGCCGCGCCCTGCCCCGCCACCCACCTTGTACCAGCACCCGGCGTCAATCAGGCTTCAACGCGGCTCAACGAGACTTCAACGCGGCGCCACATCGATGACTGCACCGTCTACCGGGCCATCCGGTGGCTGGCCGCTGCGGTAGCGCAGCAGCGCTTCCAGGCAATAGAACTGGAACCACAGCGCGGTAAAGACGAACACCAGCACATACAGCCAGATCGCCACCCCGGCCAGCACGGGCAGGAAGACCACCGCCAGCACCCCGCCCAGCCACAGCAGGGTGGGCGCCGCACCCAGTGCGCCGGCAATGGTACCCACCGCCAGCAGCGGCCAGCGATGCAGGCGCAGCACGGCATGCCGCTCCTCGCTGCTGGCGTAGTCGGCCAGGGTGTCGTAGGCCATGACGCGATAGGTCAGCCATCCCCAGAGCAGCGAATGGATCACGAAGGCCAGCGGCGGGATCAGGAATGCCCAGATCGTGGCCAGCCACAGGATGGTGAAGACGGCAAAGCACCACAGCGAGGTCCACAGGCTGCCGGCGACGCTGCCGCCATGGCGCTTGGAGAGCATGGGATAGTGGCGCGCACCGATGTGACGGGAAATGGCAGGAATCGTGAACAGGCCGACGAAGACCAGTGCCGTGAGGATCATCAGCGGCAGTAGCGTCCACATCGCCAGGAGCGGCACCAGCACCGTCTTCAGGGTCGCCATGCCGAACCAGGCCAGCATGCTGCCGATTTCCCCGAACATGCTGTTGGTCACGAAATAGGCCTGCAGCCAGTCGATGATGGGTTGCAGGCCCAGCCACAGGCAGACCGCCCACAGCGCCAGGGACACCAGGAAAGGCAGCACGGTCAGCCACAGCATGCGGATATGCAGCTGCGCCAGCAGGGCGCGACCGAAGGAGGCCAGGAAAATTCGCATCAGCGTGGCTTCCTGCGGGTGAATTCAACCAGGCGCTTGATGCCCAGCCACTGCTGCATCCAGAAGCCGCGCCCATAGTCACGACCACGGCCGGCCGGTGCCGGCAGCTGGTCGCGCACGCCGGTCATGGCGAAGCCCTGGCTGAAGTGGGCGGTACGGAAGATCACATCCCAGATCGGGAACAGCACGGCGAAGTTATGGCCGCCCAGCGAATTGCGGCCCCGGCTTTCATGGCCCAGGCCGATGGCGTGATGGGTGCGGTGAAAACGCGGCGAGACCAGCAGGTATTCGCCGATGCGGCCGAAATGGATGCGCACATTGGCATGCTGCAGGCTTTGCAGCATGCGCGAGAGCGAGACCAGCAGGATGTATTGCGAGGGCTCCACGCCGATCAGCACGGCGATGAGGCCGAAGATCATGTCGTGCACCAGGTTGTCGAGCATGTGGTTGCGGTCGTCGCTCCACAGGTTCATGTTCTGCTGGCTATGGTGCAGGCTGTGCAGGGCCCACATCCAGCGCACATTGTGCTGCGCCCAGTGGTAGACGTATTCGCACAAGTCCAGCACCACCATGTAGAGCAGGAAACTGACCAGGGCACGGTCGGTCACGCCGGGCCAGATCTGATCCAGGTTGAAGGTCCCCCAGCCTTCCAGGTGCAAGGCCTCGGACAGGTAGGACAGGGACGGATCGAGCAGCAGGAAGGCGATGATGGGGATGATGCCCAGCCGCTGCAGGACGGTGTAGATGAAATCATTCCAGCGCGCGCGCGGGTCGGTGATGGGATGGACCGGGATGGCGGCCTCCAGCGGGCGCAGGATGAGGAACAGGATCACCAGTTCGCACAGGCCCACCAGGACGAATTCGGTGCCGGTGAAGGCTTCCTCGACGAATTCGCCCATGCCGGTGAAGAACACCAGCGGCTGTATCAGGGTCTCGAAAAGCCAGCCCTGGACGGTGGCAAAGAGGTCGGAAATGGTCTGGATGATCATGGATAGCTTGAATCGGTATGACGGTATGCCGCTGTGAACGGGCTGCGGGCCGACGGTGCGCCGGGCTCCCCTGCCCTCGGCGCCGGTTCGACTGGCAGCGGCGCTCAGTGTTCCTTGCCGGCACCAAACAGGTGGCGGTAGGCCGGATGTTCGCGCAGGGTGGCAAAGCAGTATCCCTTCTGCTCCAGCCCACTGATCAAGGGTTCCAGCACGGCCGGCGCCCAGGGGTCCTGGCGCGACCAGATGCCCATATGGGCCAGGAAGATATCACCATCCTTGAGGCCATCGAGCGCCTTTTTCAGCAACACCTCGTTGGGGAATTTGTCGCTGGGCAGTTCGTCACCGGAAAAACCGGCCGGCGCCCAGGCCACATGGGCGTAGCCGCAGGCCTGCCCGGCCTTGAGCAGGTTGTGCGTGAGGCGCCCGCCGGGGGCGCGCCACAGCGGGTCGAGCTTGTGCCCGGTCAGTTGCTGGAAGCGCTGGTCTACGCGCTGCATCTCCTGGCAATACTGGGCCGGGGTCCATTGCAGCTTCTTGCCGGCCTGCGCGCCGAATTGCGGCCGCACCTCGACCTTGCCGTCCGGCAGGTCGCGAACCACGTAGACATGGTCGAAGGTATGGGTCCCAAAGGCATGGCCCTCGGCCACCAGCCGCTTCCACAGCGGTGCCCAGGCCGGATCCAGGGAGTAGTCACCGTGGATGGTCTTCTCGTTGGCCAGGAAGAAGGTGGCCTTGATATGGTGGCGCAGCAGGGTCTGTTCGATCAGTTCGGCCTGGGACTGGCTGCCGGTATCGAAGGTGAGGTAGATGTGCCCCTTGCAGGCGGCGGCCTCGGGTGCGGCGGATTGCGCAACGGCCTGGCCGGCCGCCAGGATGGCGAACAGGCACAGGCCGCGCAGGGTCTGGTTCGAGAGGAACAGCGTCATCGTGGAGCGGTCATCGGCAGGATCAGATATCGGGCGCCCGGTTGTACAGGTAGATGCCGTGCGGCGAACGGCCCACCGGGATCACCTTGGTCACCGTGCGGCTGGCCAAGTCGATCACCGCGACCTTCTTGCTCCAGCGCAACGTGGCCCACATGGTCTTGCCGTCGGCGGTGACTTCCATGCAGTCCGGGCCGCCGGGGACCTTGATGGTGCCGACGTTTTCCAGTGTGGTCATGTCGACGATGCTGATGGTATTGGCCACGCGGTTGGAGACATAGATGAAGCGCTTGTCACCCTGGCCACGGAAGTTGTGGGCGCCGACGCCGGTCTTGATCTTCTTGACCATCTTCTGGGTACGCCAGTCGATCACCTCGACATAGTCCGAACCCATGATGCCCACCAGCAGGTACTTGTTGCCCGGGGTCATGACGATGCCGGCCGGCAGCTTGCCCACTGGCATGGTCCACTTGACCTGCTGGGTAGCCAGGTCGATGGCGCTGATCTGGTCGCTGCCCTGCTGGGTGATGAAGGCGATGGTGCTGTCGTTGTCGAAGGCGATGTGGCTGGGCGTCTTGGCCAGCGGGATGCGCTTGGACAGCTTCAGGTCCTGGCCGTCATAGCTGTAGACATCGACCCGGTCCAGGCGCAGGCCGGTGGCCACGAACCACTTCTGGTCGGGGGTGAAGCCGATCTGGTAGGGATCGATGATGTCGCGGATCTTGCGCTGCACGGCACCGGTCTTGGGGTCCAGGAACAGCAGCTGGTTGCCGGTGGCGCTGGCCACGATCAGGGACTTGTTGTCCGGGGTGGCCATCAGGTGGTGCGGCTCCTTGCCGACCGAGAAGGTGGAGAGCTCCTTCTCACCGCTCTGGTCCAGCAGCGACACCGAGGCGTCGCCGGAGTTGAGTACCACCACCACATTGGCATGGGCGGACACCGCGAGAACGGCCGACACACATGCTGCGCGGAGGGAAAGGGATAAAAGTTGGCTGAATCGACGCAACATGACGAACTTTACACAAAAATGCCTGATCTCATCGTGCACGGAGCACGTCCTGGGTTCTTAACGCATGCCAGAGGCATCCCGCTGACAGCCCACTGACGCAATATGAAAAAATTTCAATTTTTGGTTTACACTGCCTGCCGTTCCGGTCGCATGCCGCTGCCGGAGCGGCCTGCAAGCCTGTCGCCATGCGGCGACGCGCAGGTGGACATGGACGGCGGAAAAATTGCCTGCGGGCACTATCCATCAGTTCCGCTCCATCCAACATGAACAGCCAGGCCGCGCACACCCCATCCCCTCACCGAAAGGAACAAGATGTCCACGATCACCACAGCTTCCGGGCTGCAATATGAAGAAATCACCGTAGGCTCGGGCGACGAAGCCAAGGCCGGCAGCCATGTCACCGTGCATTACACCGGCTGGCTGCAGAATGCAGACGGCAGCGCCGGCAGCAAGTTCGATTCCAGCAAGGACCGCAATGACCCGTTCGCCTTCCCGCTGGGCGCAGGCCATGTGATCAAGGGCTGGGACGAAGGCGTGCAAGGCATGAAGGTCGGCGGCACCCGCAAGCTGATCATCCCGGCTGGCCTGGGTTATGGCGCACGCGGTGCTGGCGGCGTGATTCCGCCCAATGCCACCCTGATCTTCGAAGTCGAACTGCTGGGCGTCTGAGCCCGCTGGAGGAGAGAGACATGAGCACCCTGCAAGAACAGTTCGAAGCGGCCGTGGCCGAATCCAAGAGCCTGCCCGAGCGTCCCGACAACATGACCCTGCTGAAGATGTATGGCCTCTACAAGCAGGGCAGCAACGGCGACGTGCAGGGCGAGCGCCCCGGCATGACCGATTTCGTGGCCCGCGCCAAGTTCGACGCCTGGGCCGCGCTCAAGGGCAAGCCGCAAGCCGAAGCGCAGCAGGAATACATCGATGTCTTCAATGAACTGAAGGGTTGATGCGGGTGCGGTAGCCGTTAGCTGTTGCCGCATACCGGAAGCGAAAGCGTAAAAAAATGG
>NZ_AEEC02000067.1 GCF_000300975.2 Herbaspirillum frisingense GSF30 | reverse complement strand
AGCAAGGTGAGCGCTCCGCCGAGGAAGGCGGCAAGATAGAGGGCATGATGTACAGGCCGGCAAGGGCGGTGTGATGGGCGACCCGTGCATGAGACCGCGCCGGTGTATCTGTCATGTGTAGGCCAGGGTCGGCTTGTGTATCCCTGCGTGTCCGCCGACGGCGCGGCTACACGGGCTTACAATTCTCGCCAACAGCGGCAGGCTGGTAGGCTCGCGGCCTCTCAATCCGGTTGGCGGGTGGTTTTGTCGTCGTCTGTGTCCGGCATACGGCCGGATACATTGAGGTACAAATCTCCCGCTGGCAGCCCTTGCAGGGGAGGCTTGCAAGACGTAAAAGACAGGGTCGCGCACTTTCACTCGAGCTAGTTCCGCCTCCGGCCGGCTGCAAGCTCAAAGCTGAAAGCGACAACACTGAACACAACAAGGGAAGGGCAGTCAGGTGGAACACATCGATCACATCCTCATCGTCGACGACGACCGCGACATCCGCGAACTGGTGGCCGACTACCTGAAAAAGAACGGTTTGCGCGTGGACGTGGCTGCCGATGGTCGACAGATGCGCGCCTTCGTCGCCAGTAACGCCGTGGACCTGATCGTGCTGGACATCATGATGCCCGGCGACGATGGCCTGGTCCTGTGTCGCGAGCTGCGCGCCGGCAAGCACAAGGCCACCCCCATCATCATGCTCACCGCCCGTTCGGAGGAGACCGATCGCGTGGTCGGCCTGGAAATGGGCGCTGACGATTACCTGGCCAAGCCTTTCGCCGCCCGCGAACTGCTGGCGCGCATCAAGTCGGTGCTGCGCCGGACCCGCATGCTGCCGCCCAATCTGCAGGTCAGTGAAGCCGGCCGGCTGCTGCGCTTCGGTCCCTGGCGGCTGGATACCTCGGAGCGCCACCTGCTGGCGCCCGATGGCATGGTGGTCACCCTCAGCGGCGCCGAATACCGCCTGCTGCGGGTGTTCGTCGATCACCCGCAGCGGGTGCTCAATCGCGACCAGCTGCTGAGCCTGACCCAGGGGCGCGAAGCCGAGATCTTCGACCGTTCCATCGACCTCCTGGTCAGCCGGCTGCGCCAGCGGCTGGACGATGACGCGCGCGAACCGCGCTACATCAAGACCATCCGCAGCGAGGGCTATGTGTTCTCGATGCCGGTCGAGATCGAGGAAGCCCGCCCGTGACCACGCGTTCAGCTGATGCCGGCGTACCCAGGCGCGTGCTGCGCATGCCCCGCACCCTGGGGGCACGCCTGTTCCTGATCTTCCTGGCGGCGTTGGCGCTGGCCCATATCCTGTCCTTCGCCGTGCTGTTTCTGGAGCGCTATACCGCAGCGCGCGCGGTCATGCTCGATACGCTGGAAAACGACGTGGCCACCTCGGTCGCCATTCTCGATCGCCTGCCCGCCGCCGAACGGCCGCAGTGGCTGGCGCCGCTGCAGCGTGATACCTATGGCTATGTCATTGGCGAAGGTCGCGCCGGGGTCCCCGAACTGTCGCCCCGGGCGCAGCAGATCGCTGCGCGCATCCGGGCCGCACTAGGTGGCCGCTATCCCTTCACGATGCAGACCGTTCCCGGTCCGCGTGAACATCTGCAGGCGCATCTGCGCCTGTCCGATGGCAGCGCACTGACGGTGGATCTGCATCCGGTCATGAAGCCGCTCACCCAGTGGCTGCCCTACGTGCTGGTGGCGCAATTGCTGCTGCTGGTGTTGTGCAGCTGGTTCGCGGTGCGACTGGCCTTGCGTCCGCTGGCCGACCTCGCCGCCGCTGCCGACCGCCTCGACCTGGGCCGTCCGGGCCCGCCCCTGCAGGAGGACGGTCCGGCTGAAGTCGCCCACGCTGCGACTGCCTTCAACGCCATGCGCGAGCGCATCGCCGATCACCTGCAGGAACGCATGCAGATCCTGGCGGCGGTCTCGCACGACCTGCAGACGCCGCTGACGCGCATGCGGCTGCGTGCCGAGATGGCCGATCCCGGCAGCGAGCGCGACAAGCTGCTCAACGACCTGGCCGAAATCCAGCGTCTGGTGCAGGAGGGCATCGCCTATGCGCGCAGTGCCCACGGCAACGACGAGGCCGCCGTGCGCATCGACCTGGCCTCGTTCCTGGAGAGCATGGTCTTCGATTATCAGGACAGCGGCCAATCGGTGACGCTGGCCGGCACCCTGCCCACGCTGGCCCTGATCACCCGTAGCCATGCGCTGCGTCGCATCCTCACCAACCTGATCGACAATGCGCTCAAGTTCGGTGGGGCCGCCGAGGTGCAAGCCAGTATCCTGCCCGCCGGGCAGTTGCGCATCGCAGTGCGCGACCATGGCCCGGGTATCCCCGAGGACCAGCTGGAGGCGGTATTCCAGCCCTTTGTCCGCCTGGAAGGCTCGCGCAACCGCAGCACCGGCGGCACCGGTCTGGGTCTGGCCATCGCCCGCCAGCTGGCGCTGGCCCTGCAGGGCAGTCTGGTGCTACGCAACCGGTCGGATGTGCCGCAGGGGCTGGAGGCGGAACTGGTGATCAGTTCCCTGTCCTGAATCGGCGAGGACCTGGGCCGGTGGCTGTTGGCTGTTGGTTGCTGGTTGCTGGCGCAGGATTGCGTATCCCAATGTATCCGGCGTGGCCGCCGCTACACCGGCTTGCAAAACCAGGCTTGGCCGTACACAAGGGCGATACATCGGCGCGGCATTCTCCTTCATGTCCCATCCACATGAACGGAGAACCCGATGACACAGGAAATCAATCTTCAACGCCGCCGCCTGTTCGGTGCCGCCGCGGCCACCGCCGGCACTGCCATGGCCGCGCAACTGGGCCTGTCGGCCACGGCGTGGGCGCAGTCGCCCGGCCTCGATGAGGGCGCCCTCGGCAAGGTGATGCCGGGCGTGCACACTTCCTTCGGCCAGATCAGGCAGGTGCAGGCCGGCCTGCTCGATGTCGGCTACGCCGATGTCGGTCCGGCCGATGGCCCTGTCGTGATCCTGCTGCATGGCTGGCCCTACGACATCCATAGTTTCGTCGACGTGGCCCCGGCCCTGGCGGCGGCCGGTTATCGCGTACTGGTCCCTTACCTGCGTGGCTACGGCAGTACCCGCTTCCTGTCGGCGTCGACCGTGCGCAATGGCCAGCAGGCGGTCGTGGCACTGGACATCATTGCGTTCATGGATGCACTCAACATTGATCGCGCCATCTTCGGCGCCTTCGACTGGGGTGCGCGCACCGCCTGCATCATCGCCGCCCAGTGGCCGCAGCGCGTCAAGGCGCTGGTCTCGGTGAGCGGCTACCTGATGACCAATGTCGATGCCGGCCGCCAACCGCTGCCGCCGCAAGCCGAGCTGGACTGGTGGTACCAGTTCTACCTGGCCACCGATCGCGGCGTGGCCGGCTATGAAAAGTACCGCAAGGCTTTCAACCGACTGATCTGGCAGACGGCCTCGCCGCGCTGGCATTTTGACGACGCTACCTATGCCCGCAGCGCCGCCGCGTTCGACAATCCGGACCATGTCGCCATCGTGGTGCACAACTACCGCTGGCGTCTGGGCCTGGCACCGGGCCAGACGCAGTACGACGCGCTGGAGCAGCGCCTGGGCAGCTTCCCCGTGATCACGGTGCCCACCATCACCCTGGAAGGGGACGCCAACGGCGCCCCGCACCTCGACCCGGCGCTCTATCGCAAGCGCTTCGCCGGGCCGTATGCGCACCACACCTTGACCGGCGGCATCGGCCACAACCTGCCGCAGGAAGCTCCGCGCGAGTTTGCGCTGGCCGTCGTCGAGGCCGATCGCTTGTCGGCCTGATCGCTGGCCTCATCCCAACATCCAGATAAAAGGAAACATCATGCAACGTAGTCTCAACAAAAAAATAGCCTTCGTTACCGGAGGTTCGCGCGGCATCGGCGCGGCCGTTGTTCGCAAGTTGGCGCGCCAGGGCGCGGTGGTCGCATTGACCTTTGCGGGTAGTCATGACAAGGCCAGTGCATTGGTTGCCGAGATTCATGCCGCAGGCGGCCGGGCGCTGGCGATCCAGGCCGACAGTGGTGACCCGGCGGCGCTGCAGGCCGCCATTGCGCAGGTCGCCTCCGAGTTCGGACGCATCGACATTCTGGTCAATAGCGCCGGGCTGTTGCTGCGTGGGGAAGTGGAAGACTTCGCGCTGGAAGATTTCAACCGCATGTTCGAAGTCAATGTGCGCGCAGCATTTGTCGCGGTTCAGGCCACCTTGCCGCACATGGCCGCTGGTTCGGCCATCGTGTTGATAGGCAGCGTGGTGGCCGAACGCGCCGGCTTCCCTGGCAGTGCGGTGTATGCGATGACCAAGGGAGCGCTGGCATCACTGACTCGCGGACTGGCGCGCGACCTGGGGCCTCGTGGTATTACGGTGAGCAATGTGCAGCCGGGGCCGACCGTGACAGATATGAGTCGGGGCGGCGAACCGGAGATGGCCGCCTTGCTGACACCGATGATGCCCATTGGTCGCCTTGGACAGCCGGAGGAAATCGCCGATTTTGTAGCCTTCCTGGTATCGGAGGAGGGGCGCCTCATCACCGGCGCCAGTCTCACTATTGACGGCGGTTTCCTGGCCTGAACCTGATCCCCTCCGAAACCTCGCTTTCAATACAGCGTCTGCGAAGACTCATGCACCAGCTGTGCATACAGCTGATGGCGCAGGCCGGCGATCTCGCCGGCCTGTACTGCTTCCAGCACGGCGCAGCCGGGTTCGTTGAGGTGATGGCAGTTGTAGAAGCGGCACTTGCCCAGGTAGGGCGTGAAGTCACGGAAGGCGCGTTCCAGCATGCCTTCGGAGAGCCGGTACAGGCCGAATTCCTGGAAGCCCGGGGAGTCGATGATGCTGGCCCCGCCCTCCATCTGGTACAGGCGGGTAAAGGTGGTGGTGTGCTTGCCGGTGTCGAGCGCGGCCGAGATTTCGCGGGTGGCGATGTCGGCGTCCGGCACGATCAGGTTGATGATGGAGGACTTGCCCATGCCGGACTGGCCGATCAGGATGGTGCTCTTGCCGGCCAGCAGCGGCATGAAGGCCGCGCGGGTCTCGTCCGGGTGGGCCTTGGCCGAAACCTCGTGCACCGGATAACCCAGGCGCGCATAGACCTGCAGGCGTTCGCGGGTCTTCGGCAGGGCCTCGGTGATGTCGGTCTTGTTCAGGATCAGGTGGGCTGACACGCCCGCCGATTCGGCCGCCACCAGCGCGCGCGAGACCAGGTCATCGGTAAAGCTGGGCTCGGTCGCCACCACGATGAACAGCTGATCCACATTGGCCGCCAGCAGCTTGGACTTGTACTGGTCGGAGCGGTACAGCAGGGTCTTGCGCTCGTCGATGGCCTCGATCACGCCCTGGTCCGGCGAAGTGCGCGCCAGGCGGATGTGGTCACCGACGGAGACGTCGCTCTTCTTGCCACGGGTGACGCAATGCAGTTTCTGTTCCCCTGCCTGCACAAGATAATGCCGCCCGTGGGCGGCGATCACCAGACCGGATTCCAGGTCGGCCTTGGCAGCCGGCCCGGCGCCGCGTGCTGCGGCTTGCTTGCGGCCAGCCATCAGGCGTTGGCGCGCTGGGCGAAGATGGCGTCGACCTTGGCCGCGCAGACGAAGTCGTTGGCCGAGAGACCGCCACGGCCGTCGTTGACGCTATGGGTATCGAAACGCACGCTGCAGCGGTTGTAGCTCACGCCCAGGTCGGGGTGATGGTCTTCGGCATGGATCACCCAGGCAATCGCATTGACGAAGGCCAGGGTCTCGTAATAGTTGGCGAAGGCGAAGCTGCGCGTCAGCTTGCCGCCTTCGATCTTCCATTCGGGCAGGGCGGCCAGGTGGCTGGCGAGGGCGGCGTCATCCAGGGCCTCGATGGGCTGGACGCAACGGGAAGCGGCGAGGGTGCTTGCGGTAATGCTCATGGGGTTCTCCAACGGTCAGGAAGCTGCATGCCCCTGACCTGTATGCAATGAAAGAAATCAGTGATTGCCAGCCGGCGCAGGTGCTGCCATGGCGCCATGCAGGTGCCGGATGCGCAGCGATGCCGGCGGATGCGAATCGTAGAAGGCCGAGTGCAGCGGGTCGGGGGTGAGCGTGGAGGCGTTGTCCTCATACAGCTTGACCAGCGCCGAGACCAGGTCCTGGGCATGGGTATGCTGGGCGGCAAAGGCATCGGCCTCGAACTCGTGCTTGCGCGAGGACAGCGACGACAGCGGCGAGAGCAGGAAAGTGAAGATCGGCAGCACCAGCATGAACAGGATCAGCGCCATCGCATCGTTGCTGCCCAGCAGCAGCGGGTCCACGCCCAGCCCGGTATAGAACCAGGCCTGGCCCTTCAGGTAGCCCAGCAGGGCCAGCAGCGCCAGCGACATGGCAAACATCACCACTACCCGCTTGACGATGTGCTTGAGCTTGAAATGGCCCAGTTCGTGAGCCAGCACGGCCTCGATCTCGTGCGGGGCCAGGCGCGCCAGCAGCGTATCGAAGAAGACGATGCGCTTGCCCGAGCCGAAGCCCGAGAAATACGCATTGCCATGCGCGCTGCGCTTGGAACCATCCATCACGAACAAGCCCTTGGAAGCGAAGCCCACGCGCTGCATCAGACCCTCGATGCGGCTGCGCAGGCTGTCGTCTTCCAGCGCGGTGAACTTGTTGAACAGCGGGGCGATGAAGCTGGGATAGATCACCAGCATCAGCAGCTGGAAGGCGCACAGCACCACCCAGGTGTAGAACCACCACAGCGCGCCGGCCTTGTCCATCAGCGTCAACACCACCCACAGCAATGGCAGGCCGATCACCGCGCCCACCAGGCTCTGCTTGATCATGTCGCTGAAGAACAGGGCGCGGCTCATCTTGTTGAAGCCGAAACCGGCTTCCAGACGGAACTGGCGGTAGTAGTCGAAGGGCAGGTCGACCAGGCCGGAGATGATGCCGAAGCCGGCCACCAGCGCGATCTGGTAGAGCATCCCGGGACCGCCGGTCCAGCCCAGCAGCAGGCTGGACAGCCACTGCAGTCCGCCCAGCAGGGTGAAGCCGATCAGCACCGCCGCATTGACCAGCAAGGTCACCAGTCCGAACTTGGTGCGCGCGACCGTGTAGTCGGCCGCCTTCTGGTGGGCCGACAGGGGAATCTTCTCGGCGAACTCGGGCGGCACGGCGGCGCGATGCGCGATCACATGGCGGATGTGGCGCGACGCCAGCCAGAACCGCACCCCCAGGCTGATCCCCAGGAACACGATGAACAAAACGGAAAACGAAAGTGAAGACATGCGTACCCTGTGCGAAAATATGAAGATTCGTATCGAAATTCGTCAAGAAGTTCGTATCGAAGTTCGTAGCCCGACTCAACTGCTCGCCGCCGCACTGTTGGCAAGACATCGAGTCATGACGCCCGGCGTGTGCCGGGCGAGCGAACCAGGCAATGGAACCATGCAGCAGATGGGGCCAGATCCCCATCCCGTCAATAAGGAAGAATTATGTCACAAGCCCCCGCCGCGCCCGTCCGGCCCAATGAAATGAACCTGATCTGGGTCGATATGGAAATGACCGGACTGGACCCGGACAAGGATCGCATCATCGAAGTGGCCGTGGTGGTTACCGATGCAGAACTGAACATCCTGGGCGAAGGCCCGGTGCTGGCCGTCCATCAGTCCGACGAGCTGCTGGACGGCATGGATGCCTGGAACAAGGGAACCCACGGCCGCTCGGGCCTGATCGACCGCGTCAAGGCTTCCACCGTCACCGAAGCCGATGCCGAGCAGCAGATCATCGCCTTCCTGAAGCAATACGTCCCGGCCGGCAAGTCGCCCATGTGTGGCAATTCGATCTGCCAGGATCGCCGCTTCATGGTGCGCGGCATGCCCAAGCTGGAAGAATTCTTCCACTATCGCAACCTGGATGTGTCGACCCTGAAGGAACTGTGCAAGCGCTGGAAGCCGGAAATCGCCACCGGTTTCAAGAAGCGCCAGATGCACACGGCCCTGGCCGATATCCTGGAATCGATCGAAGAGCTCAAGTACTACCGCGAGCACTTCATCAAGGAATGATGCGCAGGGCAGCCATGTTGTCCGCAGTGCAATAAAAAGGCGCGCCGGCTACCCGGTGCGCCTTTTTCGTTATGGGCCGGAAATGCTTGCCCCGGTGACCTTCTGGCTTATTCGGTGCCGTCTGTGCTGCTGTCCGCGCCACAGCATTTCTTGTACTTCTTGCCACTGCCGCAGGGGCAGGGATCGTTGCGACCGGTCTTGGGCGCCTCGCGCTGCACCTGTTCCACGGCCGACTTGCGTTTCGGCGCCCAGTAGCGGTGGATGTGGGGAATGGCGGCCTCGATCTCGATGGCCAGCTTGTGGGTCTTGACCGGGTCATCGATGAGCTTGGTTTCTTCCTCTTCCAGCTCTTCCGAGCCGAGCAGGTAGATCGGGCGCATCAGCGGGGCCAGGTTGGAATGGAAGATTTCGTCCCATTGCTCGGCGCGCAACTGGATCCCTTCCCAGAAGCCCCAGGCCCAGGCCTCGGCGTCCAGCAGCGGCTTGCCTTCATGTTCACGTTCGCAGAACAGGGGCTCGTACTCCTTGGGCGCCACTTCGAAGGTGATGGCGATTTCGTTCATGCTGCGCGCGATCAGGCTGGTGATGCGCTCGGCTTCCTTGCCGTTCTTGAACTTGGGCGTGTCTTCCGGACGGCTGCCCCAGACCCGCGGCAGCCATTCGGCCATCAGCACTTCCTGCGGACCGATGGCCAGCGCCGTCAGGTAGCCGTGCAGGGTGTCCATGGTCATCACATCGTCGGCGCAGCGATCGGAGAGGAGAAAATCGTCGAGTTCGTCGAATTCGGCGTCGGAAAGGGGCTGGTCGAGTTGCATGATGGGTCCGGTTGCTGAAGATTGCTGTTACCAAAGGCAGGAGTGTAAAGGCATTCAGCCAGGGGCGCGAGCATTGTCGGCGTTGGCTGCCGCAATCTGCTGCGGCGCGGGCGCCGTGGACAGTACAATAGCCGGATGAATCAAGCCGCCACTGCTGACATCCCTGACGTCCCCGACGCCACCTCCTTCGCCACGCTCTCGCCCGATACCGTGCTCGATGCCCTCGACGCCCTGGGCCTGTACGGCGACGGCCGCCTGCTGGCATTGAACAGCTATGAAAACCGGGTCTACCAGGTCGGCATGGAAGACGGCCCGCCGCTGGTGGCCAAGTTCTACCGGCCTCTGCGCTGGTCGGATGCGCAAATCCTCGAAGAACATGCATTTTCACAGGAGTTGGCCGACGAAGAGGTCCCGGTAGTGCCGGCCATGCGCCTGGACAGCGGCGCCACCCTGCATCGCCATGCCGGGTTCCGCTTCGCCGTGTTCCAGCGCCATGGCGGCCGCGCCCCTGAGCTAGACGATGCCGACACCCTGGAACGCCTGGGCCGCTTCATCGGCCGCATCCATGCGGTGGGTATGCGCCGTCCCTTCGTCGAGCGCCCCGCGCTGGACCTGGCCAGCTTCGGCCATGAGCCGCGCGACTGGCTGCTGGCGCATGACTTCATCCCCATGGATGTGGCCACCGCCTGGCGCACCACGGTCGAACAGGCCCTGCAGGGCGTGCAACGCTGCTACGACCGCGCGGGCGAGATCCGCAGCCTGCGCCTGCACGGGGATTGCCATGTCGGCAATGTCCTGTGGACCGATGCCGGCCCGCACTTCGTCGATTTCGACGACAGCCGCAGTGGCCCCGCCGTGCAAGATCTGTGGATGCTGCTTTCCGGCGAGCGACGCGAGATGGTCGGGCAACTGGCCGACCTGCTGGCCGGGTATGAAAGTTTCTGCGAATTCGAACCGCGAGAACTGTACCTGATCGAAGCGCTGCGTACGCTGCGGCTGATTCATTATTCCGCCTGGCTGGCGCGCCGCTGGGACGACCCGGCGTTTCCGGCCGCCTTCCCCTGGTTCAACACCCAGCGCTACTGGCAAGACCGCATCCTGGAATTGCGCGAGCAGATCGCGCTGATGGATGAGCCGCCCCTGTGGCCGGTGTGAACCGGCACCGATGAACCGCCCGACCTGTTTCCCCCATCTTCCATGAGCCAATCCCTTACCCGCTGCGGCTGGGTCAACCTTGCCAACCCCCGCTACGTCGAGTACCACGACCACGAGTGGGGTGTTCCCTGCCACGATGAAACCCGACTCTTCGAAATGCTCAACCTGGAAGGCGCCCAGGCCGGGCTGTCCTGGGAGACCGTGCTCAACAAGCGCGAGACCTACCGCGCTGCCTTTGACCAATGGGATGCCGAGAAGATCGCCCGCTACGACGAGCGCAAGGTGGCGCAATTGCTGGCCGACGCCGGCATCGTGCGCAATCGCCTGAAGGTGGCCGCCACCATCGGCAATGCCCGCGCCTACCTCAAGCTGCGCGAGGAAGTGGGCGGGCTCGACCCCTATCTGTGGGGCCAGGTCGATGGCCAGCCCATCGTCAACCGCTGGGCTTCCCTGGCGGACTGCCCGGCCAAGACCCCGCTGTCGGACGCCATTTCCAAGGACCTCGCCAAGCGCGGCTTCAAGTTCGTCGGGTCCACCATCATCTACGCCTATCTGCAGGGCGTGGGCGTGATCAACGACCACGTGCGCGATTGCCATTGCCACGGTCGCTGAGTCGACCTGTACCAAAGGGTGGCATGAAGACGGAATGAGGACGGGCGGCCGTGGTCGGGTTTGGTTTACACTCGCAGCCTGCGGCGGTGCATCAGGACTGCCGGGATAGATTCACGAGGCCGGCTGGCGCCATGCCAGGCCGGTGAAGTATGGGAGTAGCATGATTTTCGTCAAATGGTTTGGCTGGTCGGTCCTCTGGCTGCTGCCGCTGCTGCTGCGCACGGTGGCGCGCGCGCTCGGCCGCAAGTCCATCTTCGGCGGCCGCGGCGCCATCCGCCTTTGGTGTGGCAGCCTGTTGCTGCTGGCCGCCAGCGGCGCGCTGGAAGCGCTGGTGCGCGCACAACTGAGCAACAGTGATGATGGCCCCAGCGGCGACCTGGTCGGCGCGGCCCTGATGGAAGCCCTCGGCGGCAAGATCAGCAAGGGCATCGCTGCCGTGGTCTTGCTGGCGTTGCTGGCGCTGGGCCTGAAGTGGTTGCTCGGTGCCATCTTTGGTCGTAGCGATGCGCAGAGCCGCGACGATCACCCGGAGCTGGACCTGGGACCACCCCGACGCGGCAGCATCGAGAGCGAACGCGTACGCCTGAG
>NZ_AEEC02000068.1 GCF_000300975.2 Herbaspirillum frisingense GSF30 | reverse complement strand
ACCGAACGCATCCTGAAGCGCGGGGATGCGGCCTGGTTCGGCCTGATCGGGTCGATCACCAAGCGCCGGCAGTTCGAACATCGCCTGGCCGAACGCGGCTACAGTGCGCAGCAGCTGGAACGCATCACCTGCCCCATCGGCATTCCCGGCATCTACGGCAAGGAACCGGCCAGTATCGCCATCGCGGTGGTCGCCCAACTGATGCAGTTGTGGGAATTGCGGTCCCGCCAGCCGGCCGCGCAACGCTATCCCTCTCCCCTCGTCACACACGCTCTGGACGGCAGAGGCTGAAGGAACACCCTGCCGTCACCCTCCGGAAATCTGCGTCACCAGTCCCGCTCCAGGCGCCAGACACGATCGGATTTCCCCATCGATTCCCCCCTATCCCTGTACGGAAAGCATCTTCACGTCTGTGCCTTCCAGTATGATGAATATTGAATCGACGGCCTGCGCCCAATGAGCGCCAGTCCGCCTGCAACGAGGAAATACCATGAGCCCATCCCTGCAAGCCTACCGCGCCAGCCTGCTGTACTTCAGCAACGATCCCGCCTTCGACGAACACGCCACACACTGGCACAGCGACGGCCTGCTGCTGGTCCAGGACGGCAAGATCCAGGCCGCCGGCGACTATGCCGCGCTGGCCGCCAGCCTGCCGCCTGGCACCGCCACCGAGGACCTGCGCGGCAAGATCCTCTGCCCCGGCTTCATCGATACCCACGTCCACTACCCGCAGACCGACATCATCGGTTCACCGGCGCCGGGGCTGCTGCCCTGGCTGGAGAACTACACCTTCCCGGCCGAACGTCGCTTCCAGCAGCCCGAACATGCGGCCGAAGTGGCCGACTTCTTCCTGAGCGAACTGCTGCGCAATGGCACCACCAGCGCGGCGGTGTATTGCACCGTGCATCCGCAGTCGGTGGATGCCTTCTTCAGCGCCAGCCATGCGAGCAACCTGCGCATGGTGGCCGGCAAGTGCCTGATGGACCGCAATGCCCCCGATTTCCTGCGTGACACGGCCGAGAGCGGCGTACGCGAGAGCGAGGCGCTGATCCAGCGCTGGCACAACAAGGGACGCCAGCATTACGCCATCACCGTGCGTTTCGCACCGACGTCCACGCATGCGCAGATGAAGCTGGCCGGTGAACTGGCGGCGCAGTATCCGGATACGTATATCCAGACCCACGTCGCCGAGAACACCGACGAAGTGAAGTGGGTCAAGGCGCTCTACCCGGATGCGCGCAGCTACCTGGACGTCTATGACGGCTACGGCCTCATGCGCCAGCGCGCCCTGTATGCGCACTGCATCTGGCTGGACGACCAGGACCGCGCGCGCATGGCCGCCACGCAGTCGGCTGCGACCTTGTGCCCCACCTCCAACCTGTTCCTGGGCAGTGGCCTGTTCGACTTTGCCCGCGCCGACGCGGCACGGGTACCGCTGTCGCTGGCCACCGATGTCGGTGGCGGCACCAGCTTCTCGATGCTGCAGACCATGAACGAGCTGTACAAGGTGGCGCGCATGGGCGGCACCTATCTGCCGGCGCAGCGCATGTTCTACCTCGCCACCCTGGGCGGTGCACGCGCCCTGCAACTGGAGGGGACCATCGGCAGCTTCACGCCGGGCTGTGATGCCGACTTCATCGTCCTTGATCCGCAGGCCACGCCCTTGCTGGCGCGCCGCAGTGCGACCACCGACAGCCTGGAAGAACAATTGTTCGCCCTGGCCATCCTGGGGGACGACCGCGCCATTGCCGCGACCTATTCGGCGGGGGTGAAGGTGCATCAGCGCTGATCGCTTTACGTCAGCCCGCCATCATGTGGCCCGGCTTGCCCTTGCGGTGAGCCGGGCTTTTTTTGCGTCCGCCTTTTTCTTTATCTTTTTCCAACTTTTTCGTGACCACATGGACGCTGATTGATGGAGCATCCAAAGCTCAAATGTATCTACTGAGCAACATCATTTGATATGCAATAACCATTAACTTATCAATTGATTTATATTGGAGCCCATACGATGTCTGCCACCCGCTTGCAGGTCCAAGGTTTTCTCAACCAGCTGTCTGCCATCAACCCGAAGGAAATCATCCTTTCGCGCCAGCGCAAGACGTTGGATTTCCTGGATGAACTCGATTTCGACATGCGCGACGTGATCATGGCGCTCAGACAACTGCGCGTGGAAGATTACAGCTATGGCCCGAATCAGAACGACTGGGGTGCGGGTTGGGTGTGGCACTTCGGCAAGGCCGTCATCCAGTGGGTCGATGAGGAACAGGTAGTACGGCGGGTGTACATCAAGCTCTGCCTGGCAGTCAGCAAGGATGGCCGCAAGACCACCTGCATGTCCTTCCATCCCCCTGAGAGGACGATGACCTTTCCCTTCTCCAAGCCCCCCGTTCAATGGAGCGTCTGATGGACAACAAGCTTTTCGATATCTGCCCCAACTGTGCCGGCGAAGGCACGGTACAGGCCGTGAGTACGACCGAAATCCGGACGGTGAACAAGGAAGCCTTCGAGGTTCCGGTGAACTATTTCGCCTGCCAGCGCTGCGGCGAAAGTTTCCAGACGATGGAGATGGACGACAGCCTGGCCCTGGCGCGCGATCTGTATCGCGACAAGCACGACATGGTCCGGCCGGCGCAACTGACGGCGTGGCGCAAGTCGCTCGGACTGTCCCAGGTCGAACTGGCGGCCGTACTCGGCTGGGGCGTGGCCACCGTCAGTCGCTACGAGAACGGCAAGCTGCAGTCCGACGCCCATGACAAGGCCATGCGTATGGCCATGCGCTCGGCCGAAACCGCCATGGAACTGGTGCGCACGGCCGCCGACCTGGCACCGCAGGTACGTTCCCGCCTGCTGGCCGATCTCGAAAAGAAGGCCGCCGCCCAGGCGCTGGAAAAGGCCTTTCTGGCCAGCGTGCGTACTGCACCGGCCGAGGGAATCCACCTGGAGAAGCTGGGGCAACTGGTGCTGCTGCTGAGCGAACCGGAAGGCGTCTTCGTCACGAAACTCAACAAGCTGCTGTTCTACAGCGACTTCAGTTTCTACAAGCAACGGGGACGCAGCCTGTCCGGACTGGCCTATGAACGTCTGCCGTATGGGCCGGTTCCCTCGGCGTTCCGGCTGCTGTTCTCGCTGCTGGAACAACGTGGCCTGATTCGCCAGGTGGAAGTGAAGGTAGGCACCACCGAGGGAACACAGGTCCTGCCGCTGCTGGCGTCGGACCGGAACTGCTTCGATGAAGAGGAACTGGCCCTGCTGCTCGATATCAAGAAGCGCTTTGCCAGGATGACGGCCAACGATATCTCGGAAGCCTCCCACCGGGAACAGGCCTGGATCGCCACACCGATGGGCATGACGATCGCCTACCAGCACGCGGCCGCATTGAGCTTCTGAGCTACCCGCCTCAGCGTGGCTGGTACAGGTAGATGAATGCCTGGACCGCCCGCTCGGCCGATTCGCGCTGCTGTTGCGGCGTGATGTCGGTGACCACGTTGAGCACGCGCATCTCCATCCATTCCGCCTCCATCAAGCCCCGGAACTGCATGGCCGCGATCCAGGGATCGCCGCCATGCAGCTTGCCCTCGTCCATCTTGACCTTCAGGAACTCGGCGATGCGGGTCCAGCCACGACGGGGGCCACGCTCGTAGAGCATGGGGCCCAGATCGGACTTGCCGGCGTAATACGAGGCCAATCGTTTGACGGCAATCACCTCGGGCCGGAACACCACACTCAAATAATGCGTCGCCAGACGCAATAAACCGGTTTTCAGATCGTCTTCGTTGCGTAAGGCCATGAACAGTTCTTCGAACTGGCACCCCACCTGTTTCATCATCACCTCCACGAAGATTTCTTCCTTGGAGTTGAAATAGTTGTAGAGCGTGGCCTTGGAACCGCCGACCCGGGCCGAGATTTCCGCCATCGAGGCTGCTTCGAAACCGATTTCGTTGAACACCTCGGCAGCGATATCAATCATTGCCTGGCGGCGTTCTTCACTTTTCTTGCGCATGAATTTTCCTGTGGTGCCGGCCGGCATCGCGGTGCTTGCTGCGGCCAATGTCGAATTATAGGCGGAGAAGCCATCCAAAGCCGCCAGATTCACATCAATTGCCCGTCCAAATTCGCTGTTGCGGCTTTGCCGCACAAAGGCGAGTAATTTCTCGCAATGAGTCTTGACTATTCATAAAACCAAATACTATACTGAACTGTACAGTTTTAAAACCAAGCATTTCTGCTTCAGTTGTTCACTCCACACTCCACAAACATGAATAACAATTCATCTCTCCACGGTCAGCGTTCGCCGTCGCCGCGACGTCCTCAGCCCTGGCGGCGGGCCGTGACGGCCTCGGCCGCCGTGCTGACGGCAACGCTCATGGCAGGCTGCGCCTCCTTCACCGATCTCGGCCCACGCGCCGAACCCAAATCCATCGCGCAGTACCAAGCAAGCCAGACGCTGGCGGCCACCGCAGTGCAGGCCGCCTGGCCCAGCGACCAGTGGTGGAAGGTCTATGGCGACGCGCAACTGGATGCGCTCATCGCCGAAGGCCTGCAAGGCGCACCCTCCATGGCCGTGGCCAAGGCGCGGCTGATGAAGGCCGAAGGCGCGGCCCAGCAGCAGGGTGCGGCACTGTATCCGCAGATCAGCGCCAATGCGTCGCTGGACCGGATGAAGCAGTCCTATAACAATGGCGTGCCGCCCGATTTCGTCCCCAAGGGTTACAACAACGAAACCCGCGCCACCCTGGACTTCAGCTACGAGATCGACTTCTGGGGCAAGAACCGCGCCGCACTGGCGTCGGCCACCTCGGAACTGGAAGCCAGCCGCGCCGATGCCGCCCAGGCCCGCATCACGCTGGCCACCTCGATTGCCTCGGCCTATGCCGACCTGGCCCAGCTCTACGCCCAGCGCGATACCAACGAAGCCGCCCTGAAGGTGCGGGTGGAAAGCCTGGACCTGTTCAACCAGCGTTTCGGCAACGGCCTGGAAACGCGTGGTTCGGTCAAACAGATGGAAGCACGTCGCGCCATTGCCCAGGCCGACCTGAAGGCCACCGACGAATCCATCGGCCTGCAGCGCAACAAGCTGGCCGCACTGCTGGGCGCCGGGCCGGATCGTGGCCTGCAACTGGTCCGGCCGCAGATCGACCTGTCCAAGCCCTTCGCCCTGCCGGCGCAACTGCCGGTAGAACTGCTGGGCCGCCGGCCCGACATCGTGGCCGCACGCCTGCGTGCAGAAGCCGCCGGCAAGCAGATCAAGGTGGCGCGCGCGGCCTTCTATCCCAACGTCAACCTGACGGCCTACTTCGGTTTCCAGTCGCTGGGCATCGACATGCTCACGCGCAGCGGTTCGGACATCGGCAGTGTCGGCCCGGCGATCTCGCTGCCGATCTTCAACGGCGGTCGCCTGCGCGGACAGTTCCGCTCCGCCAGCGCCAGCTATGACGAAGCCGTGGCCAACTACGACCAGGCCGTCACCCAGGCCCTGCAGGACGTGGCCGATGTCGGCGTGAGCGAAAAAGCCCTGGCCGGACGCCTGGCCGACGTGCAAGCCGCCGCCGATGCAGCCGAGGAGGCCTATCGCATCGTCAGCAACCGCTACAACGGCGGCCTGGCCAACTACCTCGACGTACTCAATGCGCAGGACACGCTCATCAGCAACCTGCGCCAGCTCTCCGATCTGCGCTCGCGCATGTTCACCCTGGATGTCGCGCTGGTGCGCGCCCTGGGCGGTGGCTACCGCGCCACCGACGACAGCAGCCGCCAGAACAGCGCCGACGCGCCCCACAACGATATGCCAAATACGCAAGCGAAAGGTTGATCATCATGTCCCACAGCGATTCCCAAGCGACCCAGACCCTGGCCGACGACGCCAAGCAACGCAATGAAGCCGCCGCCCGGGCCGCGGCCGCGCAAAAGCGCAAGAAGCTCTTCTCCATCTTCGGCGGCGTGGTCGCCATCGCGGCCGTCGGCTACGGCGCCTACTGGTATCTGATCGGCTCGCGCTATGTCGAGACCGACAACGCCTACACCGCCACCGAGATCGCCACCGTCACCCCGGCCGTCAACGGCATCGTGTCGGCCGTGGATGTGGTCGATACCCAGGCCGTCAAGAAGGGCCAGGTACTGGTGCGCATCGATGACGCCGACGCCCGGCTGGCAGTGGACCAGGCCGCTGCCGACCTGGACCGCACCGAGCGCAAGGTCAAGGGCTTCTTCGCCAATGACGCCGGCCTGGCAGCCCAGGTGCTGGCCCGCGAAGCCGAGCAGAAGCGCGCCGGTGCGCAGTTGCTGTCGGCCCAGGCCGACCTCAAGCGTGCCGAGATCGACCTGCAGCGCCGCGAAGCGCTGGCCAAGTCGGGCTCGGTCTCGGGCGAGGAATTGAGCAACGCCCGCACCGCCCTGCTGACCGCCCAGGCCAACCTGAAGGCAGCCGAAGCGGCTGAAGTGCAATCACGCGCCAACATCAAGGCCACCCAGGGTGCGCAGAAGGCCAGCACGGTGCTGACCGCCAACACCACCGTGGAAGACAACCCCGAAGTGGTACTGGCCCGCGCCAAGCTCGACCAGGCCCGCCTGGATCTGGAACGTACCGTCCTGCGCGCCCCCGTCGACGGCGTGATCGCCCGCCGCCAGGTGCAGGTCGGTCAGCGCGTGCAGAGTGGCGCCACCCTGCTGTCGGTGGTGCCGCTGCAGCAGATGCACGTGGACGCCAACTTCAAGGAAGGCCAGTTGACCAAGGTGCGCATCGGCCAGCCGGTGACCATGAAGGCTGACCTCTACGGCGGCTCGGTGGAATACCACGGCGTGGTCACGGGCCTCTCCGGCGGTACCGGCTCGGCCTTTGCCGTGATCCCGGCGCAGAACGCCACCGGCAACTGGATCAAGGTGGTCCAGCGCCTGCCGGTGCGCATCTCGCTGGACCCCAAGGAACTGGCGCAGCGCCCGCTGTCGGTGGGCCTGTCGATGGTGGTGGAGATCGATACCCGCGGCCAGATCCAGGCCGGCAACCTCCAGCCCAAGACCGCGCAGAGCACCGAGACCAAGGCCGCCGCGCTGTAAGCCAGGCCCCACGAGAAGACGAGGTTTCCCATGTCATCCACACTCAGCGCAGATGCCGGCTCGCCGCCCGCATCTCCGCCCACACCTCCTCCCACCGCCCAGCCGGCGCTGTTCGAAGCGCCACTGAGCGGCGCCCAGCTGGTCGGCGCCGGCATCCTGCTGGCGGCGGCCAACTTCATCGCCGTGCTCGATACCACCATCGCCAACGTCTCGGTATCGACCATCGCCGGGGCGCTTGGCGCCTCCACCAGCCAGGGTACCTACGTCATCACCTCCTACGCGGTGGCCGAAGCCATCACGGTGCCGCTGACCGGCTGGCTGGCCAACCGCTTCGGCACGGTGCGCGTCTTCATCCTGTCGATGGTCATGTTCGGGCTGTTCTCGGCCCTGTGCGGCCTGGCCAATTCGCTGGGCATGCTGATCGCCTTCCGCGTGATGCAGGGCCTGGCTGGCGGCCCCCTGATGCCGCTCTCGCAGACCCTGCTGCTGCGCATCTTCCCCAAGGAAAAGGCGCCCGCTGCGGTAGGCCTGTGGGCCATGACCACGCTGGTGGCACCGATTGCCGGTCCGATCCTGGGCGGCGTGCTGTGCGACCAGTACAGCTGGCCCTACATCTTCTGGATCAACGTGCCGGTAGCCCTGATCTGCGGCTACCTCGGCTGGCGCATGCTCAAGCGCTTCGAGACCAGGACGTTCAAGCTGCCGATCGATCGCGTGGGCCTGATCCTGATGGTGGTGTGGGTTGCGGCGCTGCAGCTGATGCTGGATGAAGGCAAGGAAAAGGACTGGTTCGCTTCGACTGAAATCGTGCTGCTGGCGGTGACGGCGGTGGTGTTTTTCATCGCATTCCTGATCTGGGAACTGACCGAACGCAACCCCATCGTCGACCTGCGGGTATTCCGTCATCGCGGCTTCACGGCCAGCGTGACCACCATCTGCCTGGCCTTTGGCGCCTTCTTCGGCTCGGTGGTGCTGACGCCGCTCTGGCTGCAGGGCTACATGGGCTATACCGCCACCTGGTCGGGCTGCATCTCGGCGCTGACCGGCATCCTCGCGGTGATGACCGCGCCCATGGTAGCCAAGATGTCCACCACCATCGATGCCCGCAAGCTGGTGTGCATCGGTGTGACCTGGCTGGGTTTCATCACCTTCCTGCGCGCCTTCAACACGACTGACATGTCCTTCTTCCAGATCGGCTGGCCGCTGTTCCTGCAGGGCATCGGGCTGCCGCTGTTCTTCGTGCCGCTGACCGGTCTGGCGCTGTCCAGCGTCAATGAGGAAGAAACCGCCTCGGCGGCTGGCTTGATGAGTTTCTGCCGCACCATGGCCGGCGCCATCGCCACCTCCATCGTCAACACCAGCTGGGAGAACGATGCGACCTTCTTCCATGCCGAACTGTCCGGCCTGGTCGATCGCGGTGGCGAAGCCGTCAACAGCATGGTGGCTGCGGGCATGAGCCCCGATCAGGCCACCGCCTCGCTGGCACAGACGGTACAGAACCAGG
>NZ_AEEC02000069.1 GCF_000300975.2 Herbaspirillum frisingense GSF30 | reverse complement strand
AGCACCACCAGCTTGTCACCCTTGGCGACCTTGCCGGCTTCGATGCGGCCCATGTAGCCACGGAAATCGTTGGCTTCGTGACCGTTGTGGCGCGCCACCAGCTGCACCGGGAAGCGGAAGGCTTCTTCGTGCGCATCTTCGTAGACCGAGAGCGATTCCAGCAGGGTGATCAGGGTCGGACCCTGGTACCAGGACAGGCGCTCGCTGGCGGTGACCACGTTGTCACCGGCCAGGGCCGACAGCGGAATGGCATGCACATCCTTCAGGCCCAGCTGCTGCGCGAACTGCTGGTAGGCGCCGACGATGCGGTCGTAGACGGTCTGGTCGTAATCCACTAGGTCCATCTTGTTGACGGCCACGATCACGTGCTGGATCTGCAGCAGGTGGGCGATGGTGGAGTGGCGCTTGGTCTGGGTCAACAGTTCCACGCTGCCATCGTCGCCCAGCTTTACCTTGGACACGTCCACCAGGATGATTACTGCGTCGGCCGTGGAGGCGCCGGTGACCATGTTGCGGGTGTACTGCTCGTGGCCCGGGGTATCGGCGATGATGAACTTGCGCTTGGGCGTGGCGAAGTAGCGGTAGGCCACGTCGATGGTGATGCCCTGTTCGCGCTCGGCTTCCAGGCCATCGGTGAGCAGCGACAGGTCCACCGTGTCACCCACGGTGCGCTTGTGCTTGGCGCGCGAGATGGCGTCGAGCTGGTCGGCGAAGATGCCCTTGCTGTCGAACAGCAGGCGGCCGATCAGGGTGCTCTTGCCATCGTCGACGGAGCCGGCGGTGATGAAGCGCAGCAGGCCGCGTTCGTGCGCGGGCGCGGCGGCGTTGGCCAGTTGTTCTTGGGTTGCGGCGGCGTTCATCAGAAATATCCTTCCTTCTTGCGTTTTTCCATCGAGGCTTCGGACGTCTGGTCGTCCATGCGGGTGGCGCCGCGCTCGGTAATCTGGGTCACTGCGGTCTCGGCGATGATGGCTTCCACGGAAGCGGCGTCAGAGGAGACGGGGCAGGTGCAGGAGATGTCGCCCACGGTACGGAAGCGCACCACCTGTTTTTCGACGGTCTCGCCTTCGCGGGCCGGGGTCAGGTCGGTCAGCGGTACCAAGAGGCCATTGCGCGGGATCACCTCGCGCTCATGGGCGAAGTAGATCGAGGGCAGGGCCAGCTTCTCGCGGGCGATGTATTGCCACACGTCCAGCTCGGTCCAGTTGGAGATGGGGAAGACACGCATGTTCTCGCCCGGATGCACGCGGGTGTTATACAGGTCCCACAGCTCGGGGCGCTGGGCCTTGGGGTTCCATTGGCCGAATTCGTCGCGGAAGGAGAAGATGCGTTCCTTGGCACGGGCCTTTTCCTCGTCGCGGCGCGCGCCGCCGATACAGGCGTCGAACTTGAATTCCTCGATGGTTTCCAGCAGCGTCACCGCCTGGGCCGCATTGCGCGAATCGGTCAGCGGATTGCGCAGGCGCACGGTGCCGCGCTTGATCGAATCTTCCACCGAACGCACCACCAGGCGCTCGCCCAGTTCAGCAGCGCGGCGGTCACGGAACTCGATGACCTCCGGGAAGTTATGGCCGGTGTCGATGTGGACCAGCGGGAAGGGGAACTTGCCCGGGCGGAAGGCCTTCTCGGCGATGCGCAGCAGCACCACCGAGTCCTTGCCGCCCGAGAACAGCAGTGCCGGGTTGCTGCACTCGGCTGCGACCTCGCGCATGATGTGGATGGCTTCCGATTCCAGCCAGTCGAGGTGACGGTTGCTGGCGTTGTCCAAAAAGAGTTTGTCTACCGCTGTGTTCATGCCGGGCCTTCCGATGCTTTGCTTGTTGTGGCTTTGATTGTTTCTGATTGTGGCTCTGCTTGAATTCTGGTTCAGCCCGCCGCGTGCGCCTTGATACGCACCAGCTTGCCATCGACCACGTGCAGGCCGCATTCCTTGGAGTCCGGGTTCTCCCACCACCAGCGGCCGGCGCGGATGTCCTCGCCGGGCTGGATGGCGCGGGTACAGGGCTCGCAGCCGATGGACGGGTAACCCTGGTCGTGCAGCGGGTTGTAGGGCACGTCGTTGGCGCGGATGTAGTCCCAGACGTCCTGTTCCGACCAGTCCGCCAGGGGATTGAATTTCTCCATGCCGTGGGCGTCATCGCTTTCCTGCACGTGCAGTTCGGCACGCGTGACCGACTGTGCACGACGCTGTCCGGTCACCCAGGAGGCTTTGCCGCTCAGGGCGCGGTTCAGCGGCTCCATCTTGCGGATGTGGCAGCATTCCTTGCGCAGTTCCACGCTGTCATAGAAGGCATTGGCGCCGTTCTTCTGCACATAGGCTTCGACGGCCTCGGGCAGCGGACGGTAGGGCGCGACCTGGTAATCGTAGGTCTCGCGGATGCGGTCCAGCATGCCCACGGTTTCCTTGTGCAGGCGGCCGGTTTCCAGGGTGAAGATGCTGATCTTGTCCTGCAGCTTGCCGCGCAGGATCAGGTCGGTCAGCACCATGTCTTCGGCCGCCAGGCTGGAGGCCAGCGCCGCCGGAGCGTACTCGGCGGCGATGCGTTCCAGCGTGGCCTGGGTCTTGGCGATCAGTTCTTGCAAGCCTGGGTTAGCCATGGGCTGTCCTTCCTTGTCCAATAGGGCCGTTCAGTCGGCGGCTTGCACCGCTTCGCGCTTGACGCGGCGGAACAGCGGGTTCTTCTCGTCCCAGGAGGTCTGGTACTTCTCGGAGAAGTCGGTCAGGCCCTTGACCGCGTCATGGATGTTCTTGTCGGCGCGCACGGCAAAGGCATCGAAGCCCACGCGCTGCATGTAGAACAGCTGGTCGCGCAGCACGTCGCCGATGGCGCGCAGCTCGCCGGCATAGCCCAGGCGGGCGCGCAGGTTGTAGGCGATGGAATAGCCACGGCCGTCAGCAAACTTGGGGAAGTCCACGGCGACCACCCGGAAATTCTCCAGCTGGCCCTTCAGCTCCTCGGCGCGCTCGTCGCTGGCCAGCCAGACGCCGATCTCGGGGCGCGACTTGAGTGCCTCGCCCTGTGCCTGCCAGACCTTCAGCGGCACGATCACGCGGCCTTCGGGGATGGTCACGCTCTCTGCGCTCTCGCCTTCAGCCAGGCGCAGCACGCTCCAGTCGTCACTGACGACGGTCTTGTTCTTGATGATTTCAGGCATTGGCGTCTTCTCCTGCGACATAGTCGGCCGAACGGATCGGCGTTGCGTATACGAATTCCTTGAACGGGGTCACACCGATGCGGCGCACCGTATCGATGAAGCGTTCTTCCTCATTGCGCTGCTGCACGTAGACCTGCAGCAGGCGGTCGATGACGGTGGGCATCTGGGTGGCCGAGAACGAGGGGCCGATGATCTTGCCGATCGAGGACTCGTTGCCCTGGGCACCGCCCAGCGAGACCTGGTACCACTCGGAACCGTCCTTGTCCACGCCCAGGATGCCGATGTTGCCCACGTGGTGGTGACCGCAGGCGTTGATGCAGCCGGAGATGTTGAGTTCGATGTCGCCGATGTCGTGCTGGAAATCGATGTTCTCGAACTTCTCGGCGATGGCCTGGGCGATCGGGATCGACTTGGCATTGGCCAGCGAGCAGAAATCGCCACCGGGGCAGCAGATGATGTCGGTCAACAGGCCAATGTTGGGCGTGGCCAGGCCGTGCGACTTGGCGGCTTTCCACAGCGCGTACAGTTCGGACTGCTTGACGTCGGCCAGCACCAGGTTCTGTTCGTGGGTCACGCGCAGTTCGCCGAAGCTGTACTGGTCGGCCAGGTCGGCGGCGAAGTTCATCTGGTCGGCGGTGATGTCGCCCGGGGGCACGCCCGGCTTCTTCAGCGACAGCAGCACGGCGGCATAGCCGGGCTTCTTGTGCGCCTTGACGTTGCGCTTGATCCAGTTGGCGAAGCCACGGTCTTCTGCCTTCAGACGTTCATATTCCGCATCCACGGCAGGAAGGTTTTCGTAGGCCGGGTCGGTGAAGAACTTGGCCACGCGCTGCAGTTCTTCCTCGGTCAGGGTGGAGGGGCCGTCCTTGATGTCGGCCCATTCTGCCTCGACCTGGCGCGCAAATTCCTCGGGGCCGATGGCCTTGACCAGGATCTTGATGCGGGCCTTGTACATGTTGTCGCGGCGGCCATGCTGGTTGTAGACGCGCAGGATGGCTTCCAGGTAGGACATGGCGTGCTTCCAGGGCAGGAAGTCGCGGATGACGCTGCCCAGGATGGGGGTGCGGCCCATGCCGCCGCCGACCAGCACGCGGAAGCCCACTTCGCCGGCCTCGTTCCTGAGCACATGCAGGCCGATGTCGTGCACGGCGGTGGCGGCACGGTCTTCGGCCGCGCCGCTGATGGCGATCTTGAACTTGCGCGGCAGGTAGGCGAACTCGGGGTGGAAGGTGCTCCACTCGCGGATCAGTTCGGCGTACGGGCGCGGGTCCACGATCTCGTCGGCGGCCACGCCGGCCAGCTCGTCCGAGGTGGTGTTGCGGATGCAGTTGCCGGAGGTCTGGATGGCGTGCATTTCCACGCTGGCCAGCTGCTCCAGGATTTCCGGGGATTCTTCCAGCTTGATCCAGTTGAACTGGATGTTCTGGCGGGTAGTGAAGTGGCCATAGCCGCGGTCGTACTTGACGGCGATCTCGGCGAACTTGCGCAGTTGGTTGGAAGCCAGCATGCCGTAGGGGATGGCGATGCGCAGCATGTAGGCATGGCGTTGCAGGTACAGGCCATTTTGCAGGCGCAGGATGCGGAATTCGTCTTCGGCCAGCTCATCCGACAGGCGCCGACGCACCTGGTCCCGGTATTGTGCGACTCGCTCTTTGACGATCAGGTGATCGTATTGGTCATAGCGGTACATCTTGTTTTCCCTGTTAACGTCTTGATGGGCGACCCGTGAAGCGAGGTGCGCCCGATTGAAAATCAGCCTACCAAATCAGCTTGACTGCAACGCTCGTCAGCGTAATGGCCAGCAGGCCACGCAAGAATTTCTCCGGCACCGCCCGCGCCGCGAGCGAACCGATGGTGATGCCCGGTACCGACCCCAGCAGCAGGGTGGCCAGCAATTCCCAGTTGATCGACCCCAGCCACCAGTGACCCAGTGCGGCAATGGCGGTCAGCGGGACGGCATAGGCGATGTCGGTGCCGGCGATCTCGGCCGGCGTCAGGCGAGGATACAGCAAGACCAGCAAGGTCGCGCCCACCGCACCGGCGCCGATGGAGGAGATGGTCACCAGCGTGCCCAGCAGGACGCCGGCGGCAATGGTGGCGTTGGACAGGGTAGCGCCTTGCAGCTGGCGTTGCGGGTTGGCATTGAGCCAGGCCTGCATGCGTGAACGGAACAGCAGTGCAATCACGGTCAGGAACACCGAGATGGCGATCGAATAACGGATGGTCAGGGCGATGCCCTCGCTGACGGCGCCGAAATGCTTCAGCAGCAGCGTAGTCACCAGCGCGGCGGGCAGGGCGCCATAGGACAGGCGACGTACCACGTCCCAGCGCACCGTCCCCTTGAAACGGTGGGCCAGCGTGCCGGCGGTCTTGGTGGCCGAGGCAAAGGCCAGGTCGGTACCGACCGCCACGGAAGGGTGGATGCCGAACAGCAAGGTCAGCAGGGGCGTCATGAGCGAGCCGCCACCGACCCCGGTCAGGCCGACCAGCAGTCCTACGGCAAATCCGCTTACTACATAAGAAACAGTCATAACACCTCGCCCATTAGTCTGCGAATCGTAATAAACTTATGTTTCAAACCAAACTACATAGTATTTATTTGCTTATATACGCCTTTGGCATATGGAAATGCGGCAAATGAGGCAGGCGGACGTCGCAAATACAAACGCAAACGCACATGCGGACGCCGCGCAAGGTAGAAGCGAAGGAATTTCCACATGAATCTTCATCAGTTCCGTTTCGTACGTGAAGCGGTAAGGCAGAACTTCAACCTCACCGAGGCCGCCAAGGCGCTCTACACCTCGCAGCCGGGCGTCTCCAAGGCCATCATCGAGCTGGAAGAAGAGTTGGGTGTGGATATCTTCACCCGCCACGGCAAGCGCATCCGTGGCCTGACCGAGCCGGGCCGGGCAGTGCTGCGCTCGGTGGAGCTGATCATGCAGGAGGTGGATGGCCTGAAACGCATCGGCAAGGAGTTCGCCGCGCATGACAGCGGCAGCTTTACCATCGCCACCACCCATACCCAGGCGCGCTACGCCTTGCCCAAGGTGGTGCAGGCCTTCACCCAGAAGTATCCGAAAGTGCATCTTTCATTGCTGCAGGGTAATCCCAAGCAGATCACCGAGATGGTCCGCAACGACCAGGCCGACATCGCCATCGCCACCGAGGCCCTGGCCTCGGGCGAGGGTCTGGTGTCGCTGCCTTGTTATCAATGGGAGCACGTGGTGGTGGTGCCACCCGAGCACCCGCTGCTGCAGTCCAGGAGCCTGACCCTGGAAGAGATCGCGACCAATCCGCTGATCACCTATGACTCGGCCTTCAGCGGCCGCAGCAAGATCGATCACGCCTTCTCGTTGCGCCAGTTGAAGCCCGACGTGGTGCTGGAAGCCATCGACGCCGACGTCATCAAGACCTATGTGGAACTGGGCATGGGCGTGGGCATCATCGCCGGCATCGCCTTCGATGCCGAGCGCGACCGTGGCCTGCGGGCGATTCCGGCGGGCCACCTGTTCGGTACCAATGTCTCGCGCGTGGCCTTGAAGCAGGGTGCCTACCTGCGCGGCTATGTCTATACCTTCATCGAATTGCTGGCACCGACCCTGAACCGCAAGCTGATCGCCCAGGTGATGGAGGGGGAGAAGGACATGTACGAGCTCTGAGCCCGCCAAGGGGTTGATGACAAGGCAAAACGGCCGGATCGATGACGATCCGGCCGTTTTGCCTTGTCCGTACTGCAGTGCGGCTTATGCCACGGCAGTGCGTTCCATGTCGCGGCAGCCGTCCAGCAGGAAGGACAGGCCCACCACCAGCACCAGTTCGCCCTCGGCCGAGCGGGCCGTACCGGTGATGCCGGCCGTGTGGATCGCGGTCAGCGGCTTGATCACCAGGTCGGCCGTGCCTTCCACCGACTCCACCCCCAGGATGTAGGGATGCGGTACCGCCATGACGATGCCCACGCGCTCATTGCCCGGCTCGTAGCCCAGGACACCGGCCAGCGAATTGACCGGCAGCGGACGACCCTGGTCGCGCAGCACCGGGGCACCGCCGACCTCGTCGAAGGTCTCCGGCAGTTCCACCACGCGTTCGACCACCGCCATCGGCAGGGCCAGCGGGGCGCCGGCGCAGCGCACCAGCATGGTCGGGATGATCGACAGTTCGATCGGCAGGCGGATCGAGAACTTGGTGCCCTTGCCGATGGTGGAGTCGATGCGGATGGTGCCGCGATGCTTTTCCACGGCGGTCTTGACCACGTCCATGCCCACGCCGCGTCCGGAGACGCTGGAGGCCACTTCCTTGGTCGAGAAACCGGGCAGGAACACCAGTTGCAGCGCCTCGTCCGAGGTCAGCGCCTGGTGTTCGGTGATCAGGCCCTTGGCCAGCGCCTTGTTGCGCAGCATGTCCGGGTCCATGCCCTTGCCGTCGTCGAACACTTCGATCATGACGCTGCTGCCGGCCTGCCAGGCGTGCAGCGAGATGGTCGCCTTGTTGGACTTGCCGGCGGCGGCGCGGTCCACTTCGATGCCGTGGTCCAGCGAGTTGCGCAGCATGTGCACCAGCGGGTCGTAGAGGCTGTCCACCACCACGCGGTCGACTTCGGTATCGGCACCGGTGATGACCAGGTCCACGTCCTTGCCCAGGTCCTTGGCCAGTTCGCGCACCAGTCGCGGGAATTTCTGGAACAGTCGGCCCACCGGCTGCATGCGGGTGGACAGGGTGGCACGTTGCAGTTCGCTGGAATAACGCGAGGCGCGGCCCAGGGTTTCGGCCAGGGTCGACATCAGCGCGGCAGCCGTGCCTTCGAACTTGAACTGTTGCAGCTTTTCCAGCAGCACGGCGGCCTGGTTGGCGGCCTGCACCGATTCGCCGGCCACTTCCAGCAAGGCGTCGAGCTTGCCGGCATCGATACGGATGCTTTCTTCCTTGGCACCGCCGCCCGTGTCACTGGCGCGACGGTTGTGCTGGG
>NZ_AEEC02000070.1 GCF_000300975.2 Herbaspirillum frisingense GSF30 | reverse complement strand
CGTGGCCGGTGCCATGTTCGGCGCCTTCCAGGGTTTTGTGTCGCCGGAATCCTTCTCGCTGACCGAATCCATCGCCGTGCTGGCCATGGTGGTGCTGGGCGGCATCGGTCACATCCCCGGCGTGGTGCTGGGTGGCGTGATCCTGGCCGCATTGCCGGAAGTGCTGCGCCACGTGGTGGAGCCGCTGCAGATGGCCATCTTCGGCCGTGTCTGGATCGATGCCGAAGTGCTGCGTCAGCTGCTCTACGGCCTGGCCATGGTGGTCATCATGCTGACCCGTCCGGCTGGCCTGTGGCCCTCGCCGCGCCATGAAGACCGTCCCGAAGTGGACCATACCAAAGTCGGTACGACCGGCGAAGTCAAAGCCTAAGCTGGAGCACAGAACATGACACAGACACTGCTCAAGATCCGCGACGTCAGCAAGCGTTTCGGCGGCCTGCAAGCCCTGAACGGCGTGGGCATCACCATCGAGCGCGGCCAGATCTATGGCCTGATCGGCCCCAACGGTGCGGGCAAGACCACCTTCTTCAACGTCATCACGGGCCTGTATCAACCGGACACCGGCAGCTTCGAGCTGGACGGCAAGCCCTATAGCCCCAGCGCCCCGCACGAAGTGGCCAAGGCCGGCATCGCCCGTACCTTCCAGAACATCCGCCTCTTTGGCGAGATGACCGTGCTGGAAAACGTGATGGTCGGCTGCCACGTGCGCACCAAGCAGAACGTGTTTGGCGCGGTCTTCCGCCACAAGGCGGCCCGCGAAGAAGAAGCGGCGATCCGCGCCAAGTCGCAGCAACTGCTGGACTTCGTGGGCATCGGCCAGTTCGCCAAGCGCACGGCGCGTCACCTGTCGTATGGCGACCAGCGTCGCCTGGAAATCGCCCGTGCCCTGGCGACCGACCCGCAACTGCTGGCGCTGGACGAACCGGCAGCCGGCATGAACGCCACCGAGAAACTGGGCCTGCGCGAGCTGCTGGTGAAGATCCAGGCCGATGGCCGGACCATCCTGCTCATCGAACACGATGTGAAGCTGATGATGGGCCTGTGCAACCGCATCACGGTGCTGGACTACGGCAAGCCGATTGCCGAGGGCGTACCGGCCGATGTGCAGAAGAACCCGGCGGTGATCGAAGCCTACCTGGGCGCGGGCCATTAAGCGAGACCACAGAACATGACAACGAACATCCTCAAAGTCGAACAACTGAGCGTGGCCTATGGCGGCATCCAGGCCGTCAAGGGCATCGCGCTGGAAGTCAACGAAGGCGAACTGGTGACCCTGATCGGTGCCAACGGCGCCGGCAAGACCACCACCCTGAAAGCCATCACCGGCACGCTACCCAGCAGCAAGGTAGATGGCCACGTGTATTACATGGGCAATCCGCTGAAGGGCAAGAAGTCCTTCGAGCTGGTCAAGGACAAGCTGGCGATGGTGCCGGAAGGGCGGGGCGTCTTCACCCGCATGAGCATCCAGGAAAACCTGCTGATGGGCGCCTACACCAGCAATGACAAGGGCCAGATCCAGGCCGACATCGACCGCTGGTTCGAGGTCTTCCCGCGACTGAAGGAGCGTGCGGCGCAGATGGCCGGTACCTTGTCGGGTGGTGAACAGCAGATGCTGGCCATGGCGCGCGCGCTGATGAGCCACCCCAAGCTGCTGTTGCTGGACGAGCCCTCGATGGGCCTGTCGCCGATCATGGTGGAGAAGATCTTTGAAGTGATCCGCAATGTGTCGGCCCAGGGCATCACCATCCTGCTGGTGGAGCAGAACGCCAAGCTGGCGCTGGAGGCGGCGCATCGCGGTTATGTGATGGAGTCGGGCCTGATCACCATGGAAGGCGAGGCCAAACAGATGCTGGATGATCCCCGGGTCAAGGCGGCTTACCTGGGTGAGGGTTGATCCGGACCAGTCTGTCGCGCCGGTGACACCGATGTCAGCAGAACGCCGCATGCCGCAAGGCCTGCGGCGTTTTTTTCATGCTCCCGGCCGTGTCGCCTGCACAGGCGCGGCCGGCCTGGATGTTGCACTTTTTCCGGGATTCTGTGGAAAATTAAAGTTGGTAAATTAATGAAATGCAAAATTAAATATTGGCTATATCACTGAAATACAGAATTAATATTGGTCTTTAGCACATAGAATCCGGTTGCCAAAATCCTTCCCATCCTGAACTCCAGACCATGACTACCGTCACCTCTGCCGCGCCTGCGGCCACTGCTTCCAGCCTGCCTTTCGGCGCCTTCCGCGCCGAGCTGCTGCCCGCTCCCAGCCCCCTGCGCGCCGCCATCACCGCCGCCTACCGTCGCGATGAGCGCGAGGCCGTGCAATGGCTGTTGCAGCAGGTCCAGGGCGACCCGTCCTGGAAGGAGTCGACCCAGCAACTGGCCCGGAAACTGGTGCAGCAGGTGCGCGAGAAGCGCACCCGATCGTCCGGCGTGGACGCGCTGATGCACGAATTCTCGCTGTCCTCGGAAGAAGGCGTGGCGCTGATGTGCCTGGCCGAGGCGCTGCTGCGCATCCCCGATCGCCAGACCGCTGACCGCCTGATCGCCGACAAGATCAGCAAGGGCGACTGGCGCAAGCACCTGGGTGAATCGCCTTCGCTGTTCGTCAATGCCGCCACCTGGGGCCTGCTGATCACCGGCAAGCTGGTGTCCACCAGCAGCGAAAGCGGCCTGACCCAGGCCATCACCCGCCTGATCGGCAAGGGTGGCGAGCCCCTGATCCGCAAGGGCGTGGACCTGGCCATGCGCATGCTGGGCAACCAGTTCGTGACCGGACAGACCATCGAAGAAGCGCTGGAGAACAGCCGTGACAATGAAAAGCGCGGCTATCGCTACTCCTACGACATGCTGGGCGAAGCGGCCCTGACCATGCACGATGCCGATGCCTACTACCAGTCCTACGAGCAGGCCATCCACGCGATTGGCCGCGCCTCCAACGGCCGTGGCATCAAGGACGGCCCGGGCATCTCGGTCAAGCTGTCGGCCCTGCACCCGCGCTATTCGCGCGCCCAGCACGCCCGCGTGATGGGAGAACTGTTGCCGCGCCTGAAGCAGTTGCTGCTGCTGGCCAAGCAATACGACATCGGCCTGAACATCGACGCCGAAGAGGCCGACCGCCTGGAGCTGTCGCTGGACATGATGGAAGTGCTGGTCGCCGATCCCGACCTGGCCGGCTTCGAGGGCCTGGGCTTCGTGGTGCAGGGTTACCAGAAGCGCTGTCCCTTCGTCATCGACTACCTGGTCGACCTGGCGCGCCGTCATGGCCGCCGCCTGATGATCCGCCTGGTCAAGGGCGCCTACTGGGATAGCGAGATCAAGCGCGCCCAGGTCGATGGTCTGGAAGGCTATCCGGTCTATACCCGCAAGGTGCACACCGATCTTTCCTACCTGACCTGCGCGCAAAAGCTGCTGGCCGCGACTGACGTGATCTACCCGCAGTTCGCCACGCACAACGCGCTGACCCTGTCGGCCATCTTCCACTGGGCCAAGCAGCACCAGATCGACAACTACGAATTCCAGTGCCTGCACGGCATGGGCGAGACCCTGTACGACCAGGTGGTTGGCGCCGACAATCTGGGCAAGGCCTGCCGCATCTATGCCCCGGTCGGTTCGCACCAGACCCTGCTGGCCTACCTGGTGCGCCGCCTGCTGGAGAACGGCGCCAACTCCTCCTTCGTCAACCAGATCGTCGATGAGGCGGTCTCGCTGGATAGCCTGGTGGCCGACCCCATCGAGACCGTGCGCGCCCAGGGCGGCCTGCCGCACCCGGCCATCGCCGTGCCGCAGCGCCTGTATGGCGAGGAACGCACGAACTCAGCCGGCATCGACCTCTCCAACGAAAGTCGCCTGCAACAGCTGGACCAGGCCTTCGCGGACATGGCTGGCCGCCAGTGGCAGGCCGCGCCGCTGGTGGCCGGCGAGATTGTCGCGCAGGCTGCACAGCCAGTGCGCAATCCGGCCGACCATCGCGAAGTGGTGGGGCAGGTGATCGAAGCCACGGTCGCCGATGTCGATACCGCGCTGACCGCCGCCACCGCCTATGCGCCGCAATGGCAATCCACCCCCGCCGCCGAGCGCGCCGCCATGCTGGAACGCGGCGCCGACCTGCTGGAAGCCAACATCGCCGAACTGATGGCCCTGGCCGTGCGCGAAGCCGGCAAGTCCCTGCCCAACGCGATTGCCGAAGTGCGCGAAGCGGTGGACTTCCTGCGTTACTACGCCATCGCTTCGCGCCATGACGGCAACGTCCTGGCCTGGGGACCGGTGGTGTGCATCAGCCCGTGGAATTTCCCGCTGGCCATCTTCATCGGCGAGGTCAGCGCTGCGCTGGCCGCCGGCAACGTGGTACTGGCCAAGCCGGCCGAGCAGACCGCCCTGATCGCCCATCGTGCCGTGCAACTGCTGCACGAGGCCGGTATCCCGCGCGCCGCGCTGCAACTGCTGCCGGGCCGTGGCGAGACCGTGGGCGCAGCCCTGACCTCGGACGTGCGCGTCAAGGGCGTGATCTTCACCGGCTCCACCGAGGTGGCGCAACTGATCAACCGCACCCTGGCCAAGCGCTCGCATGACGATGGCGATGGCAGCGGCGAACACGGCGAAGTGCCGCTGATCGCCGAGACCGGCGGTCAGAACGCGCTCATCGTCGATTCGTCCGCCCTGGCCGAACAGGTGGTGCAGGATGTGCTGTCTTCGGCTTTCGACAGCGCCGGCCAGCGTTGCTCGGCACTGCGCGTGCTGTGCCTGCAGGAAGACATCGCCGACCGTACCCTGGAAATGCTGAAGGGCGCCATGGCCGAGCTGCGCGTGGGCCGTCCGGACCGCCTCTCCACCGACATCGGCCCGGTCATCGACGCCGAAGCCCAGCAGAACCTGCTGGCCCACATCGAGCGCATGCGCGGCAGCGCCCGTTCAGTGCACCAGCTGCCGCTGGCCCCGGCCTGCCAGCACGGTACCTTCGTGCCGCCGACCGTGATCGAGATCGACGACCTGGCGCAACTGCAGCGCGAAGTCTTCGGCCCCGTGCTGCACGTGCTGCGCTATCGGCGCGATGCCCTGCCGCAGTTGATCGACGCCATCAATGCCACCGGCTACGGCCTGACTTTGGGCGTGCATTCCCGCATCGACGAGACCATCGATTTCGTCGCCCAGCGCGCCCATGTCGGCAACATCTACGTCAACCGCAACATCGTCGGTGCCGTGGTCGGGGTCCAGCCCTTCGGCGGTGAAGGCAAGTCCGGCACCGGTCCCAAGGCCGGTGGCCCGCTCTACCTGAAGCGCCTGCAACGCAATGCGCAGCTGCATGAAGAACTGACCCGTGCCCAGCCCTCGGCGGTCCCCAACGCCTTGCTGGACAGCCTGCTGGATTGGGCCCGCACGCACGGCCATGAACGCCTGGCCGCCAGCGGCGAGCGTTATCACC
>NZ_AEEC02000071.1 GCF_000300975.2 Herbaspirillum frisingense GSF30 | reverse complement strand
TGCTACGCGTGGCGCGTGCCGAGGGCCGGCAGCTGATCCTGCTGTCCGGCACCGGCGAGCCCGATGCCGAACTGGCCGCCGCCTCCACCGCGCCGGTCGATGCGCAGCAGCAGGCGCTGGCCTATTTCAACGGCGGCGGCAGCGTCAACCTGGCGCAGATGCTGCGCTGCCTGTCCGACCGCCTGCTGCTGAGCGGCTATGGCTATGCACCGGCGCAGGCACTGCCCGAACACGGCCTCTACCATCCCGACCTGGAGCAGGACGCCGGCATCGCCGACTGGCTGACCCTGCGCGCCCGCGCGCCCGCCGGCAAGCCGGCCGTGGGCATCATCTTCTACCGGGCGCACTGGCTCTCGGGCAATACCGGTTTCATCGACGCACTGGTGGCCGCGCTGGAAGCACGCGGCCTGGACGTGCTGCCGGTGTTCACGTCCTCGCTGCGGGTGTCGGCCGCCAGCGGCGCCGCCTTGCCTCCCGCGCTGCAATACTTCGGCGCCGGCCAGGTGGACCTGATCATCAACACCACCTCTTTCGCCATGGGCGAGATCACCGCCGGTGGCATCACTCCGGCCGGCTGGTCGGTCTCGGTACTGGAACAGCTGGATCTGCCGGTACTGCAAGCCATCACCAGCGGCATGACGCAGGACCAGTGGCAGCATTCCACGCGCGGCATGAACCCGCTGGACGCCGCCATGAACGTGGTGCTACCCGAGTTCGATGGCCGCATCATCGGCGTGCCGCTGTCCTTCAAGGAAGTCACCGACAGCGGCGTTGTGCAGTACCGGGCGCTGCCGGACCGCGTGCATCGCATCGCCGGCCTGGCGCAGCGGCTGGTGCGCCTGCGCACCACACCCAATGCGCACAAGCGCATCGCCTTCATCTTCACCAATTCCAGCAGCAAGGCCGCGCAGATCGGCAATGCCGTCGGGCTGGACGCACCGGAGTCCTTGATGGCCGTGCTGCGCGCCCTGCAGGCCGACGGCTACGCTATCGCCGACCTGCCGGCCAGCGGTACCGCGCTGATCCATGAACTGGTGGACCGCTGTTCCTACGACGACATCCTGCTCACCGAAGACCAGTTGCGCCGCGCCGCCGCCCGCATTCCCGCCGCCCGTTACGCGCAATGGTTCGCGGCCTTGCCCTCGGCCCTGCAAGCCAGGATGGAGCGCCAGTGGGGCGCCGCGCCCGGCCAGGCCTATGTGCATGAGCAGCACCTGGCCATCGCCGGCCTCGACCTGGGCCATGCCTTCGTCGCCCTGCAGCCGCCCCGTGGCTATGGCATGGACCCGGACGCCATCTACCACCAGCCCGACTTGCCGCCCACCCATCACTACTACGCCCTGTACCGCTGGCTGGACGAAGAATGGGGCGCCGACGCCATCGTCCACGTCGGCAAGCACGGCACGCTGGAATGGCTGCCCGGCAAGGGCGTGGGCCTGTCCGAGGAGTGCTTCCCCGATGCGCTGCTGGGCGACCTGCCGCTGTTCTATCCCTTCATCATCAACGACCCCGGCGAAGGCTCGCAGGCCAAGCGCCGCGCCCACGCCGTGGTGGTAGACCACCTGACGCCGCCGATGACCACCGCCGACAGCTATGGCGCGCTGGCGCAGCTGACGCAACTGGTGGACGAGTATTACCAGGTGGAAGTGCTGGACCCCGCCAAGCTGCCGCTGCTGCAGCAGCAGATCTGGGAACTGGTGCGGCAGACCAATCTGGATACCGACCTGCAGTACAAGCTGCTGCATCACGACCACGACCATGATCATGACCACGATCACGACCATGGACATGCTCACCACCATCATCACCATCACGCCCATGGCGATCACGATCACGACCACCCGCACGAAGACGGCGAACTCCCGCACGCCCTGACCGAACTGGACGGCGCCGGCGTGGCCCACCTGATCGAGGATCTGGACGGCTACCTCTGCGAACTGGGCGCGGCGCAGATCCGCGACGGCCTGCACATCCTCGGCCGCATGCCCGATCAGGCGCAGATGCCCGACATGCTGGTGGCCCTGGTCCGCCTGCCCAACCAGGATCTGCCGGGCCTGCAGGAAGAGGTGGCACGGTTGTTCGGCCTGTCGCTGGACATGCTGCTGGAACACAAGGGCCGTCGCCTCAACATCGACGACGCCCTGGCCCGTTGCGCCGGTCGCGCCATCGTCACCCGCGCCGATGCGCTGGAGGCCATCGACGCCCTGTGCCTTGCGCTGATGCAGGCTCTGCAGCAGCAGAACTTCGCCGTCCACTCCATCGACAGCGTACTCAAGACCGTCTTCGCCGCACTGGAGCAGGCCAGTCCCGAGCAGCGACCGCGCCTGCAACCCGCCCTGGGCAAGAGCGCCGGCAGCGTGCTGGGTGGCATGCGCGCGCTCGCACGTCCGTCGGCTGCGCCGGTGAAGCGGGCCACGCCCCCCGCCGCGCACACGACGCTGGACCAGGCCAGCGGACTGCGCCGCGTGCTGGCCTTCGCCTGCGAGCAATTGGTGCCGCGCCTGCACCAGACCAGCGAAGAGATCGGCAACCTGCTCAGCGGCCTGCGTGGCGGCTACATCCCGGCCGGCCCCAGCGGTTCGCCCACGCGCGGCATGGCGCATATCCTGCCCACCGGCCGTAATTTCTATTCGGTCGATCCGCGCAGCGTCCCGTCGCAATCGGCCTGGCGCGTGGGTCAGCAACTGGCGCGGGAAGTGCTGGCGCGCCACCATCGCGAAAGCGGCGATTACCCCGAGAGCGTGGCCATCAGCATCTGGGGTACCAGCGCCATGCGCACCCACGGCGACGATGTCGCCCAGATTCTGTCGCTGATGGGCGCACGCCCGCTCTGGCGTGCCGGCAACCGGCAGGTGGCCGGGGTCGAACTGGTGCCGCTGGAAGAATTGCAGCGCCCGCGCATCGACGTCACCACCCGTATCAGCGGCTTCTTCCGCGACGCCTTCCCGCAGTTGATCGAACTCATCGACGACGCCGTGCAACTGGCCATCGCCGCCGACGAGCCGGAGCACATGAACTTCGTGCGCAAGCACTACCTGCGCGACCTGCAGCAGGGCCTGCAAACCGGGCTGGGCCAGGCCGAGGCCGCCACCCAGGCGGCCTACCGCGTCTTCGGCGCCAAGCCCGGCAGCTACGGCGCCGGCATCCTGCCCCTGATCCAGGAAAAGAACTGGCAGGACCAGGCCGATTTCGCCGAGGCCTACATCAACTGGGGCGGCTTCGCCTATGGTCGCAAGGTGCAGGGCGCCGACCAGCGCGAGGCCTTCCGCCAGCGCCTGGCCGGGGTGCAGGTGGCCCTGCACAACCAGGACAATCGCGAGCACGACATCTTCGACAGCGATGACTACCTGCAGTACCACGGCGGCATGATCGCCACCATCCGCGCCCTGTCGGGCCAGCAGCCGCGCCATTACTTCGGCGACAGCCATGACCCGCAACGCGCCGCCGTGCGCGACCTGAAGGAAGAAACCCTGCGCGTCTTCCGCGCCCGGGTGGTCAATCCCAAGTGGCTGGCCAGCATCCGTCGCCATGGCTACAAGGGCGGCCTGGAACTGACGGCCACCGTCGATTACCTGTTCGGCTACGACGCCACCGCCCAGGTGCTGGACGACTGGATGTACCAGCAACTGGCCGAGACCTATGGCTTCGACCCGGCCATGCGTGAATTCCTGGAACAGGCCAACCCCTGGGCCCAGAACGCCATTGCCGAGCGCCTGCTGGAGGCTGCCAGCCGCGGCATGTGGCAAGAGCCCGATGCACAGACACTGGAGCGACTGCGCGCCCTCTACCTGCACAGCGAAACCCTGCTCGAAGCCCGTGGCGAAACCGTGCGTGGTAGTGAACACACCAAGGACATGCAATGAGCGCGGCCCACCACCATCCCGGCTATCCCTTTTCAGCCATCGTCGGCCAGCCCCTGCTGAAAGAAGCACTGCTGCTGTGCGCCGTCGATCCCGGCATCGGCGGCGTACTGGTGCGCGGCGACAAGGGAACCGCCAAGAGCACCGCCGCACGCGGCCTGACCCAGGTGCTGCCGGCCATCCTGCGCAAGCCCGGTTGCGCCTTCAACTGCGCGCCCGGCCAGCCCGCTGCGGCCTGTGCGGTCTGCAGCACGCAGGAGCCACCCACCGCCACGCTGGCCGAGGTTCCCTTCGTCACCTTGCCGCTGGGCGCCACCGAAGACCGCGTACTGGGCTCGCTGGACCTGCAACTAGCCCTGCAGGGCGGCCAGCGCGCCTTCCAGCCGGGGCTGCTGGCAGCGGCCCATCGCGGCATCCTCTATATCGATGAAGTCAACCTGCTGGCCGATCACCTGGTCGATGTCCTGCTGGACGTGGCCGCCATGGGCGTCAATGCGGTACAGAGAGAAGGGCTGTCGGTCAGCCATCCGGCGCGCTTCACCCTGATCGGCACCATGAACCTGGAGGAGGGCGACCTGCGCCCGCAACTGCTGGACCGCTTCGGCCTGATGGTGGAAGTGACGGCGCCCACCGACAAGTCAGTACGCGCCGAGGTGGTGCGCCGACGCATCGCCTACGAAGCCGACCCGCAGGCCTTCACCAGCCAGTGGCAGGAACAGCAGGATGCCCTGCGCGCCCAGGTGGCCCAGGCCCAGCGCCTGCTGCCCGGCGTGGCGCTGGACGACGCCATGCTGGAACTGATCAGCCATCTCTGCTGCGAGTTCGAGGTGGCCAGCCTGCGCGCCGACATCGTCATGCACAAGACCGCCCGCGCCATCGCCGCCTTGCAGGCCCGCGCGCGCGTGACGCCCGACGACGTGCGCGCCGCCGCCCTCCTGGTGCTGCCACACCGCCGTCGCCGCAAGCCTTTCGAACAGAGCGGCATGGACCAGGACAAGCTCGACGATCTGGTCGATCAGGCGCGACAGGCGCAGGGGGAAAGCCAGGGGCAGGGCAGCGCAGGCGCACCACCCGATACCGCCCCGGATGAACAGGAAGGGCAAGAACCGCAGGATCAAAAGGATCAGCAAGAGCAGCAAGAGCAGCAAGAACAACAGAATGGAGAAGGCGAGGGTGCCCAGCAGACCTTCGCCATCGGCACCGCCGGTCCGGCCCGCAAGATCAGCGTGGTCACGCCCACCACGAGCTTTTCGACCTCCTCGGCCAGCGGT
>NZ_AEEC02000072.1 GCF_000300975.2 Herbaspirillum frisingense GSF30 | reverse complement strand
AAATATAGGTAAGATCGCAAGAAATTACCTGTCAGTATTTTGAGAGAGCGATGCCCTTCGGGGTAGCCAGAAATGGCACAAAACAGAGATTAAACTAAAGAGTTTGATCCTGGCTCAGATTGAACGCTGGCGGCATGCCTTACACATGCAAGTCGAACGGCAGCATAGGAGCTTGCTCCTGATGGCGAGTGGCGAACGGGTGAGTAATATATCGGAACGTGCCCTAGAGTGGGGGATAACTAGTCGAAAGACTAGCTAATACCGCATACGATCTACGGATGAAAGTGGGGGATCGCAAGACCTCATGCTCCTGGAGCGGCCGATATCTGATTAGCTAGTTGGTGGGGTAAAAGCTCACCAAGGCGACGATCAGTAGCTGGTCTGAGAGGACGACCAGCCACACTGGGACTGAGACACGGCCCAGACTCCTACGGGAGGCAGCAGTGGGGAATTTTGGACAATGGGGGCAACCCTGATCCAGCAATGCCGCGTGAGTGAAGAAGGCCTTCGGGTTGTAAAGCTCTTTTGTCAGGGAAGAAACGGTTCTGGATAATACCTGGAGCTAATGACGGTACCTGAAGAATAAGCACCGGCTAACTACGTGCCAGCAGCCGCGGTAATACGTAGGGTGCAAGCGTTAATCGGAATTACTGGGCGTAAAGCGTGCGCAGGCGGTTGTGTAAGTCAGATGTGAAATCCCCGGGCTCAACCTGGGAATTGCATTTGAGACTGCACGGCTAGAGTGTGTCAGAGGGGGGTAGAATTCCACGTGTAGCAGTGAAATGCGTAGATATGTGGAGGAATACCGATGGCGAAGGCAGCCCCCTGGGATAACACTGACGCTCATGCACGAAAGCGTGGGGAGCAAACAGGATTAGATACCCTGGTAGTCCACGCCCTAAACGATGTCTACTAGTTGTCGGGTCTTAATTGACTTGGTAACGCAGCTAACGCGTGAAGTAGACCGCCTGGGGAGTACGGTCGCAAGATTAAAACTCAAAGGAATTGACGGGGACCCGCACAAGCGGTGGATGATGTGGATTAATTCGATGCAACGCGAAAAACCTTACCTACCCTTGACATGGATGGAATCCCGAAGAGATTTGGGAGTGCTCGAAAGAGAGCCATCACACAGGTGCTGCATGGCTGTCGTCAGCTCGTGTCGTGAGATGTTGGGTTAAGTCCCGCAACGAGCGCAACCCTTGTCATTAGTTGCTACGAAAGGGCACTCTAATGAGACTGCCGGTGACAAACCGGAGGAAGGTGGGGATGACGTCAAGTCCTCATGGCCCTTATGGGTAGGGCTTCACACGTCATACAATGGTACATACAGAGGGCCGCCAACCCGCGAGGGGGAGCTAATCCCAGAAAGTGTATCGTAGTCCGGATTGGAGTCTGCAACTCGACTCCATGAAGTTGGAATCGCTAGTAATCGCGGATCAGCATGTCGCGGTGAATACGTTCCCGGGTCTTGTACACACCGCCCGTCACACCATGGGAGCGGGTTTTACCAGAAGTGGGTAGCCTAACCGTAAGGAGGGCGCTCACCACGGTAGGATTCGTGACTGGGGTGAAGTCGTAACAAGGTAGCCGTATCGGAAGGTGCGGCTGGATCACCTCCTTTCTAGAGTGCGCACGAAGTTAAGCGTCCACACTTATCGGCTGTAAATCAAGAACAGTTATTTGGTGAAGCACGGTCAAGTGGCACAACGTCACTGACTGGCTACTGATACTGATCCAAGCGGGTCTGTAGCTCAGCTGGTTAGAGCACCGTGTTGATAACGCGGGGGTCGTTGGTTCGAGCCCAACCAGACCCACCAAGGTTTCGGGGGTTTAGCTCAGCTGGGAGAGCACCTGCTTTGCAAGCAGGGGGTCGTCGGTTCGATCCCGTCAACCTCCACCAAGAAATGTCAAACCTAAGTCAGCGTTCAGCGTATGGCGTAGTGATTTAGGTTTGATCTTTTACGATCAATGGCTGTTTTTGTTCTTTAACAATCTGGAAGAAGTAAAGATTCATTTAAACGATCGCCAGGACTTCGGTTCTCGCGAAAGTAAAAATGGGTGTGATTGTATCAATCAAAGTATTACGAAGTGATCTTAGCAATTAGAAGACTTACTTTGGAATACGGCAAACGCTAAAACTCAACGCTTCTTTATAACGCTCTTGCAAAAGAGGCTAACGTTATAGGAACAAGCGAATAAGTGCACATGGTGGATGCCTTGGCGATTACAGGCGATGAAGGACGTAGTAGCTTGCGATAAGCTGCGGGGAGCTGGCAAACGAGCTTTGATCCGCAGATTTCCGAATGGGGAAACCCGGCCGTAAGGTCATCGTTATCTGAATACATAGGGTAACGAAGCGAACGTGGCGAACTGAAACATCTAAGTAGCTACAGGAAAAGAAATCAACCGAGATTCCCAAAGTAGTGGCGAGCGAAATGGGATCAGCCTGCAAGATTTAGCATCAACGATAGCAAAACGGAATGGAAAGTCCGGCCATAGTGGGTGATAGCCCCGTATGCGAAATCGATGGTGTGGAACTAGGCTTGCGACAAGTAGGGCGGGACACGTGAAATCCTGTCTGAACATGGGGGGACCATCCTCCAAGGCTAAATACTCGTAATCGACCGATAGTGAACCAGTACCGTGAGGGAAAGGCGAAAAGAACCCCGGAAGGGGAGTGAAATAGATCCTGAAACCGTGTGCATACAAACAGTAGGAGCCTCGAAAGGGGTGACTGCGTACCTTTTGTATAATGGGTCAGCGACTTACATTCAGTGGCAAGCTTAACCGAATAGGGAAGGCGTAGAGAAATCGAGTCCGAATAGGGCGTTCAGTCGCTGGGTGTAGACCCGAAACCAAGTGATCTATCCATGGCCAGGTTGAAGGTGCGGTAACACGCACTGGAGGACCGAACCCACTAATGTTGAAAAATTAGGGGATGAGCTGTGGATAGGGGTGAAAGGCTAAACAAACTTGGAAATAGCTGGTTCTCTCCGAAAACTATTTAGGTAGTGCCTCAAGTATCACCATCGGGGGTAGAGCACTGTTATGGCTAGGGGGTCATCGCGACTTACCAAACCATTGCAAACTCCGAATACCGATGAGTGCGAGCTTGGGAGACAGACGCCGGGTGCTAACGTCCGACGTCAAGAGGGAAACAACCCAGACCGCCAGCTAAGGTCCCAAAGATTGGCTAAGTGGAAAACGAAGTGGGAAGGCTAAAACAGTCAGGAGGTTGGCTTAGAAGCAGCCATCCTTTAAAGAAAGCGTAATAGCTCACTGATCGAGTCGTCCTGCGCGGAAGATGTAACGGGGCTAAGCCAGTCACCGAAGCTGCGGATATCCGTAAGGATATGGTAGGAGAGCGTTCTGTAAGCCTGTGAAGGTGTCTTGTAAAGGATGCTGGAGGTATCAGAAGTGCGAATGCTGACATGAGTAGCGATAATGCGGGTGAAAAGCCCGCACGCCGTAAGCCCAAGGTTTCCTGTTCAACGTTCATCGGAGCAGGGTGAGTCGGCCCCTAAGGCGAGGCAGAGATGCGTAGCTGATGGGAAGCAGGTTAATATTCCTGCACCGTCGTTAGATGCGATGGGGGGACGGATCGCGGAAGGTTGTCCGGGTGTTGGAAGTCCCGGTTCTTGTATCGAAGAAGGCTGTTAGGCAAATCCGGCAGCGTAATTCAAGGGTATGAGACGAGCGAACTTGTTCGCGAAGCAATCGGAAGTGGTTCCAAGAAAAGCCTCTAAGCTTCAGTCTAACGAGACCGTACCGCAAACCGACACAGGTGGGCGAGATGAGTATTCTAAGGCGCTTGAGAGAACTCGGGAGAAGGAACTCGGCAAATTGGTACCGTAACTTCGGGATAAGGTACGCCCAAGTAGTTTGACTGGCCTGCGCCAGAAGGACAAAAGGGTTGCAATAAAATGGTGGCTGCGACTGTTTAATAAAAACACAGCACTCTGCAAACACGAAAGTGGACGTATAGGGTGTGACGCCTGCCCGGTGCTGGAAGATTAAATGATGGGGTGCAAGCTCTTGATTGAAGTCCCAGTAAACGGCGGCCGTAACTATAACGGTCCTAAGGTAGCGAAATTCCTTGTCGGGTAAGTTCCGACCTGCACGAATGGCGTAACGATGGCCACACTGTCTCCTCCCGAGACTCAGCGAAGTTGAAATGTTTGTGATGATGCAATCTACCCGCGGCTAGACGGAAAGACCCCATGAACCTTTACTGTAGCTTTGCATTGGACTTTGAACCAATCTGTGTAGGATAGGTGGGAGGCTTTGAAGCAGGAACGCTAGTTTCTGTGGAGCCAACCTTGAAATACCACCCTGGTTTGTTTGAGGTTCTAACCTTGGTCCGTTATCCGGATCGGGGACAGTGCATGGTAGGCAGTTTGACTGGGGCGGTCTCCTCCCAAAGTGTAACGGAGGAGTTCGAAGGTACGCTAGGTACGGTCGGACATCGTGCTAATAGTGCAATGGCATAAGCGTGCTTAACTGCGAGACTGACAAGTCGAGCAGGTACGAAAGTAGGACATAGTGATCCGGTGGTTCTGTATGGAAGGGCCATCGCTCAACGGATAAAAGGTACTCTGGGGATAACAGGCTGATTCCTCCCAAGAGTTCATATCGACGGGGGAGTTTGGCACCTCGATGTCGGCTCATCACATCCTGGGGCTGTAGCCGGTCCCAAGGGTATGGCTGTTCGCCATTTAAAGTGGTACGTGAGCTGGGTTTAAAACGTCGTGAGACAGTTTGGTCCCTATCTGCCGTGGGCGTTGGAAGTTTGAAGGGGGCTGCTCCTAGTACGAGAGGACCGGAGTGGACGAACCTCTGGTGTATCGGTTGTCACGCCAGTGGCATTGCCGAGTAGCTAAGTTCGGAAGAGATAACCGCTGAAAGCATCTAAGCGGGAAACTCGCCTTGAGATGAGACTTCCCGGGAACTAGATTCCCCTAAAGGGTCGTTCGAGACCAGGACGTTGATAGGTCAGGTGTGGAAGCGCAGTAATGCGTTAAGCTAACTGATACTAATTGCCCGTGCGGCTTGTTCCTATAACATTAGCTCTGTTATAGAC
>NZ_AEEC02000073.1 GCF_000300975.2 Herbaspirillum frisingense GSF30 | reverse complement strand
AGCGCACGATTACGAGCCACCAGCAAGGGATCATCGGCCACATGCAGGCCCAGGTTCAGGCCAGGGCCGCCATGCCCATCGTCGTAGGGAGCCGGGCTGTAGCCGCCGCCGCGCAAGGTGGTCATGGCGCCCACGCCGGCAGGCGCCGGCCAGTCGGGGATCAGCAGCTCCATGGAGCGCCCTCCGCGGCCCGCCGGGGCCGCTCAATAGTCATCATCTTCGTCGTCATAGTCGCCGGCCACCGGATCGGGCTGCTCATCCATTTCGGGAATCACCGCCAGGGCCGGATCGATGCCGGCGCGCTGCAGCAGCGCCACGATGTCCTCCGGCAGCGGTGCGGCCCACTGGCGGAACTTGCCGCTACCCGGGTGGACCAGGCCGAGGCGACCGGCCAGCAGCGCCTGACGCGGGAACACCGGGATCAGGTGATGCTTGCCATACAGCGCATCACCAACCAGGGCAAAGCCCAGCGACTGCAGGTGCACGCGGATCTGGTGGGTACGCCCGGTTTCCAGGCGGCAATGCACCAGGCTCACCGGCTTGCGATCGATCTCGCCGGTGGCCAGGCGACGGTAATGGGTCACCGCCGGCTTGGCGCGCATGCTCTGCGATACCGCCATCTTGATGCGGTCACGCGGATGGCGCGCCATCGGCGCATTGATGGTGCCGGACAGCTGCGGCAAGCCCCACACCAGCGCCAGATACTGACGCTTCATGCTGCGCGCCTGTAGCTGTCGCACCAGATCGGTCTGCGCCGCCAGCGTCTTGGCCACCACCATCAGGCCGCTGGTCTCCTTGTCCAGCCGGTGCACGATGCCGGCACGCGGCACCTTGGCCAGCGCCGGGCAATGGTGTAACAGACCATTCAAGAGCGTGCCGCTCCAGTTGCCGGCGGCCGGGTGCACCACCAGACCAGCCGGTTTGTTGAGCACGATGAGGTACTTGTCTTCATGCAGGATATCCAGCGCCATGGCTTCGGGAGCATAGGGCTGATCGGCCGGGGCCGACTGCGGCGCCACCTCGACCAGCTCATCGCCCAGCATGGTCATCTTGGCCTTGGCGGGGGCACCATCGACGGTGACGTGACCGTCTTCAATCCATTGCTGGATGCGGTTGCGGGAAAATTCGGGCATGAGGCCGGACAGGACCTTGTCCAGCCGCTGGCCGATGACTTCATCGCCCAGGCGCAGGCTCACGGGCTCCAGGCCAGAGCTGCCATCGTCGTCGGCAGCGGCCTGGCCGTTATCGTCGTCGAAAGCCTCATCGGCGGGGAGGTCGGGGGTCATTGGCGTATCGCCATTTGTAATCGGAAGGGGTTTCTTACGTGACATCAGCTATAATCGCCGGATCGGGTTGATTGTATTTCGGGTATCGATGCAGCCGGCTCGGGTAGGCGCACAGCGCCATGCACAACTGATAAGTCCCAGACAAGCACACAAGAGTCATGCACAAAATCTTATTGAAGTTCTTCATCATCGGTTTTGCCCTCTCGCTCACCGCCTGCGGCCTCTTGCCGGAGCAAAAGGATGAGACGGTCGGCTGGTCTGCCTCGAAATTATACTCGGAAGCCAAGGACGAACTGAATGCCGGTGGCTACGAGAAGGCCATCAAGTACTTCGAGAAGCTGGAATCGCGCTACCCCTTCGGCACCTATGCGCAGCAGGCGCAGATGGACATCGCCTACGCCTACTACCGCCAGAACGAACAGGCCCAGGGCCTGGCGGCGGTGGACCGCTTCATCAAGCTGCACCCCAACCATCCCAACGTCGACTACATGTACTACCTGCGTGGCCTGATCAATTTCAATGATCGCACCAGCATCTTCGACACCTTCACCGACCAGGACAACACCGAGCGCGATCCCAAGGCCATGCGTGACGCCTTCGACTCGTTCAAGCTGCTGGCAGAACGTTTCCCGGACAGCAAGTACACCCCGGACGCCATTGCCCGCATGAAATACCTGGTCAATGCCATGTCGCAATACGACGTCCACGTGGCCAATTACTACTACCGCCGTGGCGCCTACGTATCGGCGGCCAACCGCGCGCAGGCCGCCATCAAGCAGTATCCGGACTCGCCTGCCAACGAAGAGGCGCTGTTCATCCTGATGCGCTCCTACGAAGCCCTGGGACAGACCAAGCTGAAGGAAGATACCGAACGCATCATCCAGGCCACCTATCCCAACAGCCCCTGGTACACCGGTGGCCCCAAGCAGAAGGCCAAGCCCTGGTGGAAGGTCTGGTAAGCCAGCTTCACCCCATATAGAAAACCCTCGCCATGCAGATGGCGAGGGTTTTTTGTTTGTTTGACATTTCCATCAGGCAAGGCGTTGAGCCCTGCCCGGCCGCAGCTCAGCCCTCCAGGCGACGGCGGAAGACCCAGTTCTTCTCATTGGAAGCCTCGGGCGCGAAGGCATAGCCTTCCAGGTCAAAGCCCTTGAGCTTCTCCGGCTGGTTGATATTCTTCTGCGCCGCATAGCGCGCCATGAGTCCGCGTGCGCGCTTGGCGTAGAAGGAAATGATCTTGTACTTGCCGCCCTTCCAGTCCTCGAACACCGGCGCGATCACCTGTGCCTTGAGCAGCTTGGGCTTGACCGACTTGAAGTATTCGTCCGAAGCCAGGTTCACCAGCACCGGCGTCTTCTGCGCGGCCAGTTCCTCGTTGAGGGCATCGGTGATCTCGCTGCCCCAGAAGGCGTAGAGGTCCTTGCCGTTGGGATTGGCCAGCCTGGTCCCCATTTCCAGGCGATACGGCTGCATCAGGTCCAGCGGACGCAGCATCCCGTACAGGCCCGAGAGAATGCGCACATGGTTCTGCAGGTAATCCAGCTGCTTGCCATTGAGCGATGCCGCATCCAGGCCCTCGTAGACGTCACCATTGAAGGCCAGCACGGCCTGCTTGGCATTCTTCGTGGTGAACTTGCGCGACCAGCTTGCATAGCGGTTCACATTGAGCACGGACAACTGATCGGAAATTCCCATCAGGCTGCCGATCTCAGCCGGCGAGAGCTTCTTGAGCAATTCGATCAGCTCGGCCGAGCGCGGCACAAAAGCCGGCGTGGTATGCACATCGGTGGTCGGAGGCGTGTCGTAGTCCAGCGACTTGGCGGGAGACAAAACAATCAGCATGAGGCGGTTATCCAATGATCAGGTTGGGACAAGATGGCCGCCATGATACCGAAAGCGCGGCCCTTGCGCCCGCTCCCTCCTACAAGTTCCGCCGAAGCGGCAATATGCGCCGCAAAACACTGGTTATTGCCGCTTTGATCTGACAAGGCGCGCTCCTAAACTGCATGAGCCAACCCTGCAGGCATGGGTCGATCCGTCACCTGCATCCGGTGCTCCGCCACCGATATTCCAAGACCAAGGACAAACCATGAAATGGTTCTACGATCTGCGCATCGCCCGCAAGCTGATGCTGACCTTTGCCGCCATCCTGCTCCTGACCGCCGTGCTGGGGGTGTTTTCCATCGTGCAGCTCTCGCGGGTCAACGACGCCTCCACCGAAATCGCTACCAACTCCCTGCCCAGCGTGCGTTACCCGCTGGAAGCCAAGGTCGCCCTGGCGCGTATCCGCACGATACAGTTGCAACACATGCTGCCGGGCAACGAAGGCAATGTGGAGAGCAATGAAAAAACCATCGGCGGCCTCTTCACCGACCTGGCCAGGATCCTGGACAAGTACGCGCCCCTGGTCAATTCGCCTGAAGAGAAAACCAACTTCGATGCGATCAAGGCCGATCAGGCCATCTTCACCAAGATGCATCAGGAGATCGCCACCCAGGTGCGCGCACAAAAGATCGACGACGCCCGCGAACTGCTGATCAAGCAAGCGACCCCGGTCTACCTGCGCCTGTTTGCGGCCCTGGACAACGCGGTCAACATCAATGTCAAAGGCAGCGAGCAAACCGACCAGGAAGCCCAGGACCGCTATGAAAGCTCGCGCATCATGATCGGCGCCCTGCTGGCTGCCTGCATCGGCCTGGGGATGCTGCTGGCGACCTGGGTGGCGCGCATCGTCTCGCGCCCGCTGCAGGATGCCATGCACGTTGCCGAACGCGTGGCCGAGGGCGACCTCACGGTCGAGATCAAACCCGCCGGATCCGACGAGACCGGCCACCTGATGCGCTCGCTCAAGGCCATGAACGACAGCCTGCTGCGCATCGTCACCCAGGTCCGCGAAGGCACCGACACCATCAACACCGCCTCCCGCGAGATCGCCACCGGCAACCTGGACCTGTCCACCCGTACCGAGCAGCAGGCCAGTTCGCTGGAAGAAACCGCCTCGGCCATGGAAGAGCTGACCTCGACCGTCAAGCAGAACGCCGACAACGCCCGCCAGGCCAACCAGCTGGCGCACTCGGCGTCCGACGTGGCCACCCAGGGTGGCAGCGTGGTGTCGCAGGTGGTCGATACCATGGGCGCCATCAACGATTCCTCGCGCAAGATCGTGGAAATCATCAGCGTGATCGACGGCATCGCCTTCCAGACCAATATCCTGGCCCTGAACGCCGCCGTGGAAGCGGCCCGCGCCGGCGAGCAAGGGCGCGGCTTCGCGGTGGTGGCCTCGGAAGTGCGTTCCCTGGCGCAGCGATCGGCCGCCGCAGCCAAGGAAATCAAGATGCTCATCGACGATTCGGTGGCCAAGGTCGATACCGGCAGCAAGCTGGTCGAAACCGCCGGCAGCACCATGACCGAAGTGGTGGCCAGCGTGCGCCGTGTCACCGACATCGTGGGGGAGATCACTGCCGCCAGTTCCGAGCAGAGCGATGGCATCGAACAGGTCAACATCGCCATCACCCAGATGGACGAAGTGACCCAGCAGAACGCCGCGCTGGTCGAACAA
>NZ_AEEC02000074.1 GCF_000300975.2 Herbaspirillum frisingense GSF30 | reverse complement strand
AAAAAAATCCCCGGCCGCAGCCGGGGATCTTCCTCACGACACGGACGCCGCAGATTACGGAGTCTTGTCGGACTTGTCAGGAGTGGCCGCCAGGGCTGCATTACGCTCGGCGGTGGACTCCTTCTTCTCTTGCTTCAGCTGCGCCCTGGCAGCCTTCTTGTCGGACTTGTATTCCTGCTTGGCGGCCTTCTTCTGTGCCTTGTATTCGGCCTTGGCATCGGAATCGGCCTGACGCTTCTGGACGAACGGGTCATTGGAAGGCACGGCCGAAGGCGATGCGGTCGAAGCCGACGACATCGGCGCGGTCGGTGCAGCGCCCACGGCGTTGCCATTGGTCGGTGCATTCTGCGCCATGGCGCTACCGGCCAGGGCCATGAACAGGGACGAGATCAGAATGTGACGAGTCTTCATGTGTACCTCCTTGCGTTATGTTTTTCGGAAAAGCCCGAGGCTTGGATACTCAAGAAAATTACAGGATGCGGGATCGCAGATCCGTGTCATCACTATAGGCAAGCTTGCGGTCGCGCTATGTCGGACAAGGACTGATTCTCCGCTTCCCCGATTACGCAAAATGGGAGCCTGTTGGCCTGCCTGTTCTGCGTAACACGTGAATCTCTGAAGCCTTTTCCGACAGGAAGGTTCGAGGAGAAGTGCAAGCATTGGTGAGGCTTGCAAGCAATCGTAACAAGGGGGAACCGTCGCTCCTTGTTGCCGGCAGATGGAGCTGCAATGAGATGCGATGCAAAGCGACGAAACGAAACAAAACGCGGCGAGCAATGAATGATCGCCACCACATGGCTTCTGCAAATCGACCTATATGGGGGAATGCGCAAATGTCGGGCGGAGAAAGACGCTTGCCCAAAGGCAGCCACCCGCTATGTTTTTCGACATATAGCGAAGGCCTGAAAAACTCTGTCAAATCCATTGAACAAGTTATTGCGATTTTGTATTGAATCGATAGGAATTTTTTTATCGCACCGCAAAATGGATCAACCAGCGATTATTGCCAGCAGATGATCAATTCCATTTTTTCCAAATAAATCAACGACTTAATTAACTTCAACTACTTCATAAGTAGAAATTTATGCAACATTTTCCATGTGCAGATGCGGTGTAAAAAGAGCAGTACAGGCTCGAAAAAACTGATTGTTCGCGTTTCTGGAATGATGTATTCCGGTTTGTCTGCTTTTTCTGCCGCGCTTGGATCTCTAAACTTGGTTCCACGATGACAGCACACAACGACTGAACCACAAGTGTCGGCCCAGGTTGCAGTGCTCATCCCCTCACTCACAAAGGAATGATCATGAACACCAAGAATATTGCCAAGAACCTGTTTGCAGGCCTGCTGTTGACTACCGCTGTCGGCGCCGCCATGGCTGAAGCCCAGTATCCCGCCGAGACCCAGATCGTCTCGACCAAGAGCCGCGCCGAAGTGGTCGCCGAGTTGAAGCAAGCCCGTGCCAATGGCGACCTGCTGGTGACCGACCAATATCCGGTCGACAAGCCTTTCGTCTCGACCAAGACCCGCGCTGACGTACGCGCCGAACTGATCCAGGCCCGCGCCAACGGCGACCTGCTGGTGACCGAACAATATCCGGTGGAAAAGCCCTTCCACTCGACCCTGACCCGTCAGCAAGTGCAAGAAGAACTGCAGCAAGCCCGCAACCAAGGCACTGCTGTAAGCAACAGCAACGCTCCGCTGTAATCCGCATGCCCTGATGCCAGGCTGGCGCCATCCGCGCCCCTGGCTGCGCATCATCCGCACCGGCGATCCCGGTGCGCCAGTTTCTCCCCAGGCGGGCCTCATGAAAGCGACGTTCTCTCCCCTCGGTCGCCGGTAGTGAGGTCCGCCTGCCTGTTTTCTGCACCCATCTCGCCATCTCGATTCCGGACAATTCCCGCTACCGCCCTGACGCTGCCACACCGCCAGCCGCATTAGAAAAATTTCGACATTTTTCTAAGTTTTTCCAGCGGTTCCTATCCGGAATTTCCCCCCTCCAAAAGTACGATTTTCGCTCTGCAATCTGCTCAGTTTTCGACCAATTCAACGGAGCATTTCTTTTTTAATTTTCTAAGTTTTCTTGTTTTTGACTTCTAAGTTTTCATAATCTGTGTTTCTAACTTTTCGACAAGCGACCGGATCACCCGATCACGGCATGGCGCGATGCCTGCGCCTGGTAACAATGGATGTGCTTGTTCTGAAATCCGGAACGATGAATTCCGATTTCGCGTCTTTATCCGTCATCCGTTGATCTCTAAACTTGGTTTCACGATGACAGCACACAACGACTGAACCAAGACCTTGGGCCGGGTTGAAGTGCACATCCCTTCTCTCACACAAAGGAACGATCATGAACACCAAGAACATTGCCAAGAACCTGTTTGCCGGCCTGCTGTTGACCTCCGCCATCGGTACCGCCATGGCTGAAGCACCGTATCCTGCCGAAACCCGCTTCGTCTCCACCAAGAGCCGTGCCGAAGTGGTCGCCGAACTGCAACAAGCCCGTGCCAACGGCGAACTGCTGGTGAGCGATCGCAACCGCGACGACAAGCAGATCGCCTCTGCCAAGACCCGTGACGAGGTGCGCGCCGAGCTGGCCCAGGCCCGCGCCAATGGCGAAATGCACGTCACCGATCAATAAGCCTTGGCGGGCAACAAGCCGGGTTGTCCGGCACACCAGCTTCTCCCCTGCAGGCGGGTCCATGACAGCGACACTCTCTCCCCTCGGTCGCCAGTTGTGAGATCCGCCTGATCTTTTTTGCGTGTGGCCTCATCAGGCGTCGACAGCACGTATCAGAAAATCACAGTGACAGTTTTTCTAAGTTTTATCCCCTGTGATTACTTAGTTTCAACAATCCGACTTTCTAAGTTTTTCATGCCGCGCCGGTGTTGTAAAAATGCGACCTCCGGCGAGTTCATTGTTGCCCCTTCAGCGGCTCTCCGGGCGCGCCGTCGATGAGGGTATCCAATGCATCCGGCTGGTTGCGCGAGCTCAGTTCTGCGCGCATGCGGGGCAGGGCGTCCGGGTAGTGGCTGGCGATGAAGTTGATCATGTGCTCGCGAATCTGGCAGCGCAGGTCGAAAGCACTGCCCGAATCCCTGGCCGACACCAGCAGGCGAATCTGCATGGTGCGTTCGCTGGCGTCGGTGACGTGCATGACGCAGACCCGCTTGTCCCAGAGCGGCAGGGTCTGGCAGATGCGCTCGAATTCGGCGCGCACGGCCTGCGTGGGAACCGAAAAATCCAGCCACAGGAATACCGTGCCGAGAATGGTGGAGGAGGTGTGGGTCCAGTTCTCGAAGGGGTTTTCGATGAACCACTGCAGCGGCACGATCATGCGTCGTTCATCCCAGATCCTGACCACGACGAAGGTCCCGGTGATTTCCTCCACGCGCCCCCATTCGCCCTTGACGATGAGCACATCGTCGATGCGGATCGGTTGCGAGAAGGCAATCTGAAGGCCGGCAAAGAAATTCCCCAGCACCGGTTTGGCGGCGATACCGGCGACGATACCGGCCACACCGGCCGAGGCCAGCAGGCTGGCGCCGAACTGGCGCGCACCGGGCAGGGTCAGCAGCACGAAGGCCAGGCCCAGCAGGGCGATGAGGAAGTAGGCACTGCGCGAGAGCACCCGGGTCTGGGTCAGGATGCGACGGGCCTTGAGGTTGTCGGCCACGTCATAGGGATTCAAATTGACGACCGTCAGGCTCACCGATTTCACGCAGCGCATCAGGAACCAGGTCAGCGCCAGGATGAAGGCGATCGAGGTGAGATAGGAAATACGAGTCAGGCCCGGTGTATTGTCGGGCGCACCGGCCAGCACGATACGCAGCATGAACAGGATCACACAGGCACGGCTGGCGTTGAAGGTGACCTGCGTGGCGGTGGTGGTAAAGGGCCGGCCGCGTGCCAGGCGCCTGACCAGCGCCACCCCCAGCCGATGCAGGAAGATCGCCACCAGCACCGCCACCAGGGCGACGCCGAGCACGATCAGGCCCGAACGCAGCGGGCCTTCGTTCATGTTGTAAAGAAAATCGAGGTCCAGGCTCATCCGTTCCCTTCCATCTGTTGTGTTGTCGAATCGTTACGCCCGCAGGCGTTTTTCCAGTTCGAACAGGGAAGGGGGATTTTGTTTCCGCTAATTTCCTGGCGCCGGCCCGGTGGCCTCCAGGGTGGCCACCAGCAGGCAGGCGGTCTCGACGGCAGCGGCCTGGGCCAGCTGCACCGGGGCAGGGCGCTGGCGGGTAAGGGCCTGCAGGGCGGGCGCATCGCGCGCCTGCAGGGCCTGGGCCAGCGCGTGCAGCCACTCCAGCAGTTCCAGCGCGACAGGCTGGGGATGCGCCCACAGGTGGCTGGCGGCAGCCGCCAGGCGGCGCGACAGGGCGACTGCCGTGCGGCCACGCCCATGGTCACGCTCGCGCCAGCCGCGTTCGCGCGCCACCCGTTGCAGCAGCAGGCCGGCTTCGACATTGGCCACGCAGGCGTCGCGGCGG
>NZ_AEEC02000075.1 GCF_000300975.2 Herbaspirillum frisingense GSF30 | reverse complement strand
AAGAAAAAGCCCGCTGCGCGCGGGGCGGCAGCGGGCGGGTAGTGCAGCGGTGCAAGTAATGCGGTAATGCGTAGGACCGATGTCGCAGGCGGGATCAGTATTCCCAGAACATCTTCTGGATTTCCTTGCTGTCGGTGGTCTTGGTCAAGGCCAGCATCAGCAGGATGCGCGCCTTCTGCGCGTTCAGGGTGTCGGAGACGACGAAGTCCAGCTTGTCGTCGTCGGCTTCGCCATTGCGCGCCACGATGCCCTGGCCGACGCGGCTGGAACGCACGATGACCACGCCCTTCTTGCGTGCTTCGCTCAGGGACGGCAGCACGGTGTTGTTCAGGCTGCCATCGCCCACGCCGGCGTGGATGATGCCTTGTGCACCTGCAGCGACGAAGGCGTTGAGCGCGATCGGGTTCATGTTGGCGTAGCCATAGACGATGTCCACTTGCGGCAGCTTGTCCAGGTTCATGATGTCGAACGGGGTGTCGACCGTGTTCTTGCGGGTGGACTGGCGGTAGAAGTAGGGCTTGCTACCCTGGATGTAACCCAGGAAGCCCAGTTCCGGCGTCTTGAAGGTGTCCATCGTGGAAGTGTTGGTCTTGGTGACTTCGCGACCGGCGTTGATCTGGTCGTTCAGGGTCACCAGCACGCCCTTGCCAACGGCTTCCTTGGAACCGGCCAGCAGCACGGCGTTGTACAGGTTGATCGGACCATCGGCGCTGATGGCGGTGGACGGACGCATGGCGCCCACGATCACCACTGGCTTCTTGCTCTTGACCACCAGGTCGAGGAAGTAGGCGGTTTCTTCGATGGTGTCGGTGCCGTGGGTGATCACGATACCGTCGACGTCGCTCTGTGCCAGCAGGGTATTGACGCGCTTGGCCAGCTTGAGCCAGGCGTCGTTGTTCATGTTCTCGCTGGCGATCTGCATGACCTGCTCGCCGCGCACGTTGGCGACCTTCTTGAGTTCAGGGACAGCGGCGATGAGCGCATCCACGCCGACCTTGGCGGCGGTGTAGCCAACTGTGGTGGTGCTGGTGGCGCCGGTGCCGGCGATGGTGCCGCCGGTAGCCAGGATGACCACGTTGGGCAGGGTTTGGGCCTGTGCAGCGGCGGCTGCGGCCAGGCAGAGCAGGACCAGCATCTGCTGGAAGAATTTTCTGATGAGCATGTGTACCTCGGTAGCGGTGGTTGTACGGATTTCTCTGAGCGGATTTTTGTTAGTTTTATTGGCTTGCTTCACCGGGAAGGACACAGGCTGGCTGCGTATTGTCATCACGGCAAAAGCGCCGACACGATAGCACCGGCTCGCGTGACGATCAAAGGATTTTTTACGCGGTGAGAAAGCCGCATCGCAAAAGGCTTTGTGAGGGGATGGAATGCAAGTTTCGTGCAAAATGGCTGCTTTGAACGTTGTCAGGTGGGCAGAATGACTCGCAACTGACAGCGCGCTGACAGATCGGTGTAGACACGTGCCGTAGGTCTGCGACAAAGGGCGGGGGATAACCGGGGAAATTAAGTAAACCGCAGCGAAGAGCTTGGAAGATATCACCGAATCCGAAGGTCGGAAAGGCGGACAAGCCGGCCGTTGTGCCGCCTCATCGCAGCCTGCAGCGCGCTGCATGAAACGTGCCGCTCTCAGGTAAGATGGTGCTGCGCACAAGTTGTTTCGATGAATGACCGGCCAGACCGGCCGCGCCGCTCCAGCGCAGTTCGACCCCACACCGGCGCGGCGCGCGGCAATGATGGAGAACACGATGTTTGCCACAGAAAAATTCACCAATCCCGAAGCCGCCTACGCACGCGTGCTGGAGATCTATGAGCACAACACCGCCATCCTGCGCGATGCCTTCCGCCAGTTCTCCAGCGGGCAGGGCATGTCGCAGCGGGTGCGCGCCTGCTATCCCTTCGTGCGCATCACCACCGAAAAATCCACCCATACCGATACCCGCCAGTCCTTCGGCTTCGTGGCCGGCCCCGGCTGTTACGAGACCACGCTGACGCGACCGCAGTTGTTCCACCAGTACCTGCTGGCGCAGTTCAAGCTGGTGCTGCAGAACCATGATGTGCCACTGGAAATCGGTGTGAGCGAGATGCCCATTCCGGTGCATTTCGCCTTCCCCGAGGGCATACACGTCGAGGGCAGCCTCGACCCTGAGCACCTGCGTACCTTGCCCGACTACTTCGATCTGCCGGACCTGGCAACCATGGACGATCGCATCGCCAACGGCAGCTACGAGGTAGACAACGGCGCCTGGCGCGAGGGTGTGCATCCGCTGGCCTTGTTCACCGGGCCGCGCATCGACTATTCACTGCATCGCCTGCGCCATTACACGGCGACCTCGCCGGACCAGTTCCAGCGCTATGTGCTGTTCACCAACTATGCCTTCTACGTCGATGAGTTCGTGCGCCTCGGACGGCGCCTGATGGAGCCGACCGACGATCCGGAGGAACTGGCCTATCGGCGTCAGTACACCGCTTTCGTGGAGCCCGGCAACGTCACCACCTGGAGCGCCAACCAGGAAGGCCTGGAGACGCGGGCCGCTTCCGGCGTGGCACCGGCACGCCAGCCGCAGATGCCGGCCTATCACCTGCAGCGGGCCGATGGCAGTGGTATCACGCTGGTCAACATCGGTGTCGGTCCTTCCAATGCCAAGACGGTCACCGACCACGTGGCGGTGCTGCGTCCGCATGGCTGGCTGATGCTGGGACATTGCGCCGGGCTGTCGGCGTCGCAGCGGATGGGGGATTATGTGCTGGCGCACGCCTATGTACGCGATGACCACGTGCTCGATGACGACCTGCCGCTGTGGGTGCCGATTCCGGCGCTGGCCGAAGTGCAACTGGCGCTGCAGGATGCAGTGGCCAGCATCACCCGGCTGGAAGGTTATGAATTGAAGCGCATCATGCGCACCGGTACCGTGGCCTCGGTCGATGATCGCAACTGGGAGTTGCGTGACCACCGTATGCCGCTGCTGCGTTTTTCGCAGAGTCGCGCCATTGCGCTGGACATGGAAAGCGCCACTGTCGCGGCCAACGGCTTCCGCTTCCGGGTTCCTTATGGCACCTTGCTATGCGTGTCGGACAAGCCGCTGCACGGCGAGATCAAGCTGCCCGGCATGGCCAATACCTTCTACGAGCAGCGCGTGGCGCAGCACTTGCAGATCGGTATCCGTGCGCTGGAGCTGTTGCGCAACAATGGTATCGAACAGGTCCACAGCCGCAAGTTGCGCAGCTTTGCGGAACCGGCGTTCCGCTGATCGGGAATGCAGCAGGAATGCGCCCGCGACAGTGGATGTCGCGGGCGTTTTTCATTCAGGCGCTCTGGCGTGGCAACGGATGGCTGCGCGTCAGGCGGTAATACAGCCCGGCACCGATCAGCAAGGTGGCCGCCGCCACGCACAGCGAAGGCGTGAAGGACCCGCTGCCATGCACCAGTGCGGTGGCCAGCGGCGGTCCGGCAATCTGGCCGATGCCGTAGGCGGCCGTCATCAGGGCCATCAGGCTGCTGGCCTGTTCCTTGCGCAGGCGGCGTGCCTCGCGCATGCCGAACAGGGTGATGGCGGTGAAGGGCAGGCCCAGCAACAGGCAGCTCAGCGCGAAACCCAGTGCATTGGGGAAGAGGATCGACAGCAGCACTCCGACCGCCTGCATCAGGTAGGCGCCGGTCAGCAGCAGGCGCTGATCGCCCTGTACCGATAAACGGGTGGCGCTGAAGGCCCCCAGCGCGACCGACAGGCCGAAGATGGGCCAGAAGTAGTCCGGCCAGGCCGAGCCCGGCAGCGCCTGGCGCGCGATCACCGGCAGGAAGGTGGCGGTGATGATGTAGCCGAAGCCGGCGATGCCATAGGCGATCACCTGCACCAGCACTTCACGTTTCTGCTGGGCGCTCTCGACGGCCTTGGATGCTTCGCCATGGAGCGGGTCGCTGTGCACGCTCAGGCCGCGACCGGCATCGAAGCTGAAGGATTTCCAGACGACTGCCGTCAGGGCCAGTGCAATGACGCCAAAGGCGATCCAGCCGCCCGCGGCCAGCCAGCCGGCCGCGATCATGGGACCGGAAAGCAGCCCGGTGATGGCGATCCCCAGGCCGGGGCCGCAGAAAATGACCCCGCCCAGTTCCGGCCGGCCCAGTTGTGTCAGCTGCTGCAGGCACCAGCCGGCGGTATAGACGAATACGTAGGCGCTGGCTACGCCGGAGAGAAAGCGCATCCACAACCAGGCCCAGTCCTGATGCAGCACACCCATGCCCAGGGTAAGCAGGATGGTCACCACCAGCCCGCCGCGCAGCATTGCCACGCCGCGTTTGCTGCGATGGAAGGCGCACAGCATGGCGCCAGCGAAATAACCCAGGTAGTTGGCTGTGGCCAGCCAGCCGCCCATCTGCAGTGACAGGCTGCCCTCGTGCAGCATCATCGGTAGCAGCGGCGTGAAGGCGAAGCGACCGATCCCCATCGCCACC
>NZ_AEEC02000076.1 GCF_000300975.2 Herbaspirillum frisingense GSF30 | reverse complement strand
GACCCAGATTTCGGGGGTGAACATCATCCGCACCGCATTGAACCAGTGACGGTCGCGACCGCCCATGACGCCTTCCAGCGCCGCCTCCAGGGCATTGGCCACGGTGCTGGAGCAATTGCGGTGGGTCAGGTTGTAGATTTCGGTGCGGCGATAGTGCTGCCAGAAGCGATCCAGCGAAGCCCGGCGATAGTCGCGGAAGACGATCTTCTCGGTCGATTCGCACCAGGCCGCTGCTTCGCTGGCGTAGTCGGTCAGGTAGCGTCCCTTGACGTCGTTCTCGGCGGTGGCCCGCAACAGGCGCGCAAACTGGTCAGGCGAGCGGTCGATTTCCTCGGCCGGATAGAGGCTGATGTAGAGATCGGGCTGAATCTCCAGCGCCGCATGGCCGGTGGAGATGACGCCATTGAGGTCGACGGCGGCGATGTAGCGGTCGATCACCGGCTGTCGCCGCGCCGGTCCCTTGGCGCTGCCGGTGGGCGTCCAGACGTGTACGGTCAGGGGCGCAGCCACGGTGGCCCGCGTGGTCTCTGTGGCCTCGGTGGTATCAGAAGAGGCCGGACGCAGGCGCGACTGCAGGTCGGCCGCACCGTCATGCAGCCCGGCGTCGAAGGGTCGGTCGTCGCCGCTGTTGCGCTCCACCAGCACATCGGCCGAGGCCTGCTGCGGCAGCATGCGGCTGCGCAGCGCCAGCCAGATCATGTTCCAGCCGCCGAAGATCAGGCCCAGTGCCAGGCAATAGGGCACGGTCCCCTTGTAGTGGGTGGGATAGGGCTGGAAGAAGAAGATCGCCAGCACGATCTGCACCAGTCCCCCCAGCATGGCGGTGCGCCAGCGCGGGAAACGGACCACCAGTGCCGAGGTGATCTGCAGCGAGCCGCCGATGGTGAAGGCAATGCCGAACAGCATGGCCAGCGCCATGTTGCTGGCCTGGTGCTGGGTGATGACCAGGATGGCAATGAGCAGGAACAGGGTCCCCTTGACGTAACGCAGGGTCTTCTGCGCCCCCATGCCACTGTTGGCCACCCACAGCGTGACCAGGCTCTCAAGCAACAGCAGGTAGCCGAACAGGGTCAGCGGAAAATTGAGCACGCCGTCCAGGGCATCGATCATCAGCGATACGCCGATGGCACCCCAGGCCAGGCCGGCCACAGCCAATGCATGCCAATTGCGGCGGATGAAATCCGCCCCCAGCAACAACAAGACGAGTCGTATCACGGCGTTCCCCGGGGCGCATGCCCTTCCCTTTAGCGATCCCGCATTTTCAGGGATTACGTGCCGCGAGGCAAATTGTGCATTTTCAGCGACGGCAACACAGGTGACGCGGGGCTGCACAATGCCGCACAATGCGCGCTCATCCTGCTTTGCGTGCCGCCCATGTCCTTTTCCGTCCTGCTCTCGGCCGTGGCCAGCAGCCTGCTGCTGCCACCGGTCTCCCCCCTGCTGCTATGCCTGGCCGGCTGGCTGTGGCGGCGCCGGGCACCACGCACCGGCGCGGCGCTGGTGCTGTTGGGGGTGGCCAGCCTGCTGCTGCTCAGTACCCGGATGGGCGCCCTGTGCCTGATCGCCCCGCTGGAACACCAGTACCCGCCGCTGGCAAGTGTGGGGGATGCCCAGGCCATCGTCATCCTCGGTTCCGGCCGGATCGACCAGGCGCCGGAATACGGCGGGCTGGACGACGCCACGCCGATCGGCATGAAGCGGCTGCAATACGGCGCCGCCCTGCATCGCCAGAGCGGTCTGCCCATCCTGGTCACCGGGGGCAGTCCGGACGGCTCGCCGCAGAGCGAGGCCGAACTGATGGCGCGGGTGCTGCAGCGCGATTTCGGCGTACCGGTACGCTGGCAGGAGCGCCATGCCGACACCACTGCCGACAACGCCACCCTCTCGGCGGCCATGCTCAAGGCGGAGGGTATCGAGCGCGTCATCGTCGTCACCGACAGCATCCACATGCCGCGTGCCATGCGCGCCTTCGCCCGCACCGGGCTGCAGGCCAGGGCTGCGGCCACGCTGTTCCTGGTGCCGGCACGCGCGCGCGTGACCGATTACCTGCCCGGCGCCAGCCACCTGCAGATGGCCAGCTACGCCCTGCGCGAATGGATAGGCCAGGCCTGGTATCGCCTGCGTACTGCCGTCAGCCCATGAAGTGACCCCCCTTCCGCCTCCTGTTCGCGCCTTCGCCCTTGTCATCAATCGGTAAAGTGACAAGGTCACCCAGGCTGCTGCGGTTTCGCCGTCCGGGTGAGTTTCAGGGTGTCATTGTTCTTATCGTGCTCACAGAAAGTGATGTGTCCGGGGCCAGCGTCCCGCCGCAATCGCTCCGGCGCAAGGATGCCGGGGAGCCTCCACCAACCAATGGGAGATCTACATCATGGGCCAGTTGTCCTTCAGCAAGAAACTTTGGCTGCCGCTCGTACTGAGCCTCATCGCACTTCTGGCCATTTCCGTCTTCAGCGCCTTCATGGTGCGCCAGGTCCGTCTGGAAGAACGCAAGGCCGACCTGACCAACATCGGCCAGACCGCGCTGTCGCTGGTCAAGGGCTACGGCGCCCTGGCCGAGGGCGGCACCATGAGCAAGGAAGAAGCACAAAAGCGCGCCAAGGCCGCCATCAAGAGCCTGCGCTATGGCAGTGATGGCTACTTCTCGATTTCCACCTCGGCCCAGATCATCGTCATGCACCCGATCAAGCCCGAACTGGATGGCAAGGACCTGACCAACTTCAAGGACCCGGCCGGCAACAACCTGTTCGTCGAGATCACCAAGGCCGGCAGCCAGCCCAATGGCGGCTTCGTCCACTATCTGTGGCCCAAGGTCGGCGCAGCCGAACCGGTGGCCAAGACCTCTTTCGTGATCTCCTATCAGCCCTGGGACTGGCACCTGACCACCGGCGCCTACATGGATGACATCAATGCCGCCTTCATGCGCAGCCTGTGGCAGATGGTGATCCTGTTCGCCGTGGTGGCTGCTGCGCTGGTGGGCCTGGTGATCGTGATCAATCGTGGCATCCTGCGTACCATCGGCGGCGATCCGGCCAAGGCGGCCGACGTGGCCAACCGCATCGCCCAGGGCGACCTCACGCCCAACATCGAGACCGCGCCGGGTGACCGCAGCAGCCTGCTGTTTGCGGTGCGCAGCATGCGTGATTCGCTGCTCAATACCATCACCAATATCAAGACCTCGGCCGACACGATTGCCACCGCCTCGCAGGAAATCGCCAGCGGCAACCTCGACCTGTCCGGCCGCACCGAACAGCAGGCCGGCTCGCTGGAAGAAACCGCCTCGGCCATGGAACAACTGACGGCCACCGTCAAGCAGAACGCCGACAACGCGCGCCAGGCCAACCAGTTGGCCGAATCGGCCTCGGACGTGGCCATCCAGGGCGGCAGCGTGGTCAGCCAGGTAGTGCAGACCATGGAAGGCATCACCGACAGTTCACGCAAGATCGCCGACATCATCGGGGTGATCGACGGTATCGCCTTCCAGACCAATATCCTGGCCCTGAACGCGGCGGTGGAAGCAGCCCGTGCCGGCGAACAGGGACGCGGCTTTGCGGTGGTGGCTTCGGAGGTGCGCTCCCTGGCCCAGCGTTCGGCCTCGGCGGCCAAGGAGATCAAGGCCTTGATCGATGACTCGGTCGCCAAGGTCGATACCGGCAGCAAGCTGGTCGAACAGGCCGGCGCCACCATGACCGAAGTGGTGGCCAGCGTACGCCGGGTGACCGATATCGTGGGCGAGATCAGCTCGGCCAGCCAGGAACAGAGCGCCGGCATCGCCGAGGTGGGGCGCGCCATTACCCAGATGGACGAGGGTACCCAGCAGAATGCTGCGCTGGTGGAACAGGCTGCCGCGGCCGCCCAGTCGCTGCAGGATCAGGCGGCGACCCTGGCCGGTCTGGTGGGTGGCTTCCACATCGACGGCAGCCATGCCCGCATGGCGCAGACAGCGCCGGTCGCTCCCAAGGCGCCGGTGCGTCCGGCCGCACCGGCAAGTACGCCGGCCTCTGCGGCTACCCCTCCCAAGCCGGCTGCGGCCCGAC
>NZ_AEEC02000077.1 GCF_000300975.2 Herbaspirillum frisingense GSF30 | reverse complement strand
CTTGTCCTTGGGCGTGGCATTGGCCTCGTCGGCGCTGTTGTCGCGGGTACTGTCACGCAGGCGACGCTTGAACAGCTTGGCCGATTTTTCGTCGATGACGTCCGGTTCCGGGCGCGGCGGCAGGTTCTTTTCCACCAGCAGGATCAGCAGCTGGCGGTGGCGGTCGATACCGGCCAGGGGGCGGCAGACGATGCGGGCGAAGGAATCGGCCGAGCGCGTCTCCACCAGCGCCACGCTGGCCACCGACAGGCCCGGCGGATAGACGCCGTCGATGCCCGAGGTCACCAGCACGTCGCCCTTCTGGATATCGGCATTGGCCGGCATGAAGCGCAGATCCAGCGCGCCGGTCTGGCCACGGCCGTAGGCCACGCTACGCAGGCCATTGCGCAGGACCTGGACCGGGATGGCCTGGTCCTTGTCGGTCAGCAGCGTGACCTCCGAGGTGAACGGGAACACCCGCGTCACCTGGCCCACGATGCCGACCTCGTCGATCACCGGCTGGCCCGCCGTCACGCCCTGCTGTGAACCACGGTTGAGGATGATCTTGCGGGTAAACGGGTCACGGGCGTCGTACAGGATTTCGCCGACGATGGACTTGACCGGCACCTTCTGCTGCATGTCCAGGAGCTTGCGCAACTGGGCGTTTTCCGCTGCCAGCAGGCGCTCCTGCTGCATCAGCTGGGCATTGACGATCTGTTGCTGGCGCAGCTCGTGGTTTTCCCGCTGCAGCGAGGCCATCGAGGAAAAATAGTCGCTCGAATTGGTGATGGCATCGCGCGGGATCATGGCCACCGTCTGGAACGGATAGAGCGCGGTGCCCAGCGCCTGGCGCAGCGTACCCAGTACGTGCATGCGGGCGTCGACCACCAGCATCACGACCGACAGCAATGCGAAGACGGTCACGCGCACCCGGGCCGAGGCGCCCTGCTTGAAGAGTGGTGGGATTTCCATGGCGTCAGGCCGCCGGCAGGGCCGCGTGGCGCGGCCGTCTGCAGGCGGAGAACTCACTTCCTGCGTCGAAAACGATAACAAAAAGGGGAGCCGAGGCGTTCACCCGACCCAGCGCCAGCCGTGCCTGCCCCGGATGCGCACATGGGGTGCGCAAGGCGTGACAAGTCGGTGTGGACTGCGTCATATCGAACGTATCGGTTCCCCGCTCATCCGGCGGTACATCGCCGCCGGTTCGTGCTGATACTGCCAGTTGCCGGCCGGGCCTGAAATTGCAGGGCCGGCCGTGGGTCATGCCGGATTACTCGGCCGAGAAGATCGAACCCAGCTTGTCCATGCGGTCCAGCGCCATGCCCGAGCCGCGCACCACGCAGGTCAGCGGGTCTTCGGCGACGATCACCGGCAGGCCGGTTTCTTCCATCAGCAGGCGATCCAGGTCGCGCAGCAGTGCGCCGCCGCCGGTGAGCATCATGCCCTTTTCGGCGATGTCGGCGCCCAGTTCCGGCGGGGTCTGTTCCAGCGCGTTCTTCACGGCCGAAACGATGTTGTTCAGCGGATCGGTCAGGGCTTCCAGGATTTCATTGCTGGAGATGGTGAAGGAGCGCGGGATGCCTTCGGACAGGTTGCGGCCCTTGACTTCCATTTCCTTGACTTCCGAACCCGGGAAGGCCGAGCCGATTTCCTTCTTGATCGCTTCGGCGGTCTGTTCGCCGATCAGCATGCCGTAGTTGCGGCGGATGTAGTTGACGATGGCTTCGTCGAACTTGTCGCCACCCACACGCACCGAACCCTTGTAGACCATGCCGCCCAGCGAGATGATGCCCACTTCGGTGGTGCCGCCGCCGATGTCCACCACCATCGAACCGGTGGCGTCGGAGACCGGCAGGCCCGAGCCGATGGCCGCAGCCATCGGTTCCTCGATCAGGTAGACCTGGGATGCACCGGCGCCCAGCGCCGATTCACGGATGGCGCGACGCTCCACCTGGGTCGAACCGCAGGGCACGCAGATGATGATGCGGGGGGAGGGGCGGAACAGCTTGGAGTCATGCACCATGCGGATGAACTGCTTCAACATCTGCTCGGTGACGGTGAAATCGGCGATCACGCCGTCCTTCATCGGGCGGATCGCCTCGATGTTGCCGGGCACCTTGCCCAGCATCTGCTTTGCTTCCTTGCCCACTGCCTGGATGGTCTTCTTGCCGTTGGGGCCGCCTTGCTGGCGGATCGCCACGACCGAAGGCTCGTCCAGCACGATGCCATGGCCGCGCGCGTAGATCAGCGTGTTCGCGGTACCCAGGTCGATCGCCAGATCGTTAGAAAAGTAACTGCGGAGAAATCCAAACATGAGTTGTCCTGATGCGCCCGCCATGGGGCGCCTAGCTTTTTGATAGGGGGAGGTGTCCGTTCATGCTGCGGCGACGCGAAAATCAGGCGCCAGCAAGGCATTAATCCGACATTCTACCTTATAATTCCAGAGAAACCAGCAAGCCGGACCGCCAAAAATATCCGCATCGCGAGACCTTCCGACCGCCATCTGGCGCGGGTTTGCCGTTTTTCATGCGATACATGCCATGACCCGGCCGGGTCGCCGCGCAAGCGCACTCGCCGACGTTGCCGAGGCCCGGAAAACCGCTCCTGGCCCCACTGGCTGCGGGTCTTCCAATTTCAACATCATGCGGCGCGCCCGGCGCGTCCTTTCGACCATGTCACTAGCCCTTTCCGACGTCAAACGCATCGCCAACCTGTCCCGACTGGAGCTCACCGAGGCCCAGGCCGGTGAAACGCTGGAAAAGCTCAATGGCATCTTTGCCCTGGTGGAGCAGATGAAGGCCATCGACACCTCCGGCGTGGAGCCGCTGTCGCACCCGATCGCCGCCATCGAGCCGATGCTGGCGCTGCGCCTGCGCGAGGACGCGGTCACCGAGTCCAATCGTCGCGAGGACTACCAGCAGCCGGCGCCGGCCACCCAGGATGGCCTGTACCTGGTACCCAAGGTGATCGAATAAGCGCGGCGCACAACCGCACTCAGCGCCCTCACCGAACCTGACCGTTCCCGGCCCAGCCGGCCATGCAAGACCGCAGCGTAACCAATTCCATGCACAAGCTCACCCTCAAAGAACTGTCCGCGCAACTGCAAGCGCGCAAGATTTCCGCCACCGAACTGGCGACCCTGTTCCTGGACCGCATCGAGGCCAGTGACCTCAATGCCTTCCTGCATGTGGATCGCGCCCTGACGCTGGCCCAGGCGCAGGCCGCCGACGCCCGCCTGGCGGGCAATGAGGCCGGCCCCCTGACCGGCATCCCGATCGCCCACAAGGATATCTTCGTCACCCGCAACTGGCGCACCACCGCCGGTTCGCGCATGCTGCAGGACTACGTGAGCCCCTTCGACGCAACCGTGGTGGAACAGTTCAACGCCGCCGGCACCGTCACCCTGGGCAAGCTCAACTGTGACGAGTTCGCCATGGGCTCCAGCAACGAGAACTCCTTCTACGGCCCGGTGAAGAACCCCTGGGACAAGACCGCTATCCCCGGCGGCTCCTCGGGCGGCTCGGCCGCGGCCGTGGCCGCGCGCCTGGCGCCGGCCGCCACCGCCACCGACACC
>NZ_AEEC02000078.1 GCF_000300975.2 Herbaspirillum frisingense GSF30 | reverse complement strand
GAGACCTTCTGAACTCCGGCGCCTGGCGCACGGTTCACGACCAGCCCGCGCCCTGCGCGGGCTTTTTCATATCGGCGTCAGGCGATGGCCGCCAGGTTTTCACCGACCAGCCGCCCGATCAGTGCACTGTCGGGCGCCACTGCCAGGGCACGGGCCGTATCCTGCCGGCCGGTGGCGACCAGTCCCTGGTCGTGGGCGGCAATGGTGTATTCACTATGGCAGGCCGGGCAGTACAGGGTATCGCCCGCCACCGCGTGGCGCGGACGCACCACCACCGGACCGCACGACACGCAGCGCTGCAAGGGAATGCCCTCGTCGCTGTGACCGACGATATGGGCCAGCTCGGGATGCTGTTGCAAGCCGATGAACAAAGTCCCCAGGGCCGCGTCGAATTGCCGGCCCAGCTCACCCTGGATGATCTCCATGGCCCGCGCAATGGGCATGCCGCTGCGATAGGGCCGCGTGCTGGTCATGGCATCGAAGGCGTCGCAGATGCCCACGATGCGCGCCGCCAGCGGAATTTCCTCGCCACGTCGCCCGAAGGGATAGCCCCGACCGTCCGGCGTTTCATGGTGCAGCAGCACCGCATCCTCGGCCAGCGCCGCCAGGGGATGCCCGGCCAGCATGCGATGACCGATTTCCGGGTGGGTCTTGATGACCGCGTATTCGGTATCGTCCAATTTGGATTTCTTGCCCAGTACCGCGTCGGGAATGCCGATCTTGCCCAGGTCATGCAGGAAGGCGCCGATGGTGATGCGCGCTACCTGCGCCGGGTCCAGCCCGGCCGCTTCGGCCAGCAGCCGCGACAACCGCGCCACCCGCCACAGATGCCCGCCGGTATAGGGATCACGCGCTTCCACTGCCCAGGCCAGCAGGAACAGGCTGGTGAGCAAGGGCGCGTCGTCGGCAGTGTGACGTGCAGGGGTCTTGGGGGTGGCGCGTCGCCACAGGTCTGACAGTCGCATGTTCCTGGTTTCTCCGTTTTTCCGGCTTGTTTTTCAGATCACTTTTCAGCTTGCTTTCCGGCCTACCAGCGCAACAACCGCGGTCCCAGCAACAGACCGGCAAGCGCCGGCACCAGCATCCCCAGGAAATACCACAGGCCCCAGAAAGGCGCCTCCATCTCCGGGCAATGCAGGCAATACACCATGGTCGCCACGGCCCCTGCCAGCAGCCCGGCCACCGCACCGGTCAGGCGCAGACGGGTTGGCGCCATGCCGCGCACGGCCCAGAAGATGCCGATGAACAGCGGCACCGACAGCAGCGCGATATTGAAGGGGCAACTGCGCCAGGTGCTGCCCATGAGCAGCGGCAGGCGTTGCGCCGCCGGACTGGAAAGCAGCACCAGCGCACCACCGGCCCAGATCGCCAGGCTGGGCAAGGCGATACCAGCCCAGGTGGCACCCACCCGCAGGCCCGGGCGCATCAGGCGCCGCAGCACCAGCATGGCCCCCACGGCCAAAGCGCTCGGGAAGGCCAGCTTGATCCAGAACATCGGCACTTCCAGCATCACGCCCAGGTCGGGCCGCAGGCCGTAGATCTTCAGCATCAGCAGCAGCGACAACACCGCGCCCAGCGTCAGTGCCTGCACCATCTGCCGCAGCGGCAGCCGGCGGTCCACGGGCGCCACGCCGCTGGCCATCATGGCAATGAGTTCATCGGTCTTCATGCTTGCAATTTCTCCCTGATCTTGAGGGCTAGCGCCTTGAGGCCACGGTGGATGCCGACCTTCACGGCCGACTCCGACATCCCCGTCAGTTGCGCCGTCTCGGCCACCGACAGGCCTTCCAGCTTCACATGCAGGATCGGCAGGCGCTGTTTCTCGGGCAATTCCTCCAGCAGCGCACCGACATCGCGCCGGGCCTGGGCCGGTTCGTCGTCACAGGTGGCCAGCAGGTCGTGTTCTTCGTCCAGCGGGTCGTTGAAGGCTTCCCGGCGCGAGCGGGCACGCAGGAAATCCATCAGCTTGTAGCGGGCGATGGCATGCACCCAGGCCGTCAGCGGCTGGTCGGGCCGATAGGTATGACGGGCGTTATGCACCGCCAGCAGGGTTTCCTGGACCACGTCCTCGACTTCGTCCTGCATGTTCTGCAGACGCCTGCGCAGGAAGGCCCGCAGCCGCCCGCTGAGTTCGGAAAGGAAATCCCGATAGGCCACGGCGTCCCCGTCCAGCCCGGCCAGCAGCAACGCGCGCAGGCGTTCTTCGGTGGGGTGCGAGGGCTCCTTGCCGGCCAATGGCTGGCCCGGTCGGACGGTCCGGTCATCCGGCAAGGCCGGTGCGGCATGAGCAAACATGAATAGGCTTTCAGTCATGGAAGAGCCGCCGGATCACCAACGGAGCAGCCAGGGACCGGACCAGGCACCGGCCAGCGTCGGCAGCGCCACCCCCAGCACATACCAGACACCCCAGAAGGGCGGTGCCATCTCCACGCAATAAAGTGAATAGACTAGCACGCCCTGTGCGCCCGCCACCAGCCCGGCCACCGCGCCGGCCGCGTGCAGCCGGGTGGGTGCCAGGCCGCGCATGAACCACAGCATGGTGGCCAGCGTGGGCAGCGACAACAAGGCCACGTTGAG
>NZ_AEEC02000079.1 GCF_000300975.2 Herbaspirillum frisingense GSF30 | reverse complement strand
GTGCGGACTTGGTCGCAGGCTGGGCCGCGCGGACCGGGGCAGCGGCCACGGCGGGCGCCATGGCCGCTCCACCGACGCGGAAGATCGCCACTTCCTGCATCAACGACTGGGCCTGCTGCTCCAGCGACTTGGCAGCGGCGCTGGCCTGTTCCACCAGGGCGGCATTCTGCTGGGTCGCCTCGTCCATCTGCGTCACCGCACGCGAGACCTGGTCGATGCCGGCGCTCTGTTCGTTGGAGGCGGCCGAGATTTCGCTCATGATGTCGGTCACGCGCTGCACCGCCTGGATCACGTCGTTCATGGTCTCGCCGGCCTGACCCACCAGCTGCGATCCGGCCTGCACGCGCTCTTCCGAATGCATGATCAGTTCCTTGATCTCCTTGGCTGCGCTGGAGGAACGTTGCGCCAGCGCGCGCACCTCAGTGGCGACCACTGCGAAGCCCCGTCCCTGCTCGCCGGCACGGGCTGCTTCGACCGCTGCATTGAGCGCCAGGATGTTGGTCTGGAAGGCGATGCCATCGATGATGCTGACGATGTCGGTGATGCGCGAGGAGCTCTCGCGGATCTCTTCCATGGTCTGCACCACCCGGCTCACCACCGCATTGCCGTCAGCCGCGATGGTGGAGGCATTGACCGCCAGCGTGGTGGCCTGGCGGGCATTGTCGGCGTTGTGCTTCACGGTGCTGGTCAGCTCTTCCATGCTGGAGGCAGTCTCTTCCAGCGAAGCCGCCTGTTGTTCGGTACGGGAGGACAGATCGAGGTTGCCGGAAGCGATTTCACGGGTCGCGGTAGCGATGGCATCGCTGCCGCCACGCACGGCGCGCACGGTGCGGGTGAGACTCTCCTGCATGCGCGAGAGACCATTGAGCAACTGGCCCATTTCGTTCTTCGAATGCACGTGCACCGGCTGGGTCAGGTCACCCGAGGCGATGGCGTCGAAGTGGCGCAGGGCGCGCTGCATCGGCTCGCCGATGGCACGGCGCAGCGACCACCAGCTGTAGAAGGCCAGCAGCAGGCCGGCGATGATGGCGACGATGGAAAACATGCGCGAGGCTTCGTAGCGTGCCATGGAGGTTTCGGCACTACGGGTGGCCAGCTCGGTCTCGTACTTGCTCAGGGCCTGGCCGTCCAGTTGCATGGCGGTGTAGATGGTGCCGACCTTGCGCGCCTGGTCGCCGATGGCCTGGCGGTCGCCGCCCTTGATCACCTCGGCAAAGCGGGTCAGCTCCTGCTCGGTCTTCTCGATGCCATCCGAAACCTTCTTCACCAGGACCTTGCCGTCTTCGGTCTGCGGTAGCGCCGTGTACTTGGCCCACCACTGCAGGGCTTCCTTGCGCGCATTGGCGTCCATGCCGACCATGCGTTCGGCCCAGGCAGGGTCGCTGGTGAGTGCGGCCTGGTCCAGCGAGGTGCGCTGGCGACCGATCCAGATCAGCGTATTGTCGGCAGCGACGGTCTTGGGCATGCGCTCTTCGGAGAGCTGGCGATTGACACTGACGGCGGCCGACATGCCCAGCAGGCCCGACGCGCCGATGGCCAGCAGCAGGATGGACAGCACAAGGACGGCAATGGCGAGTTGCGCCTTGATGGAAAGGTTCTTGATGGACATTGGTGTGGTTCCGGTGGATGAAGTGAAAGTGCCGCTATTGCTACACCGGGTCCGCGTGACTCCGCGATATGGCCGCTGTCGTCGATTTTCTCCATGCAGGCAGGCCTCGACGCCGTGCTCTTCCCCCGGCCGCGCAGGCGACCGTCCTCCCCATTTCCGGACCGGTCAATCTGCTGCGATTGTTATAGCTTTACGGCAACTTGAGAATTATCTTAAATTCTCACGATTCCTGCCCGTCTCAGGCAAAAATAAAGCGCCGCGACCCGGAAGGTGGCGGCGCTTACGCAACAGCTTGATTTTTGTTACTGCAATGACGCTTCCTCAAGCCTGGACGTCATGACAACGTTCAGAACTCTT
>NZ_AEEC02000080.1 GCF_000300975.2 Herbaspirillum frisingense GSF30 | reverse complement strand
CCACCGAAGGAGGCGCCCATGGCGAAGGCCAGCAGCTTGACGTTGCGGGTGTTGATGCCCATCGCCTTGGCGGCAATCTCGTCTTCGCGGATGGCGACCCAGGCACGGCCCAGGCGCGAGTCCTGCAGACGCACCGAGAAGAAGATCACGAAGATGCACAGCACCAGGAACAGGTAGTAGTAGGCATTGACCGAGGGCAGGCTCATGCCGAAGACCTTCACCATCGAGCCCGAACCGGGCTCGCCGGCCAGCGAGACGCCAAAGACGCGGATCGGGTCGATCAGGTTGATCCCCTGCGGGCCGTTGGTGATGTTGACCGGGGCGTTCAGGTTGTTCATGAAGATACGGATGATCTCGCCGAAGCCCAGGGTCACGATGGCCAGGTAATCACCGCGCAGCTTCAGGGTCGGTGCCCCCAGCAGCGCGCCGAAGAGGGCCGCCAGCACGCCCGAGATCGGCACGATCAGCCACAGCGAGAGGTGGATGCCGTTCTGCACGATCTGCGGACCATACAGCCAGACCAGGAAGTTGCCGACGTCGGGATAGGTATTGACGAAGGACTCGATCACGGCCGCGAACTGCGGCGAGGCCAGCAAGCCTGCGGTATAGGCGCCGATGGCGTAGAAGGCGATGTAGCCCAGGTCCAGGAGGCCGGCGAAGCCCACCACCACGTTCAGGCCCAGGGCCAGCATGATGTAGAGCAGTGCCATATCCATGATGCGCACCCACGAATTGCCGAAATGCTGGGCAATCATGGGGAAGATGATCATCAGCGCCAACAGCGCCAGCAGGCTGATGCGCGCCTGCTGCGGGTTGCGCTTCATGTCGAAGGTCATGAGAGCCATAGTGTTCTCTTCCGATTCTCTAAGTTCTGTTTTTAACTTTTAAGTCTTGAGTCTTAAGCCCGATCCGCCACGCGCTCGCCCATGATCCCGGAGGGGCGCAGGGTCAGCACGATGATCAGCACGATGAAGGCGAAGATGTCCTGGTAGTTGCTGCCCAGGAAGTTGCCGGTCAGGTCGCCGATGTAACCGGCCCCCAGGCTTTCGATCAGGCCCAGCAGGATGCCGCCCAGCATGGCGCCGTAGATGTTGCCGATGCCACCCAGCACCGCCGCCGAGAAGGCCTTCAGGCCGGGCACGAAGCCCATGGCGAACTGTGCGGTGGAATAGTTGGCCGCCCACATCACGCCGGCGATGGCCGCCAGGGCCGCGCCGATGGCGAAGGTGACGATGATGACGCGGTTGGCGTCCACGCCCATCAAGCCGGCGATGCGCGGGTTCTCGGCGGTGGCGCGCATGGCGCGGCCCATCTTGGTCTTTTCCACAATCAGCACCAGGCCGATCATGGCGGCCAGCGCCAGGATCAGCAGCATGATCTGGGTCGGCGAGATCAGGGCACCGGCGATGTGCACCGGGTCGGAGGGCATGACCTGCGGGAATGGCAAGGGGCTGCGGCCCCAGATCATCATGGCGAAGGTCTGCAGCAGGATCGACACGCCGATGGCGGTGATCAGCGGCGCCAGGCGCGGCGCATTGCGCAGCGGGCGGTAGGCGATGCGTTCGATCAGGAGACTGACCACGATACACACCGGGATCGCACCGACGATGGCGATGATCAGCTTGACGATGCCCGGCAGGTCCGGTGCCACATGCTGCACCAGTTTGAGCAGCGACAGGCCCACCATGGCCCCCACCATCAGGATGTCGCCGTGGGCAAAGTTGATCAGGTTCAGCACCCCGTACACCATGGTGTAGCCCAGGGCGATCAGTGCGTACATGCTGCCTAGCACCAATCCGTTGATGATCTGCTGGATGAAAATGTCCATGAAA
>NZ_AEEC02000081.1 GCF_000300975.2 Herbaspirillum frisingense GSF30 | reverse complement strand
GCAGATTTAGTGTGAACAGGCCCTAGGGCACCACGACACCAGAGACCATGCACAAGCAAGAACCCATCACCTTCCACGTCAACGGCCATGCGGCCACGCTGGACATCGCCGCCGACGCGCCGCTGCTGAACGTGTTGCGCAACGACCTTTGCCTGAACGGTCCCAAATTCGGCTGCGGCCTGGGCGAGTGCGGTGCCTGTACCGTGCTGGTCGATGGCGTGGCGGCGCGCTCCTGCGTGATCCCGCTGGCTGGCGTGGCCGGACGCCATGTGACCACGCTGGACGGCCTGGCCCAGGAGGGACGGCTGGACCCGGTACAGCAGGCCTTCATCGATGAACAGGGCGCACAGTGCGGCTACTGCATGAACGGCATGATCATGACCATCAAGGCCCTGCTGCTGCGCTCGCCCAGCCCGACCGAAGACGAGATCCGCAGCGAACTGGACTTCAACCTCTGCCGCTGCGGCACCCATGTGGAAATCATGCGCGCCGCCCTGCGTGCGGTCGAACTGCAGCGCCAGGGTGCGGCGCAATGAGTGCGCCCCTGCCCCGGCAGATGGCCGGCCCGCTGGCCACCGGCGCAGCATCCCTGCGTCACGCCCGCCTGGCCCTGCCGCCGCGACTGGACTGGCAACAGTCCCGCTATACCGGTGCCCGGCTGCAAGGCCTCGACAGCGAGGCCGCGATGCGCTGCCCGGGCGCGCCACAAGTGGTGCAGCGCCGGCATCTGGTGGCTGTCGTGGCCGACAGCGATGAACAGGCCCGCCAGGCATGCAGCCAGTTGCGCCTGCGCTGGAGCGAGGCAGCACCGCAGGACAGCACCCCGCGCGTACGCGCCGCGCAGACACTGCATGCCCGCGGCCAGGATTCCAGCGGCTTGCACGACATCACCATGGACGCCCACTACCAGTGGCGCGATGGGGAATCTGTATCCTCTGCCCTGTCAGCGTCCCCTTTCCCTTTCCCCGCGACCGGCATCGTCGCCATGGCCAGCCCGATGGGCGCGAGCCTGCGACTGGACCTGCCCTTCGGCAATCCCGCGCTGATCGCCATGGAAGTGGCGGCCCTGCTATCCCTGCCCGTGGCCCAGGTGGAGGTGCGCAGCCACCGCCCGCCGGCCAGCGCGCAGGAGCGCAGCGCCGCCAGCGACGTGGCCGGCGTGGTGGCGCTACTGGCCCTGCAATGCGGGCAGGCCGTCTCGCTGGTGCTGGAGCCGACCAACTTCGCCAGCAGCCCGACCTCGCTGCAGCTGCATGGCGAACTGGACCAGGATGGCCGCCTCGGCAGCTACCACCTGCATATCGAGCAGGACGCCCCGCCGCCGCCGCTGGCCTGGCTGCTGACGGAAACCGCCTATGCGCTGGAGGATGCCAGCGACCCGCGCGACGGCGCCGCCCTGGCCTCGCCCTACGACTGGCAGGCGCTGGAGATCATCGGGCCGCAAGGCGCTGAAATCCCGTTGGCGGCGAGCACCTTCGCGCAGGAAATCTTTTTCGACGAACTGGCCCAGCGCATCGGCGAGGACGCCGTGCAATACCGTCTGCAACACCTGCCCGATGCGCATGGCGCGGCGCTGGTGCGCTCGGTCGCCGAGGGGGCGGGCTGGAACGGTCCGGCCCGGCAGGTGCAGGGCGGCATCCTGCG
>NZ_AEEC02000082.1 GCF_000300975.2 Herbaspirillum frisingense GSF30 | reverse complement strand
TTCGGCCCGCCGCCGCCTTCAGGCGTGACCCAGACGATGTTCTGGGTCGGGTCCTTGATATCGCAGGTCTTGCAGTGCACGCAGTTCTGGGCGTTGATCTGCAGGCGGTCGGTGTTGTCCTCGTTCTTGACGAATTCATAGACGCCTGCCGGGCAGTAGCGTGCTTCCGGGCCGGCGTACTTGGCCAGGTTGATCTGGACCGGCACGGCCTTGTCCTTCAGCGTCAGGTGGGCGGGTTGGTCTTCGCCATGGTTGGTATTGGAGATGAAGACCGATGACAGGCGATCGAAGGTCAGCTTGCCATCCGGCTTGGGATAGGCGATCGGCGCAAAGTCAGCGGCCGGACGCAGGCATTCGTGGTCGGCATGCGTATGGCGCAGGGTCCAGGGGGCCTTGCCACCGAACAGTACCTGATCGATGCCCACCAGCAGCGTGCCGGCCACCAGACCCTTGCTCATCGAGGGCTTGAAGTTGCGGGCCTTGTGCAGTTCTTCCTTCAGCCAGGAAGCCTCGAAGGCGGCCGGGTAGGCCGACAGCTCGTCCGACTGGCGATTCTCGCCCAGGGCACTGAATGCCGCATCCGCTGCCAGCATGCCGCTCTTGATCGCCGCATGGCTGCCCTTGATGCGCGAGGCATTGAGGAAACCGGCATCGCAACCCAGCAGCGCACCACCGGGGAACACCAGCTTGGGCAAGGATTGCACGCCGCCGGCGGTGATCGCGCGGGCGCCGTAGGAGAGGCGTTTGCCACCTTCGAAGAACTTGCGGATTTCCGGATGGGTCTTGTAGCGCTGGAATTCCTCGAATGGCGACAGGTAGGGATTCTGGTACGCCAGGCCGACCACGTAGCCCACGGCCACCTGGTTGTTGTCCAGGTGATAGAGGAAGGAACCTCCGTAGGTGTCATTGGACAGCGGCCAGCCGGCGGTGTGGACCACCAGGCCGGGCTGGTGCACTTCCGGCTTCACTTCCCACAGTTCTTTGATGCCGATGGCATAGGTCTGCGGATCGCGGCCGGCATCCAGCTTGTATTTCGCGATCAACTGCTTGCCCAGGTGGCCGCGCGCACCTTCGGCGAAGAAGGTGTATTTGGCGTGCAGTTCCATGCCCAGCTGGAATTCCGGGCCGGGTTCGCCCTCCTTGTTGATGCCCATGTTGCCGGTGGCTACGCCCTTGACCGAGCCGTCCTCGTGGTAGAGCACTTCGGCAGCGGGGAAGCCCGGGAAGATTTCCACGCCCAGCGCTTCGGCCTGCTGGCCCAGCCAGCGCGTGACGTTGGAGAGCGAAATCACATAATTGCCATGGTTCTGGAAGCAGGCCGGGAGCAGCCAGTTCGGCGTCTTGTAGGCCTTGTCGGCCGAGAGGAAGAGGAAGCGGTCTTCGGTCACCGGCGTGTCCAGTGGCGCGCCTTGTTCCTTCCAGTCAGGGATCAGCTCGCTCAGCGCACGCGGGTCCATCACGGCGCCTGAGAGGATATGGG
>NZ_AEEC02000083.1 GCF_000300975.2 Herbaspirillum frisingense GSF30 | reverse complement strand
GAAGATCGTGCAGCTGCTGGAGGGCCACGATCTGGTCTTCGTGGCGGGGGCACCGGCTTTCACCTATCACGTCGAAGGCAGCGGCCCGCACCTGCCGCCTGGGGCGACGCTGTACCAGCTCATCGATGATCCGATGACCGCGTCCTGGACCCCGCAAGGCAGCGCCATCGTCGGCAATATCCGGCTGGGCCTGCAAGACCTGCTGGCGCAGATGGCGCAGCACCCGCCCGCGACCCGTCTGCAGCCGGCCCGGCGTGAACCGCGCACGCGCGCCGCTCCGGAGACGCCGATGTCCGCCGCCTTTGCGATGCAGACCCTGGCCGACGTGCGCGCTGCGGAGGACATCGTGGTCGAGGAAGCCCCCGGCTCGCGGCCGACCATGCAAGCCTACTTGCCCTTCACCCGCCCCGGCAGCTTCTACACCATGGCCAGCGGTGGCCTGGGCTATGGGATGCCGGCGGCAGTGGGTGTGGCGCTGGCACGGCCGCACCAGCGCGTGATCGGGCTCATCGGCGATGGCTCGGCGATGTACTCGCCGCAAGCCATCTACAGCGCGGTACAACTGGGCCTACCCATTACCTTCGTGATCATCAACAATGGCCGCTACGCCGCGCTGCAGGACTTCGCACCGGCCTTCGGCTTCGGCGCCGACGATGTGGTCCAGGGCACCGACCTGCCTGGACTGGATTTCGTCGCGTTGGCCCAGTCCATGGGATGCCAGGGCGTGCGCGTGAGCGATCCTGCCGAACTGGCCGGCGCGCTGCAAGCGGCCTTGTCTGCCAACGCACCGCGCCTGGTGGAAGTGCTGGTGCGATGAGCTGTCTGCCTTGCTGCGCCAAGATGGCGCTGAACCGAACATCGTGAACTGAACCCCGAGATAAAGACAACAGGAGGAGACCATGCAGGAAGTCAACATGCTCATCAACGGCCAGCGCTGTTTCGCTGCGGATGCTGCCTACTTCGAGCGGCGCAATCCGCTCGACCACAGCGTGGCCTCGCGCGCACCAGCGGCCACCGTGGCCGACGCCCACGCGGCGGTGCAGGCAGCGGCCGACGCCTTTCCCGCCTGGGCAGCCATGGGCCCGGGCGAGCGCCGCAGCTTGCTCACCCGCGCGGCCGATGCGTTGCAGGCCCGCGCCGAGGCGTTTGCAGACGCCATGGCCGCCGAAACCGGGGCCTCGCACCACTGGGCTGCCTTCAACGTGCATCTGGCCGCCGACGGCTTGCGCGAAGCCGCGGCCATGACGACCCAGATTGCCGGTGAGATCATCCCCTCGGACGTCCCCGGCAACCTTGCCATGGGTCTGCGCCAGGCCGCTGGCGTGGTGCTGGGCATCGCTCCCTGGAACGCGCCGGTGATCCTGGGCGTACGTGCGATCGCC
>NZ_AEEC02000084.1 GCF_000300975.2 Herbaspirillum frisingense GSF30 | reverse complement strand
TTCATCGCAGATTTCCGGGGAACGCGGCTTTGATTTTGAGGAAAAAGTACTCATCATCTCGATAGCCGTATGCCTTGCGCTTGATGACCTTGATGGTGTTGTTGATACCTTCGACGATGCTGGTGTTGAGCGGATGACGGCAGCGGGCAACGATCCCGTGCCAGTAGCTTTCAAGTCGCTGCGCAAACAATTTCAATGCTGCGATTCCACTTTGCTTGGCCTGGCTTTGCCATTGTTCCCACGCTTTTTCTGCCCACTGAGCTCGGCGGTAGAACCACAGCCGCTTGAGTTCATCCCGCAGAATGTAGACCGTCATGAGCGGTGCATTGGCCTCTAAAACTTCGTTGAGATGGACTCCTTGAGCCTGACTCAAGTTGTTCTTGTTGCGCAGAAGAAGCCAACGCGTAGACTTGAGAACCCGGCGAGCCGGCTTGTCGTGCCGTAGTTGATTGGCCTGATCCACCCGAACCCGGTCAATCACTTCTCTTCCATATTTGGCGACCACATGGAACAGGTCATAGACGATCTCGGCCTGCGGGCAGTGTTCTCGAATTTCCAGTTCGTAAGCCGTCGTCATATCGATCGCCACGGCTTCAATCCGTTGTGCCACACCCGCTGGCAGCTGTTCAAAGAAGCTGCGCGCCGTCTCGCGGGAGCGACCTTGCCCGATCCACAGAACCTGTCTGCTGATCGGGTCTACGACCACCGTGGCATAGCGATGGCCTTTATGCAGTGCAAATTCATCCATCGCGAGATAACGAATCGCCGCCCAGTCCGGTTCGACCACTGCCTCACGCAACCGGGCCAAATCAATCGATTTAACCGTATGCCAACCCAGATCGTAAAAGGCCGCTACGGCCTGAACTGTGCAGCTCTGCAAAAGCTGTCCGCAGGCTCTGGCCAAGCGTGCGGTGACGCGCTGATACCGGCCCAGCCAATCCAGACGCTCCAGCCTTGGTCCGCCGCATTGGTCACACCAGAGCCGGCGACGTGGCACATGCAGAACGACCCGGTAGTCAAACAAGGGCAAGTCCCTCACCCTGCGTACAACCGTTTCGTGGACTTGCTTGCACTTCGCTCCACACTCCTGGCAGTACATCACCTTGCTGGTCGCCTTCAGATAAAGGGATAAGGTTCGGCTGTCTCCCTCTGGAAGTACGACTCGATCCAGCTTGTATCCCGTCCAGCAACCCAGTGCCTGAAGTGTCTTGCGATCCAGCATCTTGCCTCCTGACGACTATCCAATAAGCCGTCAGGATACAAAACTCAGAAAATCAGTCCACGGAATTCTTCGAAGAACC
>NZ_AEEC02000085.1 GCF_000300975.2 Herbaspirillum frisingense GSF30 | reverse complement strand
CCTCGCCGTCCGTGCGCAAGTTCGCCCGCGAACTCGGCGTGGACCTGTCGCGCGTGCCGGCCACCGGCCCCAAGGGTCGCATCCTCCAGCTGGACGTGCAGAACTTCGTCAAGGGCGTCATGGCCGGTTCCACCGCGGTCGCCGCCGCCCCTGCCACCAATGGCAGCGGTACCGGCATGAACCTGCTGCCGTGGCCGTCGCTGGATTTCAGCAAGTTCGGCGAGACCGAACTGCTGGCCCTGTCGCGCATCAAGAAGATCAGCGGCCCCAACCTGCATCGCAACTGGGTGATGATCCCGCACGTGACGCAATTCGACGAAGCCGACGTCACCGAGCTGGAAGAATTCCGCAAGACCTCCAACGATGCCTTCGCCAAGTCCAAGTCGCCGGTCAAGCTGACCATGCTGGCCTTCGTGATCAAGGCCAGCGTCTCGGCGCTGAAGAAATTCCCGGCCTTCAATTCCTCGCTGGATGCCAAGGGCGAGAACCTGATCCTCAAGAAGTTCTACAACATCGGTTTCGCCGCCGATACCCCGAACGGCCTGGTGGTTCCGGTCATCAAGAATGCCGACCAGAAGAGCATCGGCCAGATCGCCATCGAAATGGGCGAACTGTCCGCGCAAGCCCGTGACGGCAAGTTGAAGCCGGCCGACATGCAAGGCGCGACCTTCACCATCTCCTCGCTGGGTGGCATTGGGGGCACCGCCTTCACGCCCATCATCAATGCGCCGGAAGTGGCGATCCTGGGCCTGTCCAAGTCCATCATCAAGCCGGTATGGGACGGCAAGCAGTTCGCCCCGCGCCTGATGCTGCCGACCTCGCTGTCCTATGACCACCGCGTCATCGACGGTGCCATGGGCGCGCGCTTCTCGGCCTACCTGGCCGAGGTGCTGGGTGACCTGCGCAAGTCGCTGCTGTAAGCCGCCACTAGCGAACCACAGAACATTACGGAGCCAGGACAATGAGTCTCTCTGAAGTCAAGGTCCCCGATATCGGGGATTTCAAGGAAGTCGAAGTCATCGAGGTGATGGTCAAGGTCGGCGATACCATCAAGGTCGATCAGTCCCTGATCACCGTCGAATCCGACAAGGCCAGCATGGAAATCCCGTCTTCCTCGGCCGGCGTGGTCAAGGAAGTCAAGGTCAAGGTCGGTGACAAGGTCGCCGAAGGCTCGCTGCTGCTGCTGGTGGAAGCCAGCGG
>NZ_AEEC02000086.1 GCF_000300975.2 Herbaspirillum frisingense GSF30 | reverse complement strand
ACGTTGTGTCTCAAAATCTCTGATGTTACATTGCACAAGATAAAAATATATCATCATGAACAATAAAACTGTCTGCTTACATAAACAGTAATACAAGGGGTGTTATGAGCCATATTCAACGGGAAACGTCTTGCTCGAGGCCGCGATTAAATTCCAACATGGATGCTGATTTATATGGGTATAAATGGGCTCGCGATAATGTCGGGCAATCAGGTGCGACAATCTATCGATTGTATGGGAAGCCCGATGCGCCAGAGTTGTTTCTGAAACATGGCAAAGGTAGCGTTGCCAATGATGTTACAGATGAGATGGTCAGACTAAACTGGCTGACGGAATTTATGCCTCTTCCGACCATCAAGCATTTTATCCGTACTCCTGATGATGCATGGTTACTCACCACTGCGATCCCCGGGAAAACAGCATTCCAGGTATTAGAAGAATATCCTGATTCAGGTGAAAATATTGTTGATGCGCTGGCAGTGTTCCTGCGCCGGTTGCATTCGATTCCTGTTTGTAATTGTCCTTTTAACAGCGATCGCGTATTTCGTCTCGCTCAGGCGCAATCACGAATGAATAACGGTTTGGTTGATGCGAGTGATTTTGATGACGAGCGTAATGGCTGGCCTGTTGAACAAGTCTGGAAAGAAATGCATAAGCTTTTGCCATTCTCACCGGATTCAGTCGTCACTCATGGTGATTTCTCACTTGATAACCTTATTTTTGACGAGGGGAAATTAATAGGTTGTATTGATGTTGGACGAGTCGGAATCGCAGACCGATACCAGGATCTTGCCATCCTATGGAACTGCCTCGGTGAGTTTTCTCCTTCATTACAGAAACGGCTTTTTCAAAAATATGGTATTGATAATCCTGATATGAATAAATTGCAGTTTCATTTGATGCTCGATGAGTTTTTCTAATCAGAATTGGTTAATTGGTTGTAACACTGGCAGAGCATTACGCTGACTTGACGGGACGGC
>NZ_AEEC02000087.1 GCF_000300975.2 Herbaspirillum frisingense GSF30 | reverse complement strand
TTAGTCGAAGATCTTGGCGACGACGCCGGCGCCGACGGTACGACCGCCTTCACGGATAGCGAAACGCAGACCTTCTTCCATGGCGATCGGGTTGATCAGTTGCACGGTGATCGACACGTTGTCGCCCGGCATGACCATTTCCTTGTCCTTCGGCAGTTCGATCGCACCGGTCACGTCAGTGGTACGGAAGTAGAACTGCGGACGGTAGTTGTTGAAGAACGGGGTGTGACGGCCGCCTTCATCCTTCGACAGAACATAGATCTCGCCGGTGAAGTGCTTGTGCGGCTTGATCGAACCCGGCTTGGCCAGAACCTGACCACGTTGCACGTCTTCACGCTTGGTACCACGCAGCAGAACGCCAACGTTGTCACCAGCTTGACCTTGGTCCAGCAGCTTGCGGAACATTTCCACGCCGGTGCAGGTGGTCTTCTGGGTGTCAGCGATACCGACGATTTCGATTTCTTCGCCGACCTTGACGATGCCGCGCTCAACGCGACCGGTCACCACGGTGCCACGACCCGAGATCGAGAACACGTCTTCCACCGGCATCAGGAAGGTACCGTCAACAGCACGTTCCGGGGTCGGGATGTAGGTGTCCAGCGCTTCAGCCAGGGCCATGATCGCTTGCTCGCCCAGGGGACCGGTGTCGCCTTCCAGCGCCAGCTTGGCCGAACCCTTCACGATGGGCAGGTCGTCGCCAGGGAACTCGTACTTCGACAGCAGTTCACGGACTTCCATTTCCACCAGTTCCAGCAGCTCTTCGTCATCCACCATGTCAGCCTTGTTCAGGAAGACGATGATGTAAGGAACGCCGACCTGACGGGACAGCAGGATGTGTTCACGGGTCTGGGGCATCGGGCCGTCAGCGGCCGAGCACACCAGGATCGCGCCGTCCATCTG
>NZ_AEEC02000088.1 GCF_000300975.2 Herbaspirillum frisingense GSF30 | reverse complement strand
AGAATTAAGCCGATGTCATTCAAGGCCGCAAATCCTTTGTGAAATCCTTCCGCCACTTTACTAAAAGCGCCCCAGGTCCTTTTGATCCCTTCAGTCAATGCGGGAAATTCATCAACAGATTTTGCGGCGCTTTGAATCAACTTCAACTTAACGAGATCGATGGAAGAAAGGCCGAACACGGACGCGTAAAGAGCATCCTTCGCAAACGCGACTTCACTCTTCTTTATTTGCTCCCACATATAGCTTTTCCCCGTCCCCCATTTTCCCGATAGAGCGATGACCTTGGCGTCGTCTTGCTCTAACATGTGGATGAGTTGGGATTTGGTTTCTTCTAGCGACATGAATTTCCTCTTAGGTTGATGATTTTCGGAAAAATATCTACTTGCATCCACTTATGAATGTAGCACTACCTTCTCTTCAAGCCTTGCGTATCGAAATGTATTTCAGGGATACCTTACTGTCGAGTGGGACCGGCTTCATCGCGCGTCGTGGTGAAAATTT
>NZ_AEEC02000089.1 GCF_000300975.2 Herbaspirillum frisingense GSF30 | reverse complement strand
CCTGAAGTCCGGCTGGAGTGAGTGGGAAGAGAGCGCCACGGACAGTATGTCGCAGGTAAAAAGTGCAGCCACGCAGACCTTTGATGGTATTGCACAGAATATGGCGGCGATGCTGACCGGCAGTGAGCAGAACTGGCGCAGCTTCACCCGTTCCGTGCTGTCCATGATGACAGAAATTCTGCTTAAGGGTTGTTTGACTAGTGCCTCTACTGCATGGGGGGCCAGAATGACTAGTGGCTGTCCCATGGTTAGCTTGCCTGCATCCTTTGTCAGTACGGCAATGGCTGCTACCATCCGTAGGCAAGGGGGCCACCCAGCTGCTACTGGGTCTAGCTTTTTGGACAGGTAGGCCACCGGCCGACGCCAAGGTCCCAGTTTTTGCGTTAGGACACCTTTGGCGTAGCCCTGCTTCTCGTCGACAAAGAGTTCAAAGGGCTTAGTCAAATCTGGCAACCCCAGGGCTGGGGCAGTTAGAAGAGCTTGCTTGATTTCTTGATAGG
>NZ_AEEC02000090.1 GCF_000300975.2 Herbaspirillum frisingense GSF30 | reverse complement strand
GGCTTTGTTGAATAAATCGAACTTTTGCTGAGTTGAAGGATCAGATCACGCATCTTCCCGACAACGCAGACCGTTCCGTGGCAAAGCAAAAGTTCAAAATCACCAACTGGTCCACCTACAACAAAGCTCTCATCAACCGTGGCTCCCTCACTTTCTGGCTGGATGATGGGGCGATTCAGGCCTGGTATGAGTCAGCAACACCTTCTTCACGAGGCAGACCTCAGCGCTATTCTGACCTTGCCATCACGACTGTGCTGGTCATTAAACGCGTATTCAGGCTGACCCTGCGCGCTGCGCAGGGCTTTATTGATTCCATTTTTACACTGATGAATGTTCCGTTGCGCTGCCCGGATTACAGCCGGATCC
>NZ_AEEC02000091.1 GCF_000300975.2 Herbaspirillum frisingense GSF30 | reverse complement strand
AGGTTACTTGGAAAAAAGGAAGCCTAACAAAGCTTCCTTTTTTTATTGTGATAGGTGAGCATGCATTGAAAGTTTGGCTTTAGAAAGTTGTCAAAAAAGTCAAAAAAGATGTTTGCAAACAACACGCGTTTTAGGTAGTATGCGTGTCCCCAAGGCGGGGTAGCAAAGTGGTTATGCAGCGGCCTGCAAAGCCGTCTACGCCGGTTCGATCCCGACCCCCGCCTCCAAAACGCTCCATGCGGGAGTAGCTCAGTTGGTAGAGCGATACCTTGCCAAGGTATAGGTCGAGAGTTCGAGACTCTTCTCCCGCTCC
>NZ_AEEC02000092.1 GCF_000300975.2 Herbaspirillum frisingense GSF30 | reverse complement strand
AAGTTGAGCATATATTGTGTTTGCCCTAGTGCATCACACCCCAGAATCTAATTACTTCTTCCAGTTTGAGTTGCTTGCTGCTCCGTTCGAGAGCAAGTGGCTATACAAGTTATGCCTGATGACTATAGCAAGTTGGTACCACCCCTTCCCATCCCGAACAGGACCGTGAAACGACTTCGCGCCGATGATAGTGCTGCAACCAGTGTGAAAGTAGGTCATCGTCAGGCTTGTTACTCCCAAGAACCCTCGTTACGTAAGTAGCGAGGGTTTTTGCTTTGCGG
>NZ_AEEC02000093.1 GCF_000300975.2 Herbaspirillum frisingense GSF30 | reverse complement strand
CCAACATCCAGGACGCCACCGGCGGCACCGCCGACGATGTCTTCATCGCCAGCGCGGCGGCCAACTTCCTCGACGGCGGCACGGGTTCGCTGCACAACCGGGTCAGCTACACCAATTCCACCGTCGACGAAACGGTGAACCTGTTCAATGGCACGGGTAGCGGCGGCACTGGCAGCCTGGCCAATGGCGACACCTATGCCAACATCCAGGACGTCACCGGCGGCAGCGGTAA